>NZ_JARFVE010000014.1:0-199639 GCF_029194105.1 Rhizobium mulingense | reverse complement strand
TCGGTTCAGTACCTCGATCCGGACAACGGCGACGACTCGACGTCTGGCTACTTCCGCCTGCAGCGTTCGTTCTAATCGACGTAATGATGCTCCCGGTCTTCTGACCGGGGGCACTCAATCAGTTTCTGATCCGAGTGACCTCCGATCAGCTACGGGGACGGGTCCGGTCTTCCCTGCCGGACCGTCCTTGCAGCGTTTTGCTCACATCTTCATGGCAGTTTTTTTATCGCCATCCAGGCAGGCCGACCGGCATGTTGCGTATCGCACGTCGGCATGCTGCCAGCCTTCATTGCGGCTTCCTATCCTCTTAAAATCACAAGGGAAATCAAATTGACCGACGGGCATCGGTTTGCTTTGCCGCGACGGGTCGCGGAAAGAAAATCCAATGCCGACAATGTGATTACAGCTTTTGGGGAGAGAGGATACAACCGCTTGCAGCGGGCAGCATTCATCCTACTCTCCGACAGCTTGTTCTTATGGAAGATCTCAACGACTATTATTATTTCGCAGCCGTCGTCTCCAGCGGTGGATTTGCGTCGGCCAGTCGCGATCTGAAGATACCCCGTTCGAAACTCAGCAGGCGAGTCAGCCGCCTTGAGGACGGGCTCGGCGCACGGTTGATAGAGCGTTCGACCCGTCACTTTCGGGTGACAGAGATCGGCCAGGCTTTTTACGAAAGATGCCAGACCATTCTGCAGGAGGCCGATCGTGCCAAATCGATCGTCACTGAGGCCCAGTCCGACCCGCAGGGCGTGGTGCGGATGGCCTGCCCGCTCGGTCTTGTCGACATCTCCGTGGGCGGGATACTGCCTGAATTCGTCGAACGTTATCCAAAGATCAAGTTGCAGATCATTGGCTCCGACCGGCGCCCGATCTCATCAACGAACGGATTGATCTCGAGGTGAGGGCGACCAACGAGCCGGAGACGCAGACAAGCCTGACGATGTGCAAGCTCGACCGGACGCGGCGCGTCCTCGTCGCAAGTCCGTCGCTCGTGGAGCGCAGCGGTGGTTTGAATTGCGTGGACGAACTCGCCGATCAGCCGACGCTGGCGATGACCTCGTGGGTGTCGTTCCATACCAGGGAACTCATCGGCCCGAATGATGACAAACGGGTCATCCGGCAACAGCCGCGGCTGACTTGCCGCAGCATGACCGCCATTCTCGATGCAGCCCGCGCCGGCCTCGGCTTCGGACTGCTGCTCGAAAGTGCCTGTGAGGCGGATCTTCAGGCTGGCAGGCTGGTGCGGGTGCTGCCGGAATGGCAGTCGGAAGAAAGCCAATTTTATATCGTTTTCACGACGGCCAGGGGCATGCCGCCGGCGGTAAGAGTGCTGATCGATTTTTTGGTCGAAAAATCCAGGTATCACTGACGGCCAGGCGAAAGCCTCGGCCCTATAGGTGTGCTTTGCCGAAGATCTGGCCGTCGATTTAATTTGGGGCTTCAGCCGGGTATGGGTAGCTCTCAGACGACCAGGCACCAGGTAGGCGGGAAAAAGCTCGAGGAGCGGCGGCCTGTCATCGTTCAAGTCGGACAGCCCGCACTGAAGCTGGGCGGTTACCGCGGCACGGACAAGCATGCGGTACGGACAATCAGAGGAACGATCTGCCTCGACCAATGTTGAATCCTGGGCGGTGGAGTCCCTGATGATGCGAATGCTGATGATCGTCATTATCGGAGCAATGATTGCTTCAATACTCGGTATCCTGGCGATCAAGCCATTTGATCGCGGTAGCGACGCGCCACCGCCGGTGATTCAACAACCGGAGCCGAATAGTAGTTCAACCTCGGCTGAGGTGCCAAGTTCTCGGTAAAAACAGAAGCAAACCAAGCTCTTTCCAACTGGGCTCGAGCCATAACAACGGAGCTATATGAAGCCTCCTGATGTGCGCGATTGCAGAACTCTCGCGCCAAAGCAATGGAGCGAGAGTCGAGAGTTGAATGAGCAGATGACCGCCGGCTCGTGGACAGCTTTCTGTGGCGCGACGCGGACCGTCAGTGGGCCGTCTGTGAATGTGCACCGCCGCGTTGCGAAATGCCGCTCAGTGCTTTGCCTGTTTCCATCGTCTCGCCCTTCATGGCGAGATCGCCAAGCGAGATGATGCCGACCAGCCGCTTGCTTCGGTTCAGCACGGGCAAGCGCCGCACTTGAAGATCCCCCATGTTGTGGAGGACGTCTTCGATATCTTCGTCATCGAAGCAGTATTTGACATCGGTACTCATTACGTCGCGGACCTTTGCGTCGGGGCCTTTGCCTTCTGCCACGCCACGAATGGCGATGTCGCGGTCGGTGATCATGCCGACCAGCCGGTCATTCTCGCCCACCGGGAGAACGCCGGCATCGAGACGTCCCATCATTGAGGCGACATCTCGCAAAGTGTGCTCGGGATCGGTGATCTGCACGTCTGTGGTCATGCAATTGCTGACTTTCATGATAACCTCCCTGGTGCTGCCCGCGCCTCTCGCACGGGATAAGGAGAATCAACGCGCGCCGTTGGGAAACGTTCCTGCCAAGAACCGGTCGTCTTTATGCGTGCCGGAGTGACGTCGTCGAAATTGACTCGACGCAAACCGTGAAAATTGTGCCGGAGTATATCTCTTCTTTCTCCTCCTCATGACGGCATCCTCGACATCGGCAGTTTAGTGACATCGATTCCGAACCAAGCAGCGCTTCTGGCCGCGGAACCTTCGGAGGGCCAATCGGTTCTTGTCGGTAAAGCTAGAGGAACTGGCGATGTCCAGAAAAATTGCTGCCCCCGCCAAACGGATCGACCCTAAACGGCAGCCTGTCCACCGTTCCGACGACCAGGCGGCCCCCGCGGAGTCTGACGATCGCCAGCATCCGCCACGAGATACAAGAGAGACGCCGGCACAGAACCCAAACGACAAAGGGCACCCGCATAGGCCGTCGGAATAAGGCAGAGACCGAAGACGGTCTCAAGGCGCGCGATCGGTAAGAGCGTCGGCTCCCTCCTGCTCGGCGCAATGCGCACAACAATAAATGATGTCGCCCTGCTCGACGCCATGCCCGATGATCCGGACGCCGCAATGCGGGCAGGCCGGAGCGAGTTTCTGAATAGCGCACTCGAAGCTGTCGAAGGTGTAGGTTTCATTTCCCAGATTTACTTGGATGGCCTTGTCATAATCGTTGCCGCACTGGTCGCATTTGGCCATAACTGAATCCTCCTGCTTATCAACCTCGCGCGCAGCGACAGGTTCCATTTTAGGTTCCGGCTCAACCCTGGTACCCGACCATGTGGCCGACCGATTAATTGCTGCCGGGCGTGATTTTTGAATCTTGGTTGATTCGCTACTTTAGCGCCTTGTTTTTGCGCATGTGATTGTCGCAAAAACCGCTGCATGCTTTTGCGGAACATGCGGCATCGCGCTATTTCAGCCGCGCCACGAGCTTTTCGCCGCTCAGCTCCCTGACCGCGTCCCTGCCGATCCAGCGGGCGGTTTTATCCGGAGTTTCGGCCAGAAGCTTCGCCAGCCGCAGTGCCGGGCCATGGCAGCCGCGATTGCGTTTGCCGATGCTGCGCAGGGCCCAATTGACGGCCTTGCGAACGAAGTTGCGGGAATCGCCGGAATGCGCCTCGATCAGGGGCAGCCAGGCAAGGATAGTCATATCGCTCTCGTTCTTCCGATGGACGGCGGCGCTGGCGATCATGGCGAAGGCGGCGCGGCGAACGAACTCGCGCGCGTCGGCGGCGAATTCCGGTATGAGTTCGTCCAGCCGGGCCTCGACGAAGAGATCGGCGGCGCAGTCGACGATCTCCCAGGAATTGAAATCATTGGCCCAGCCTCTGGCCTCTTCCGCCGTCAGCCGTTTCGGCTCAGCTGTGCAGAGGGCAAGCAGGCGGGCTTCGCGGATATCGCTTTGCCAGAGCTGCATTGCCCTGGTGTGATCCCTCTTCGCCAATCTGGCGACCGCCCTGATATCGGGATTGGAAATGCCGAGAGCGCGACCGGTGACGATGCCGAATCGCGCCATGCCGGCGACATTCTCCTCCGAGCGCAGCGTTTCGAGATGCGCGATCAGTTGTGCCGGATCGGAGGAGGGGCCGATCATTTCTCGAGACGGGCGAGCAGCGAGGAGGTGTCCCATCGATTGCCGCCCATCGCCTGCACATCGCCGTAGAACTGATCGACGATGGCCGTGACCGGCAATTTGGCGCCGTTGCGGCGGGCTTCGGCGAGCACGATGCCCAGATCCTTGCGCATCCAGTCGACTGCAAAACCGAAATCATATTTGCCGGCGTTCATGGTCTTGTGGCGGTTTTCCATCTGCCAGGAGCCTGCCGCACCTTTGGAGATCACCTCGACGACCTTTTCGATATCGAGGCCAGCTCGCTTGCCGAAATGCAGCCCTTCGGCGAGTCCCTGGACGAGGCCGGCGATGCAGATCTGGTTGACCATCTTGGTCAGCTGGCCGGAGCCTGCCGGCCCCATCAGGCCGACCATCCTGGCATAGGCTTCGATGACGGGCCTGGCGCGCTCATAAACGGCTTCGTCGCCGCCGCACATGACGGTCAGGACACCGTTCTCGGCGCCGGCCTGGCCGCCGGAAACCGGAGCGTCGATAAAGTCGACACCTTTTTGCTTTGCCGCTGCATAAAGTTCGCGAGCGACCTCGGCGCTGGCGGTGGTGTTGTCGATCAGCACCGATCCAGGCTTCATGCCGTGCAGAGCGCCGCTATCGTCTGATGTCACCGATCGGAGATCCTCATCGTTGCCGACGCAGACGAAGACAAAATCGGCCCCCTCCGCCGCCCCAGCCGGGGTAGGGGCGGATTTGCCGGAGAATTTCTCAGCCCAGGCGGCGGCTTTCTCGGCGGTGCGATTGTAGACGGTAACATCGTGGCCGCCCTTGATCTTCAGGTGGCCGGCCATGGGAAAGCCCATGACGCCGAGACCGATGAACGCGACTTTAGCCATATGTCCTATCCTTTTCCTGAGTGAGAGGCCCCGAGGATTAACCGAAACGGCGGGAGCAGAAAAGCCATCAGAAGCGACTTCCCGTCGATTGACGTGAGGCTGGCCGTCGTTCGATCCAGCCCTAGATTGCAGGAAGGCACAATACTCCGGGGGACGGCATGAGCGAAAGTCCGACGATCAAGCAGCGGCGCAAGGGCCGCAGTGGCATGCAAGCGATGCTCATTCCGTCGCAGCAGATGGTCGCGGAGCAGATCCGATCAGCACCGCAAGGTGTTCACACCGATCTCGGCGCCCTCCGCCGCCGCCTCGCCGCCCAATACGGGGCGGATGCCTGCTGCCCGGTGACAGTGCAGCGGCATTTGCGAGCCGTCGCCGAACTGTCCTTCGGCGCGTTGGCGGCGGGCGAGCCGGTTTCGGCGGTGACGCCCTACTGGCGTCTGGTCGATCCCGCGAGCCTGCTTGCGGCGCGTCTTGCCGGTGGTCCCGCCTTCATTCGGGAGCGGCTGGAGGCCGAACGTCCGAAGAGTTCTCGAGGCAGTTTATCGGGCTGGTGCGGCGGTGCGCTCGCTGCTGCCGAATATCTGCCTGTCGCAGCGGCGGTGCGATCGATGTGAGATGCTTCTATACATAGCTGTAGAGCTATGCAAACTCTCCGTTTCGATGCGCCGCAAGCCTCTGGTTCTCTTCCTACTTGGTTCTATCGGAATCTCGCAGCGTGCTTGCGGCTTGACTCACGTATGCCTCGACAGCTATACGTAAATTCATAGCCCCAGAGATATGAATTGCCAATGCCAGATGCTCACGACGTGCTTTTTAGGACGCTTGCCGATCCGACGCGGCGGGCTCTGTTCGAGCGGCTGTGCCGCGAAGGGGAGAAGACAGTCGGGGCTCTGACGGAGCGGGCCGGCGTGTCGCAGCCGGTTGTTTCGAAACATCTTGGGATACTGAAGCAGGCCGGATTGGTGCGCGACCGCCACGAGGGACGGCAGACGCATTATAGTGCGCAGCTTGGCGCGCTGGCGCCGCTGGTCGACTGGACGAGCGAGATGGCCGGGTTCTGGCAAAGCCGCTTTAACGCTCTCGAAGATTTGCTGAAAAGGATGGATCAATGACCGACACATCGACAGAAACGCGCTCCGTCGTCATCGAGCGGGAAATGCCCTATCCCTCGGAAAAGATCTGGCGGGCGCTCACTCAGCCGCACCTGCTTCAGGAGTGGCTGATGAAGAGCGACTTTAAGCCCGCCATCGATCATCGTTTCAGTTTCAGCGCGGATTGGGGCTCTGTCGACTGCAGGGTCCTGGAAGTCGAGCCGAACAAGACCCTGTCCTATAGCTGGGAAGCCTATGGGCTGGAAAGCGTGGTCACCTGGACTCTCACCCCAACCGGCACCGGCACGCATTTGCGGATGGAGCAGTCTGGCTTCCGGCCGGATCAGCGGCAGGCTTACGGGGGCGCCAGGAGCGGGTGGACGCAGTTCTTTGCAAATCTGGAGCAGGTTCTGGCGCGGTCGGAGTGAGATCGTCGAAGGGCGGATCGTCCGTCGCCAAGCTCATTTTCCCGGGATAGGAGGTCGCTTTGAACGGGAACACCTGCTTTCGGCTAATTCATCGCTGGCTGTCCGTCGCCTTTACGGCGGCTGTCATCGTCAATATCATCGCCGCGCTGCAGGAGAAATCGACCGTCTGGGTAGGCCTCTTGGCGCTGTTGCCGCTCTGCCTGTTGATGCTGACCGGTCTTTATCTGTTCCTGCTGCCCTATGCCGCGAGGTGGCGCGGGAGATGGGAGTGAATGCGATGGCCGAGAAGAAATCCAAGACGGCGGCCAAGGTGACAGCCGAGACGGCCGCCGAACCGGCCGCGACGCCGAAGCTGCTGTCGGGTGGCAACCCGCAGATCGCCAAAGGTCATGGCGACGCGCCCGTGCAAGCCTATATCGCGGCGATGCCGGGCTGGAAAAGCGAGATCGGTCGTCGCCTCGATGGGATAATCACCGCCACGGTGCCTGGCGTATCCAAGGCAGTCAAATGGAACTCTCCCTTCTATGGCATCGAAGGGCAGGGCTGGTTCCTCGGCGTCCATTGCTTCACGAGATACGTCAAGGTGGCCTTCTTCCGCGGCGCCCTGCTCGATCCTCCGCCGCCGGGCGCGTCCAAGCAGAAAGACGTGCGTTACCTCGACATCCGCGAGGATGACGACATCGATGAAGCCCAGTTGACCGCCTGGGTGGAGCAGGCCAGCCGATTGCCCGGAGAGCGGATGTGACCGCATCGATGTCATCGACATCTGGGCCGATGAAGAGAGACAATCATGAAGAAAGCGACGGCAAGGATGAAGAAGAGCGGTTCCGGGCAGCAGGCCGAAGAAGCCACGCCCTCCCAAATGATCGATGCGAGGATCGAGGAGCTCAAGGATTGGCGCGGCGAGGCGCTTGCGCGGGTCCGGGCGCTGATCAGGGAGGCCGAGCCTGACGTTGTCGAGGAATGGAAGTGGCGAGGGGTTCCGGTCTGGGAGTGCGGAGGCATCATCTGCACCGGCGAGACCTATAAGAGCGTGGTGAAACTGACCTTTGCCAGGGGTGCCGCGCTTGAGGATCCTTCGGGACTCTTCAACTCCAGCCTCGAAGGCAACACCCGGCGCGCCATCGATATCCACGAGAGCGACAAGATCGACGAGGAGGCGTTGAAGGCGCTCGTTCGCGCCGCCGCCGCGTTGAACATGTCAGCCAAGGCCTCTCGTTCTAAAAAGTGATGTAATATCTGAAACTTGCTAATGGATCGGGCTTGTCTCGCGCTCGAGAAAGAGTTCGAGATTGTCGAGGCCGATTTCGGTGCCCTGAAGACGGGCGCCGTTGTCGGCATATCCGTCAAGACGCTTGTTCGGTAAAGACCATCTTTGTGCCGCCGGGTTCGGCTTCGAAGGCGACGGTGGCGAGTGAGACCGAGATGCGGGCTTCGCCGAGCTTCATCTCATAAGCGTAGATGATCCACGCATCGGGCACGATGTCGATGTAACGGGCGTCATAGGCGTGCAGGAGCCCTTCCGTATCGGCGACATAATTTCTCTCCAGTCCACCGGGACGGAAATCCAGGCCGTATTCCAGCGGCACCCAATCGCCGTGGCAGGCGAACCACTGGCGCTTGGAATCCGGCTGCGACCAGGCGCGGAAGACGCGGGCGACGGACGCCTTCAGGTGGCGTTCGATGACGAGGGTGGCGTGTTCTGTGGATCGTGTCGTCATTCGGGGAGGGTCTCCGGCTCATCGGCGAGAAATTGGTCCAGCCTGTCGAAGGCGGTGGTCCAGCGGGTCTTTCGCTGTTCCACCCAGCGCTCGACGGCGGCAAACGCATCCTGCTGCAGGCGGTAGGTCCGCACCCGGCCGGATTTTTCGGAAAATACGAGGCCGCTGTCTTCCAACACCTGCAGGTGTTTCATCACCGTCGGCAGGGCGACGGCGAGCGGCGCCGCGAGCTCGGTGACGGAAGCCGGGCCGCGGCCGAGGCGGTCGATCATGCCCCGGCGGCTGCGGTCGGAAAGCGCGTGGAACATGCGGTCGAGATCCGCCTGGCCGTCGATCATCCCGCTGCATCCCGGAAGCAGGCGGGCAGCCTCTCTTTATAAGGGTAGAACTTGAAATAGGGCCGGGCTTCTTCCAGCGTTCTTGCAAAGGATGGGCGCGTCAGCAGCCGATCGTAATAGGCGCTAAGGTTGGGCTGTTCCGGTGAAAAGGGGATCAGCGTCTCGGCGTAAAAGAGGGCCGGGGCGGCGGCGCAATCGGCCATGGTGAAATCGTCGCCGGATATCCATTGCTTGCCGGCCAGCTGTTTTTCGATCATCGCGTAGGAGGTGCCGAGCGTCGCCCGGGAGGCGGCCATCTCGATCTCATCCGCCTCGCCCTCGGGTCGGCGACGATTGCTGACCAGCGACTGCATCGGTACCTGGACATAGTTGTCGAAGAAGCGGTCCCAGAGGCGGACCTGCAGCGCCCGGTCGATCTCCAGCGGCAGCAGGCGAACGGGGCCGGGATAATATTGCTCGAGATATTCGATGATGATCGAGGTCTCGGGGATGGTGCTGTCGCGGGCCTCGTCGCGCAGCAGCGGCATCTTGCCGATCGGCCAGAAGCGGAAGAGATCGGCACGCGAGTTCTCATCGGATAGATCGACGAGACGGTTTTCGAAGGGCGTGCCGTTTTCGTAAAGCGCAATCAATACTTTGTGGCAGAAGGAGGCGAGCGGATGCCCATAAAGCACAAGCGACACGGGGCGACCTTTCCAATTTGGAAAAACTTTACCGATCGACTAAGTAACAGCTAGCCGCACATCACGCAAGAGATACTTCGCCGAGCATGCAAGTATTCCGTCAGGCGATATGTCTGGCGATTACCAGATGGCCGGGCGTCGGCTGTCCATCTTCCATCCGCACATTGATATCCGATATCTCGACAAGCTCGAAACCGGTGGCCGTCAGCCGCTCTCTCACATAGGCGTCGGCATGGGCGAAGCGCTGATGCGGGCCGACCATGTAAGCGCGTCCGGCGAGAATTTCTTCGGGCAGGGTTTCGGAGGAGAAGATGAAGAGGCCGCCCGCCGTCAGATTCTCGGCGGCTCCGAAGAACAACGGTTCGAGCGCCCCGAGATAGGGCAGCACATCGGTTGCGGTGATGATGTCGAAGGCTTCCTCGTCATTGTCCTCGAGGAAATCCTCGACTTCGGCGACGAAGAGCGTCTCGTAGAGATCCTTCTCATGAGCGATCTCGACCATCTTTTCCGAAATGTCGATGCCGGTCATGTCTTCGCAGAGGTCGCGCAGGGCGCCGCCGGTCAGACCCGTGCCGCAGCCGAGGTCGAGCAACCGCTTGAATGGTCCGAGCTTCAGCTGCTGCAGGCGCTGGCGGACCAGCATCGGCACATGATAGCCGAGCTGCTCGACGAGCACGTCCTCGAAGACCTCGGCATGCTGGTCGAACAAGGTCTCGATATAGGCGTCGGGCGCCTTGGCCGGCGTTTCACCGCGGCCCATCGCGGCGATGCGCACGGCGGCTCCGCCGTGGTCGTCCGGATCGATTGTCAGTACTTCCTCATAGGCCGCCACGGCCGCATCGACATCACCGGCCTTTTCCAGCGCCAGTGCACGGTTATAGGCCTCGGCAAGGGCTTCTTCGTCGATCTTCTTTGCCATAGCGGCACCATCCTTCTGTTTCAGGCACGGCTCTAAGGCGGCTTTCGATCTTTTGCAATGGCGTCGCTGCAGGCGCAGAATGGTCGAGCGCCTGTGAGAGGCAGCCGAAAGGGAGACGAAGAGAGGAAAATCATGGAGACCGAGCAGGACAGAATATTATCGATAAGGGAAAGAGAGGATGCGCGGAGGTCGCTGCTGCCCGGTACGCCCGGCGAGACCACGAATACGCTCGTCCATTATTACCGTGGCGAGCTCGGACGCATGACGAGCTGGCGCGATCGCATCGACCGGACCTCCAACTGGGCGATCACCGTAGTGGCGGCGCTGCTCTCGGTATCGCTATCGACTCCCACCTCGCATCACGGCGTGCTGCTGTTCGGGATGATGCTGATAACGCTGCTTCTGATGATCGAGGCGCGGCGCTACCGCTTTTTCGACATATACCGCGCCCGCATCCGCCAGATCGAGCGCTGCTATTTCGCGCAAATTCTGGCGCCTGACCCCAATAGCGGCAGCGATTGGGCCGCGGTGATCGCCGGGAGCCTGCGCCATCCGCGCTTCCTGCTGAGTTATGGCGAGGCGATGCATCGCCGTCTCAAGCGCAATTACGGCTGGATGTATTTCATCCTGCTGCTAGCCTGGTGCCTGAAGATCTCGACGCCGAAACTGCAAACAGAGGGCACGCCGGCGCTGCAGGCGCATTCATGGGCTTATGTTATCGACAATGCCGTGCTTGGGCCGATCCCCGGCCTTGCGGTCATTGCTGCGGTCGTCGCCTTCTATTTCGGCATGCTCTATTTCGCATTGCGTCCGGATCGTGACGAGGGCGAATTCGGCCATGGCGAGGCGCATGTCTGATCAGTGCAGGATGAACTCACCCTTCAGCGCGCGCCACTCGGTTGCCGAGATCAGCTTGCGATGGACGTAGCGCACCGAATGCAGCGGTCCGTCGAGCTTCTCCTGCCAGAATTTCAGGAAGCCGCGCATCTCGGGAAAATCCGGGGCGAGATCGTAATCCTGCCAGACGTAGGTCTGCAGGATCCTCGGGTGGTCCGGCAGGCAGTAGAGGATTTGGGCGGTGGTCAGGCCGTAACCTTGTAATTGTCTTTCCATGTCCGTGTGCATTTTATTCCGCTTGTTCTCGTTCCCACTCGCGCGCCTATTAGCGCCACGTGATATGGAAACATGCGAGTGGTTAACGGAAACTTTACAGACACTTCCGGAAAGGGCAATTTATTTTTAATATCAATGGCTTGGCAGCACGGCCCCGCGAGTGCTGCCACGTCAGCGCTTGAGATGGCGGGTCAGCCGACGCTCGATCCACGCCCAGAGATGGCGCAGCGCCTCGACGATGGTGAGATAGAAGATCGCCGCCCAGAGATAGGTCTGGTAGTCGAAGGTGCGGGAGAAGGCGTAGCGGGTTTCACCCATCAGATCGAGCACGGTGATGATGGCGACGACCGCCGAGCCCTTGATCAGAAGGATGATTTCGTTGCCATAAGGGCGCAGCGCGACGATGAAGGCCTGGGGCAGGATGACCTTGCGGAAGGCAATGGCCTTGTGAATGCCGAGTGCGGCGGCCGCCTCGCGCTGGCCGTGCGGCACGCTCTCGATTGCGCCGCGCAGGATTTCCGCCTGATAGGCTGCCGTATTGATGGTCATGGCGAAGAGACCGCAATACCAGGCTTCGCGGAAGAACCACCAGATGCCGATGGCTTCCAACTGTGGACGAAAAACGCCGAGGCCGTAATAGACCAGGAAGAGCTGCGCAAGCAGAGGGGTGCCGCGGAAGAAATAGATATAGCCATAGGCGAACCAGTTGAGCACCCGGTTCTTCGACAGCCGCGCCATGGCGAGCGGCAGCGACAGGATGGCGCCGCAGACGACGGAGATGGCGACAAGGCTGAGCGTCACCCAGAGACCGTGCAGATAACGCGGCCCATAGCGGGAGAATTTGTCCGGGTCCCAGCCATTGACGACGGTAAAGATCAGCAGTGCTGCGAAGAGGGCCCAGAAGGCAACGAGGATATAGCCGCTGAGGCGGGCCGCCGTCATCGGCTTTGCCACCTCTCGGGGGGCGGGCTGCGGCGGGATCAAGGCTTCGGCATAGCTCATCGGCGGACCTCGGAACGTTTGGCCCAGCGGTCGATGCGGACGAGCAGGAACGAAGAGAGGATGGCGAGCACCAGATAGAGACAGCAGGCGATGCCGTAGAAGAAGAAGGGTTCCTTGGTCACCCGCACGGCGACGCTCGTCTGGCGCAGGATGTCGGCAAGGCTGATAATCGAGACATAGGACGTGTCCTTCAGCAGCACCATCCAGAGGTTCGTCAGGCCGGGGAGTGCGATTCGTACGAGCTGCGGCAGGATGATGAGCCGCAGCGTGCGGCCGCGATGCAGGCCGAGCGAGTCTCCCGCCTCATACTGGCCCTTGGGTATGGCGCGGAAAGCCGAGAGCAGCACTTCCGAACAGTAGGCGGAGAAGACGACCGACAGCGCGATCACGCCGGCGAGAAAAGCGTTGATCTCGATCGGCGGGCCTACATAGCCGGCAAGCTCGAGGAGGGACTGGATCAGCATCTGCATGCCGTAATAGATGATGAAGAGCGTCAAAAGCTCCGGCAGGCCGCGGAAGATCGTCGTGTAGATGCCGGCGGCCAGCCGCAGCGGCTTTTCCTCCGACTGTTGGCCGAGCGCCACGAGAAAACCGATGACGAGGCCGATCGGCAGGGTGACGATCGCCACCGAAACGGTGACCTGCAAGCCGAGGGCGATTTCGTCGCCCCAGCCAGTATCGCCGCAGGCAAGAATCGTCGACTGACCAAACCAGGTGAAGATGCCGACGGGTCCGCACAGCGGATCGAAAATGTGAACAAGTGAGCTCCAGAAGGAGCCGAGCGCGGAAAATAATCCGCCCATGCGAGTATTCCCCTCACGGCTTTTGCCGTTTTAATCTTGTCACCGTTGTCAAACAAAAATGGCGGAAGAGCAAGCCTTCCGCCATTCGCTTTACCGGCCAGATACCGAATTTCTCATTCGCCGTAAACGTCGAAGTCGAAGTACTTGTCCTGGATCTTCTTGTACTCGCCGCTGGCGCGGATCGCAGCGATCGCCGTATTGAGCTTTTCCTTGAGGGGATCGCCCTTGCGGATGGCGATGCCGGCGCCTTCGCCGTTGATTTCCTTATCGACCGGCAGGGTGGTCAGGATCTTGCAGCAGGCACCGGCGTCGGACTTAACCCACTCGGAGAGAACAACGACGTCGTCGATGACGGCATCGACACGGCCGCTGGAAACGTCGAGCTTGTATTCGTCAGCGGTCGGATAGAGTTTCAGCTCGGTGTCGGCCAGATGCTTCTCGGCGTAGTTGGCGTGCGTCGTTGAGGTCTGCGCGCCGATCACTTTACCCTTGAGCCCAGCAACGTCGGTGATCTTGGAGTCCTTCGGCACGGCGATCGCCGGCGGGGTGTTGTAGTACTTGTTGGAAAAGTCGACGAGCTTCAGGCGTTCCGGCGTAATCGACATGGAAGAGACGATCATGTCAAATTTCTTGGCGTTGAGCGCCGGAATGATGCCATCCCAATCGGTGCTTACGAAGCTGCATTCGGCCTTCATCTCGGCACAGAGCGCTTTGGCGATATCGATGTCGAAGCCCTGAATCGTGCCGCTGGCATCGACGAATTCGAAGGGCGGATAGGTCGAATCGGTGCCGATCACGTATTTTTCGCCATCGGCCATGGCCGAGCCGGCAAAGAGTGACATTGCCGCGATCGAGGCTGCCGCGAAGATGCGGGTGGAGTTAAACATGAGGATCCTCTCTGTTGGTGGCCGCTGTCTGTTTTTCTCTCGGACTCGCGGCCGCTATTCAACGGTGTCGACACCGCCTTACGGCGATAATCAGACTTTTTTTCATGGAATTGCAACACAAATTCCCGCGCAATTGTGCGGTGCAAATAACAGGCGAGATGAACGAAAGCAGACTGCAACATTCACGGGAGGTTAATCCCGCGCTTCCTAGAACCGGAACAAATCGGCGGCTTGGCGCTTTGCCAATTCGCCGTTTCGCCTCATTGCGAAGCTAGGGGCGAATCAAGGCCTGTAGGCCTTCAGGAAGCTCAAACAGGATCGAGGAAACCCGATGGGCAAGAAATCTAGATTGTTTGCGAGTGCAGCTTTCCCGCTGCTTTCCCTATCGCTGGCTCTCCAGCCTGCCACGACGATGGCTGCTGCCCGCGACGGCACGACGCCGACCGCGGCCGTGCAGCAGGCGGAACAGGGCAGTTTCGAAGTGGCGCAGGACGCGCCTTCCGAGGAAGAGCTCTTGAAGAAGAAGCGCAAGCAGAAGGAGGAAGCCCCGGCCGAGCAGGCGCCGGCCGCGGAACAGCCGAAGGAGGCGCCCGCCGAAAAACCGAAGCCCGAGCGCAAGGAAGCGCCGGAACCCAAGGCAGAGCCGGAGCCGCCGAAGGCCGAAGCCGCGCCGAAGGAAGAGCCGGCCCCGCAGGCCGAGCGCAAAACCAAGAAGGAAGCCCAGCCGGACGCCAAGCCGGACGCCGAGCCCCAGCAGGAGCAGCAGCCGGTAACGCAGGAAAAGCCGAGGAAGCCGAAGAAACAGGCCGAGCCGGATGTCCAGCCGGAGCCCGAACAGCAACCGGCCGCCACGGAAGCGCAGCCGGAGACGGAACAGGCGCAGCCCGAGGCGAAGCCCGAAGGCGGCAAGCGGGAAAAAGACCGGGATAAGGCTAAGGCGAAGAGCGAAACTGCCGCTCCCGAAGCGGTGGCGCCCGCCGAGGAACAGACCACGCCCGAAGCCAAGCCGGAGGTAAAACCCACGGCCGAAACGCCTGCTGAGAAGAAACCGAAGAAGGGTGAGGCTGCCGCACCCGCGGAGAAGGAAACCGAAGACAAGGCGGCAGCTCCGGAAGCTGCGCCCGCCGAAAAACCCACCGAAGGCACGGCCGTAAAGCCTGCCGCTGAGCAGCCTGCCGGCGAAAAGCCGGCTGCGCCCAGCACCGACACGGCCCAGCCAGCGCCGGATGCCAGCGGCGGTCAGCAGGTCGAGCAGGCAATTCCGGCACCGGAAAAGGTTTCTCCCGAGGAACTGGAACGCCGCAAGAAGGTTGCCGCGGATCCGGCCAAGAGCAACGAGACCGTCGTGCTGCCGGTCGAGAATGGCGCCGCCGTGCTCGACAGCGACAAGGATGCCGACCGCAGCAAGGGCCGTGAAGGCCGCCGCGATCGCGACAAGGTGCGCGCCGAGAGCCAGGAGGTGAAGGTGCCGACCTCGGATGCCGATGCGCAGGCGGCCACCGCCGATAAGGCGCCGGCGACGATCAAGCTCGAGGCGGTGACCAGTGAGAAGGGCACCAGACTAGAGGAGCGGCCGCGATTCGTCCGTCCCGAGGGCGCCCGCGTTGACGACCAAACCGACGACAATCGCGTGATCATTCAATACAACAATCAGGTAATCGTGCGCAGCGACGACGACAGACGGTTCCTGCGCGACGGCGAACGGCCGATTTATGAAGAGCTGCCCGACAGTCGCTATCGCGAGACGATCACACGGCCGGAGGGCTATCGCATCGTGACGATCCGCAACCGTTACGGCGATATTATCCAGCGGTCGCGCATCGATGCCCGCGGGCGCGAATCCGTCCTCTATTACTCGCCCGATCTCTACGAAGATCCGGACCGCGGCTATTTCGAAGATCCGGGCGCCGATCTGCCTCCAATGCGGTTGCGGGTGCCGCTCAGCGATTACATTATCGATACGCGCAGCGACCCGGACCGGGACTACTATGAGTTCCTGAGCGAGCCGCCCGTGGAGCCGGTGGAGCGGGTTTATTCGCTCGACGAGGTGAAGTATTCGGCGCGTATCCGCGACAAGGTGCGCCGCATCGACCTCGACACGATCACCTTCGCGACCGGCAGCGCCGATATCCCGATGACCCAGGCGCGCACCCTGCGCAAGGTTGCCGACGCGATCAGCCAGGTGCTGAAGAAGGATCCGAGCGAGACCTTCCTGATCGAGGGGCACACGGATGCCGTCGGCAGCGATCAGAGCAATCTGGTTCTTTCCGACCAGCGCGCGGAATCGGTCGCTAACGTGCTCACCGACGTCTACGGCATCCCGCCGGAAAACATGGCGACGCAAGGTTACGGCGAGCGTTACCTGAAGGTGAACACATCAGGTCCCGAACAGGAAAACCGCCGCGTCACCATCCGCCGCGTTACCCCGCTAGTGCGCCCGGTCGCCGCCAACCAGTGAATACTGTTGCCCCTCTCCAGTCGTGGAGAGGGGCAACAGGCTTGCTCCCTCTTCTCCCCGCGGGGGAGAAGAGACTTGAAGTCCTACTCGCCGACTCTCTTCGCCGCCTTTTCGATGACGTCGGCGACTTTTTCCGGTTGGGATGCGAAAACGGCATGGCTGGCCTTGATTTCGGTCACGTCACTGCCGGCTCGTTTTGCCATGTCGCGCTCGAGATCCGGGTTGATGGCGCGATCCTGAGTGGCCACGATCGACCAGCTCGGCTTCGTCCGCCATGCCGGCTCTGCGATCTTGGCCGCGAAGGCCTGTTTCGCGGCGAAGACTTGTGACTTTGCCAGGAAGTCGGCCTCGGCTTTTGGAAGGTCGGCGGCAAAATCCGCCGCGAAGGCGCCGGGGTCGAGATATAGATATTTGCCGTCCTTCGTTTCCTTGATATCCATGCTGCCGGCCGGCTTTGAGCTGGCGAGGCTCAGCAGGCTTTCGCCCTCGTCGGGCTGGAAGGCTGCGACATAGACGAGGCCCGCGACATGAGGATCGTTGCCGGCTTCGGTGATCACCATGCCGCCGTAGCTGTGGCCGACGAGGAGCGTCGGTCCTTCCTGAAGGTCGAGAACCCGTTTTGTCGCGGCCACGTCGTCGTCGAGCGAGGTGAGGGGTTCCTGGACGATGGTGACGTTGAAGCCGCGCTTTTCGAGGATCTCGGTTGCCTTGCGCCAACCCGAGCCGTCGGCCAGCGCGCCGTGGACGATCACGATGTTCTTCACCGAGGCAGCCTCGGCTGCGAACGCTATTCCGGCGGTGGCAAAGGCAAAGGCTGCGATGAAAGTCAGATGCTTGTTCATGAGGTTACTCCTTGTGGTCGATGTTGAAGAGCGGGGTGTGGAACGGTCTTGGGTTTAGCCGAAGGTGAAGGCGTAGGCCTGGACGCCGGGATCGAGGAAGCGGATCTCGAAGTTGCGGGCGGCGACGGTGCCGGATTGGCGGACGAGCTGGTAAAGCCTGGTCGCGGCGACCGTGCCGTTGCCGTCGGCATCGATGTCGGAGCCGTGATCGGATCCTGGCGGCCTGCCATCGATCGATACCTGGAAGCGGATCGGTTTTGCGTCGGCACCGGGTCCGAGAACGAGATGCAGGTCACGGGCGCTGAAGCGATAGGCGATGCCGCCGCCCGGTTGGTCGAGCGTCGCCTGATCCTTACCGACGGTCCAGGTACCGGAGAGGCCCCATGCGTTGAGACCGGGCTCGGCAATCGAGTAGTTCTGCGGCGTATCGGCCTGCAGCCCTTCGGGCGACGCGAAATTTGCCGCCTGCCCATAGCCGAGATAGGTCTCGCCGGAGCGGATATTGCCGAGGTCGGGAGCCGCTTCCACGCCCTCGGCATTCGGTACGGCGGGCGCCGTCGCCGTCATTTGGCTGCCGGCCTCGCGCAGCAGGTCCTGAATGGCCTTTTCGGTCCTGCCGTAATTGCCTTCGCCGAAATGATGATAGCGGATCTGGCCCTTGGCGTCGATCAGATAGGCGGCCGGCCAGTAGCTGTTCTCGAAGGCGCGCCAGATCTTGTAGTCATTGTCGACGGCAACGGGATAGCCGATCTTGAAGTCACTGATCGCGCTTTTGACGTTATCGATCTTCTTTTCGAAGGCGAATTCCGGAGCGTGGACGCCGATCACCACGAGACCCTGATCGGAATATTTTTCCGCCCAGGCCTTGGTGTAGGGGATCGTGCGAATGCAGTTGATGCATGAATAGGTCCAGAAGTCGACGAGCACCACCTTGCCGCGCAGCTCTGCTGTCGTCAGGGGTTTCGAGTTCAGCCATTCGACCGCGCCGTCGAGCGAGGGCGCATAACCCTCGACGGGGAGATCGCTGCGGAAAGGCTTCTTCGCATCGACCGCGACGAGCGTCGCGTCGTTGCTCGCGACCTCGGAGGGTGCAGCGGCGAGCTCCTTTGCATGCAGCCGGTCGAGCACGGCCTGTTCCAGCGACGCGGTGCTGGCGTAGGAGAGGCGGGACAGCAGGCTGGTGTCGAGGCCGAGGGCGATGATGGCGACACCTGCGAGCACGGCAGCGCCAAGCACCTGGCGAATGCGATCACCGAAACCGAGCGAGCGCTTCATGGCGGCAAATATCTTTCCGCCGGCCGACAAGGCGACGGCAAGGGAGGTCGCCGCACCGGCTGCATAGGCAACGAGCAGGAAGCTGGTCTCAAGGTTGGCGCCCTGCAAGGCAGCACCCGTCAGCACGAGACCGAGGATCGGCCCGGCGCAAGGCGTCCAGAGCAGGCCGGTCGCGACGCCGAGAATGAGGGCGCTCCTAACCGTCGGCGCCGTGCGTCCGCCGCCGCTGGCGTTCACGAGGTTATTTCCCAGGTCGACGATCGGACGGGCGAGGGTGCTGGCAAAGCGCGGCGAAAGCAGGCTCACGCCGAAGAGGGCAATCAGAACGATCGCGGCAAGGCGGCCATATTCATTGGCGCGAATGGCCCAGCTGCCGCCGACCGCAGCAAGTGTCGCGACCAGCGCGAAAGTGGCGGTCATGCCTGCCAGCATCGGTAATGTGCTTTTGACGAAGGGCTGGCCGGCGCGGGCGAAGACGAAGGGGAGGATGGGGAGGATGCAGGGGCTGAGTATGGTCAGCACGCCTCCGAGATAGGCAATGATCAGAAGTGTCATCATCGTTTCCTTTGAAACCGATTGGTCGGGCTCTGGACGGCGATGGGCCTGAACCAGCAACGACGCGATGTAGCCGGGCGGAGGTATCTCCGGTGTGTCTGGTTTGGCGGGAAAATGTACCGAACTATTGCGCCGGGGCGGAAGCGATACAAAAGAATACAAACTGCCTCATCCGCAGAGGGGCTGACGCACCCGGCGCTCGGACGAAGGCAGGGCGGCAATTGTATCAGAATGTATCTCGGCGGGCCGGGGTTACATTCGCATTCAAAAACCGCGGCTTGCGACATACGGGCGATACAAGCCGAACGTCTTCTGAGCACCGTGATCCATTCGACAGGAGAGACCCATGTCAGAGCAAATCAACCATCACCGCCGCCGCTTCTTCGGCATGACAGCCGTCGCCCTTGCGGCGGTTGAATTCGGCGTGACCGGCATCGCCGCTGCCCAGACCGCGCCGGCTTCGGCCGGAGCCATGCCTGACGTGAAGAGGGGAACCCATACGTCCTTCGAAGCGCTGAAGCAGATCAAGACCGATGTGCTTAATATCGGCTACGCCGAAGCCGGCAAGGCGGACGGTCCTGTGGTCCTGCTGCTGCACGGCTGGCCCTATGACATTTATAGTTTCGTCGACGTCGCGCCGCTGCTTGCCTCGGCCGGCTACCGCGTGATCATACCTTATCTGCGCGGCTATGGCACGACGCGGTTCCTCAACGACAAAACGCCTCGCAACGGCCAGCCTTCGGCGCTCGCCGCCGATATGATCGCCCTGCTCGATGCGCTCAAGATCGAGAAGGCGGTGATTGCCGGCTACGACTGGGGTGGGCGGACAGCCAACATCATGGCCGCACTCTGGCCGGAGCGGTGCAAGGCGATGGTGTCGGTCAGCGGCTACCTGATCGGCAGCCAGGCAGCCAACGAGAAGCCGCTGCCGCCGAAAGCCGAGCTTGCATGGTGGTACCAGTTCTATTTCGCCACCGAACGCGGCCGTCTGGGCTATGCCAGCAACACGCATGATTTCGCAAAGCTCATCTGGCAGACGGCCTCGCCGAAGTGGAATTTCGACGATGCGACCTTCGACCGATCTGCTGCCGCCTTCGACAATCCGGACCATGTCGACATCGTCATCCACAATTATCGCTGGCGCCTGGGGCTGGTCGAAGGCGAGGCGAAATACGACGCCTATGAAAAGAAGCTTGCCGCCCTGCCGATGATTTCGGTGCCGACGATCACCATGGAGGGTGATGCCAACGGCGCGCCGCATCCGGAGCCCTCCGCCTATGCCGAAAAGTTCTCCGGCAGATACGAGCACCGCACGATCGGCGGCGGCATCGGCCACAACCTGCCACAGGAGGCGCCGCAGGCCTTTGCCCAGGCGGTCATCGACGTCGATCACTTCTGATCGGCGGCAGTGGCTCGTTGCACGGGCCGGCGCAATATGCGTAGGTCGCGTCTGGCGCTTCGACAGTGAACGAGGCGGTGGGCGCGGCCATAGCGTTGAGGAATAGGCAAATATGGATCATGTCGATCACATCCTGATCGTCGACGACGATCGCGAAATCCGTGAGCTGGTTTCGGGCTATCTGCAGAAGAATGGCCTCAGGACCAGCGTTGCCGCGGACGGGCGCCAGATGCGCAGTTTTCTGGACTCCAATTCAGTCGACCTTATCGTGCTCGACGTGATGATGCCCGGCGATGACGGTCTGGTGCTGTGCCGCGAACTGCGCGGCGGGCGGCACAAGGCAATCCCGGTCCTGATGCTGACAGCCCGCACCGACGAGATGGACAGGATCCTCGGGCTGGAGATGGGAGCCGACGACTATCTCGCCAAGCCGTTCGCCGCCCGCGAACTGCTTGCCCGCATCAAGGCGGTGCTGCGCCGCACGCGCATGCTGCCGCCCAACCTGCAGATCAGCGAGGCGGGACAATTGCTGACCTTCGGCGACTGGCGGCTCGACACGGTTGCTCGCCACCTCCTTGACAAGGAAGGGACGGCGATTGCGCTCAGCGGCGCCGAATACCGCCTGCTGCGTGTCTTCATCGACCATCCGCAACGGGTGCTCAACCGCGACCAGCTTCTGAGCCTGACGCAGGGGCGCGACGCCGAGCTCTTCGATCGTTCGATCGATCTATTGGTCAGCCGCCTGCGGCAGCGGCTGGGGGACGATGCGCGCGAACCCACCTACATCAAGACGGTGCGCAGCGAAGGTTATGTCTTCTCGGTTCCGGTCGAAATTTCGGAGCCGCGCCAATGAGGAGTTCGGTCGCCATGCTGCCGGGCCTGATGTGGCCGAGAACGCTGCGCTCGAGGATCTTTCTCATCCTGCTGATCGGCCTGGCCTTCGCCTACGGGCTTTCTTTCAGCGTTCTCTACATGGAGCGCTACATGTCGGCCAAGGCGGTGATGCTCGGCACGCTCGAGAACGACGTTGCAACATCGATTGCCGTTCTCGACCGGCTCCCGGCGGCCGAGCGCGGCGACCTTGTGGACTGGTTGAGCCGCGGCAACTACCGATTCGAACTTGGGCCTGGCTTGGCCGGTGTGCCCGACGCCTCGAGCAAGGGCAGGGAGATCGCGGGAAAGATCGAGGCGGCCGTCGGGCACCGCTTCCCGATCCGCATCGAACGGATACCGGGCGAGGTGAACCGGCTGCAGGCGCATCTGACGCTGAGCGACGGCAGCCCGCTCACGATTGATGTGACGCCGAGGGGCGTCATGCCGATCGCGGAATGGCTGCCCTATGTCTTTGCCGTCCAGATGGCGCTCCTCATCCTGTGCACCTGGTTTGCGGTGCGCCTGGCGATCCGGCCGCTCGGAAGGCTGGCGGCTGCCGCAGATGCGCTCGATCCTGACAAGGATGGTCCTGCTTTGAGCGAGGCGGGGCCGAGCGAAGTCGCGCATGCGGCGAGGGCGTTCAATGCGATGCGGGAGAGGATCGCCCATTATCTCGAAGAGCGCGTCCAGATACTGGCGGCGATTTCCCATGACCTGCAAACGCCGATCACCCGCATGCGACTGCGCGCCGATATGGCGGAGGATTCGCCCGAGAAGGACAAGCTGGTAAGTGATCTCGCCGAGATCCAGCGCCTCGTGCAGGACGGCATAGCCTATGCGCGCAGCGCCCACGGCAGCGGGGAGAAGAACGCCCGCATCGATCTCTCCTCGTTCATTGACAGCATAGCTTACGACTATCAGGACACCGGGAAAGCCGTCAAAGTCGTCGGACTGGTTGAGGGCGCCGCCTTCACCAAGCCGCATGCCCTTCGCCGCATCCTGTCGAACTTCATCGACAATGCCCTGAAATTTGCAGGCTCTGCCGAGATCAGCGTCGGGCATGACGCGGAACAGCATGTCGTCATATCGGTCATGGACCGCGGGCCCGGAATACCGGACGATATGCTGGAAGCAGCCATGCAGCCGTTCTTTCGGCTGGAGCAATCCCGCAACCGCGAGACCGGCGGCACGGGGCTTGGCCTTGCGATCGCCCAGCAGCTGACGGCCAAGATCGGTGGTTCGCTGCGGCTATACAATCGCGCCGGTGGCGGACTTGCGGCGGAAGTCACCCTGCAGTGACCGCAGGGTTGCCGGGGGTTTTTCCGGCGGTTTTGTATACAAGAATGTCCCGGATACCGGATGCTACGTTTTGTGACATTTCGGCCGATTTTGGAAACATGCAGGATATATCGGCCGGTCAAAACTCACTTCGTCAACCCGGTCGCAGCAGCGATCTCCTCGCGTGCGGCCAATCTACGGAGTGTTCCCATGACAAATATCGAACAGGTTCTCTATACCGGCAAGACCCGCACCACCGGCGGGCGCGACGGCGCTTCGCAAAGCGACGACGGCCAGCTCGACATCAAGCTCTCGCCTCCCGGCAGCGCGCGGCCCGGCACCAATCCCGAGCAGCTTTTCGCCGCCGGCTGGTCCGCCTGCTTCATCGGCGCGATGGGCATTGCCGCCGGCAAGCTGAAGATCAGGCTTCCCGCGGAGACTGCGGTGAATGCCGAAGTCGATCTCGGGACGACGGACGGCGATTATTTTTTGCAGGCCCGGCTGAAGGTCAGCCTGCCCGGCATCGAGCCGGATGTCGCCAAGGCGCTTGTCGACGAGGCGCACCGGACCTGCCCGTATTCAAAGGCGACACGCGGAAATATCCATGTCGAGCTGAGCATTGCCTGAAGGCGGCAGCGGAGAGGAAACAGGGCGAGGCCCGGCCGGGCTTCGCCGATGGAGGGTCCAATGAGATTGATGATTATCTGCGTTCTGGCATCTGCGGTCTTCGCCGCCCCCTGTATCTACGACATCAGCTCGCACGAACCATCGCCGCTTGCGGGCCTTGTCACGGCGGCCTCCGCGGTTGAGCAACCGCTTTTCTGAATTCAGCAGGGAGAATGACAGTGAAACTCTACCAGAACGAAATTTCTTCCGCGACCTCGAGGGTCCGGATCGCGCTGGCCTTCAAGGGGCTGACGGCAGAGGCGCTGCCGGTGAGCATTCTCGGAGAAGATGCCGAGAGCCGGCAGGCCAGTTATCGCAGTGTCAACCCGCAGGGGCTGGTGCCGGCCTTGCTGACGGATGGCGGTGTCCTCATCACCCAATCGCTGGCGATTGTCGAATATCTCGATGAGGTTCAGCCGGAGCCGCCGCTGCTGCCCGATACGGCTGAAGGCAGGGCGCAGGCCCGTTCGATCGCGCTTGCGATCGCAGCCGAAATCCACGCGCTGCTGCCGCCGCGGATCGGCCTGCATCTGAAGGCTGCCTTCCAAGCCGATGCCGACGCCGTTGCCGCCTGGAGCCGTCATTGGGTCGGCGAGGGAATGGCCGCGGTCGAGACGATGATTGCCGGCCGCAGGAATGGCGCTTTCGCCGTCGGAGACAGGCCTGGCATAGCCGACATCTTCCTCTTTCCGCAGGCGATCAGCGCCCGACGCATGGGCCTCGATCTTGCCCGGTGGCCAAATATCGCTGAGATCGTCACCAAGCTGGAGACGATACCGGCTTTTCATGAGAATGCGCCTGCGCCGAGGAAATGATCTGATTGGTGAAGACGCAGCCGAAAAGTATTTCGTTCTCCACACGACTTCACCCTCGGCCTTGTGCCACTACTGTCCGGTTTAAATTTCCCTTTTTGAAGTCCTTTCCAAAGGGTTATGGGGAAACAAGTGTCTACGTTACAGTGCGTGATGTAGGCACAGAATGCTTGGCAAAATTTCGCCTCGGAACTCTCTGCGACGCCGATACCAAGTCCCCCCAGCATTCGTCTTGTCGCGAAAATAATAAGTCAAGACAGTAAAGCGGCAATCTACCGCAAGTCTCGGAAACTTCCGCAACCGCTTTTGCTAAACCGGACAGCAGTGGGACAAACCCGAGGATGAGGGAAGGACTTTGCTTAGCGGTTGACCCTTGCCTGCAGATGCGGAGGGTAAGGATCGCCTTGCCAGCGCGCTTTCGGCAAGGTCCTCAGCGCTTAGCTCGACCGCGGCGGATTGAATGTTTTCCTCGAGGCCGTGCAGCTTGGTCGTCCCGGGATTGGCACGATCAGGGCCTGTGCGCCAGCACCCATGCGAGAGCGATTTGGGCGGAGCTTGTTTTTTTGCGGGCGGCGATTCTCCGAGACGATCGACAAGCGCTTGGTTGCCTTTGGCGCCTCCCGAAAAAGAGCGGACCGAAATTTGCGGAAATCCTTGCTGTCGAGTTTGGTCGTTTCTCAATCGGGCCGCTCAGAAAGCCCCTGCCGACCATTTGACATTCCGTTTGTCGCCACTAATTCCAGTTTAAACTGAAGGAAACAATGTATGAATACAGTCGTGCCTGCCATGAAAGCCCGTACCGGAGTGTCCGGTTTAGACACAATTCTGGCAGGTGGTCTTTCGCCGGGGCACGTGTTTCTCCTGGAGGGAAACCCCGGGGCGGGAAAGACAACGATTGCGCTGCAATTTCTGATCGAGGGTGCGCGACTTGGCGAGCAGGGGCTCTACATCACCCTTTCCGAAACCGAGAGCGAGCTTCGTGCAGGTGCCGCCTCGCACGGTATGGTGATCGACGGCCATATCGAGGTCTTTGAAGTCGTTCCTCCGGAAAGCTTGTTGGATGCCGACCAGCAGCAGAGCTTGCTCTATTCATCAGACCTGGAACTCGGAGAGACGACAAAGGAGATCTTTGCCGCTTTCGAGCGGGTCAAGCCAAGTCGTGTGGTTCTCGACAGCCTGTCGGAGATCCGGCTACTCGCACAAAGCTCGCTGCGCTACCGGCGGCAGATCCTGGCGCTCAAACACTATTTTGCCCGCCAGGGGGCGACAGTCCTTCTGCTCGATGATCTGACGTCCGACGTGCTTGACAAAACGGTGCACAGCGTCGTCCACGGCGTCATCCATCTCGAGGAGATGGCGCCGAGCTATGGTGCCGAGCGCCGACGGCTCAGGATCACGAAGTACCGCGGGCAAGCCTTCCGCGGCGGCTTCCATGACTTCACCATTCAAACCGGCGGTGTTGTTGTTTTTCCACGTCTCGTCGCCGCCGAACATCGGTCGTCTTACGTCCGCGATGAGATATCTTCGAATATCCCGGAACTGGACCTTCTGTTGGGCGGGGGCTTGGAAAGAGGTTCCAGCACACTCATCCTCGGTCCAGCCGGTACCGGCAAGAGTACTTTCTCGTTTCAATTCTTGGTCGCGGCAGTCGCGCGTGGCGAGAAAGCAGCGGCCTTCATCTTCGACGAGGAGCTTGGCCTGCTTTTTACGCGGCTTAAGTCTTTGGGAATGGATCTCGAGACCTTAGGGAGCAGCGGTCTTATTCATATCGAACAGCTCGATGCCGCTGAGCTGTCGCCAGGTGAATTCGCGCATCGCGTACGCGATTGCGTGGACAAGACGAATGCCAAGACCGTCATCATCGATAGCATCAACGGCTATCAAGCATCCATGCCGGATGAAAACTCGCTGATCCTTCACATGCATGAGTTGCTTCAATATTTGAACAGGCAAGGTGCCAATACCTTCCTTACCGTTGCGCAGCATGGGCTTGTCGGCGACATGAAGGCGCCGGTCGACGTCACCTATCTCGCGGACACAGTCATTCTGCTGCGTTATTTCGAGGCTGCGGGAAGGGTGAGGCGAGCAGTCTCCGTGATCAAGAAGAGAACAGGGCTGCACGAGGATACCATCCGGGAGTATCGTATAGACAGCTCCGGGCTGACTTTCGGG
Source organism: Rhizobium mulingense (assembly GCF_029194105.1). Classification (NCBI taxonomy): domain Bacteria; kingdom Pseudomonadati; phylum Pseudomonadota; class Alphaproteobacteria; order Hyphomicrobiales; family Rhizobiaceae; genus Rhizobium; species Rhizobium mulingense. Next base: position 173,386 of record NZ_JARFVE010000014.1, on the reverse strand, counting down.
GAGCCTCTCGTCGGGTTCCAAGGTGTGCTTCGCGGCGTTCCCGAATTCGTGACGACCTCAGCGCCGCTCCTGTCGACAGTTGACGGGGATCGCGGCAATTCCTAGCTCCGAAAAACCGAAAGCATTGATTTACACTCCTGCCGGTCGCGATGCTTGGGTGGCGGGATCGTTGATCGAAGAGGCCGGATTGGCACCAATTGCTGCCGCCGACCTGGCTATGTTCGCGTCGTCGCTCGGCGATGACGTCGCACTTGGCGTCCTGACAGAAGAGGCCGTTCGTTCGACAGATCTCAGGCCGATAGCGGCATGGGTTTCGGCTCAGCCGAGCTGGTCAGACCTCCCGTTCATCGTGCTTACCATGCGTGGAGGCGGGCCCGAGCGAAATCCCGCCGCCGCCAGGCTCTCGGAGGTTCTTGGCAACGTCACCTTCTTGGAAAGGCCGTTTCATGCAACCTCCTTCATCAGCATTGCCCGTACCGCATTGAAGGGGCGCTTGCGCCAATATGAGGCGCGAGCTCAGCTCGAGGCGCTGGGCGAGGGAGAGCGACGGTTGCAGACTGCGCTCGCCGCCGGTCGTCTCGGGGCGTGGGAACTGGAGCTCTCGTCGATGGCTCTGTCCGCCTCGGCGACCTGCAAAGCGATCTTCGGCCGAGATGCCGACGACGATCTCACGCGCGACGATCTCATCGCAAGCATCCACCCAGACGACCGGGATCTTGTGCTGGCGCGCCTGCGTCGGACGATCAATACCGGACGTGACTATTCGATCGAGCACAGGACGATCTGGCCGGATGGATCACTGCATTGGACCGAAGTTCATGCGCAGCTCTATACCGACAGATATGGTTCGGCCAGGAAGCTCGTCGGCGTCTGCTCCGATACCACCGCCCGGAAAGCCATTGAGGAAAATCTGAGGCGGCTTAATGAAAACCTCGAAGAGCGTGTGAGGGAACGAACCAGGGAGGTCAACGCCGCCCACCAGACGCTACTGGAGGAAGTCGCGCAGCGCGAAAGAGCTGAGGAGCAACTTCGCCAATCGCAGAAAATGGAGGCGATCGGTCAGTTGACCGGCGGCGTCGCACACGACTTCAACAATTTGTTGATGGTCGTTCTCGGAAATCTGGAATTGCTTGGCAAACACGTGGCCGGAGATGCCAAGGCGACGCGTCTGGTCGACGGCGCGCTTCAGGGCGCGCGGCGCGGGGCGGCACTGACACAACGGCTGCTGGCCTTCGCCAGACAGCAGGATCTGCAAGTCAAGCCCGTTGATCTGGCCGAGCTGGTCTCAGGCATGAACGACCTCCTGCGACGCTCGGTAGGATCCTCGATCAGGGTCGAATCCATCCTGCCGGCGACCCTGCCGCCGGCCCTGGTCGACGCGAACCAGCTCGAACTGGCCCTGCTCAACCTTGTAGTCAATGCCCGTGATGCGATGCCGGAGGGGGGGACGCTGTCAATTTCGCTGCGAGAGGAACATGTTTCCGGCGAAAAAAGTGATCTCGGCGACGGAAGCTATGTGGTGTTGGGGGTGGCCGACAGCGGCATCGGCATGGATGCGGTGACGCTGAAGAAGGCAGTCGAACCATTTTTCTCCACTAAAGAAGTCGGAAAGGGCACGGGCCTGGGGTTATCGATGATCCACGGACTCGCGGTTCAGCTCAATGGCGCACTTCGCCTGAGAAGCGAGCCTGGGTTAGGAACGACTGCCGAGTTATGGCTTCCGGCGACCGCGTGGCGCCCCGAGGTGCCAGCCGGATCGGAGGTGGCAATTGAGCAAGCTGCATCCAGACTGAAGATTCTCCTGGTCGATGACGACGCGTTGATCGCCATGAGTTCGGTCGACATGCTTGAAGATCTCGGCCACGAGGTCGTCGAAGCAAATTCCGGCTCGCAGGCGCTGGAACTGATCAGGAGCGGTCAGCATTTCGATCTTGTCATCACCGATTATTCAATGCCCGGCATGACCGGCGCACAGCTCGCCCACGCCGCTAGGGAGATTGATCCAGAGTTGCCGATCCTGCTGGCGACAGGTTACGCCGATCTTCCTGCTGGCACCGATTTCGATCTTCCGAGATTGGGAAAGCCCTATAATCAGGCTCAACTTACCAAGGAGATCGCTAAGGCAATGGCAAGCGGAAGTGCTCCGGTTCTCAGATCCGCGACCGGCGCAGGCGGCTCAGACCCAACAGCGCCACACGTCTTTTCCGACGCGCAAAGGACGCTGTAGCACATTTAATCGCTGCATATTGTCATCCGCAAATCGACTCGGGTGCAGCGTCACCCCAAATCGGTTCCGGTGGCGGTGTCATTCGGCAGGCGGTCCAAGGCCAACGGCCGCGGCGATGAAATCAGCGATGGCACCTGTATCATCTAGACTGAAGACGGGCAGGGACGTATCTGATACGGCGTGATCGGCAGCGATCGCGCAGATATGAGGATCGCTCGGCGCCAGCGGTTCGCGATTGGCGGCCTCCAGGCGACGAGCCTCGATCTTCGGGATTGGCTCGCGCTTGTAGCCTTCGATCAGCACGAGATCGCAGGGAGCAAGCCGTGCGAGAATTTCCTCGAACTCGGGTTCCGGCGCGCCGCGGAGCTCATGCATGATGGCGTAACGCGTGCCGGAGACGATGGTGACCTCGTGGGCGCCAGCCTGGCGGTGGCGGTAGCTGTCGGCGCCGACCTTGTCGATGTCGAAATCATGATGGGCGTGTTTGATCGTCGAGATCCTGTAGCCGCGGCGCGTAAACTCCGTCACCAGCCGGACGGCGAGCCCCGTCTTGCCTGAATTCTTCCAGCCGGCGATGCCGAAGATTTTGGGTGCGGTCATACGCGAAGGGCCTCCAGCCAGCGTTGCGCCTCGACAAGATCGTCCGGGGTATTGATGTTGAAGAAGGGATCGAGCAGGCTGGCGCGGGTCGGATGCAGCGGAAACGCCACTTCCGTAACGTCATGCCGTAACAGGAAGTCACGCACGCGGCGTTTCTCGTCGGTGGCGATCCACGCTTCGAGATCGGCAGCGAGCGTCAGCGGCCAGAGCCCGAAGACGGGATGGCTACGGCCTTCGGACGCAGCGATGGCGATCTGCGACGGGCGTTCGATCGCTGCCGCCAGCCGGGCGACGAGATCGGCCGGGAAGAACGGGCAATCAACCGAGACGGTGACGACATGGGTGATCGCGGGAAGGCCGGCGGCATAGAGCATGGCCGCATGGATGCCGGCCAAAGGCCCGGCCTTGCCGGGAAAACGGTCGGGGACGACAGGCACATCTTCTGCGGAGACATCGGCGTTGACGGCGACGGCGGCGACCTGCTGCGCGAGGCGGCTCAGGACATGGTGCAACAGGCTCTCGGTTCCGAGCATCACGCTCGCCTTGTCGCGGCCCATGCGCTGTGAGCGGCCGCCGGCCAGCACGATGCCTGCTATATCGGGTCTGTCGAGCGAGAACTCCGTCATCATCCTGCCTCAAACCGGTGAGCGCGGCGCGGATTCCTGCGCGATCGGCGGTACACGGCGCTTGGCTTCACGATAGAACGTATAGAGGCCGGAAGCGATGACGATTGCAGCGCCCAGGAGCGTCCAGCTGTCCGGCACTTCGGCGAAGAAGAAAAAGCCGAGCAGCGAGGAAAAGATCAGGCTGGTGTAGCGGAACGGCGCGACGAAGGAGATTTCGCCGGTGCGCATGGCGAGAATGACCGACTGGTAGCCGACGAGCACCAGCACCGAGGCGAGCAGCAGATGCCCGAGCGACGTGGCGCTGACCGGCTGCCAGCCGCCGAGCACCGGGATGAGCAAGGCGCCGAAGAAGGAGATGGAAATGGCTGTGATGACGGTGATCATCAGCGAGGGAATCTCCGGATCGATCGAGCGGGTGGCGAGATCGCGGCCGGCCGTCGTCAGCACCGCGCCGACGCAGAGGAGGGCGGCGGCGGTAAAACCTTCCGGGCCGGGACGGATAATGATCATCACGCCGACGAGGCCGACGAGGATCGCCGACCAGCGCCGCCAGCCGACGGGCTCGTTGAAGAAGAGCGCGGCGCCAAAGGTGACGACCAGCGGCAGCGACTGCAGGATCGCCGAGGCATTGGCAATCGGCATCATGCCGAGTGCGGTGATATAGGTGACGGCGGAGAACATCTCGCAAACGATGCGGAGGATGATGATCGGCTGCCGCACGACGCGCCAGGAGCGCAGGGCTCCCATCTTTCTGGCGATCAGATAAACGAGCAGGCTGGTGAAGAGGCCACGCAGGAACATGATCTCACCGGCGTTCATATAGGCGACAACCGATTTGGAGAGAGCATCGCTCGCGGAAAAGCCGGCCATCGCCATGCTCATATAGACGGCGCCCTCAGTATTGCGTGACCGCGGCATGAAGAGATTCCCTTTACCTGTGCGACCCTTCTTAGTCGGGAAGAACCATGAAGGGAATCGGATGAATGTCACACCCGGGATAAATCGATGATGCAACGCACAATGGCACTGACGTCGCGGCAGGCACGCATTTGGAAAGGCCCGCAAATCAGCATTTTACAACACGAATTTCGATATTTTCAATGCGGCGATCGAGGCACCTTCCTCCGTCGGCGATTGAGTTGATCACCACCCGAAAGCATCGACTGTCGACGGCTTTTGTTTGTCCGCGCGGGAAACGGGTGGCTGCGTCGCCTGATGTTTGAGATTTGGGATGCCTCGACAACTGAGGAGAAACGGACATGACACTTCTGAACGACAAGGTCGCAATCATCACCGGCGCAAGCTCCGGCATCGGCCGCGCGGCGGCGAAACTCTTTGCGCGGGAGGGTGCGAAGATCGTGGTCACTGGAAGGCGACAGGCGGCGCTCGATGCCGTCGTCGCCGAAATCGAGGCGGAGGGCGGGCAGGCCGTCGCGATATCGGGCGACGTCAGGGAAGAGGCGCTGCAGGCAAGGCTTGCCGATACGGCAGTCTCGCGCTTCGGCCGGCTCGACATCGGCTTCAACAATGCCGGCATCCTCGGAGAGATGGGGCCGGTCGCCGGGCTGTCGCTGGGCGGCTGGCGCGAGACGCTCGAGACCAATCTCACCGCCGCCTTCCTCGGCGCCAAACATCAATCGGCAGCGATGGGACAAGGTGGCGGATCGCTGATCTTCACCTCCACCTTCGTCGGTCACACCGCCGGCATGCCCGGCATGGCCGCCTATGCGGCGAGCAAGGCGGGGCTGATCGGCTTCGTGCAGGTGCTCGCCGCCGAACTCGGGCGGCAGAACATCCGCGTCAATGCCCTGCTTCCCGGCGGCACCGACACGCCGGCCAGCATCACCAATGCGCCTGATGCGGCGCCAGATCTGCTCGGCTTCGTCGAGGGGCTGCATGCGCTGAAGCGCATGGCACAGCCGGAAGAGATCGCCAATGCGGCGTTGTTTCTGGCGTCCGATATGGCGAGCTTCGTGACGGGGACGGCGATGCTGGCGGATGGCGGGGTTTCGATCAGCCGGACGTAGGATGGGTGAGGGGCGTTCATTTTGTCCAGGCAATGAAAGATCTGCCGTGCGGCCCCCTCATCTGCCTGCCGGCATCTTCTCCCCGCTGGGAGAAGGGACTTGTGGCAGGGGCCTCGCTCCTTTCTCCCCCTTCGCCCCAGCGGGGAGATGAGGGGGTGAGGAGCGCCAGCGACGAACGCCTTGAGCGGCAAGCGAAAGGCAGATGGCTGCTTCAGGTCAAATCTTCCATTCAGCTTCGGCGCCGCCCAAGCCGACCTACGACATAATCAACCCGCCGTCGACATTGATCGTCTGGCCGGTGATGTAGGCGGCGTCGTCGCTGGCGAGGAAGGTGACCAGCCCGGCGACGTCTTCGCCGGATCCGGCGCGTTTCATCGGGATGCCTTCGACCCATTCCTTCATCAGTTCGCCGGGGGCGTAGTTGCCCAGCAGTTTGCCCCAGGCCTGGTCGTTATAGGCCCACATATCGGTTTCGATGATGCCGGGGCAGAAGGCGTTGACAGTGATGTTTTCGGTCGCGACTTCCTTGGCGAGGCTCTGGGTGATGCCGACGACGCCCATTTTCGAGGCGGCGTAGTGCGGGGTGTAGATGAAGCCGTCGCGGGCCTGGCCGGAGGCGGTGTTGATGATGCGGCCGCCGCGCTTGTGCTTGCGCATCCTTGCGATAGCCTCCTGGGCGCAGAGGAAGACGCCCTTGGTGTTGACGGCCATGACCTTGTCCCATTCGTTTTCGGTCATGTCCTCGATGCGGGCTATGGTGATGACGCCGGCGTTCTGGATCGAGACGTCGACGGCGCCGAATTCAGTTTCGGCGGCGTCGTAAAGCGCCTTGACGCTCGCCTTGTCGGTAACATCGCCGATGAAGGGGATCGCCTTGCCGCCGTCGGCCCTGATCGCTTCGGCAACACCGTGGACCAGATCCTCATTGGCCGAGACCACGAGATTGGCGCCTTCGCGCGCAAAGCGCCTGGCGATGGCGGCGCCGATGCCGCGGCTGGCGCCGGTGATGACGACAGTCTTGTTTTCGAAGCGTTTCATCCTCTTTCCTTTCAGATATCTCTCGGGAGACGGCAATCCGCTGAACGAGTTCGCGCAGTCTTGAGCGCCAATGACGGCGCCGTGGCCTCAGCTTGTTCCATCGGCGGGAAGGGCGGGCGGACGACGATATCGCGCCGTCTTGCCCGTTGGTCCCTTCAGCGCCTCGATCTCAGCCAGGGAGGAAGCGAGATCGGTTCAAGTCCTAAAATCAGCGTTCTGATCGCATCACCAGCAGCAGAAACCGCCATCGACGAGAAGATCGACGCCGGTCACGAAACTTGCCGCATTCGACAGCAGGAACACCGCCGGACCGACCATCTCGTCGACCGTTGCCATGCGTTGCATCGGTGTCTGCTCTTCGAAAAGCTTGGTCTGATGAACCATCTCCGGACGGGTGTTCATGGGCGTTGCCGTATAGCCGGGGGAGATGGTGTTGACGCGAATGCCGTGGCTGACCCATTCCATCGCCATTGATTTCGACATATGGATCACGCCCGCCTTGGAGGCGTTGTAATGCGCTTGGCTGAGGCCCCGGTTGACGATGACGCCCGACATGGAGGCGATGTTGACGATGGAGCCGCGTCCATTCTTCAGCATGGCGCGGGCCTCGGCCTGGCAGGAAAGGAATATGCCCTTCAGGTTGATATCCATCAACGTCTGGTATTGATCCTCTTCCATATCTTCCGCCGGGTTCGCATTGGCGATGCCTGCAGCGTTGACGGCCAACGTCAAGGCGCCGAGGTTCGCTTCGGTTCGTGCGACTGCATCGGCAAGTGAGGATTTGTTTGTGACATCGGCAGCGATCTCGATCGAGCGGCGGCCGGCGGCACGAATGAGTTCGGCGGTCTTGGCCAGTCCATCGTCGGTTCGACGGTCGAGCAGCGCCACATCAGCGCCGCATTGCGCAAGGCCGATGGCAATGCGCTGCCCGATGCCGCTCCCGGCACCGGTTACGATGGCAACCTGGCCGCTTAGGTCGAAAAGCTTCGGGGCGTTCAGAGTGATGTCGGACACCGCTCTTCCTTTCTCTGTCTGTTTAGATGGTCGCTAGCTCCATGACCGAGACGTCATTCGCCTGGTCACGATCGAGGATGCCTGCCTGCTTGCCCTGGGCAAGCACGAGAATGCGATTGGAAATGCCGAGAACTTCCTCGAGGTCCGAGCTGACGACGATGACCGCCACACCCTGTTTGGCAAGGTCGACGATTATGTCGTAGATGCCCGCGCGGGCGCCGACGTCGATGCCTCGCGTCGGTTCGTCGAGGACTACGACCTTGGGCTCGCGCAAGAGCCACTTCGCGATGACGACCTTCTGCTGGTTGCCGCCGGAAAGATCGGAGGCGTACTGCTCGGCGCGGCCCTTGACGCCGAACTTGGCAACTGCCTTTTCCGCGAAGGAGCGCTTGATGCGCGGCGTAATCCAGCCGCCGCCGAGTTTGTCCAGATTGGCGTAGATAATGTTCTCGCTGATCCGGTGCCCGACGATCAGGCCCTGCTCCTTGCGGTCTTCCGGAACCATCACGATGCCTTTGGCGATCGCGTCGGCCGGGTCGCGCAACCTGAGTTCCTCGCCTTCCAGCTTGATTGAGCCTGCACTGATTGGATCCGCTCCCGCAATTGCACGCACCAGTTCGGTGCGGCCGGCACCGACCAGTCCGGCGATGCCGAGAATTTCTCCGGCCCGCACCTCGAAGTTAACGTCGCGGAAAGAGTCATCAGGCGAGCTCAGCCCTGATACCTCAAGGACCGGGCGGTCCGTCGGAACCGGGAGGGTAGGGAACAGGCGATCAAGCGGGCGTCCGACCATGCTCTCGACAATCGTTCGCACCGGGGTGGCGCTGTCTGAGAATTCCTGCACCCGCTCCCCATCGCGAAGAACGACGATCCGGTCGGTGATCTGCTTGATCTCTTCCATGCGGTGGGAGATGTAGACGATGCCGACACCTTCCGAGCGAAGCTTGCGAACCTGCTCGAACAGAGCTTCCGTCTCCGCGCCGCCGAGGGCGGCTGTCGGTTCATCGAGGATCAGGAGCTTGGCGTTGAGAGCCAGCGCCTTGGCGATTTCGATGAGCTGTTGATTTGCCGTGGAAAGGCCGGCGACCATCCGTGTGGCCGGTATATGAAGGTTCAAACGCGCGAGCTGGTCCTGGGCCCGGCGAACCATCTGAGCCCGGTCGACGACGCCGTTCTTCATCGGCCAGCGTCCGATGAAGACGTTTTCGGCGATCGACAGTTGCGGCAGAAGCTGCAGTTCCTGATGGATCAGGACAACGCCCTTGTCGATCGCTTCGCGTGGGGTAGTCGGGGCATAAGGCTGCCCCAACCATGTCATCGAACCCTCGGAGGGTGTGCGTGAACCGGCAATGATGCCTGACAGCGTCGACTTGCCCGCTCCGTTTTCACCGAGAAGTGCCACCACTTCACCGGGATAGACGTCCAGGCTGACATTCTTCAGCACCTGGAGCGGCCCATACCACTTGGATATGCCCCTCAGGGAAAGAACTGAATCAGTCACGGCACACCTCCTCAAGACCTCGACATCATTACGGATGGTTGGCGATGAAGCCTGCGACGTTTTCCTTGGTTGTCAGCGTGGCATCCAAGAGCTGTACCGGCGGTACTTTTTCACCGGCGACAAGCTTGGCGGCGTTTTCGACTGCATCGCGGCCCATTTTCTGCGTCTGCTGCGTCGCCGTCACGTTGAAGACGCCCTTGCTGAGCGCTTCAAGAGCCGCGGTATCCCCATCGAAGCCGCCGACCACGATCTTCTGCGAGGGATTTGCGACCTTGATCGCCTGAGCGGCGCCAAGCGCGAGGCCATCGGCCTGTGCGAAGACGATCGAGACGTCGGGGTTTGCCTGCAGCATATTCTGCATGATCTGGAAGCCTTCGTCCTGGCTCCAGATGTTCGAATATTGCTCGGCGACAACCTTCACATCAGGATAGGCCTTGAGCGATTCACCGCAGCCCTTCGAGCGATCGACTTCCGGGGTGGTGCCCTTCTGGCCATGGATGATGACCATCTTACCCTTGCCGCCGGCTTCCTTCAGAATGTAGTCGCACACTGCCTTGGCCGATGCGACGGAATCCGTTGCAAGGAAAGTATCGCCCGGCGCGCCCTCGGCGTTGCGGTCGACGTTGACGACCGGAATGCCGGCGTTCTTCGCCAGCTTGACCGGAACGGTCGCCGCTGCCGCACCTGCCGGGATGTAGATCAGCGCGTCGATCTTCTGGGTCAGAAGATCCTGGATCTGGTTGACCTGCGTCGGCCCGTCGCCCTTCGCGTCGACCGTGATGACTTCGATGCCGCGCTTCTTGGCTTCGGCCTCGACCGATTGCTTGATTTGGTTGAAGAAGTTTGCCTGAAGGTTGGCAACGGCTAGGCCAAGCTTCTTCAGTTCCGCCGCGTGTACGGGACCGAGCATGAGACCGAGCAGTGCAGCGGACGCGAGCATGGTGCGCGCAATTTTCATTGAAGTTCCTCCGTTGTTTGATGGACCCCAGGGTATGTCCTCCCCCTGGGGTTATTGATCCGCCCCGAATTTCCGGGACGGAATTCCGTGTCCGCCAACGCGGCGGAGCATGCGCGTCAGGCGCGACGCCGACGAATGGTCTCTGCGCCGACCGCGAGCACGATGACGATCCCGATGATCACCTGCTGCAGGAAGGGCGAGACGTTGAGAAGGTTGAGGCCGTTGCGAAGCACGCCGATGATCAGCACACCGATCAGCGTTCCCCCGATGCCGCCCGCGCCGCCGGAGAGCGACGTGCCGCCGATAACGACCGCGGCGATGGTGTCCAGCTCATAACCCAGGCCGCTGGAGGGCTGGACGGAATCCAGGCGGGCGGCGAGCACGATGCCTGCGAGCCCGGCAAGGACGGCGCTCACGACATAGACGGCTATGGTCACCAGCGGAACGTTGATGCCTGCCAGGCGCGCGACTTCGGCGTTGCCGCCCACCGCATAGAGCATGCGGCCTTCGGAGCGGAAGTGCAGGAAGAGCCATGCCGCAAGAACGACCGCGAGCATGAGGAAGACCGTGGCAGTCATGACGCCGAAATGACGATCGATCGCCAGCATCATGAACCAGTCGGGAAAGCCGACGATCTGCTGGCCGTCGGTGATCATGTTCGCAACGCCGCGCGCCGCCGACATCATCGCAAGCGTGGCGATGAACGCTGGAACCCTGAACTGCGTCACCAGAAGCCCGACGATAAGGCCTGAAATAGCCGAAGCGATCAGGGCAAAGGCGATCCCCACGGGCAGCGGCAGACCGGCGACGTTCGCCGTCCAGCCCATGACCATCATCGCCAGGGCGAGTGCGGAGCCAACGGAGAGATCGATGCCGCCGATCAGGATGACGAACGTCATTCCAACCGCCATGATGCCGAGGACGGTGATCTGGTCGAGGATATTGAGGCCGTTTCGAACCGAAAGAAACGTGTCTGTGCTGAAGCTCAGAAAGATGCACAGCGCGAGCAATCCCACGAGCGGACCGGTGGCTCCCTTGAGCTTACCGAGCCAAGCGCCGGACGAAAGCCTTTGTTCATTGATATCGAGCGCCACCATTGCTCCTCCCTATGCCTAGGCTTGTATCCGATATTTGTGCAAGCAAGAATAATTATTCACTATTGCTGGAAAATTCATTAACAACTTGCTTTTCGTCTGTCAACAGGATTTGTTCCAACACGGCGTCGCCAGGCTTCGCGTCTAAAGGCTTGACTAATCGGCGTATTGTGCAAGAATATTGAGTAGTGAATATTTATGCACCAAGAGGAACCCATGGATTCGACAGAACTTGAGCGCATCGCCCGCGAAATCCGATTGCGCGATCTCCAGGCGGTCTTTGAAGCGGGCGCCGGCCATATCGGCGGGGAGATGTCGGTCATCGACATTTTGACCGCGCTCTATTTTCGTGTGCTGAATGTCTGGCCGGACCAGCCGAAGCATCCCGACCGCGACAGGTTCGTTCTTTCAAAGGGACATACGGCTTGCGCTCTCTATGTGACGCTCGCAAAACGCGGCTTCATCCCGGAGGAGGAGATTTCCACCTTTTTGCAACCGCATTCGAGGCTGAACGGGCATCCGAATTGCAATAAGGTTCCCGGCGTCGAAACGAATACCGGGCCGCTCGGCCACGGTCTTCCGGTTGCAGTCGGAATGGCGAAAGCCGCTAAACTCTCGGGCGCTAGATATCACACCTACGTCGTCACCGGCGACGGCGAGATGCAAGAGGGCTCCAACTGGGAAGCGATCATGGCGGCAGCCCAGTTCAAGCTCGAGAACCTGACCTTGATCATCGATCACAACAGGTTCCAGCAGGGCGCCGCGCTTGCCGAGACCAACGATCTCGCTCCGCTTCGTCCGAAGCTCGAAGCCTTCGGCTGGGAAGTCACCGAGATCGACGGCAACAATATGGGCGAAATCGTTCCGGCTCTCGAACACCGGGGTTCAGGACCGCACTGCATCGTCGCCCACACCAACAAGGGCCACGGAATCTCCTTCATGCAGGACCGGGTCGAGTGGCACCATAAGGTGCCGAGTAGGGAACAATACGAAATCGCATTGGCAGAATTGTCGGAGGCACTGTAATGAACGCGCCAGTAAACCCACCCAAGCTTCACGATTGCCGCGATGCATTCGCCTCTACGCTCGAGCGGCTGGCAGCTGAAGACGAAACGATCGTTGCCGTCTGCAATGATTCCGTCGGTTCCTCCAAGCTCGGCGGCTTCAAGTCGAGGTTTCCGGAACGCCTCGTCAATGTCGGCATCGCGGAGCAGAACATGGTCGGCGTCGGAGCAGGGCTCGCCAATGGCGGGCGGCTGCCCTTCGTGTGCGGCGCTGCTCCGTTTCTCACGGGGCGGTCGCTGGAGCAGATCAAGGCAGACATTTCCTACTCGAACGCAAACGTCAAACTGGTGGGCATTTCGTCCGGAATGGCATATGGCGAACTCGGTCCGACTCATCATTCGATCGAAGACTTTGCCTGGACGCGCGTCTTGCCCAATCTCCCGGTCATCGCGCCCTGCGACCGGATCGAAACCGCTGCTGCCGTTGCCTGGGCGGCGACCTACAGCGGGCCCTGCTTCCTGCGTCTGTCGCGGGTCGGCGTGCCCGACCTTCTTCCGGAGGGGCATAGGTTCGAACTCGGCAAGGCGAATCTCCTTCGCCAGGGTTCCGACGTCACCCTGATCGCCAACGGCACCCTAACCCATCGCATTGTGAAGGCTGCCGAGATTCTCGCCGACCGCGGTATCGATGCCAGGGTGCTCAACCTCGCAACGGTTCGTCCGATCGACGAGGAGGCCATCATCGCCGCGGCGAGGGAAACCGGCGCGATCGTTACGGCCGAAGAGCATTCGATCTTTGGCGGGCTCGGCTCGGCGGTGGCCGAAGTGGTGGTCGATTATGCTCCAGTTCCGATGAAGCGTCTCGGCGTTCCCGGCGTCTATGCCCCGACCGGTTCGGCAGAGTTCCTGCTCGACGAATACGGAATGTCGCCGTCCGCAATCGCCGACGCTGCACAGGCGCTGATCAAGCGCAAGTAACTGGGGATGGAGCGGCCGGGGCGTATTTTGCCGCCGCGGCTACCGCCTGATCTGTGGAGGATAGAATGCGGGCAATTCTGGCAATCGACCAGGGCACGACCAATTCGAAGGCAGTTCTCGTTTCCGAGACGGGGGAAATCATCGGCAGAGGTTCGTCTCCTGTCGGCATCTCCTATCCGCGGGAGGGGTGGGTCGAACAAGATCCACGCCGGCTGTACGCCTCGGTCTGCGAAGCGGTCGACGCCTGCCTGAAGACCGGCCCCGATGTGACGATCGAGGCCGTAGCCATTTCCAACCAGCGCGAGTCCGTTACCGCCTGGGACGCGGAAACCGGAGACGCGCTCGGACCGGTGGTCAGCTGGCAGTGCCGTCGAACGGCGCAGGATTGCGAACGTCTGATTACCGAAGGCCGCCTTGATCGTGTGCAGGCGCTGACCGGCCTGCCTCTGGATCCGATGTTCCCGGGTTCGAAATTCCGATGGCTGCTCGACCGGATTCCGGCCGGGCGATCGGTACGGCTGGGAACGGTCGACAGTTGGCTCATTCACTGCCTAACGGGTGGTCGCCGGCATGTCTGCGACGCTTCGAATGCCGCAAGGAGCCAGTTGTTCGATCTCAACGAACAGAGATGGAGCGAGGAACTCGGCGAGATCTTCGGCGTCGATATCGGGCTCCTGCCCGAGGTGCTCGACAGCTCAGCCGATTTCGGCAGAACGCAAGGATTACCAGGGGTGCCGGATGGCACGCCGATCATGGCCGCGATTGGGGACAGCCACGCGGCCCTGTTCGGCCATGGAGCATTCAAGCCGGGCGACGGCAAGGTGACCTTCGGAACCGGTTCTTCGGTCATGACGACGCTGCCGCAATTCATTGCCCCGCGCAACGGCATCACAACTACCGTCGCATGGCGTATCGGGGGAAAACCGACTTTTGCGTTCGAGGGCAATATTCTCGTTTGCGCCGCCAGCCTTCCCTGGATGGTTGACATCCTCGGCCTGGCTGACGTAGCCGCCCTTGTCGAACTTGCGGCGAGCGCCGAGCCGGGCGCGCCCGGCTTCGTGCCGGCGTTCGTGGGGCTCGGTGCGCCTTACTGGAATTCCGACGCTCGTGCCCTGTTCTCCCAGATCAACTTCAATACGACACGCGCGCAGATGGCGCGGTCGGTAACCGATTCGATCGCTTTCCAGGTGCACGATGTGATCGCTGCCATGCGGGAACAGAGCGGCGGCGAGCTCGGCGCGCTCTATGTGGACGGCGGGCCGAGCCAGAACCGTTTCCTGATGCAGTGCGTCTCGAACCTGATCGACCATCCCGTCATCCAATGCGAAGCACCCGAGGCCTCGGCTCTTGGCGCCGCCTATCTGGCGGGGCTGTCACTCGGCTTGTGGAGCGATCTCCATATTGTCTCGGAGCTGCCGCGGAACACCCAAATTATTGAGCCGCAACCCGTGGATCGAGCAGCACTTCTCGAGATCTGGAATGATGCGCTTGCCCGCTCGACGTCCTGCAAAACACAGGCTAAAGGTGAATAAAAATTCACCCTGGGACCAGCGATGACTCGCCTCAACGAACTCCGCCTCATTTCAAGGGTCGCCCAGATGTACCACATCGAGGGGCGGCGGCAGGCGGAGATCGCGCAACACCTTCGCCTGTCGCAGGCGACGGTGTCGCGTATGCTGAAGCGTGCCGAGGCGGAAGATATCGTACGAACCAGCGTGATCCCTCCCGTCGGCACCTACAGCGAACTCGAGAGCGTGCTTCGCGAAAAATACCATCTGCCGGAGGCAATCGTCGTCGAATGCACGGAAGATCGGGACGGAGCCATCATGGCCCGTATCGGCGAGGCGGCGGCGCATCTCCTGGAGGTGACGCTTGCGCCGGGGGAGATCATCGGCGTTTCGAGTTGGAGCCAGACCATCTTCAAGATGGTCGAGAACATTCATCCCCAGAAGAGCGCTCAGGCGAAGTACGTCGTCCAGACCTTGGGAGGCATGGGCGATCCTTCCGTGCAGACGCATGCAACGCAGCTGACCACGCGGCTTGCGCGGCTGACCGGCGCCGAGCCGAAACTGCTGCCTGTGCAGGGCGTTACGACATCCAGAGAGGCAAAACTTCTGATGCAGGCCGACCCCTTCGTCCGGGAGACGATGGATCTCTTTGGCAGCATAACGCTTGCGATCGTCGGAATCGGAGCCGTCGAACCGTCCGAACTTCTCGCGCGGTCCGGCAACATCTTTTCGTCCCGCGAACTCTCCGATCTCGCGGAAGCAGGAGCCGTCGGCGATATCTCGCTTCGCTTCTTCGACAAGAACGGCAAGCCGGTCAAGACACCACTGGACGACCGCGTCATTGGGCTTCCACTCGAGGATCTCGAACGGGTGGACCGGGTCATCGCCCTTGCTGGCGGTGCCAAAAAGACCGACGCCATCGCGGGCGCGCTCCGCGTTGGGGTTATCGACATGCTTGTAACGGACAAGTTTACCGCGCAGCGGTTGATCGACTGACGGCGCGGGTGGTGGAGTGCCCGCCTCTTCCTTCGAGGCTCCGCCCGATGGGCTACGCGCCTCACGAAGGCTGACCGTCGTGGCGCGAGGCTCTCGCGGGCGTTGCTGACACTTCTGGATACTTGTGGAATTTGCCACGCCATATTCCGGCCCTTCGCTTGGGCTCAGGGCGTTCGGCCCTGCGATCGATTTACTGGATCAATCGCTCCCGCTTGGGGGATCGGGCCTTACCCACCCGTAACACTCATATGCCGCGCCACCGCTGGTCGATTGTGAGTCCGGTCGATGATGAAGTCGTGGCCTTTCGGCTTGCGGGTAATGGCTTCGTCGATGGCAGCCTGGAGGAGGGCGTCGTCTTCGGTGGCGCGCAGTGCGGCGCGCAGATCGGCGGCGTCGTTCTGGCCCAGGCACATATAGAGGGTGCCGGTGCAGGTCAGGCGCACACGGTTGCAGCTCTCGCAGAAATTATGGGTCATCGGCGTGATGAAGCCGAGGCGGCCGCCGGTCTCTGTGACCCTGACGTAACGGGCCGGGCCGCCGGTCTGGTAGTCGATGTCGGTCAGCGTGAACTGTTTCTCCAGATCGGCGCGCAGCTCGGAGAGCGGCAGGTACTGGTCGGTACGGTCCTCGTCGACCTCGCCCATCGGCATGGTTTCAATGACCGTCAGATCCATGCCGCGGCCATGGGCGAAGCGCAGGAGATCGGGCATCTCGGTATCGTTGAAATCCTTCAGCGCCACGGCGTTGAGCTTGATCTTCATCCCGGCCTTTTTAGCGGCATCGATACCTTCCATGACCTTGGCGAAATCGCCCCAGCGGGTGATCTTGCGGAACTTGTCGGGATGGAGCGTATCGAGCGAGACGTTGATGCGGCGCACGCCGCACTCATAAAGTTCCTCGGCATGGCGCGACAGCTGTGAGCCGTTGGTGGTCAGGGTCAGCTCGTCGAGGCCGGAGCCGATCTTCTCGCCGAGCCGGCGGACCAGATACATGATGTTCTTGCGCACCAGCGGCTCGCCGCCGGTTAGCCTGATCTTCCTCACGCCCTTGGCGACGAAGGCGCAACAGAGCCGGTCGAGTTCTTCCAGCGTCAACAGGTCCTTCTTCGGCAGGAAGGTCATGTTCTCGGCCATGCAATAAGTGCAGCGGAAATCGCAGCGGTCGGTGACGGAGACGCGGAGATAGGTGACTGCCCGGCCGAAAGGGTCGATCATTGGATGTGCATCCACCGCCAGCGGCGATGCGGTGCCTATCGTTCCTATTCTCGTATTCACCTTTTCCTCCGCAGCCGGATCTGAAACGCGCCAGACCCGTACGTCTGCCTGTTTCAAGCGATATGTTTCTATTTGTGCATATGTGATTGCGCCGTCAAGGGAAATGGATTTCGCACACGCTAATTTGCGCTTGCCACGAAACAGGCGAACGCCTACTTCTCCAGGGGAAAGAGGTGTTAGAGATGAGCGATACCTGGCCGAGCGAACTTCGTGTTTCGAAAGACCGGCAGTGGCTGGCGATAACCTTCGACGACGGCCGGAGCTTCGACCTGTCGGCCGAACTCCTGCGCGTGCTGTCGCCCTCGGCCGAGGTGCAGGGCCACGGGCCGGGGCAGAAGGTGACGGTGCCGGGCAAGCGCAACGTGGCAATCATCTCGATGACGCCGACCGGCAATTACGCCGTCAGGATTGGATTCGACGACATGCACGATACCGGCATCTACACCTGGACCTATCTGCGTGAGCTCGGCGAACGGGGGGCGGAGCTGTTTTCGGCCTATGAGGACGAGCTCAGGGAAAAGGGTATGAACCGCGACACGGCGGAAAAGCCGCGCTGAACTGAAAAATAACCAGCCGTCGGGGAATTTATGGCGAAAGCGAATAGCAAGAACTGGCTGCGCGCCAAAGGCAGCGCCGCCGGCAGCAAGGTGACCTTCCTCGAGCTCTTCTTCGATCTGGTCTTCGTCTTTTCGATCTCGCAGCTTTCGCATGCGCTTGCCGCCCATTACACGCCGCTCGGCGCCGCCGAAGCGGCGCTGATGACCTTTGCCGTCTGGTGGGTGTGGATCTTCACCGCCTGGGTGACGAACTGGCTCGATCCCGACAAGATGCCGGTGCGCGGCATGCTCGTCGTGCTGATGATGCTGGGGCTGATGCTGTCAGCCTCCATTCCCGAAGCATTCGGCGACAAAGGGCTGTTCTTTGCCGGCGCCTATGTGGCGATGCAGGTCGGCCGCTCGCTATTTACGACCTATGCGATGACGCGCGTCGACCGCGCCAACACGCTGAATTTCATCCGCATCAGCACCTGGCTTGTGGTGGCTGGGATCTTCTGGATCGCCGGCGGGCTCCTCGATCATGAAGCCCGCCTCATCGCCTGGGTGATCGCGCTGGCGATCGAATATGCCGGACCGGCGGC
This sequence comes from Rhizobium mulingense, assembly GCF_029194105.1. Taxonomy (NCBI): domain Bacteria; kingdom Pseudomonadati; phylum Pseudomonadota; class Alphaproteobacteria; order Hyphomicrobiales; family Rhizobiaceae; genus Rhizobium; species Rhizobium mulingense. The sequence continues at coordinate 155,403 of NZ_JARFVE010000014.1, read as the reverse complement.
CGGTTTTGCGGTCCCCGGCCTCGGCCGCTCACAGGCCAGCGACTGGGATGTTTCCGGCGCCCATATGGCCGAGCGCTGTGCGCTCTTCGTCATCATCTGCCTCGGCGAGGCGATCCTCGTGTCCGGCCGCACTTTTTCGGAGCTGCCGGTTTCGGGGCTGACGGGCATTGTTTTCGTCACCGGCTTCGTCGGCACGGTTGCCATGTGGTGGCTTTATTTCCGCTTCGGCCACGGTCGTGCTGCCCACCGCATCGAACATGAGGAGACGCCGGGAGCTTTGGCGCGGCTGGCCTTCACCTATGGGCACATCCCGATCCTTGCCGGCATCATCGTACATGCGGTGGCGGTCGAATTCATGTTCTCGCATCCGCATGAGGTGGGCGATCTCGGCATCGCCGCGGCGGTGCTTGGCGGCTCCGGCCTGTTCCTGATCGGCAATCTCTGGTTCAAGGGCGCGACCAGCAGGCAGCTGCCGCTGTCGCATCTCGCCGGCCTCGTGTTCCTGATCCTGCTTACCTTCGCAGCACCCTTCATCGAGATCTATCTGCTGGGCATTCTGGCGACGCTGGTTCTGATCATTGTCGCGGCCTGGGAATACCGCTCGCTGACCGGCACATCGGCGGCGCCGACGCTGCATTGAGATCAATCGTCGTCGTTGCTGAGATCCTTGAGCAGCACGGTGATAATGCGTTCCATTGAATCGGCGGTCGCCATGCATTGCTCGATCGGCTCGTCGGAGAGCGTGCGTTCGATGAGATCGGTCTGAATCGCCATCGCCGCCTCGGTCAACCGGCGGCCTTCCGTGGTGAGATAAAGGCGCAGCACGCGTTTGTCGCGCGCGTCGCCGCGCCGCTCGATCAGCCCACGCTTTTCCATCTGCGGCAGCAGCATGCTCATATTGGAGCGGCCGACCAAGAGCTTGCGCGCGAGCTCCTGCTGCGAGATGCCTTCGAAACGGTAGAGATTGACCAGAATGTCGAGGTGCGGCGGCTTGATGTCGAGATCGGCCAGCGAGCGGGTCAGTGACTGCTGCATCAGCTGGCAGGCGCGCGCCACCGCGATCCAGCTGCGAAAACGTGGATGATCCCAGGGAAGGGATTGATTTTTGTTCATCGTTGTACTTTATTGTTCAGTGTTGAACGTATTGGATTCCCACTATGGCAAATTTCGCGCTCAAGGTCATCCGCCTGGGATTCTCGGTTCTGCAAGCAGTTTCTCCCCGGCTTGCGGGCAGGGCGGCGTTTCTGCTGTTTTGCCGCACGCCATCGCAGCGTCCGAAGGGCGGCAAGGCGAAGGCGGCGCATGCGGCTGGTGCGGCACGGCTTGCGGGCGCCGAGCGTTTCGTCCTCAAGCTTTCCAGCGGCGCCAAAGCCCATGCGTACCGGCTGAACGGCGGGGCGCTCGGGAAGCGCAAGCGCTATCTCGTCACCCATGGCTGGGGTTCCAGTGTGGTCTATATGGCCGATCTCGTTTCGACGTTGGCGGCAACGGGTGCCGAGGTCGTGGCGCTCGACTTTCCCGGTCACGGTCGTGCGCGCGGACGCTTCCTGCATATGGGGCTTGCTGTCGAGGCGATCGCGGCGGCGGGGGAGCGGTTCGGCGCATTCGATGCGGCGATCGGCCATTCCTTCGGCGGTGCAGCGCTGATGGTCTCGGCCGCCGCCCTCCTGCCAGACGCGGCGCCCGTCACTGGCGAGCGACTGGTGCTGATCGGCGCGCCCAGCGACATGGCATGGCTCTTCACCGATTTCGGCCGGCTGATCGGCCTTGGCGCCGCTGCACAGGCGGCACTGGAGAATGAGGTTCATCATGTCACCGGGCGGAGACTCGAAGAATTCGACGCCGGCAATACGGCAGGTACGATCTCGAGTTCGGTGCTCGTGGTTCATGCGGAGGACGACAAGGAAGTGTCGTCGGCGCATGCCAGGCGTTATGGTGCGGCGGGCAAGCGTGTACGGCTGTTCTGGGCGAACGGCTTCGGGCATCGGCGCATCGTCGGCGCGGCTCCAGTCCTTGGAGCAGTCGCGGCCTTCCTCGAAGAGGAGGCGCATAAGGAGCTCGAATGCATCAAAAAAGATGCGGAGATCATTCCGATTTTTGAGCTTCCGGCGCGGCGCGCGGCATTGTAGCGTCCGGCGCGAAGATCAAGTCGCGGCGGGCGCCCCATGAAAATCATCAGCAGCATCGAAGAGCTCAATACGATCTATGGCGCAGGCCTATCGCAGGCCTCGGTCGACAAGGTGACGACGCGACTGACGCCGCTTTACCGCCAGATGATCGCGATCTCGCCCTTTGCCGCACTTGCTACCGTCGGGCCGGAAGGGCTCGACTGTTCGCCGCGCGGTGATCTCGGCGGCGTGGTGCGCGTTGTCGGCGACGAGACGCTGCATCTGCCCGACTGGCGCGGCAACAACCGCGTCGATTCGCTCTCCAACATCGTGCGTGACCCCAGGCTTGCGCTGATGTTCCTGATCCCCGGCTCGAACACGACGATGCGCATCAATGGTCGCGGCGTCGTCTCCAATGACGAGACGCTACTCAGGGGTTTTGAGATGGACGGCAAACATCCGCGCACGGTCGTCGTCATCTCCATCGACGAGGTCTATTTCCAGTGCGCGCGCGCCGTGATGCGGGCCGAGCTCTGGAATGCCTCGCACTTTGCCGACCCCGCCGCTCTGCCGACGCCGGGGCAGATGCTGAAGGCGGCCGTCGGCGATTTCGACCAGGAAACCTACGACCGGGAGTGGCCCGGTCGCGCGGCGAAGACGATGTGGTGAAAGCCGTCAGGCCTTGTAGATCAGCCAGCTCTTGCTGAAGTCCTTCTGCATCCCGTCCTGATAGAGGACGATGCAGTTGCGTCCGGCATTCTTGGCGCCGTAAAGGGCGATGTCGGTCTTGCTGTAAAGCTCGCCGGCATCCTCGGCATTAGAGGCCATGCAGATGCCGATCGACACGGTAATCGGGCCGTAATTCACGCGTGTGCGGGAGTTTTTGAACGGGGTGGTCTCCAGCGTGCGGCGGATGCGTTCGGCAATCGCCGTCACTTCCTCGGCCGTGTTGCCCTCGATGATCAGCGCGAATTCCTCACCGCCGGCACGGGCGACGAAGACGTCGCGTCGCACATTGCTGCGGACCACCGAGGCGACGGTAGCGAGGATCTTGTCGCCGACGGGATGGCCGTAGGTGTCGTTGATTTTCTTGAAATTGTCGATGTCTGCGAGCAGCAGGGCCGTCACCGGCCGCATGCCTGGATTGTTGAAAACGGCAGCAAGGCGGTCGTCGAACGCGCGGCGGTTGGAGAGGCGCGTGAGCGAGTCGGTGTTGGCGATGCGCTTATATTCGTCGAGTTCCTTGCGGACTTGATCCATCTCCTGGGAACGCTGAACGACGTCCTCGACGGTGCGTTCACCATGCGCCATGGTATCGCCCGTCGCCCGGCTTAAAAGTTCAATCGCATTTTCGATCAGTTCGACGCTGGCATTGCTCTTGGAGGTGATGCGCTTATGGGTCTCGCCGAGCAGTCTGGTATAGCTTTCGAGTGAGCTCTGCTCCTGCCGCAGAATCCGCAGCAACCCGTCGAGTTCGCCCGATATGCGGGTGTGGGCGTCATCGAAGACTTGGCCTGGGCTCGTGTTGAAATATTGCGCGCCGAGCGCGTCGAGTTCGGCCTGCGTCGCATGGGCGCCGAGGGCCGCAAGTTCTCGGGTAAGGGCAGGATTGGAGCCGATATAGGCCTCGTAGAAGAGTTCGTAATTGCGGGGTATCGGGGCAACGCCCATCGAGCGCATCGCATAGGTGATCTGACCCGCGACATCGGGAACCTGCACCTTGGGCGCGACAGCCGTATTCATCCGGCGATACTCCTCAGATATTCAAAGGCAATATTTTAGTTGTTAGCTTGAATTTCTTGGGAAAAGATTAAAGCGACATATACCAAAGATTACATATGACAAGTTCCCGGAGAGGCAATACTTCCGGCAGGTCTTTGATTTTTCATCAAAAAACGTATTTTTAGCGAGGCAATGCATATCCGCTGTGCGGGAATGGTGTCTGAAAAACTTACAGTTCTTCTTGTGCTGAGGATCGTATTCATCTTGTCGACAGTTGGTTTTGGACGCCGGCTATTTCAGAACGAGTATTTTGCAACGATACTTCCTGACGGCCGAGCCGGTCGCAGTCTGCAAATTCAGGCGTAAGATTATGCGAAGGTCTCGTCACACCTCCTTCGCCATCATGGCCGTCGCCGCCATCGCCGCTGGCGTCTTGCTGTTGGAGCATGCCGGCCTCCTTGCCGGAGCTTTCCGCACGGAAATCCTGGCAAGGGTGGATGACGGCGATGTGGTGAATGCTTTGGATATTGCGGGCGGAACAACGCGGTAGAAAGTCCGCCCGCGGCTATCGAGCCTGCCGCAATTACCCCAGGTTCAATTCCTGGAAGAAATCATTGCCCTTGTCGTCGATGACGATGAAGGCGGGGAAGTCTTCGACCTCGATCTTCCAGACCGCTTCCATGCCGAGTTCTGGATATTCGAATACTTCGACCTTGCGGATGCAATCCTGCGCGAGGCGGGCCGCGGGGCCGCCGATCGAGCCCAGATAGAAACCGCCATGCTTCTTGCAAGCCTCGCGCACGGCACGCGAGCGATTGCCTTTGGCGAGCATGACCATCGAGCCGCCGAAGGACTGGAACTGGTCGACGTAACTATCCATGCGGCCGGCAGTCGTCGGGCCGAAGGAGCCGGAGGCGTAGCCGGCCGGCGTCTTGGCGGGGCCGGCGTAGTAGACCGGGTGGTTTTTCAGGTAATCGGGCATGCCTTCGCCCTTTTCTAGCCGTTCGCGGATTTTGGCGTGGGCGAGGTCGCGGGCGACGATGATCGTACCGGTCAAGGACAGGCGCGTCTTGACCGGATGCCGCGACAGTTCGGCAAGCACCTCGGCCATCGGCCGGTTGAGGTCGACACGGACGGTCGATTCCGACAGTTTCGCCTCGTCGATCTCGGGCATGTATTTCGACGGATCGGTTTCTAGCTGTTCGATGAAGATGCCGTCGCGGGTGATCTTGCCCTTGGCCTGGCGGTCGGCGGAACAGGAGACGCCGAGGCCGATCGGCAGCGAGGCGCCGTGGCGGGGCAGGCGGATGACACGTACGTCATGACAGAAATACTTGCCGCCGAACTGGGCGCCGACGCCCATCTGCTGTGTCAGCTTGTGGATTTCCTTTTCCATCTCGAGGTCGCGGAAGGCGTGGCCGCTTTCCGAACCTTCGGTTGGCAGCTCGTCGAGATAGCGTGTCGAGGCGAGCTTGACCGTTTTCAGGTTCATCTCGGCCGAGGTGCCGCCGATGACGATCGCCAGATGATAGGGCGGACAGGCCGCCGTCCCTAACGTTAGGATCTTCTCCTTGAGGAAGTCGATCATCCTGTAGTGCGTCAGGAGCGAGGGCGTGCCCTGATAGAGAAAGGTCTTGTTGGCCGAGCCGCCTCCCTTGGCGACAAAGAGGAATTCGTAGGCGTCGGTGCCTTCCTGGTAAATGTCGATCTGCGCCGGCAGGTTGTTCCTGGTGTTCTTCTCCTCGAACATCTTCACCGGCGCGAGCTGCGAATAACGCAGGTTCTTCTTCTCATAGGCATCCATGACGCCGCGGGCGAGCGCTGCCGTATCGCCACCCTCGGTCCAGACTCTGCGGCCCTTCTTGCCCATGATGATCGCCGTGCCGGTGTCCTGGCACATCGGCAACACGCCGCCGGCGGCGATATTGGCATTCTTCAACAGGTCGTAGGCGACGAAGCGGTCGTTATCGGTCGACTCTGCATCATCGAGGATCGAGGCGAGCTGCTTCAGATGGCCGGGCCGGAGCAGATGGTTGATATCGGCAAACGCGGTTTCGGCAAGCAGGCGGATGCCCTCCGGCTCGACGGTCAGGATTTCCTGACCCTTGAAGCGATCGACCGAGACGTAATCGCTGCTGATCTTGCGATAGGGGGTGGCATCCTTGCCGAGCGGAAAGAGATCGTCAGCCATCGAAGTGACCTTTCTGGTGGGCGCGTCGCGAAATTGGAACCGATCTAAATCTCCTGTCGGGCAAAAGCAATCTGCATGCGCAAGTTTGGAGTTGGGGCCATGTCGTGCCGCATTTTGCAGTCGGTATGTCACACGCGATAAGCGAGTGAAAGAAAGGGGACATCGACATTTGTCGCGAAACGACCGACCTCAGGTTGCCTTCAGTTCAAGCCCGGTTCATATTCCGGCAGCGTTAACCTGCGGGGGCTTCCAATGACAAATGCAAAGCCAACTGCTGTCGACGACCTTCTCGTATTTTTCGAGCATGACTGGATCAGGGGCGATCTGCTGCGCCTCGCCAGCGATCCCGAAGGAGCGGACATGTATGTTCGCTTTGTCAATGGCATCCGTATCGACGCCAAACATGGGCCTGACCATGACACGATCATTGAGGGTAAGTACGGAATCTTCAGAGTGAAACCTGACGGTCACTTCACATATGAGCTGGACCACACGCTCGACGTGGTGAAGAATTTAGGCAAGTACGATCAACTCATCGAAATGCTGAGCTACAAAATGTCGGATGGCTCGGGAGGCACGGACCTCGGCGTTTTGACCCTTGCAATCGACGGCGTCAACGAAGACGAAAAATACCACGAAGTCCTAGATTTCGATGATATGGGCGTCTTAACGAGGGCAGATAATTTCTCTCTTCCCAATTACCGGGGCTTTGCGCTCTCCGTGAACGGCAGCCACGACGTGACGCTTCTGAACGGCATCGTCTATGGTATCATACCTGGTGTCGACGCCATTACCGAGGACGGTTTCAGCGATACCGTACTATCCCCAGGTTCTGCGCCCGTAATCCTGAAAATGGTCGATGGCGGGAAGTTCACCTTTCAGAGCGTCTCGATCGCCGAACTGTCTGCGTCGCCTTTTCACCTGTCGCTCACTGCCCTGAATGACGGCCAGATTGTCTATCAGCAGGAGCTTGAGGTCAGCAGTCCCAGTCTCGAGGTCAATATCGAAGACATCGAAGAAATCCGTTTCGATTTCATCGGCAATTCGGTCGTAATGGACAATATTTCGCTGCTGGTATGAGGTCTGGTCGGTCGCTCTGATCGTATTCGCGCTATGGCCCCTTTCCTGTCGCTTTTTTTGCCTTAGCGAGCCGAGGTCTCGGCACCACGGCAGCGCCTCGGTGCTCTCGCAACGACGACGGCGTGCACGGGCCAGCCATGGGGGCGACGACGCGCGTCTCGTTGATAGCGCGCTATTTAAGTTTTCGAAAGTTTGATTGAAACTACAACTCTCTCGTGTCATGTTGCGACGCACAAAGCGAGGAGCTCATGGTTTACTCTATACAATACCTCCGTGCTGTTGCGGCGATCGCGGTCACAATCTTTCATGTTGCATTCATTTTCGGTTGGAATTTTGTTCCGCTGGCGGCTGGTGTAGACCTGTTTTTCATCATCAGCGGCTTCATCATGTGGACTATTTCGGACGCGCGACCGACCGCGCCGCTGCAGTTTATCCGAAACCGCATTCAGCGGGTTCTGCCCATCTATTGGATCTGCACTCTGCTGTTTGTGGTTGCGGCCACCGTTTCACCGAAAAATTACGACAATGCCGCCTTTGGCGCAGCTGATATCATCCGGTCACTGCTGTTTGTGCCCTATTTCGACGGCACCGGTGTCGTTCAGCCGGTTCTCGTTCCGGGTTGGACGCTGAATTATGAGATGTTCTTTTACACCGCGTTTTGCCTTGTCCTGTTCTTGAAGGGAAGAACGCAGCGTCTTCTGGCGATAACGGGTTTTCTTGTGCTTTGCGTGGCAATCGGCCTGTTCGCGCCAGTGACCCCATATTCTATCGTTTACGCATCGCCGCTGTTGCTGGAGTTTCTGGCCGGCGTTATCATCGCATTCGTTATGTCGAGAGCCGACGTCGCGTCGACCAGGCTGTCGGTGGCATTGATGGTACTGGGACTCGTGTCCATCGTCGCTTCCTCCTTCCTTGACAAGCCACACGGTTTCGTTCGGGTTCTCGTATGGGGCGTTCCGTCGGTCTTTATCGTCCTGGGTGCCCTGGTTGCCGAACCTGCAAGCCTTTTTCCGAAATTGACATGGTTGAAGATATTGGGGGATTCGTCCTACTCGCTCTATCTGACTCACATGATTGCGATCGGTGTGGCAAAGCTCGCGATCTATATTGCCGGGGTCGAACGCTGGACTACGCCGCTTGCTCTTCGAATTCCATTGCTCGTGATCACGACGATATTCTGCGTTTCTGTTGGACTCGTCTTTTACTTCTGCGTCGAAAAGAAGATTGCGCAGTTTCTCAAACGATTGGAGAGAGGCAGAAGGGCCGCTTTATACATGCCTGCCGAATAAGTCGCGGCCGCGTAGGAGCTTATCTCAGCATTCAGACAAAGCGGGCGTTCTCTGCGCACCATGCGTAGAGTGGCCGGGTTCAGCATCGTTTCCTCCATTGCAGGATGGAAGGGGGGTCGAACCCGTGGCTCAACCCGACACTGTTCGCGGGCGGGATGGGAGACGCCGGCTTATTTCGGGCCGATCATCGTTTCCGGGCGGACGATGGCGTCGTAGTCTTCGGCGGAGACGAGACCGCTGGCGAGGGCTTCCTCCTTCAGCGTCGTGCCGTTCTTATGGGCAGTCTTGGCGATCTTGGCGGCCGCGTCGTAGCCGATCTTCGGGGCAAGTGCGGTCACCAGCATCAGCGAACGTTCGAGGCCGGCCTTGATGTTGTCCTCGCGCGCCTCGATGCCTACGACGCAATTGTCGGTAAATGAGACGGCGGCGTCGGCAAGCAGCTGCACCGACTGCAGGAAATTATAGGCCATCATCGGATTGTAGACGTTGAGCTCGAAATGGCCCTGGCTATCGGCGAAAGTCAGGGCGGCGTGATTGCCGAAGATGTGGATGCAGACCTGTGTCAGCGCCTCGCATTGGGTCGGGTTGACCTTGCCGGGCATGATCGACGAGCCGGGCTCGTTTTCCGGCAGCGCCAGTTCGCCGAGACCGGCGCGGGGGCCGGAGCCGAGGAGACGAATGTCGTTGGCGATCTTGAAGAGGGCGGCTGCGGCGGCGTTGATGGCGCCATGGGAAAAAACCATGCTGTCATGTGAGGCAAGCGCCTCGAACTTGTTCGGCGCGGTGACGAAGGACAGTCCCGAAATAGCGGCGATCTCTTCGGCGACCTTTTCGGCAAAGCCCGCCGGTGCATTGAGTCCGGTGCCGACGGCGGTGCCGCCCTGGGCGAGCTCGCAGAGTCCGGGCAGGGTCATCTCGATGCGCTTGATCGCGGAGCCGACCTGGGCGGCGTAACCGGAAAATTCCTGGCCGAGCGTCAGCGGCGTCGCATCCTGGGTGTGGGTTCGGCCGATCTTGATGATGTGGCTGAATTCCGTGACCTTCATGTCGAGAGCGGCATGCAGGTGTTTCAGGGCCGGCAGCAGGTGATGCGCGATACGTTCGGCGCAGGCGATATGCATGGCCGTGGGGTAGGTGTCGTTGGACGACTGGCTCATGTTGACGTGATCGTTCGGATGCACCGGCTTCTTGGAACCCATCACGCCGCCCAGCATTTCTATGGCACGATTGGCGATTACTTCGTTGGCATTCATGTTGGACTGCGTGCCGGAGCCGGTCTGCCAGACGACCAGCGGAAAATGGTCGTCGAGCTTGCCGTCGATCACTTCCTGGGCCGCATCAACGATGGCTTTGCCGAGGCCTGGATCGAGTTGGCCAAGTGCCATGTTAGCGCGTGCCGCGGCCTGCTTGACGATGCCGAGTGCACGCACGATCGAGAGCGGCTGCTTTTCCCAGCCGATCTTGAAATTGCCGAGCGAACGCTCGGCCTGGGCGCCCCAATATCGGTCGGCGGCGACGTCGATGGGGCCAAAAGTATCGGTTTCGGTGCGGGTTGCGGTCATTGGGGTTTGCCTTCCTGTCACATGCTGTTTCGGGCATTTTCGAAAGATGAGGTTTTATAGGTTGGAAACCAGATCAAGAAAACCGGATGCCGTGCGAAATATTGAAAATTCCAGTCAGGTTTGCGCCGGCTGGCGGCCGTGCTTTTTAGGCCACTTTGAAAATATTATGCATCGGCAGGTTTTTGCCGCACTGGCCTGGCGGCAAAAATTCGGTAAAAAATTAACTAATAATTTCATAATTTTGTGTGAACTGCTGCGCGGCGCCGTGCAGAATTTCCGTCACAGAGAATTGAGTCCGCCGGCGCTGGCGGCGAAGGCCGGTTTCTGATCAATGAGGCCCTACGCTGCGTGAGTTTCGCGGGATTTGATCTGAGAACAGCATGACATCGGGACTGGAATATATATGACGTTCGTTTTGAAAAGCGCGGTATCCGCATTTGCAGTTTCCTGCGGCCTGGCAGTGATGGCCGCTCCCGCACATGCCTACACGCTGATGGATATGCTGCGAGGCGACAGGCAGCGGAGCCAGAGCACCATCTTTATGGATCAGGCGCCGGGCCGACCGGTGCCGCGCGGCGCCGTCGGCGGCTCGCTCGGCGGGCTTGATCCGGAGGCGCCGTTGCCGAAGGTGAGCGGTCCGCGTTATTACACCTATAAAGCCGAAACGCTGCAGTTCGTCGACACCAGCAAGTTTGCCGATCCCGTCGTCACCGGCGCGGTGGCCGAGGTTTCGCCGAGCGGTGAGGCCGGTGCGGAACCGGTCGTGCAGCGCCGCCTGCTGGCGCAGGCCAAGGTGCGCGCCAATGCCGACGTCGCCAAGGCGCTCGAGGCCTATTACGGTGACAGCCGCAATCCGCTCGTCTGGGTTGAAGGCAATGGGATCAACGAGCGCGCCAAATCGGTGATGGCGGCACTTGCCGATGCGGCCTCCGTCGGCCTCGATCCCGCCGATTACGCCATCCAGACACCGGCAATTGATCCGGCCAATCCCGATCCGGCCGTCCGCGACCGGGCGCTGACCCAGTTCGAACTCGAACTCTCGGCCAAGGTGCTTGCCTTCGTGCAGGACACAGTGCGCGGCCGCATCGATCCGAACAAGATCTCCGGCTATCACGATTTTCAGCGCAAGGTGGTCAATCTGGCGCCGGTCCTGAAGCTTGCCCGCATGAGCCCCGATGCCGGCGCCTATATCGCCAGCCGCTCGCCCGATAGTCCGCAGTTCGAGGCGCTGAAGGCGGAGCTTGCCAAGCTTCGCGCCGCCGATGGCGGCAAGGAGGAGCAAATCGTCGTTTCGCTCAGCGGCCTGCTGAAGCCGGGCGACAGCTCGCCCGAGATCGCCAATATCGTCAAGGCTGTCCAGAAGCACGGTTCCGAGACGCTGAGGACCGATCACGCCGCGACCTTGGCAGCCTACACCGGCGGCAGCAACTATTCGCCTGATATCGTCGCGCTGGTGGAGGATTTTCAGAAGGAGCGCGGCCTGAAGGCCGACGGCGTCATCGGTCAGGCGACGGTGCGCGCCATGACAGGCGGTGACACCAATGCCTCCAAGATCGACAAGCTCGTCGTCGCCATGGAACAGGCCCGCTGGCTGCCGGAAGATCTCGGTTCGCGCTATGTCATGATCAACCAGCCGGCCTACATGGCCTACTATCACAATGACGGCAAGGAACAACTGTCGATGCGTGTCGTCGTCGGCGGCAAGAATAATCAGACCTATTTCTTCGACGACGAGATCGAGACGGTGGAGTTCAACCCATTCTGGGGCGTGCCGCAGTCGATCATTATCAATGAAATGCTGCCGAAGCTGCGCTCGGATCCGAACTATCTCGACCAGCTCGGCTATGAGGTTGAGGTGAACGGCCACGCCGTCGCCTCGTCCAGCGTCGACTGGTACGGCTCCACCGACAATGTTTCGGTCCGCCAGCCGCCAAGCAGTGACAATGCCCTCGGCGAACTCAAGATCCTGTTCCCGAATAGCCATGCGATCTACATGCACGACACGCCGTCGAAGAGCTTCTTCAAGCGTGACATGCGGGCTCTCAGCCACGGCTGCGTGCGTCTTTCCAATCCGCGCGCGATGGCCGCTGCCGTGCTCGGCACGACCGTCGACGATGTCGCCAAGCAGATCGCCAACGGGCAGAACCATGCGGTGAAGGTACCGCAGAAGGTCCCGGTTTACGTGTCCTACTTCACCGCCTGGCCGAACAAGGACGGCGTCGTGGAGTATTTTGACGACGTCTACGGCCGCGACGCCTATGTCAAAAAAGCCTTCGACGCGACGACAAAGGCGCGCGGCGCGCAGATCTGACGCAGGTTTTATGCGTTTGGGGACGGGCGGTCTTCGGGCCGCCCGTTTTGTTTTGGGACGGGTTACCGACGCCGTTGTTCTCCTGGGTTTATGACGGAGGAGAGGGGGCTGCCACGGCACGCCGGTAAAGGAAAAATGACATAGGCGAGTGGCAGCCTCAGACCGCGACCTTGTCCGGATACTCCCGCAACAACCGCTCCACCAGCTCCGGCATCAACTCATCGTAATGCATGATGATCACATCCGGATCGAGGCTTGAAACCGGCACATCCGAGTAACCGAAGGGTACGGCGATCGACGGGACGGCGGCATTCTTCGCCACCGCGATATCGTTGATGCTGTCGCCGATCATCACGGTCCGGCCGATGTCGCCACCAGCGCGGTCGATGGTGCCGATGAGATGGCGGGCGTCGGGTTTGCGGTATTCGAAAGTATCGCCCCCGGTGATGGCTTCGAAATAGCCGGTGAGGTCGAGCTTGTCGAGCAGGCCGTAGGCGAGGCTTTCCATCTTGTTGGTGCAGACGGCGAGGCGGTAGCCGGCTGATGTCAGCCGGTCCATTGCGGCGACTAGGCCGGGATAGGGTTCGGTATGGCCTGGCATATTGCCGGCATAATGGGCGACGAAACGTTCGACCAGCGGCGGGACGGCGTCGCTTTCGAGCGGATGGCCCCGCAGCCGGCAGGCACGTTCGATCATCACCCGCGCGCCCTGGCCGACTAGGTGGGTGAGGTCGTCATAGCTGACCGGCTCGAGGCCGAGGGCTGCGATCGTATGGTTCAGGCTTTCGACCAGGTCCGCATGGGTATCGAGAAGGGTGCCATCGAGATCGAAGACGATGAGCGCCGGGCGAACGGGGGCAGGGGTCAAGGGCTTGCCTCTTTGAGCGATGAGTCTTCCGGGAAGCGACGGGCCGCGCCCGGGGGACGAGGGATCGTGCCTGAGGTAGGCGATCACGCGGCGGAAAGCAACGTCCTGTGATGGCCGGCGGGGCTGCAGGCATTTGTTTCCGCTTTTCATTTTCCGTGATGATTTTGACTTTCGTTTGCCAAGCGAGCCGTGTAAACAGCACATCCAACGCAATAAATCGGAGCTGGCGGCGCATGGATGCCCGCGAAATGAAGATCAAGGCCGCCGAGGCCGCGCTCGCCCATGTCGAAGACGGCATGCGCCTCGGGATCGGGACGGGCAGCACCGCGGAAGAGTTCGTCCGGCTGCTGGCGGAAAAGGTTGCGGGCGGCTTCAGGGTCGAAGGTGTTCCGACGTCCGAACGAACCGCGCGGCTCTGCGTCGAACTCGGCGTGCCGCTGAAATCGCTTGACGAACTGCCGGCGCTCGATCTGACGGTCGACGGCGCCGACGAGGTCGATCCGGCGCTCAGATTGATCAAGGGTGGCGGCGGCGCGCTGCTGCGCGAAAAGATCGTCGCCGCCGCTTCTGAGCGGATGATCGTCATCGCCGACGAAAGCAAGCTGGTCGATACGCTCGGCGCCTACGCGCTGCCGATCGAAGTCAACCCGTTCGGTCTCGTCTCGACGCGGATGGCGATCGAGAAAGTCGCGGCTCGGCTCGGCCTTTCCGGTGAACTCAGCCTGCGCCAGTCGGGTGACGGAGAGTTTACCACGGATGGCGGCCATCACATCATCGATGCATCTTTTGGCCGCATTCCTGATGCAGAGGCGCTTTCGAGCGAGCTGAATTCCATACCCGGCGTCGTCGAACACGGGCTCTTTATCAATATGGCGGCACTTGCGATCATTGCCGGTCCTGCGGGTGCGCGCACGCTGCAGGCAAACAGATAACAGGAGCATACACTCATGATGAACATTGCAGGTCTTGGCCGTTTTGCCGCTGCGACCATCGTTCTTTCCGGGCTTGCCTTCGGGTCCGCCGTCAAGGCGCAGGAGGTTTCCGATGAGCAGCTGAAGGCCGCGCGCGCCGCTGTCACCTCGATCGGCGCCACCGCCGCCTTCGATAACATCCTGCCGGGTTTGGCCGAGCGCCTGAAGGCCGGCCTGATTCAGGACTCGCCGAACTACCAGGACATCATCTCGTCGACGGTCGATGCACAGGCGCTGGCGCTGGCGCCGCGCCGCGGTGATCTCGAGAAGGAAGCCGCACTTATCTATGCCAAGACCTTCACCCTCGAAGAGCTGAAGGCGATCGCCGATTTCTACAATTCCGACGTCGGCAAGAAGCTGCTGCGTGACGGCCCGGTCGCCTTGCGCGAGATGGGGAAGGCCGCCGATATCTGGGGCCAGGGGATTTCCCGCGATCTGGAAAAGCAGAGCAACGCCGAGCTTTCCAAGGTTATCAAGGCACCGCCGCCGGCAACTGACAGCCCGGTTGCTCCTGCACCGGCCGCCCAGCAGTAACGACTGCCCCCAGAATTCGCGAAAGCCCGGCGTCGTCCGGGCTTTTTTTGTTATAATGCGCCAGAGCATGATGCCGAAAGGTGTGAGCGGTTTTCGAACGACATCATGCTCTTACTCTTTAATTTAGAACAGAATTCAGGTTTTCGGCCGGTCCTAAAATCATCCTGTTCTGGAGCCCTGGCGGTGAAGGTTGGTGAGGCCGATATGTCCGATCGTTACGAGGCTGTGAGAGTACGAATATCAGGCAAGGTCCAAGGTGTGGGTTTTCGCATGTGGACGCGCGATGAGGCGCTCCGGCTCGGGCTGACCGGCTGGGTGCGCAACGAGGTGGACGGATCCGTCGCTGCCTTGGTCGCAGGGCCGGACAACGCGATCTCGACGATGATCGAGCGTTTGAGGCGCGGGCCTGCAGGGGCGTCGGTTTCGGGCGTGGAGACGGAAGCGACCCGGCTTGAGAAGATGCCGACGGATTTCCGCATCACGTGATGAGAGCAGCAGTCCGGCAAGGGACGGGCTGTGCGGATGCGTCTGACGCTCAGCCCCATTCCTTCGAGCTCTTGGCCAATTGCCATGCGCCTGTCTCGTCCGGCTCTACGCGCTTGTTGCCGCGGTAGAAAATCGGCAGTCCGGTTTTCTTGTCCATCGCAAAGCGGCTCGGCGTGAATTTCTCGTCTTCGTGGCCCTCGATGGCGAGATTGAGCGCCTCCTTGAATTTGCCGGCCTTGCACAGCTTGGCGAACAGAGTTTGATCCATCTTTTGCTCCGGCATCCTTTTCCATCTCAAGCATTGCCCTGCCAGCCTCAGCTGGCCGGGTCAACCGTAAACGGTGACCGGCTCAAATCAAGATTCGGCGATGGAGAGTGGGATGAGGTAGGGGCGGGGGCTTTTGTTTTCATGGGGATCGCCCCTATATCAGGAACGTCCTTTCCTGCGATTCCCTTCCGGAGTTCCTCATGTCTTCCTACGACTACGACCTCTTCGTCATCGGCGGCGGTTCCGGGGGCGTACGCGCCGCCCGTGTTGCCGCCTCGCTTGGCAAGAGGGTGGCGATCACCGAGGAATATCGCTATGGCGGCACATGCGTCATCCGCGGCTGCGTGCCGAAGAAGCTCTTCGTCTATGCCTCGCAGTTTCATGAGCATTTCGAGGATGCGGAGGGCTTTGGGTGGACGGTGGGCGAAAGCAGCTTCGACTGGAAGAAGCTGGTAGCGGCCAAGGATGCCGAGATCGCGCGGCTGGAAGGCCTCTACAAGAAGGGGCTCAGCGGCGCCAATGCCGACATCCTGGAAACGCGCGCCGAACTGGTCGATGCTCATACGGTCCGGCTGATGAAGACCGGACAGACGGTGACGGCCAAGACCATCGTCATCGCCACCGGCGGAAGGCCGAACCCGCATGTGGCCCTTCCCGGTCACGAATTCTGCATCTCCTCCAACGAGGCCTTTCATCTCGAAGAGCTGCCAAAATCGATCGTGATCGCTGGCGGCGGCTATATCGCCGTCGAGTTCGCCAATATTTTCCATGGTCTCGGCGTCGAAACGACGCTGATCTATCGCGGCGCCGAAATCCTGTCGCGCTTCGACGAGGATCTGAGGCGCGGGCTACACGAGGCTATGGTCGCCAAGGGCATACGCATTCTCTGCCACGATACGCTGCAGAAGGTCTCCAAAGGCGAGGACGGGCTCACTCTCGAGACGATGAACAATGGCACGCTGCAGGCAGGAGTCGTCCTGCTGGCTCTCGGGCGCGATCCCAACACCGAGGGCCTGGGTCTGGAGGCGGCCGGCGTCGCTGTCGACGAGCGCGGCGCCATCATCGTCGACGACTATTCCCGTACCAACATCGAAAACATCTATGCGCTCGGCGATGTCACCAATCGGGTACAGCTGACGCCGGTGGCGATCCACGAGGCAATGTGCTTCATCGAAACCGAGTACAAGAATAATCCGACGCGGCCAGACTATGAGCTGATCCCAACCGCCGTCTTTTCGCAGCCGGAGGTCGGCACCGTCGGCCTCTCAGAAGAGGAGGCGGGCAAGCGTTACGACGAACTCGAGGTTTATCGTGCCCAGTTCCGCCCGCTGAAGGCCACGCTTTCGGGCCGGGCCGAGCGGATGATCATGAAGCTGATCGTCGATGCGGCGAGCCGGAAGGTGGTCGGCGCCCACATCCTCGGCCACGACGCCGGGGAAATGGCGCAGCTGCTCGGCGTCACGCTGAAAGCCGGCTGCACCAAGGATGATTTCGACCAGACGATGGCGCTGCATCCAACGGCCGCCGAGGAGCTGGTCACCATGTATGCGCCGAGCTATCGGGTCCGTGGCGGGCAGCGCGTCTGAGTCCTCCGCGTGCGCTTAGCTGGTAATGCGCGGCGCGCGAATGACCTTGAGGAAGAGCGCCTTCATCGCATCGGCGATACCTTCCGTCGGCGTCACCTCGAAATAGAGGCCGGGCGAGGCGCATTCCTGCATCTTCGTCGGGATTTGGCTCTGGAAGGGGCTGATCCAGGTATTGTACCAGCTATTCTTCGGCAGAGGCAGATAAGTCGTATATAGCACCGCAATCCTGATGCCCTTGTCCTTCAGCGGTTTGCAGAAGGAAGTGTCGATCGGCTCCTGGCAGCGGTTGCCGGTCAGTTTTTTGGTGCAGCCCTTCGGCTTTTCGCTGTCGCCGACGCCGTCCGAGACGAAGAATAGGATCTTCTGCGGCGTCGTGGCGGTGCTGCCATCGCCGGGGGTGGTGATAATGTCTTTCATCTGAGTCAGCGCGTTGTCGAAGCTCGTCTGCTGGTCGTTATTGTAGCCCTGCTTCGGGATAGTCATAAGATCGACCGCGTCGGTGTAGGTGCCAACCTTGTCCAGGTCGTCCGTCGGGTCCGATATGGTGGTCAGATTGGCGTCTTCGGCCTTGGCGCCGAAAGTATAGACGCCCATGCGGAACTGATTGGTGGAAGCGCGCGTCGACTTCGCGGTGAGCGTCAGCTCCTTGGTTGCCTGGCGCACGACGTCGATGCGCATACTGACGCCGAGCCTCTTGGCAAGGTTGTAGTAGTTGTTTTTGTTTTCCGTTTCGTGGCAGGCGAAAGCGCAGCTGTCGCTGGTGTTCTTTTCCATCATCGCGACGTCTTTCGCGGTGGCACCGACGCCCATCGATGGCGTGTTGTCGAGCAAGATGTAGAAATCCATGAAGGACGCGGTCAGGTATTCGGCCGTTGCCGTGCCGGAGATGGTGATCGAATCCTTGCCGAGAACGCGCATGAAGGTGGTCGGCACGGTCGCCGTGAAGGAAACCTGCGAATTCAGCTTATTGGCGGTTTTGGTAACGTCGATGCCGAGATCGATATTAACATCCGCCAGTTCTCCCGATACTTGCGACAGGAAAATGCTGCGGGCGTCGGTCTTGCCGAGAGAGATCGTGCCATTGCCGCTCATGGTCATGGCGGCGGCGACCGCGCTGGATTTTTCGGCGATCGAGCCCACGGCGGCAGCATCGGCGGCGGCAAAGAGCTGCGTGCGCAGGCTCATGGCGTGAGCGAAATCCACCGCCATGCCTGCCATGCCGAGCAGCGGCACCATCAGCAATGCCGTCATGATACCGAAATTGCCAGAACGATCCGATATGAATCCCGGCGGAAGGATCGCCATGATGTGTCCCCAATGTTGAAACTCATCCCGGTTCTACATTCAAAGTCTAAAATATGGGGAAACCGACGTGGTATATGCCGGTTTAACGATGGTAACGGGGTTTTTTGCCACCTATATGCGAGCATTGACCGATGGCGGCGGCATGGCATGGAGCTTCCGGCGATTGGCCTTTGCAAGCCCGATCTAAAGGGCTATAAGCCGCCGCAATCGAGGATAGGTGCATCCCAGGGACGGATGTGAATGAGGTAAGTGACATGGCAGAGAATTGGACCCCGAGCAGCTGGCGGCAGAAACCGATCCTGCAGGTTCCCGAATATCCGGATGCAGCCGCCTTGGCGGCAACGGAGGCAACGCTCGCCAGCTATCCGCCGCTCGTCTTCGCCGGCGAGGCGCGCCGACTGAAGAAGCATCTCGCCAATGTTGCCGAAGGCAACGGTTTCTTGCTGCAGGGCGGCGACTGCGCCGAGAGCTTCGCCGAACACGGCGCCGACAATATTCGCGACTTCTTCCGCGCTTTCCTGCAGATGGCCGTCGTGCTCACGTTCGGCGCGCAGCTGCCTGTCGTCAAGGTCGGGCGTATCGCCGGACAGTTCGCCAAGCCGCGTTCGTCGAATGTCGAGAAGCAGGGTGACGTGACACTGCCGGCCTATCGCGGCGACATCATCAACGGCATCGAGTTCACCGAGGAGTCGCGCATTCCGAACCCGGAACGCCAGGCCATGGCCTATCGCCAGTCGGCCGCGACGCTGAACCTCCTGCGAGCCTTTGCGATGGGCGGTTACGCCAACCTCGAAAACGTCCATCAGTGGATGCTGGGCTTCGTCAAGGACAGCCCGCAGGGTGAGCGGTACCGCAAGCTGGCCGACCGCATCAGCGAAACCATGGATTTCATGACGGCGATCGGCATCACCTCGGAAAACCACCCGAGCCTGCGCGAGACCGATTTCTTCACCAGCCATGAAGCGCTGCTGCTCGGCTACGAGGAGGCGCTGACCCGCGTCGATTCCACCTCGGGCGACTGGTACGCCACATCTGGCCACATGATCTGGATCGGCGACCGCACGCGCCAGGCTGACCATGCGCATATCGAATATTGCCGCGGCATCAAGAACCCGATCGGGCTTAAATGCGGCCCCTCGCTGCAGGCAGACGATCTGCTGCAGCTGATCGATATCCTGAATCCGGCTAACGAAGCCGGGCGGCTGACGCTGATCTGCCGCTTCGGCCACGAGAAGGTCGCCGAAAACCTGCCGCGCCTCATCCGCGCCGTCGAGCGCGAGGGGCGCAAGGTCGTCTGGTCCTGCGACCCGATGCACGGCAACACGATCACGCTCAACAATTACAAGACCCGTCCCTTCGAGCGGATCCTGTCGGAAGTCGAAAGCTTCTTCCAGATCCACCGCGCCGAAGGCACGCATCCCGGCGGCATCCATGTCGAGATGACCGGCAAGGACGTGACGGAATGCACCGGTGGTGCGCGCGCCGTCACCGCCGACGACCTGCAGGATCGCTACCACACGCATTGCGATCCACGCCTTAACTCCGATCAGGCGCTCGAGCTGGCCTTCCTGCTTGCCGAGCGCATGAAGGGCGGCCGCGACGAGAAGCGCATGGTCGCCAACGGCTGAGACAGCCGAAATAGAACGACGAAAAACCCGGCGCAAAGCCGGGTTTTTTATTGTCTTCAGATGCTGGCCTGAACGCTGTGCAGGTTGGCGTAAACGCCGCCTTTCGCCATCAGATCGTCATGCGTGCCCTGTTCGACGATGCCGTCGCCCGTCAGGACCAGGATGCGGTCAGCATGGCGGACGGTCGACAGGCGATGGGCGATGACCAGGGTAGTTCGGCCGTTCGCCAGGCTCAGCAGCGCCTGCTGCACCGCCCGTTCGCTCTCATTGTCGAGCGCGCTGGTCGCCTCGTCGAAGATCAGAATCTCAGGATTCTTGAGGAAGGCGCGGGCGATTGTGATGCGCTGGCGCTGGCCGCCGGAAAGTTTGACGCCGCGTTGGCCGATATCAGTGTCATAGCCATTGGGCAAGGCCGTGATGAAATCGTGCGCATTGGCGGCGCGGGCAGCCGCTTCGAGCTCGGCATCGGTCGCACCCGGTCGGCCGTATCGCAGGTTCTCCGCAATTGTGCCGGCAAAGAGATAGACATCCTGCTGAACCACTCCGACATGGCGCCGGAGCGAGGCCAGTGTCACGTCGCGAATATCGGTGCCGTCGATCCGGATCGCCCCGGCCGCGACATCGTAGAAGCGCGGGATAAGGGCGCAAAGTGTGCTCTTGCCAACCCCTGAGGGGCCGACCAGGGCGACGAACTCTCCGGGGGCGATGGTCAGTGACAGCCGCTCTAGAACGCTGGGGCCATCGGCCTCATAGCCGAAGGCGATGTCGCAAAAGCTGATCTCGCCCTTCGGCGCCGGCATCGGACGGGCGTTGGGTCGATCGGTGATATCAGGGGCGATCTCCAGGATTTCCATAGCCCTGATGAAGCCGGTATAGCCCTCCTGCCAGAGCCGCACGAAATTGGCGAGCCGCTGCACCGGGTCGACCAATACGGCGACACAGAGCAGGAAGGTCAGCATATCGGGGACGGTGAGATCCGCTGACAGGATGCGCAGGCCGCCGACGATGATCACCAATATCGTCACGAGCTGGGCGAAGGTTTCGGTGCCGACCGAAAACCAGGCTTCACTGCAATAGCCCTCGGCGCGGCTTTGCAGGAAGCGCTGGTTCTGTGCGTCGAAGCGCTCTCTTTCCAGCTCCTCGTTGGCGAAGGACTGGACGACTCGGATACCTGCCAGAGCGTCCTCGACGCGCTCGTTGACGGCGGCGATCTGCTGCTTGCTGGCTTCGAGCGCACGGTTCATGCGCCGGTTGAAATAGAGCGCATAGGCGACCGCGACCGGCGTGAGCAACAGGATCAGGGTCGCCAAGGGCGGGTCGATGAAGAAGAGCACCAGCATGGCGCCGGCATATTTCAGCACGGCGATGGCAAGATCCTCGGGGCCGTGGTGGAAGAGTTCGCCAAGCCAGAGGGAGTCATTGGTGATGCGGCTCATCAGCTGGCCGGTGCGCTGGCGGTCGTAAAAGCTGAAGGAGAGCTTCTGGCAATGCTCGAAGAGCTCCTGCCGAACCGTCGCCTCGATGCGGGCGCCCATGACGTGGCCGCGATAATCGACGAAGAAGATTGCGGCGATCTGGACTGCCAGGACGGCCAGCATGACGCCGCCCATGGCGAGGATCTGGGCGAAGGCCTCCGGCGCATCGGGTAGGGCCAGAAGGCGGCTGGTGACGATATTGGCGCAAAGCGGCAGGGCGACCGCCGTGCCGGCAACAAGGATCGCACAAAGCAGATCCGCCAGCAGCAGAGGCAGATGCGGGCGATAGTAGGAGAGAAATTTTCGCATGCGCGACCAGCGCCGGCCATGATCGGCGGCGAGGTCGTCCAGGAAGAATGTGGGGAAGGCGTTATTGCGTCGCGCGTTTTTCCTCGCGCGGGAGAACGGAATATTCATGAGGCAGAATGTCCTTGTGGGCGATGTTTCCTTTCTGTTTGGACAGGATCGCTCTCATGACAGTCTCCCAGAGGTTGAATGAATTGAACCCTCAGTATCGCCGAGAAGGCGGATCAATTCAACTTGGTGACGTGAGGAGATCGGTCGGTGTTGTCGACAGGCAACAGCGGAAGGTCGTGCTGGCCATGCTCATGCGAAGCGAGCGTGCTTCAACTTTTCTGATCTCTCGTTGAACGGAATGGATTTGACGCCCGCGGCGATCGGCGGCAACCTCCTGCAAAATGGAGGAGTCGTCATGACCGAACGGCATACAGGCGGCTGCCTTTGCGGCGCCGTGCGATATACGATTGCGGGCAAGCCCGGACCTGTCGTCGGCTGCCATTGCTCGCAGTGCCGCCGGCAGACGGGATTTTATTATGCCGCGGCCAACGTGCCGCGCACGGCTCTTTCGGTGCGGGGCGCCGAAGCGGTCCGCTGGTATCGGTCGAGCGGCGAGGCGCAGCGCGGCTTCTGCGGGAATTGCGGCTCGGCACTGTTCTGGCAGGGCGACAAATCGCCGGAGGTTTCGGTCCTGGCCGGAAGCTTCGACGAGCCGACCGGCCTTTCCTTCAGTCACCACATTTACTGCACTGACAAGGGCGATTTCTACGAGATCACGGATGGCCTGCCGCAATATGACAGGTTTCCCATCTAGCTCCTGGCGGAAAGCGCGGCATTGAGGCGGGCTACGTCCTCGCGCAACGCCGTCAGCTCGGTCAGCACGTGCATATCGATCTTCTGATGCAGGGAGAGCACTTCGAGTTCGGCTTTGAGATTGACTTCGTAATCCTTGGCCGCCTCGAAGCGGTCGCGCTCGGCCTGACGATTCTGCGACATCATGATGATCGGCGCCTGGATGGCGGCGAGCATCGACAGGATCAGGTTCAGGAAGACGAAGGGGTAGGGGTCGAAGGCGCGGGTCGCCAATAGGATGGTGTTGATTATCGTCCAGACGGCGAGAAAAGCCAGGAAGGCGATGATGAAGGACCAGGAGCCGCCGACGCGGGCGATCCCGTCGGCGACACGCGCGCCGAACGAGGTCTCGGCGGAGAAGGCGGCATTGACGTCGGTCGAGATGATCTTGCGCTCGTGCGTTTTCGCAAGGACGCGCTTTTCGATGTCGCCGAGTTCATCGGCCGGTTTATCGAAATGATGGTGCACGAAGTTGGAGATATTATACATGGCCTGTTTCCGATGCCGTTTCGATGCGCTCGCTTTCGGCGCCAGTATTCCGCTCCACCGGTAAATTGCAATGCGTGTCGGTGCCGCGTCATGCCGTGTCGACCCTTCATAAAAATTTCGTCACCGCCGGGGCCGCTTTGACCGCGAACGTGTTGCGGTAACGGAAGGCGCAGGCTAAATAAATGACATGACACAGGAAAACGCTCTTTCTGATATCTTCCGCATCGCCATCGGCCAGCTCAACCCAACGGTCGGCGATGTGACCGGCAATCTTGCCAAGGCGCGGGAAGCGCGCGCCGATGCGGGGCGGGAGGGCGCGCATCTGCTCGTCCTGACCGAGCTTTTCATCTCCGGCTATCCGCCGGAGGATCTGGTGCTGAAGCCAGCCTTCATCCGCGCCTGCTGGAAGGCGGTCGAAAGCCTGGCCGCCGATACCGCCGATGGCGGGCCAGGCGTCATTATCGGTTTTCCCCGGCAGGACGAGAACGGGCGTTATAATTCTGTCGCCGTGCTCGACGGCGGCAAAGTCATCGCGGTGCGCGACAAGGTCGACCTACCGAATTATGGTGAGTTCGATGAGAAGCGCGTCTTCCATCAGGGAGCCATGCCCGGGCCGGTCAATTTCCGCGGAGTGAGGCTCGGTATTCCGATCTGCGAGGATATCTGGGGCGAGCTCGGCGTCTGCGAGACGCTGGCCGAAAGCGGCGCCGAAATCCTGCTGTCGCCGAATGGATCTCCCTACTACCGCGGCAAGGTCGATATCCGTCATCAGGTGGTGCTGAAGCAGGTGATCGAAACCGGTCTGCCGCTGATCTACGCCGCCCAGCTCGGCGGCCAGGACGAGCTCGTCTTCGACGGCGCGAGTTTCGCATTCAATGCCGACAGGTCGCTTGCCTTCCAGATGAGCGAGTTCGAGACGGCGCTTGCGGTGACGACGTGGAAGCGCGGCGAAAGCGGCTGGCACTGCGCCGAAGGGCCGATGGCACGTATCCCCGAGGGCGAGGAGGCTGATTACCGCGCCTGCCTGCTCGGCTTTCGCGATTACGTCAACAAGAACGGCTTCAAGACGGTCGTGCTCGGCCTTTCCGGCGGCATCGACTCGGCAATCTGCGCGGCCATCGCCGTCGATGCGCTCGGCGAGGAGCGGGTGCGCACCGTCATGCTGCCCTACCGCTATACCTCGGAGGATTCGCTGAAGGACGCGGCCGATTGCGCCAAGGCGCTCGGCTGCCGCTACGACATCGTGCCGATCGAGCAGCCGGTGACGGGCTTCAGCAGCGCGCTGTCCGATCTCTTCGCGGGTACGGATAGCGGCATCACCGAGGAGAACCTGCAGAGCCGCGCGCGCGGCGTCATCCTGATGGCGATCTCCAACAAGTTCGGCGCGATGGTGGTGACAACGGGCAACAAGTCGGAAATGTCGGTCGGTTACGCCACGCTCTATGGCGACATGAATGGCGGCTTCAACCCGATCAAGGACCTCTACAAGATGCAGGTCTATGCGCTGGCCCGCTGGCGCAACGAGAACGTGCCGCCGACTGCGCTGGGGCCGTCGGGCGAAGTGATCCCGCTGAATATCATCGACAAGGCGCCCTCGGCAGAACTGCGCCCCGACCAGAAGGACCAGGATTCGCTGCCGCCCTATCCTGTTCTCGACGATATCCTCGAATGCCTAGTCGAGAAGGAGATGGCGGTCGAAGAGATCGTCGCGCGCGGCCATGACGTCGCCACCGTTCACCGCGTCGAGCACCTGCTCTATCTCGCCGAATACAAGCGCCGGCAGTCGGCGCCGGGCGTGAAGATCACCAAGAAGAATTTCGGGCGCGACCGGCGTTATCCCATCACCAACCGGTTCCGGGATCGCTGAAACGACCGAGATCGCTAGCACAATCGAGATCGCTAGCACAATCGAGATCGCTGAGGCGATCGAGATGTCAGGAGGAGCATCGATGCGCAGCTCGGTCGAGATCTACAATGTCAGGACGGGCAGGGCACGTGAGGTGTGGCAGACGGATCGGCTGGTGCAAGCGCCGAATTTTGCTCCTGACGGCTCCTATCTCCTGCTGAATGGCGACGGGCTGCTCTTCCGGCTGCCGCTCGATGGCGGCGAGGTTGTTCAGGTCGACACCGGCTTTGCCGTCAACTGCAACAATGATCACGGCATCTCGCCTGACGGCACCGAGATCGTCATTTCCGACAAGAGCGAGTTCGGCAAGTCGTCGATCTATATCCTGCCGATCGAAGGCGGCACGCCGCGGCTTGTTACCGAAAACCAGCCCTCCTATTGGCACGGCTGGTCGCCGGATGGGCGCCAACTCGCCTATTGCGGCATCCGCGACGATCTCTTCGACATCTATACGATCTCCGTCGACGGCGGTGTCGAGACGCGGCTGACGCATGGCGAGGGCCGCAATGACGGGCCGGATTATTCCGCCGATGGGCAATGGATCTACTTCAACTCCAGCCGCACCGGGCTGATGCAGATCTGGCGCATCCATCCAGACGGCAGCGGGCTCGAACAGGTGACCTCGGATAATCAGGGCAACTGGTTTGCTCATCCATCGCCCAGGAACGACAAGGTGCTGATCCTGTCCTACGATCCCAGCGTTTTCGACCATCCACGCGATCTCGACGTGCGGCTGCGGCTGATGGATATGGATGGCGGCAATCTGAAGACGCTGTTCGAGCTGTTCGGCGGGCAGGGCACGATCAACGTGCCCTGCTGGTCACCAGACGGTGATGAGTTTGCCTATGTCAGGTATTTCCCGGTGAACTCTTGAGAGCGACGCACCGCCATTAAGTGATTCGGTGGTGGGGTACTGGGATGCACCCGCCTTAGTTTAGCGTCTCGCTTGCAATCGAATGCGCGTCAGTGCGGCCTCGACGCAGAGACATGTCCACGCAAAGCCGTTGCAAACGGCGATCATGATGATGAGATAAAAAGGCAACGGCTGTTCTGCGGCTTTGATGATGGAAGTCTTAGTGTGCAGTTCCCCCTCATATAGCCATAGCAGTGGGATGCTTAGCGGTACGGGACAAAACAGCAGCAATCCGGTGATCAGTAACCGGGTCCAAAGCTTTTCAATCATACCTCTGCATTTGCGCTGCAGAGCTGCTCGCCTTGACACAAGTTTCTCCTGCCGCACGACACGGCGCTAAACTGCTTGCCAGCCAGTATAGAGCGCACAGTTTTACATCAATTTATGATGGGGTGGTCAGGCATCATCATAAAGCCTCACGCAACCCTTCTGAAATAGGCATTGGCCATAGGATGGGGAAATCGATGCCGAATATGCCTGCAGTTTCAGCTGTGCGACTCCGTGTGCAGATAGTTCTTGTACTCATGCTGTGCTTCCCAGGCATGGCAGCGGCAACGCCTCCGTGCGGTGACAACACGCTCGCGAAAGCCAATGTCGTGGTCGAGGCACGTGTGAAATCGCTCTCGATCGGAGATCCCGGATTGCTGCTACCGAAAGATTATCCGAAACGGGTGATCCGGGTCGACCTGGAGATCGAGAAGGTCATTAAAGGCACCTTCATCGGCAAGGAGGCGACATTGTATGGTATCACGTATCCTCCTCCAGAAAGGCTCCTTGAGCTATTAATAATGTCGTTGGCAATTGGTCCGGGTGGACGAGACACCTTCGAGTGGGAGCTTTCAGCCAACAAAATAGACGACGACATGTCCTTCTATTCATTGAACAATTGTAACTACTCAAAATTCCCCATCGACATTTTACCGTGGCAGCGGCCTTGATGCCCGTCAACTGATGCGCAGGCGGTGGGTGCTCACCTATAGATATCTACGGTCAGGATTAATGCGGTTCTGTTTCGGCCGGACATAACGCTTCGGAAGCGCGGTGCACAGTAACTTTCGAGTGCCCTCCGATGCTTTGGAGCTGCACCGAGAGAGACTCGCCACCGGGAAGGGCAAATTTCGAATCGATACTTGAAACCGTGGTCGGTCCGAGCGGATACGTCACGACGGTCGTCTTCGGCTCACCATACTTTGATGTGAATGAATAGAGGCGAAGTCATCAATGCTCCCATCTCGCGTTTTTGTCACCCCGGCAATTCGGTTGTTATCGCAAACAAAAAGAGCAACTTCCGCGCCATCAACATACCATTGGCCCGGGAGTTAGGTGAAAGCTCCCGAATCTGCCATCCCTTTTCGATCGAGATGCGACGGGCTTGTTCTAGCGAACTACCTAGTTCAAAAACGCTGGGGCTATCAGCCGTGTCCGCACTGGCGAACTCGGCATAGAGTCTCAAGCTTTAAATCAGATGGCTGTTCCCATCGCCAAATTCTATATTCAGCACGATCTGAGATATGTTTGCGGTAACGAGACGTACTTCAAGAATTATAATGCCATGAGCTTTTTTGATGACCTGCCGCTTTCGCCGGAAGAGGAGCTTATGCTCCAGTCACAGGACAAGATTGCGCTCCTGTTTTTAAGTGACGTCGTTTATGACGAGAATGAATATCTCGACTCATTCGAACCGTGACCGCTTATAATATGGTCGTCGCCTCTAAGTGCCTGCACAGGCGCACGTCGTGAAAAGCCCTTACCGGCGATCGAGCCAACATTGATGACGGGGTGGTGGGTGGCGAGATTGTACTTTAACAATCACCGTCTCAAGTTTTGACCGAGTTAGGAAGTTTAATTTCAATGACACCTGAAGAAAGAGCGATCCTTAAGGCTCTGGCCTCCATGTGTGTTCAGTATATGGATGATGATCGAAACGGGCTGGTTCACAAGTCCATGAGCGCCGGCGAAGACGCGGTCGAAGTGCTGGCTTCCTATGGCCTGGTCAAACCGGAACCATGGGGCGGCTTCTGGACCGATGAGGGCCTGCATCTTTTGGACGAAGATTGACCTGTGAATGGGCGGCGGGATATCTGCCCGCCGCGCTTGATAGTGCCGCTCAGGCCGCGACGGCGGCCTTGCGACGATCGCGGACGGCGTGGGCCAGATTATCGAGCACGTCGACCGACATATCCCAGTCGATGCAGCCGTCGGTGATGGATTGGCCGTAGACCAGCGGCTTGCCGGGCACGAGATCCTGACGGCCGGCGACGAGGTTGCTCTCGATCATCATGCCCTTGATGTGGCGGTTGCCGGCGGCGATCTGTCCGGCGACGTCCTTGACCACATGCGGCTGGTTCATCGGGTCCTTGTTGCTGTTGGCATGGCTGGCGTCGATAAGGATGCGCGGGAGAACACCGAGCTTGACGGCTTCGCTGACCACCGCCTGGACATCGGCCGCCTCATAATTCGGGCGCTTGCCGCCGCGCAGGATGATGTGGCAGTCCTCGTTGCCCTTTGTTGAGGCGATGGCAGCGTGCCCGTCCTTGGTGACTGCGGGGAAGTGATGCGGCTGCGAGGCGGCGAGAATGGCATCGAGCGGGACGCGTGCGCCGCCATCCGTGCCGTTCTTGAAGCCGATCGGGCAGGAGAGGCCGGAGGCGAGCTGGCGATGGATCTGGCTTTCGGTCGTCCGCGCGCCGATTGCGCCCCAGCTGACGAGGTCGGCAATGTATTGCGGCGTGATCGTCTCGAGGAATTCGACGCCGGCGGGCAGGCCCATCGCATTGACGTCGAGCAGCAGGCGCCTGGCAATCCGCAGCCCTTCCTCGATGCGGTAGCTGCCGTCGAGATGCGGATCATTCATCAGACCCTTCCAGCCGACGGTGGTGCGGGGCTTTTCGAAATAGACGCGCATGACGATTTCGAGATCACCGGAGAAGCGCTGCCGCTGTTGCACCAACCGCTCGGCATATTCGCGCGCCGCAGCAGGATCGTGGATGGAGCAGGGACCGATGACGACAATCAGGCGGTCGTCGTCTCCCTCCAGAATCTTATGGATCGCATGACGGTTGCTGGTTACCGTCTCGCTGACGGCAGCGGTTCGGGGGATTTCCGCGATGATATCTGCGGGTTTGGTCAGCGGGGTGATCTCGAGGATACGCAGATCGTCGATGGTATCGGACACGGTGTGGCTCCTGTTTGGTCATACCGTGCGGAAATAAAAAAGCCGCCAGGTAGACTAGCGGCTGTTCGGGTTGTCGTCGCGTCGACTTCAGTTACGCATGGACCCGCATCCGCTGGGAGCAGCGGTACCAATAAAATCGCGAGGCCTGGATTGAAGTCGTCGACATTAGGCGTATGTAGCGTCGCGGTTGCCTGTTGTCACGCAGAATTTTCTGCCTGAAATCGGACATCCCGGAGGGCGGCAATCGCTTCTGCGGGAGGCTGGCTTAAAGTATGTCGCCCGAGGCTCACGGCAAACCCTAAACGCGCGAAAATAGTGTGTATTTGATGTGTGAATAAATCACCAAGTAGAATGGGATCGAGGGCACACGCAGTTTGTTTCGCTCGCGCACGGGCCGGTGCTTGCTGCCGCGTCGCTTTCCTGAAATAGATGCTTTGTCAGGTGCCCGCTCTTGAGGGCGGGAGAATCGGGAATCCGGTGCAAGGCCGGAACGTGCCCAACGCTGTAAGGCCGACGTCTGCCGCTTCATCACGCCACTGGCTTTTGCCGGGAAGGCCGCGGCAGGTGGGTGACGCCAAGTCAGAAGACCGGCCTGGCATGATAGACCCAACCCGCGCGGACGGCGGGCGGTTGCGTTGTTGGGGATTTGACGATGCGACCCTTTGATGAGGATGCCGTTTCAGCGGCATCCGGTTTTTCTCTCGCCGAACGCGAGGCCGTGTATCACGCGATCATGACGCGACGCGACGTGCGCAGCCAATTCCGGCCCGATCCGTTGCCGGATGACGTCGTGGCGCGGCTTCTGACCGCCGCCCATCACGCCCCCTCCGTCGGCTTCATGCAGCCGTGGAACTTCATCCTGGTGAAAAGCGAAGCCGTACGGGCGCGGGTAAGGGATGCCTTCCTCAGGGCGAATGAGGAGGCGGCACTGATGTTCGATGGCGAGCGGCGGCAGGCATACCGCTCCCTCAAGCTCGAAGGCATCGTCGAGGCGCCGCTCGGCATATGCGTGACCTGCGATCCCACGCGCAGCGGCAGCGTCGTTCTGGGCCGCACGCACAATCCACGGATGGATTCCTATTCGACGGTCTGCGCCATCCAGAACCTCTGGCTCGCGGCGCGCGCCGAAGGAATCGGCATTGGCTGGGTCAGCATCTTTCGCGAAGGTGAGCTGAAAACCATTCTCGGCATACCCGATCATATCGAGGTGGTCGCCTGGCTCTGCGCCGGCTTCGTCGACGGGCTTTACGACGAGCCGGAACTCTCCGTCAAAGGCTGGCGGCAGCGGCTGCCGCTCGACGAGCTCGTCTTCCACGATGGTTGGGGACGGAGCGAGCCGTAGCAGCGGTCACTGCTGTTGCGGCTGCGGGCCCGGTGTTGCCGGGTTGGCAAGATCGATCGAACCCTGGTCGCCCGCCAGAAACTGCGGTCCGACCTGCCGGACCTTGTTTTGCGCAGGGTCATAGGGACGCTCCGGGACTGACGGCTGGGGTGCCGTTGGCGCAGCCGCGGTATCTTTCGCCGGCGGATTGGTGCGGATCGTGGTGATCGATCCCTGCTGCGGCGGTTCGCTCACGGCCTGCTTGCCGCGCATCTCTTCGTAATAGGCGGTGAGATTGCAGGCGCAGGCATTTTTCTCGCCGGGCGCGCGGTTCTTGTAGGCGAAGGCGTTCTGCATGGCGCTGTAGGGCGTGCCGGTTGCCACCGAAATCATGTTCGAGGCTTCGGTGCTCCTCACGTCTCGATAGAAAAGCTCGGTCTCGATGCCCGGACACATCTTGGCGCAGGTCTCAGCATCCCGGCCGAAATCGACCGAGGTGGCGTTCGAGCTGATCGGGAAGAAGCCGCCGTCGCAACTGCGCACGCAGATGGTGCTGACCGGCGAAAGCATCTCGGTCCTCGGCAGGCCGTAACGCGGGTCAACCTCTTCACCGCCGCCGAGCGGAATGAAGGTGTCGGCGCGCATCGCCTGTTCCTCGATGCTCGGGGCAAGGTCGTTGGCGCTGCGCTCGGACGGGGCGTAGAAATTCTCGCTGTTGCAGCCATTGCGCTCAAGAGCAGCCATCAGTTCGCGGCGCCCGCCGTCATCACCGCCGCCCTGGCTGCGCAGTTCGGCGCGACGATCCTGGAGATACCGGATATTATCGATCATCCGCGCTTCAGCCTGCGAGAGCTCGTCACAATAATCGGCATTCTCGCCGCCGATCACCACCATGCTGCCCGAGGTGCAGCCGTAGCTGCGCAGGTCGTTGCGGACCTTGCGCAGCTCGAGGTTCTGCTCGGCTATGGCACCGGCAAACTGGCGCGCTTCCGGGCCATTGCCGTTGCCGATCGATCGCGGCAGGTCGGCCAGGCGGCCGCGCAGGTCATCGCAGATGGCACTCGCCTGCGCGGCGACGGGCGTCGCGAAGGCAAGGAGAAGCGCAAGAGACAGGTTTCGGCGTTTCACGGCGTCGTCCCGGAATGAGCAAACGGTCGATGGGTCGAGTGCGACGTCACTTCGTCGCGCGTTTCCTCTTAGCGTGTTTCTCTTAATAAGCTCAGAGAAATTCTTAGCGTATTTTCGCGATCTTATCCAGCAGAGGCCGGCGATTCCCCGGATGGACCGCGTCGCGCCAGAAGTCGCTCGCGGACAGATCCGGTCGCGGACTGTCAGGTCTGCTTCGAGCGGGCCATTTCGGCACGCATCCAGCTTGAGTCTCCCCATGTCGACAGCCAGATCATCAGATCGGTGAGTGCGGCGACGACGGGCAGGAGCAGTGTGTGGCTCATTCCGCGTGCTGTCTGGTTTTTCTCGGCCTCCCTGAGATGAGCCAATTCTTCCTCTTGAATGGAGGCTATAAGGCCATGAAGCTCGGAGTCACCGGCCTCCAGAAAAGCCAATTGATCCTCAAGGTGACGGTGAACGGTGCTTTCGACCGCCTCGGTACAGATCCAGACCATATTACGTCCACCGAGGGCTGTCAGGAAACCGAGCAGGTAACCGCCGAGGCTCCAGAATGCCATGACGCGGCATGGCCTGGCCTTCCTGGACGGCATTGCGTCGCGAAACAGGCGGCAATGCTTGATCTCGTCGTCTCGCATTTCGCGGAGTGCGGGAATGATGTCGGGAAACAGCCTACGGGCCATCCAGATCTGTGCGCCATAGATGCGAATTGCGCCGAATTCGCCAGCATGATTGACCTTGAGAATACGACGAACGGTTACGCTTCGATCGCGCCTACCGGCATTGCTCAACGGATTGTCCATGATCGACGCTGCCCCATAGTTCACCCCTCGGCAATAGGCACCACTGCCGCTACTATCGTCAATGGTCGACACAATCGACGAGGTGCATTCCGCTTCAGGCGGCGTGCAGACCGTCGCAATTCGCGCCGGTCTGGGCGGCGCAGCAAAGGCGAGGGCGGGGCGAGAATGATAGGCATCTTCAGCGAACGCCACTCGCCTGCAACAACCGGCGGGATGCGCGAACCTCAACACGGCCTACACATCTTCGTGGACGGTTGTTACGAACCCGGTTCCCAGCACGGCGGCTGGGCATTTGTGGCCTATCGCGATGCGGTGGAAATCGCCTCCGGATTCGGTGGCGTCCGGGAGTCGGCCAACAATTCAATGGAATTGACCGCCGTCCTGAAGGCCGCCATCTGGATCAATAGCGAAGCAGCCGGCGAAGCTGCGACCATCTGGTCCGATTCCGTCTATGCCGTCAAAGGCTGCAACAGCCGGCGACATATCTGGAAAAGCAACGGCTGGAAGAAAAGCAGCCCGAATGGAAGTGCTCGAAGGCGAACGATCGACAATGCGGAACTGTGGAAGGCAGTCGATTTTCAACTATCGCAGAACGCCCTGGTGACCGTTACCTGGTGCAAAGGCCATTCCGGCATTGCCGGCAACGAACGCGCCGATGCGCTCGCGGATCAAGGGCGCCTGTCGATCCGGGCTGTCTGATATTTCTCGCCGGGTTGCGAGCAGCCGGCTTATGCCGGCTGCGATGCCTCGACGACGGCCAATGCCGCCATGTTGACGACGCCGCGGGAGGTGACGGAGGGCGCGAGGATATGGGCGGGCATGGCGGCGCCGAGCAGGATCGGGCCGACATGCAGTCCATCGGTCATCGATTTGACCACGCCGAGGGTGATGTTGGCGGCGTCGAGGTTCGGGAAGACCAGCAGGTTCGCCTCGTCGTGCAGCGTCGTGTGCGGCATGACGCGCTTGCGCAGGGCTTCGGTGATGGCGCTTTCACCGTGCATTTCGCCGTCGACCTCGAGATCGGGCGCGGCGTCGCGCACCAGCTGCAGGGCATTGCGCATCTTGGTGGCGCTTTCGGATTCGCGCGAGCCGAAGTTGGAATGCGAGACGAGGGCAGCGCGCGGGGTGATGCCGAAACGGCGGATTTCCTCGGCCGCCAGCACCGTCGCCTCGGCAATCTCTTCGGCGCTCGGATTGAAGGTGACATAGGTATCGGTGAAGAAGGTGGCGCCGCGCTGCGAGATCATCAGGCTGAGCGCGGAGAAATCACGCACGTTCGGACGCTTGCCGATGATCTGGCGCACATCGCGCAGATGCTTTTCATAGCGGCCTTCCAGGCCGCAGATCAGCGCATCGGCCTCGCCGCGCCTCAACGCCAGCGCGCCGATGACTGTCGTGTTGGTGCGCACGATGGTGCGGGCGGCTTCCGGAATGACGCCGCGGCGGCCGACGAGCGAGAAATAGAGATCGACATATTCGCGGAAGCGCGGGTCGTCTTCCGGATTGATGACCTCGAAATCCTGCAGCGGGCGAATGCGCAGGCCGTAGCGCTTGAGGCGCGTCTCGATGACCTGCGGACGGCCGATGAGGATCGGTTTGGCCAGGCCTTCCTCAAGCAGCACCTGGGCGGCGCGCAGCACGCGCTCGTCTTCGCCTTCGGAGAAGATGACACGCTTGCGCTCGGCGGCCTTGGCCGCGGTGAAGATCGGCTTCATGACGAAGCCGGAGCGGAAGACGAAGCGGTTCAGCTGATCGAAATAGGCGTCGAAATCCTGGATCGGGCGGCGGGCGACGCCGCTCTGTTCGGCAGCTTTGGCGACGGCCGGCGCGATGCGCAGGATGAGGCGCGGATCGAAGGGCGAGGGGATCAGGTAATCCGGGCCGAAGACCGGGGTCTCGCCGGAATAGGCGCGGGCGGCGACATCGGACGGCTCTTCGCGGGCGAGTGCTGCGATGGCACGCACGGCCGCCATCTTCATTTCCTCATTGATCGTCTCGGCGCCGCAATCGAGCGCGCCGCGGAAGATATAGGGGAAGCAGAGGACGTTGTTGACCTGATTGGCGAAATCCGAGCGGCCGGTGCAGATCATCGCATCCGGACGGGCCGCGCGGGCGAGATCCGGCATGATCTCCGGCGTTGGATTGGCGAGCGCCATGATCAGCGGCTTGTCGGCCATCTGTGCCAGCAGTTCCGGCTTCAGCACGCCGGCGGCCGACAGCCCGAGGAACACATCGGCGCCGCCGATGTTTTCAGCCAGTGTACGCGTGTCGCTCTGCTGGGCGTAGACGGCCTTCCACTCGTCCATCAACTCGGTGCGGCCCTGATAGACGAGGCCTTCGAGGTCATGGACCCAGATGTTTTCGCGCTTGGCGCCGAGGGTTACCAGCAGGTTCAAGCAGGCAAGAGCGGCGGCACCCGCGCCGGATGCGACGATCTTGACGTTCTCGATCGCCTTGCCGGCAAGTTCGAGCCCGTTCAGGATCGCCGCGGCGACGATGATTGCCGTGCCGTGCTGGTCGTCGTGGAAGACCGGGATCTTCATCTTTTCGCGCAGGCGCCGCTCGACCTCGAAGCATTCCGGCGCCTTGATGTCCTCGAGATTGATGCCGCCAAAGGTCGGCTCCAGCGAGCTGACGGTCGAGACCATCTGGTCGACGCTCGCCGCGTCGATCTCGATGTCGAAGACGTCGATGCCGGCGAACTTCTTGAACAGCACGGCTTTGCCCTCCATGACCGGCTTCGAAGCCAGCGGGCCGATATTGCCGAGGCCGAGCACGGCGGTGCCGTTGGAGATGACGGCGACGAGATTGGCGCGCGAAGTATATTCGGCCGCCATTTCAGGATTGTCGCGGATGGCAAGGCAAGGGGCGGCAACGCCAGGCGAATAGGCGAGCGCTAGATCGCGCTGGTTGCCGAGCGGCTTGGTCGCCTGGATCTCCAGCTTGCCGGGGCGGGGGTAGCGGTGGAAGAAGAGCGCCTGCTCGTCGAGATCGCCGCTCGTCAGGTTCTTGTCCATCTCGGATTTATCCTGGTGATCCATTGCCGCCTCCGTGCACGTCTTTTTCTGGAGTTCCCTCCATACATCAATCGGATACGGGCGACAGTATGGAAATGGGGGATGGGAGAAGTTTTCGTCGGCCGAGCGAGAGGCGGCATGGGCTCGGTTGCAGGCTGGACACTGCACAGCCCGTGCCTCATCCTGCAGAGATGCTGCCCGTTTTCGAAATCCTAGCCGCCGAGCCTACCGACGAAGAGCTAAACAAAGTCCTCGCATTGCTGTTGGACTTTAATGCTCTTCATACCGCGCATGTGATCGACCGGCCCCACCTCGGCATCGTCCTCAAAGATCCAAACACGTCCGAAATCATCGGGGGTCTCTATGCGGTGGATGAATACAATTGGCTTTTCAT
The DNA here is from genome assembly GCF_029194105.1 of Rhizobium mulingense. Classification (NCBI taxonomy): domain Bacteria; kingdom Pseudomonadati; phylum Pseudomonadota; class Alphaproteobacteria; order Hyphomicrobiales; family Rhizobiaceae; genus Rhizobium; species Rhizobium mulingense. Next base: position 119,727 of record NZ_JARFVE010000014.1, on the reverse strand, counting down.
CAAATACGTAATTGTCCCCTCCGCGCTTAGAGGGAAGGGTTTCGGCACGAAACTGATGAATGAGGCGGAGCGCATAGCGCGTGAGCGCGCATATGTCGGCATCTTTCTCGATACGTTCGATTTTCAGGCCAAACCCTTCTATCTCAAACTTGGTTTCGAGCAGTTTGGTGAACTTGAAGGGGACGAGCAGACGCCTCGCCGGTTCTTCCTGAAGAAAGTGTTCTCCGGCGAGTGAGGACACGCGATCCCCACATGGGCGAATGGTGCGTGGCCGCCACACAAAGATTGGCCCTTCGGCAGCGCTCGCACCGAATGTAAATTCAATGAGAGTCGCTTCTCTCCTCTTGTGCCAGTCGAGAGCTAATCCTTTTGGAAAACTTGTCTGACGGCTGCAGCAAGCGCAAAATGCCGGCCGCGACGGTGCGGGGCGCCGGTCGCATGGAGGAAATCATGGACAATTTGAACCTCATGACCCTGCAAAAGGGGCAGACGATGGTCAATGACGCGGCCATGGACGCGTTTGCTGCCGGATTTCGCGGCAATCTCCTGACCAGCAAGGATACGGATTACAATGAGGCTCGGGCGATCTGGAATGCGATGATTGACCGCCGGCCAGGCCTCATCGCGCGCTGCGCGGGTGCTGCCGATGTCGTGCGTGCGGTACGGTTTGCGCGCGACAATAATCTGCTCGTTTCGGTGCGTGGCGGTGGGCACGGCATTGCTGGAAACGCCGTCTGCGAAGGCGGTGTCGTCATAGATCTCTCGCCGATGAAATCCGTGCGGGTGGATCCCGAGATACGCCGCGCGAGAATCGAACCGGGTGCCACACTTGGTGACATAGACAAGGAAACGCTGGCCTTCGGGCTGGTGCTGCCGACCGGCATCAATTCGACGACCGGGATCGCCGGCCTGACGCTCGGCGGTGGTTTCGGCTGGCTCACCCGTAAGTTCGGGCTGACGCTCGATAATCTGGTTTCGGTGGATGTCGTGACGGCCGATGGCGAGCTGGTCAAAGCGAGTGAGACGGAAAGACCGGATCTCTTCTGGGCGCTGCGTGGCGGCGGCGGCAATTTCGGCGTCGTCACCTCCTTCGAATTCCAGCTCAACCCGCTCCATTCCGAAGTACTCGCCGGATTGGTCGTGCATCCTTTCGCCGATGCGGAGAAGGTGCTGCAGGAATATCGGCGGGCGCTGGACGAGGCACCCGATGAACTGACCTGCTGGGTGGTGATGCGCCAGGCGCCGCCGCTGCCGTTCCTTCCGGCCGAATGGCACGGCAAGGAGATCGTGGTGCTCGCCATGTGCTATTGCGGAGATATCGCCGCGGGGGAAAAGGCGACGGCCAGATTGCGGGCGATCGGAAAACCGATTGCCGATGTCGTCGGTCCGGTGCCGTTTACCGGCTGGCAGCAGGCATTCGATCCGCTTCTGACACCTGGCGCGCGTAATTACTGGAAGAGCCAGGATTTCGTCTCCCTCTCGGATGCGGCGATCGACGTCCTGCTCAACGCCGTGGGCAAGCTGCCGGGGCCGGAATGCGAAATATTCATCGGCCATGTCGGCGGTGCCGCCGGCCGTATTCCCACAGAAGCCACCGCATTTCCGCAGCGCAGTTCGCATTTCGTCATGAACGTGCATGCGCGCTGGCGGGAAACCGGAATGGATGCAAGATGCATCGGCTGGGCGCGCGAACTCTTCGAGGCAACCAAGCCACATGCTGTCGGTACCGCTTATATCAACTTCATGCCGGAGGATGAGACGGATCGGGTCGAGATGGCTTATGGCGCCAATTACGCGCGTCTCGCTGAAATCAAGCTGCGCTACGATCCGAATAATCTGTTCCGCATGAACCAGAATGTGAAGCCGATGGCTGTGAGGGCCGCCTGATTGATATCGCTCGGCGACTGTCAAAACCCTTCCCGACAAGGGGGAGGGACTAAGTCGTGCGCGCCAGGTGGAGCAGACATCGGAACGATGAAATGGATCCGAGCCTCGTCTTTCCACTCAGCTGACTAGCCACCAAGCCTCGGCGCGAGCGTCACGTCGGCACCATGGACATCGCGCAGCTCGCCTTCTTGTCCAGGCAACCGGTCGGCCGCACGGTGCAGCAGGATCGACGCGTAGCCTTGCGAGCGCGTGCCCTCGATCAGCGTGATGTCGGCATTTCCGGGATTGTCGGAGCGCTCGAACCATTCGACAGTGTGGCGCAGGAAGTTCATTTCGACCGCCCGATTGGTGACGCCGTGGCCGACGATGACGACGTTGTGATCGTCATTTTCGGCGTCTCGCATGACCGTCTGGAGGAACAGGCGCACCCGCTGGGCCACGTCCGCACGGCTCTCGCCATCCGGCGGCCGTGCGTAGAATTTGCCGCTATTGCTGCGCAGCCTCGCCCATTTTTCGAATTCCTCGGGAAACTTCTGTTTCCGTTCGGCGTGGTCGTAAATTTCGGTGAAGAGACCGAAATCCTGCTCGCGCAGCAGATAATCCTCCCTGATATCGCCGACGACGCTTGCCGGCAGGGCTTCGAGCACGGCGTCCTTGCTCTGCCGCGTCCTCAGGAATGGCGAGTACCAGATGTGCAGCTTGCCGAGACCGGAACTCGGCACGGCCTGCAGATAGGCGGCGATCATACCGCCGGCCTCCAGCGCCTGCCGGTAGCCCCATTGCGTCAGCGGCACGTTGTGATCGCCGAACTGGCGGTAGGCCCGTTCGTCGATGTTGCCGAGGGATTCGCCGTGGCGAACGAGAAAGAGACGCATCAGACATCCCGCAGTGTCGGATCTGGAATCGCCATCATCATGAACGCGCACAACAGACAGGGCAAGATTGTCGCTGCGCCGTGCGGCGAGCGTCCCGCCAGCAGGGCTTTGCTGGGCTTTTCCCCAGCCTGTCATCTTCCTGAAACACGAGTCTGGTTTTGGAGGGCTATATGAAAGATGGGGCATGAGCCGTAGCTCGTGATAGACATGATGGAACCCAGACATTTCCGCACGCTCTTCATTTCCGATGTCCATCTCGGCTCGAAGGCCGCGAAGGCCGACTTCCTGCTGGATTTCCTGCGCTACCACGAGGCGGATACGATCGTTCTCGTCGGCGACATCGTCGACGGCTGGCGGCTGAAGCGCAGTTGGTATTGGCCGCAGGTCTGCAATGACGTCGTCCAGAAGCTCTTGCGCAAGGCGCGCAAGGGCACGCGCGTCGTCTATATCCCCGGCAATCACGACGAGTTCCTGCGCGATTTCCCGGGCATGCACTTCGGCGGCATCGAGGTCGTCGAGCGGATGATGCATGACGGCGCCGATGGCAAGAAATACCTGATCCTGCATGGCGACGAATTCGACGTCGTTGTTCGCAATGCCCGCCTGCTCGCCTATCTCGGGGACTGGGCCTACGATACGGCCATCCGCATCAACATCCTGCTGGCGGCCGTGCGCCGCCGCCTCGGCATGCCCTACTGGTCTTTCTCGGCCTGGGCCAAGCTGCAGGTCAAGCATGCCGTCAATTTCATCGGCGAATTCGAGCGCGTCGTCGCCGAAGAGGCGCGCAAGAGCGGTGCCGACGGGGTGATCTGCGGCCATATCCACCACGCGATCATCCAGGACATGGAAGGCATCCGCTACATCAATACCGGCGATTGGGTGGAAAGCTGCACGGCGGTCGCCGAGCACGAGGACGGCACGTTCGAATTGATCACCTGGCGGACGCTCGCCAGCACCGTGCCGGCGCTGACCGCGGTCGAGTGGAACGAGGCAGAGTTGGCACCCCAGGCTGCTTGATTTCGGCTGACTTATTCCTGCCGGCCCACCCGCGCCAGTACTTTCCAGGAATTTAGCCGTTACCGTCAGGCGACAAGCCCTATTTATTTTCTAAAACGTTTCAGGAGGGCTATTTCTCGCAATAGTCGCATCCGGGATGGCGTGTTAGGACAACGTCAGTTTCCTTCAGGTCCCCCCATGATTCCCGTTCAACATTCCCCGACGAGTGAGGGAGCGCCGCCGCGCTTCCGGCTGCTCAGCGCGCTTTCCTATTGTGCGCCGCTGCTGGTCAACGGCATCGTTCTGCCGTTCTTCCCCATCTGGCTCGCGACCCACAGTTTCAGCGACCATGAGATCGGCATCATCCTTGCCTTACCCATGGTGGTCCGCGTGCTGGTGGCGCCCATCGTCGCCATGATCGCCGACCGCTTGAAGGAACGTGCCGATGTGCTGCTCTGGTCGGGCGGCCTGTCGCTGCTGACGGCGATCGCGCTCTACTGGACGACGAGTTTCTGGCCGGTGACGATCGTCTATACGCTGCAGGGGGCCACCTTCGCGCCCTATCTGCCGGTCGTCGAATCGATCGTCATCTCCGGCGTGCGCCGCTGGGGGCTCGATTACGGGTCGATGCGCGTCTGGGGCTCGATCGCCTTCATCGTGTCGACGCTCGGCGGCGGCCAGTTGATCAGCCGGTGGGGCGGCGAGATGGTGCTGCCGGTGATGGTGTTCGGCTTTACCATGACTGTCGTCATGGCGATCTTTTGTCCGCGCATCGGGCCGACGCGGCGGCGTGGCCAGCCGATCAACATTCCCGCCGCCACCGGCAGCGGCCTGCGCGAGCCGCAACTGCTGCTGCTCCTGATCGGCGTCGCCATCCAGCAGTCAAGCCATGCCGTGCTCAACGCTTTCTCGTCGATCTACTGGCATCAGCTGGGCTTTTCCGGCGCTGAGGTCGGTCTGCTCTGGAGCGCCGGTGTCGCTTCGGAGGTGACGGTATTCTTCCTGTCAAAGCGTCTCAACCGGCGCTTCAATGCCTGGACGCTGATCCGCTTCGGCTGCGCCGTCAGCGTCTGCCGCTGGATCCTTTTTCCCATGAACACGGGCCTCGCCGGTTTCTTCCTGCTGCAATGCTTCCACGGCTTTACCTACGCCTTCGTGCATACCGGCGTGCAGCGGCGAATCGTGGCGACGGTGCAGGAGACGCAGGAAGCCTCGGCCCAAGGCGCCTATTTCTTCTATGTCGGCATGGCGATGGCCCTGATGACCATCGCAGCAGGTTATCTCTATGCCTTACTCGGCGTCGTCAGCTTTTACGTCATGGCGCTGGTCGCGCTCTGTGGCCTCGGCCTCGTCATCTCGGCCTATTACCTTCAGCCCCAGAGGCTGCTTTCGGGCGGAAAAACCAGAGAAGCAACGTAGCGCAGGCCGGGCTCGCGGTCCCGGGCGAGCAGCAGCGGACCGTCGAGATCGACGAAATCGGCATTCTGGGCGAGCAGCACCGCCGGCGCCATGGCAAGCGAGGTGCCGACCATGCAGCCGATCATGATGGCGAAGCCGATCCGCTCGGCTTCCGTCTTCATCGCCAGGGCTTCGGTGAAGCCACCTGCCTTGTCGAGCTTGATGTTGATCGCGTCATAGCGGTCGGCAAGGCTTGCGAGGTCGCCGGTATGGTGGACGCTCTCGTCGGCGCAGACGAGGAGCGGGCGGTGGATCTCGGCAAGCAAGGCGTCGCGGCCGGCCGGCAGCGGCTGCTCGACGAGCGTCACGCCCGCCTCCGCGGCGATGTTGAGGTGACGCTCCAGCACCGCTTCCGGCCAGCCTTCATTGGCATCGAGGATGATTGCGGCCTCGGGCGCGGCCGCGCGGACGGCGCGGATGCGGCTTTCATCGTCGCCAGTGCCGACCTTGACCTTCAGCAGGGCGCGGCCGGCATGTTCGCGCGCCTGGGCCGCCATCACCTCCGGTTCGCCGAGCGAGATGGTATAGGCTGTCGTCAGCGGTTTCGGATCGGCAATGCCCAGTCGAGACGCGACGCTTTGGCCCGTCTGTTTCGCTTCCAGATGCCAGAGGGCGCAATCGACGGCGTTGCGGGCAGCGCCGGGCGGCATCGCCGACAGCAGGTCGCGTCGCGAGATGCCTGCCTCAATCAGCGGACGCGCGGCTTCGATCTGAGCAAGAACACTCTCCATCGTTTCGCCGTAGCGGCGATAGGGCACACATTCGCCATGCCCCTCAGCCCCTTCGTCCGTCAGCGTGCAGGTGATGACCTCGGCCTGCGTCTTTGCGCCCCGCGCGATGGTGAAGGTTCCGGCAATCGGAAAGGAATTCATCTGGATATCAAGGATGCGCGGCATTATTGCTGTCCTGCGAGCATGGAAATTGCACGTTGCTTCTGTATATTGACGCGCCGGGCGACGAACCGCTTCGCGAGTCGGCACTGTCGCTGTAAGCCTTGAAAGACACAAGTATCTTGAACGCCGAGAATCGCAACGCTGCCTCGCTTGCCGTGGACGACCAGTCCGATGGTTCGGGACAGCATGTGCGTCTGAGCGGCAACTGGCGCAGCGCCTATGTGCATCTTGTGCTGCGCGATTTCGAAAAGCTCCTGCACCAGAAGTCCGGTAACCTGACGGTCGATCTGTCTGAGATCACCGATATCGATACGGCGGGCATCTGGCTGCTGTGCCGGCTGAAAAAGGAAGCGGACGCGGCCGGGCGGACGGTCCGCTTCCAAGGCACCAATCCGCATATCGACGAAATGCTGGCGATGTTTTCCGAGGAGCCGGGCAAACCGGAGCCGGAGACGAGGGAGAAGGTTTCCGTCGCCGCGCGCATCCTCGCGCCGATCGGCAAAATGACCTACGACGTCTGGGACAATCTCGCCGCCGCCATGTATATCCTCGGCTCGGCGGTGCGCGGCGCGCAGATGAAGTTCGGCCGCGGCAGCGGCGTTTCGCCGGCTTCGATCGTCAATCAGATCGATCATATGGGCGTTCGCGCCGTTCCGATTATCCTGCTGATGTCATTCCTGATCGGGGCGATCATCGCGCAGCAGGGCGCCTTCCAGCTGCGCTACTTCGGCGCGGAGGTTTTCGTCGTCGATCTCGTCGGCATCCTGCAATTGCGCGAAATCGGGGTGCTGCTGACCTCGATCATGATCGCCGGCCGTTCCGGCAGCGCGATCACCGCCGAAATTGGCTCGATGAAGATGCGCGAGGAGATCGACGCGCTGAAGGTGATGGGCCTGAATCCGATCGGCGTGCTGATCTTCCCGCGGCTGGTGGCGCTGACCATCGCGCTGCCGCTGCTGACGGTCTTGGCGAATTTCGCCTCGCTTGCCGGCGCGGCGGCCGTCGCGTGGGGCTATTCCGGCATCACCTTCGCCAACTTCCTGGCGCGCCTGCACGAGGCGGTGACACTGTCGACCGTCCTGTCCGGCATGATCAAGGCGCCGTTCATGGCGCTCGTCATCGGTATCGTCGCCGCCGTCGAAGGGCTGAAGGTCGGCGGCAGCGCCGAATCACTCGGCCAGCACGTGACGGCCTCTGTCGTGAAGGCGATTTTCGTCGTTATCCTGATGGACGGGCTTTTTGCGATGTTTTATGCAGCGATCAACTTCTAGCATGGCGGACCGCGTGAACGAGCAAGCGATCGAAAGCGAAGGACAGGGCAGGGATGTCGTGCTTTCGGCGCGCGACGTCACCGTCGGGTTTGGCTCGAAAGTGGTGCTCGACAATCTCAACCTCGATATCTATCGCGGCGAAATCCTTGGATTCGTCGGCGCGTCGGGAACCGGCAAATCGGTGCTGATGCGCACGGTGCTGAGGCTACTGCCGCGCCGCTCGGGCACGATCAAGATCTTCGGTCAGGACTTCGACGAACTCGACGAGCCGCAGCGCAACGCGCTCGACATGCGGCTCGGCGTGCTGTTCCAGCAAGGTGCATTGTTCTCGTCGCTTACGGTCAAGGAAAATATCCAGGTGCCGATGCGCGAATATCTCGACCTGCCGCGCTCGCTGATGGATGAACTGGCGCATCTGAAGATCCGCATGGTGGGGCTCGCGGCCGATGCCGCCGACAAATACCCGTCCGAACTATCAGGCGGCATGATCAAGCGCGCCGCCCTTGCACGCGCCCTGGCGCTCGATCCTGAACTCGTCTTCCTGGACGAACCGACCTCAGGTCTCGATCCGATCGGGGCGGCCGAATTCGACGAACTGATCGCCAATCTGCGCGATAGCCTGGGACTGACCGTGTATATGGTGACGCACGATCTCGACAGCCTGTTTTCGGTCTGCGACCGTATTGCCGTGCTCGGAAAGAAGCGGGTAATGGTGGAAGGCACGATCGACGACATGCTGGCCTATGACGATCCGTGGGTACAGGCCTATTTCAAAGGTAAGCGGGCGCGGTCGATCGTGCCGCAGGACGAAGGCGCACGCCACGGCAGCAGCGGGAAGTGACCGGATAAAATGGAAACCAAAGCCAATTATACAATTGTCGGTTTTTTCACGGTGCTGGTGATCGCGGCGGCCTTCGGCTTCGTCTACTGGATGGCCGAATATGGCCGCGGCGGCCCGATGACCGAACTGATCGTGCGGATTCCCGGTTCGGCGAACGGCCTCAGCGTCGGCTCGCCGGTGCGATTCAACGGCATCCAGATCGGCTCGGTGCAGACATTGTCGATCGATGCCGACGATCCGCAATATTCGCTGGCTTTCACCCAGGTGCGCACCGATGCGCCGATCTATCCCTCGACCAAGGCCGCCCTTGAAATCCAGGGACTCACCGGGGCCGCCTATATCGAACTGTCGGGCGGCCGCAAGGGTGAGGAGAGCATCCTCAAACATGCGATCGAGAATAACAAGCGCGCCGTCATCATCGCCGACCAGTCGAGCGTCACCAATCTTCTCGCCACTGCTGACAAGATCCTCGACCGTGCCAACGACGCCGTTGGCGAGCTCCAGGGTTTCATCGAGGATTCGCGCGCTCCTCTGACCCAGACCTTCAAGAATGCCGAGACCTTCTCGGATGCGCTTGCCAAGAATTCCGACAATATCGACGCCTTCCTGCAAAGCGTCGGCGAGCTCTCCGATACGGTGAAGGCGGTTTCGGGCCGGGTCGATTCGACGCTTCAAGCTGTGGAATCGCTGGTCAAGGCGGTCGACGCCCAGAAGATCGACCACATCGTCTCGAATGCCGAAAGGATCACGGCCAACGTTGCCGATGCCTCGGGCGATCTCAGGGGCGCGATCCAGAAGTTCGATGAGACGGCCACCACGTTCAACGATTTCGGCAAGCAGGCGCAGGACACACTCGACCGCGTCGATGTACTCGTCGCCCAGATCGATCCAGCCAAGCTCAAAGGGTCGGTCGACGACATCTCGCAGGCGACCAAGGATGCCCGCGCTGCCGTCGCCTCGATCCGCGATGTCGCCAACACGGTTTCGGGACGCCAGAAAGATATCGACCAGACGATCCAGGACGTATCGCAGCTGGCCAACAAGCTGAATTCAGCCTCGACCCGCATCGACGGCATTCTCATCAAGGTCGATGCGTTGCTCGGGACCGACAATACGCAATCGATGTTCGCGCAAGCGCGCGAAACGCTGGAATCCTTCAAGAAGGTCGCCGACAATCTTAATGCGCGAATCGGGCCGATCGCCGACAATCTGCAGAAATTCTCGAGCGGCGGCTTGCGCGACGTGCAGACTCTCGTCAACGACATGCGCGGGACAGTGAACAATCTGAACGAGACGATCACCAACTTCGACCGCAATCCGCAACGCCTGATCTTCGGTGGGGACACGGTCAAGCAGTATGACGGCCGGACGCGGCGCTAACAGGGTAAGTCAGGGGTAGCCTAATATGGTCGCATCGCATCTGTTGTCGCGCCGTTCATGGATCAGGGGAACGGTGATCGCGCTGCCGCTGACGGCGCTGATTCTTTCCGGGTGCGGCACCGCTGCGAAGAACGATACCTATGACCTGGCGGGTGCCGTCGACGGCGACGGACCCGCGGCCAAATCCCGCCAGATCCTGATTGCCGGCCCGACGGCGCTAAGGTCGCTCGACAGCGAGCAGATCGTCATCCGCGTCTCGCCTTCGGAGATCCAATATCTTTCACGAGCCCAGTGGGGCGACAAGCTGCCGCGCATCGTGCAGTCGAAACTGGTCGAGGCCTTCGAAAATTCGGGCAAGCTCGGCGGCGTCGGCTTGCCGGGGCAGGGGCTGGCGATCGACTACCAGGTCGTCACCGACATCCGCTCCTTCGAGATCGATGCGTCGAGCGGCAACCAGGCAGTGGTCGAAATCTCCGTCAAGCTCCTCAACGACCGCAACGGTTCGGTGCGCGCCCAGAAGGTGTTCCGCGCCACGGCGCCGGCCGGCGGGGACAATGTTGGCTTCGTAAAGGCTCTCGACCGCGCCTTTTCCACGGTCGTTTCCGAGATTGTCAGCTGGACGCTGCGTTTAATCTGAGATGGCGTTTGGCGGGCGCTGCGGGAGACGCGGTTCTCAAGGCGGTGGCAATCTACGCTCGGCGACGGGCGCGGAGGGCCGGCTCCTGTTCAATGATCGGCGTTCGACCATCGACTGCACCGTCAAATCCATCGGCGCTGAGCGCCGGCATTTCGATATCCAATACGAAAGGCATTCCTTCGGAATTCGTCCTTGCCATCAAAGGAGAAGGCTTCGAACGAAGGGTGATTGCGTAAGACCGGCAACACCTCAAGTGGCGTTCAAATGGATTGGCCTATTTCGTCGGCTGCGCATCCGTCATCGTCGCTCCGGGCCGGCCGCCCGGTGTGGTGTACGCCGTGGCGGTTGACGACAGGGTGCTGTCCAGCAGGCCAGCCATCTTGTCGTCACGCAGGCCTGCAGTTTTTTCGCCCATGACGACGCCAACCACGCGGCGGCCACCCTTCAGCGCCGACGTCACGACATTATAGCCGGATGCGTCGGTATAGCCGGTCTTGATGCCGTCGACGCCGTCATAGCGATACATCAGGTTGTTGTGGCCGCGCAGTTTCATGCCTCGGAACTGGAAGCCGCGCATGGAAAAGAGTTTAAACTCCTCGGGGAAGTCCCGCATCAACGAGACGCCGAGGGTCGCCATATCACGTGCCGTGGTGACCTGCTCCGGGTCGGGAAGGCCCGAGGCATTCTTGAAGACCGTGTCCTTCATGCCAAGCTGGTGCGCCTTGTCGGTCATCGCTTTGGCGAAAGCCTGTTCCGAGCCGCCGAGCTGTTCGGCGATCGCAACGGCGGAGTCGTTGGCAGACAGTACGACGATGCTTTCGACTGCTTCACGCAGCGTCACCTGACGGCCGACGCCGACGGCAAGCTTGAAGGGCTCCTTGCTTTCGGCATTTTCCGACATGGTGAGCTTCTGTTCCCATGTGAGGCGTCCCTCATGCAAAGCCTCGAAAGCAAGATAGAGCGTCATCATTTTGGTCAATGACGCCGGATAGTTCAGATCGTCCTGATTGTAGGCTTCAAGGACCTGACCTGACTGCGCATCGACGACGAAACTTGCCTGGCCGGCCTCAGACTGGGCGAACGCTCCCATCAGCAAGGCGGACGAGAGCGCGGTGGCACGGAGGCGGGAGGTCGTCTTGGTCATCGGTTACTGTCTCTGTCTTTGGACGGTCGGGTGAGCTGCTGGCTAAACGCAAGCCGATCAAGAAAGTTTGTGACGAAATGAAGGACAGGCGGCAATAAAAAGGTCCTATCCACAGCGGATTGCTTTTGCGCTGCCGTCTTCGGTTTTGACAAGGGCGCTGACGGCACGTAGAAAATTCATCATGAGCATGAAGAGCGCGCTTTTTTTCTGCGAAATCAGCACCTGCCCGCAGGCTGCGATCGCGCGCGCTTTCGGCGGACGAGGTCTTCGCGTCCTGCTGTGACGTCGGGGCGCTACGGGCGTCCGGCGCGCTGCTGGACGTAAAGCCCCTCACCACGTCAATCAAGGTTGCCAGGGAGACAGGCACCGTGCTCAATATTTATCAAGTCAATTCGCTCGCCCATTGGGAAGAGCGCCAGATCCATCTGCGCGATCATATGATTGACTTCTTCTCGCAAGAGGTCCGCAGCTTTCTCAGATCGGTCAATCCAGCCTGGGATGTGCGAAGGGTCGAGGCGCCGGCGCTGATGCCGCGGTCGCTGGTTTCGAACGCCTATACGAATGCCGATATCTGGGTCCAGGAACAGCTTTCCGGCGGCGACACTGCGCTCGTGCTGAGGCCGGAGACCACGTCGTCGACCTATGCCTAGATACAGCATATTCTCGCAAACCATTCGAAGACGCGGCTGCCGCTCTGCGTCTGGCAGGCAGGCCGGTCCTATCGCCGCGAGCAGGAGCAGCCAACAAAACATATGCGGCTGAAGGAGTTCTGGCAGCTCGAATTCCAATGCGCCTTCACCGCCGACAGCGGCAATGATTATCACGCCGCCTGCCTCGAACCGGTGCGCCGCATGATCGGCTCGCTGATCCATCTTCCGACGCGGGTCGTGCTCTCCGACCGGCTGCCGGCCTATTCCGAGGTGACGATGGATATCGAGGTCGACAATGGCGACAAGTGGATGGAGGTCTGCTCGATCTCGCGCCGCACGGACTTTCCGCAGCGTTACCGATCGCAGCCAAAGAACGGAGCTGCCATCGACCACGATATCCTCGTGCTGGAAATTGCCATCGGTCTCGATCGGTGCGTTTACAATTGGGGCATAGCAGCCGATCGGTAAAAGACGGAAACCCGGACCGGATGGCCCCGGTTGCTGCGGATGACTACTTCTGCTTGTGTTGCCATACATCTCCTCTAAAAGGAAGGGATGGGACGAAGCCGGACAAGTCGGTCCGGCTTCGCTGCCGCATATTCGAAAACGGGTGAGAGACCATGCTGGTGATCTTCGGCGGCTTGCCGGGTAGTGGAAAGACGACGATAGCGCGCGCTCTCGCGAGACGGCTCGGAGCCATACATGTGAGGGTCGATACGATCGAGCAGGCGATCAGAGCGTCGGCTGACCCTTCCAATGACATCGGCCCGGCGGGTTATGTTGTCGCCTACGGCATTGCGGAGGATAATCTGACGCTCGGTAGGATAGTGATTGCCGATTCGGTCAACCCGTTGACAATAACACGCGAGGCCTGGCTGGCGGTCGCTGCACGCTCCGGCGTGATCGCGGCCGAGGTCGAGGTGATCTGTTCCGACAAGACCGAACATCGCCGCCGGGTCGAGACGCGGAAAACGGATGTGGAAGGTCTGGTCAAACCGACGTGGCAGGAAGTCGTCGAGCGAATATACGACGACTGGGGGGAGACACCGATTATTGTCGATACGGCTGCGAGGGATGTGCCAGAGATTGTTGAGGCCCTGATCGTCAAGCTGAGGACCGAGCGCCTGCTTCCGATTTGATTCGGCTGTTGCTTCCGATGCTTTATGAAAAGGCGATGTCGGCCGCGGGGCGGATTTCTACCGCCGCCTTGCCCGCGTCGAACCCGTCAAGCGTTTCGTTGTGATGGGCGACAATTTCGGAGAAGGTGAGGGTCGCCGTATCGCCTGTGGTGTGGCCGTCCGCCACCAGCGTCACGTCATAGCCGAGGGAAACGGCGCGCCTGACGGTCGTGTCGACGCAGAATTGCGACATGCAGCCGCCGATCACGAGGTGCGTGACCTCCCGTTCGTTCAGGCGTTCGGCAAGATCGGTCTCGAAGAAGGAGTCGGCGCTTTGCTTGCGAACGACGACCTCGCCTTGTCTCGGCGCAATCTCCTGGCGTAGTTCCCATCCGGGCGTGCCGACGGCCAATCGATGGCCGTTGTCGCCGTCATGCTGCACCAGCACGACCGGCGCGCCGGCCTGTCGCGCCTTTTCCTGAAGCGATGCAAGCCGAGCGACGGTCTCATCCAGCGCAGAATCGACCCGAGACTGCCGCTCGGGCGTGGCCTTCCCAAAGAGAATTGCATTCTGCACGTCGATGATCAGCAGGGCCTTGGTCATTCGCTCGCGGTTCCGGGAATAGGGAGCAGATATTGGCGGCATCATAAGTGAAGGCCGCCTGACACAGGTTCAGGCGGCTCCAGATCCAAGGCGTCGGCCAGGCTTAGCGGAGCCTGCCCGCTGCGTGGGCGAGCATGGTGTAGACCTTGCCCGTATCCGAGGTGAGGTAGGACTGGGTGACAGTCTGGTTCGGGTCGGTGCGGGCGACGTCGGCAAGCAGTTTTTCGAAATCGCCGATATAGCGATCGACGGCGGTGCGGAATTCCGGCTCGCGGTCGTATTTGCGCTTGATCTCGTCGAAGGTCTGCTGACCCTTCAGCGTGTAGAGGCGGCGGGTGAAGACGTCGCGCTCGCCGCGCTGATAACGGCGCCAGAGGTCGACCGAGGCATCGTGGTCGATGGCGCGGGCGATATCGACGGAGAGCGAATTCAGCGATTCCACGACATGGCGCGGATTGCGGCTGTCGTTGCTGCGCGTGGCCGGTGCGGCGGTTTCCGCCGGGCGGGCCGGGGCCTGGGCAGGCGCCTCGTCGGCGGCTTCGTCGCGGGAGGCGCCGCGCAGAAGATCGCTGATCCAGCCGCCGCTTTCCCGCGCCGGTTCCTGGCGGCCTGAGTCCTGGCGGGTGGGGGCCGGCTGCGGGGCGGGGCGCTGAGCGGCCACAGCCGGAGCTGACGGGGCGATTGTTCCACGCAGACCAGTCGCTTCGATTGGCGGGGGTGCCGCCGGCTGCGGCGGCTGAGCCGTGACCGGCTGAACTGGGCGCGGCGCCGGCTGCACCTGGGCAAGCGAGCGGGCGACGGGCTCGGAGATTTCAAGCTGCTGGCTCGAGCGGCCGACGAGCTGGGAGATATCCTGAAGCGCCTTGATCTGCTCGGCGACGGCGCGGCGCATGGCCGAGGCGCTTTCCTTGGCTTCCTCGGGCAAGTCGAAGGCGCCGCGTTTCAGTTCGGCGCGGGTGGCGTCGAGCTCGCTGCGGATGTCGGCGGCGGAGCGTCGGATATCCTCGGTGGCGCCGGAGAAGCGTCCGACGGCATCCTCGATCGCCTCGCGCAGCGATTCCCGCATGTGCTGAGCCGCACCGTCGGAGGCGCGGCCAGCCTCGCCGAGCATGCGCTCGACTTCCGACAACGAGGCGGTGAGGCCGCCGCGAATACGGTTGGAGAGGTCGCCGGAACGGCGCTCGACATTGGCGAAGGTGCCGTCGATCGTCGTGTTGGCTTCCTCGCCGGCGCGGGTGATCGCATCGCGCATCGTCTCGGCCGCTTCCTGGGCGCGCTTCTCGGTTTCGGTGAGAATGCGGCCGATATCGGCGAAGGAGGACTGTACACCCTGGCGCAGATTGCCGGTGACCTGGTTGGAGCGCTGCTCGGCCCGCTCGAACACGGTCTCGATCATGCCGCCGAGGCCGCGCATGGTCTTTTCGATTTCGTCGGAGCGCTGGACCAGGCTGACGGAGAGCGCCTGCAGCGCTCCTTCACGCTCCTCGAGCGTCGAGGCAAGGTTGGACTGGGCGGCACTCAGAAGCTGCGAGGCCTGAGTCAGAACCTTGGAATGTTCGTCGAAACGGCCGATGATGCCGCCGACCTGGGCCAGTGTCTGGCCTGATATGTCGGAGAGGCGGTCGACCTTGCCTTCGAGAAGCCGGGTCGAGGCGTTGACCATTTCGGCGGCCTTGGTGGCGGAGTCGGCAAAGCGCGTCGTGGTTTCGCCGAGGCGCCCGTCCACGCTCGTCAACTGCTCGGCGGCGCGGTTCATCATCATGGCCATCGCCGCGCTGCTTTCCGACATGCGCTGGACCAGACCGTTGACGTTGCCGACGAGGCTGTTCTCAATGGCGCTGACGGCATTGGCGACATTCTCGGTGCGGGCAGCAACCGCGCTGGCGAGCGCTTCGTTTTCGGCGCGCAGACGGTCGGCGCTGAGGTTGGCGGCGGCGGTGATGCGGGCGGCGGCCTGCTCGCCGGCATCGGTATAGCGATCGACGAGCGGGCGGGCCGTTTCGTCGAGGATGCGAGTCAATTCGACCGAGCGGCCGGCAAGCATCGAGTTGAGGTCGCGGGTGCGTTCCTCGAGTGTCGCGCGGATCGAGTTGCCGCGCGCCTCGAGCGCCCGGTCGATGTCGGTGAGGGTGGTATCGATCTCGCGGGTGCGTTCCTCGAGATTTGTGCGGATGGCGCTGCTGCGGGCTTCGAGGGCCCGGTCGACATCCGCCATGGTGGCGGAAATCTCGCTGCCGGCCCCCGACAGCGTCGTGCGGATGGCATCGCCGCGCGCTTCGAGAGACTGGCCGGCATCCGACAGGGCCTTGGAAATGGCATTGACCTGCGTGCCGACGATCGTCTCGGCCTCGGCGACCTTGTTGACGATGGCATTGCCGGCTTCCGAGAAAGTCTGGGCGACGGCAGCGGCCTGGGTTGCCAGACGGTTCTGGGCTTCGGCGACGCGGTTGACGATCTGCGACGAACGCTCGTCCATAGTGCGGGTGAATTCGTCGCTTTTTGCATTGAGATCCTCGGCGAATTGCTGGCCGGTCTTGCCGAGCAGTTCGGTGGTTCTCGTCGCTTCGCCTTCCATTCCCTGGGCTGCTTCGGCCACGGCGCTGCGCAGCGTCGAAGCGAGGCCGGCGGCCTTGCCTTCGATGGTACGGTTGACGGCTTCGAGGCCGACGGTCAAAGCGCGATCCATGGTCGAGAGGCGTTCCTCGATGCGCTCGTTGCCGCGGTCGAGAGTTTCGCCGAGACTTGCCGTGCGGCCCTCGATGGCCCCTGTCAGCGTGGTCGTGCGGCTGTCCAGCGTCTCGGCCAGGTTGGCGGTCCGGCTGTCGATCGCCTGGGTGAGATTTGCGGCGCTGCCTTCGAGCGTCGCCGAGATGCGTCGGGTGGCGTCGTCCCCGAGTGCGCCGAGACGGGAAATGCCGTCGGCGAGCACGCCGGACAGCTGGCTGCTGGCCGCTTCGACCTTGTCGGCAACGCCGCCGACGCCGTCACGGATGCGGCTCTCGATGGCAGTCAGGCCCGCTTCCATACGGGAACCGGTTTCTTCAAGACGTCCCGCAAGGCTTGCGACGGACTGGTCGAGATGGGCGGAAAGGCCCTGGGCGGAGCTCGAAATCGTGTTGGCCGCCTCCTGGAAGCGGCCGGCGATCTGACCGGCGCCGGCATGCATGCGATCTTCCAATGTCTGAGCGCCGGAATCGATAGCTTGACGGATCGAAGCCTCGCGGTCCTCCAGCGACATTTCGAGCATGCTGATGCTCGTCGCCACCGATGTGCCGATGCTGGTCGCCTGTTCGGTCAGCGTATCGCTGATCAGCGCATGGGCCTGGTTCAGCGACAGATCGATGGCGTTGGCGCGATCCTCAAGCGTCGTGCGGATGCGCTCATGGGCAGAATCGAGTCCGCTTTCGATGCGCGCCGCGGCCTCCTCGGCAAGGCCTCCGAGCCGCGCATGGGCATCGCTCAGGCGGCCTTCGATGCGGCCGGTCAAGCCGCCGACGAGATCCTCGAAGCGGGCGCCGCCGGCATCGAGAACGCCCGAGAGGGCTGCGCTATGCTGGGAAAGCGCATTTTCGAGCCGCTGCTGATTGTCGGCATAGGCGTTATGGATCGCATCGGTCTTGTCGGCAAAGGCGCCGGCGACGCGCGCCTCGGCACTGGCGACGGCTTCCATTATGGAATTGCTGCGGGCTTCGAGCGCGCTGTCGAAGCGGCTCTGATTGTCGTCGAGCGAAATGGCGAGCGCCATAGTCTTTTCGTCGAGCGTATCGGTGAGCCGGTCGTGGCTTGCCGTCACAGCGCCGATGATCGCGGCGGTGCGGTGCCCCAAGGCTTCCTCGATGCGAACCTGGCCCTCGTTCAACGAGGCGGCCAGCGCGCTGGCCTTTTGATCGAGCACGCCGTTCAGGCGTTCATGCGTGCCGGAGACCGCATTGGTGATCGCATCGGCACCGGAGGTCAGCGTCTCCTCGAGACGGCTCTGGCTCTCGTTCAGCGAGATGGCCAGCGCCATCGCCCGATCGTCGAGTGTCTCAGACAGCAGGTCATGGGTGGCGGAAACCGCATTGAGGAAGGATTGCGACCGTGTCTCGAGCGTGTCCTGCAGTCGCCGCTGCCCTTCGTTCAAGGAAGCGGTGAGCGCCGATGTGTTCTGGTCGAGCGTTTCGGAGATACGCTCATGCGTGCCCGACACGGCCTTGAGGAAGGTCTCGGAGCGGGTCTCCAACGTGTCTTCGAGCCGTGCCTGGCTCTCGTTGAGCGAGATGGCAAGCGTCATCGCCTTCTCGTCGAGTGTTTCGGAGAAGCGGTCGTAGGTGCCGGAAACAGCATCCATCAGGGCGGCGGAGCGGGTTTCGAGTGTATTCTCGATACGGGCCTGGGTCTCGCTCAGCGAGGCGGCAATAGCCGAAGCCTTACCGTCCAGCGCCTCGGCGAAGCGGTCGTGGGTCCCGGAGACGGCATTCAGCAGGGCTGCAGAACGGGTTTCCAGCGTGTCCTCGATACGGGCCTGGCCTTCGTTCAAGGAAATGGCAAGCGCCATCGCCTTTTCATCGAGGGTTTCGGCAAGGCGGTCACGCGTGCCGGCTATCGTGCTGAGCAGCGCTTCGGCGCGTGTCCCGAGCGCATCCTCGATGCGGGCGTGCCTCTCGTCGAGGGACGTCGTCAGGGCAACTGCCTTCGTATCAAGTGTTTCCGACAGCCGCTCATGCGTGCCCGACACGGCATTGAGGAAGGCTGCGGAGCGGGTTTCGAGCGTGTCCTCGATGCGGCTCTGGCTTTCGTTCAAGGAGATGGCGAGCGCCATTGCCTTCTCGTCGAGCGTCTCGGACAGTCGGTCATGCGTGCCGGAAACGGCGTTCAGCAGGGTGGCGGAGCGCGTTTCGAGCGTATCTTCGATCCGAGCCTGGCTCTCGTTTAGGGAAATGGCAAGCGCCATGGCCTTCTCGTCGAGCGTTTCAGCGAGACGGTCGTGAGTGCCCGTGACAGCGTTGATGATCGCATCGGAGCGGGTGGTCAGCGCTTCCTCGAAGCGGCCGTGGTGGCTGGTCAGCGCCTCGACGAGCGCGCCGCCGCGCTCTGCCATGACGCTATCGATGCGTCCATGCGCGGCGCCGAGCGCCTCGCTGATTTCGGCTGTGCGTGCCGTAAGCACACCGCTCAACGCCTCGGCGCGGCCGCCGAAGGCGGTGGTCACCTCTTGCGTGCCGGCAGCAACGGCGGCGGTCAGCTCGGTGGTCGTGGTGCGGAGCGTGTCGCGGAACTCGGCTGAGCGAGCCTGGAGATTGTTCTGCAGTTCGGAAGTGCCCGACGCAAGCGCCAGCGCGATGTCCGACGTCGCGTTCTGCAGCGCCGAGGTCAGCTCGCCGGTACGGCTAGTCAGCGCAGTGGTGATTTCTTCGCTGCGGGTGCCGAGCGTGTTTTCCAGCACCTCGTGGCCGGTGGCGAGAGCGGTGGCGAGCGCCAGCGAATGATCCGTCATCGAGGAGCCGATGCGGTCGATGCCGGAATTGAGGATGCCGTCGATCGAATCCGAGCCGCCGGTCAGCGTCTCGTTGATGCGGGCAAGGCTTTCCATCAGCTTCGTGTCGAGCGAGCCGGTGCGCTTGTCGAAAGCGCTGGTGAATTCGGCGACGCGCTCATCGAAGGCGGTCGAAAGCTGGGCGACGGTCGTCTGCAGCCGCTCTTCGAAGAAGCCGGAGCGAAGGTCGAGATCCATGACGGCGTCGTCGGCGGTGCTCTGCAGGCTCTGGCGGAAGCTTGCGCCCTTTTCGTCAAGCGCGCTGTTCAGTTTCGACAGCACGTCGTCGAGTGTGCCGCCGATGGTGCGTTCGCCCGACGTCAGGCTTTCGTTGATTTCGCGGGTGCGGGAGATCAGGATTTCGTTGAGCTGATGCGTGCGCTCGTTCAGGGCTGCGTTCAGCTTCTCGGTGCTGCTGTCCATGGTCGAGGCGCGCGTCTCGAACTGGCTGAGAAGCTTTTCGCCGTGTTCGTTGAGGTTGACGGAGAGCGCTTCGAGGCGGTTGTCGAATTCGGTGGCCAGCGCGAAGCCGGATGCGTTGAGCGTCTGGAGCAGGCTGTCGGTCTTGGCGGCGAGCAGGCTGCCCATCGACTGCAGGGCACTGTCCGATTTTTCCAGGATTGTCGCGGCGCGCGTGTCGATCAGCGAGGCGAAGGCCTCGCCCGATGTGGCGAGACGCACGGCGATCTCTTCTGTGGCAAGCGACAGTTCTTCCTTCAGTTGGTCGTGGACGCTGCCGATCGAGGTGCGGATGCGGTCGGCATGGTTGACGATCGCCTCGCGTTCGGAGCCGAGTTCATGGACAAGGCCGCGCACGCGCAATTCGTTGTCCGCATAGGAACGCTCCAGCGCGTTGACTTCGGAATGGACCAGCGTTTCCAGCTCGGAAGCGCGCGCAATCGTGCGCTCGATGCCTTCGTTCATAGCCGAAACCTCGCGGCGCACCGCCTGGCCTACGGTCATGATGCGTTCGGAGGCGATGGTTTCCGGCTCTGCCAGCCGCAAGGCCACCTCTGCCATGGAGCGGGCGGCGTTGCGCATGTCCTGGGCGCGGGAGATCATGATGGCGAAAGCGTAAAACATCATCACGGGAATGACGATGCCGACCAGGCCGGCAATGACGCCGGGCAGGGCGACGAGGTCGGCCAGCGAACGGATCTGCCAGATCTGCGGCGCGTAAAGCAGCGACATCAGGCCGAGGCCCGCCATCACCCAGAGCACGGAAAACAGGGTGGCGGTGCGCACCGACGAGCGGCTGGAAGTGCCGTCGAAAGATTTCAGGATAGAGGCGGGCGTATTGCGGCTGGCATCATTGGCGGGCGCGAAGGCCGGAGCCCTGGAAGCCTGCTCGCCGTTGGCGCCGCGGCGGTTGCGGCGCTGCGCTTCTTCCTGGGCTTGCTGATTACGCGAATTCGATGGATCAGACACATTCCCCTCCGGCGCCTCAGGCGCGTCGCCGCGGCGAGACGGCACATTATCCTTGCCGAAATCGATCTGGAGCGCTTCGTCCAATGCCTTGAACGCCTTGTCCTCTATCGACTCATTATATTTGTTATTCGCCATTCGGTTACGCCTCGTTACTGTCGGCCGGTCCGCCAGCGCTGCCCAGGCTTCCGCCTCACCCCGGAACAACTTTGCCGTTACGGCTCTCCATCCCAACCGCGGACGGATAAGCATGTCATTTCAGAGTAGATAGCCGCTTTTTCAAACGGAAGGTATCAAAACACTACCATTATCCACTCACTCGGCAAAGGCGCGTACCATAAACCCGCTCCACCAGTATCGTAGTGACACATCCGGGCTCTTCACACAATTAATGAAGGCTTGAGATTTGCGGCTCGTTAACCTGTTGTTAACAATTTTGAATCCTCGACCCCGCTTAAAAACCAATAATTTAGGGATATTTAACGGACGTTAACCATACGCCGAGATTTCCGCACCCCCTGTGCCGGAATTTAACGTGATGGCCACCCTCCTGACGCAGAACTGTTGCAAGTGCCGACGACGTGAGACGGGAGAATTGGCAAATGGCGGCCCAGATGGCAGCAGTGAATATCGTATTCGAGGCGCCGGACAATGCAAATGGACCCTGTCCCTCGAAGGTCCGGCCGATCGACCTGGTTCATCTCGCAAAACAGACGATGGGCGACAAGACGCTGGAAATCGAAGTCCTTCAGATGTTTGCCCGTCAAGCCCGCGCGTGCCTTCAGGACATTGCGAGCGGCGAGACTGTGCGTGTCGGGGCTGCCGCGCACAGGCTGAAAGGCGCGGCAAGTTCGGTCGGCGCATTCCGCGTGTCGCAGACGGCGGAAGTCATCGAGGAGACCGGGGGCGATGCCGGCACGATGGCGGCGCTGGGCGCTGCCGTTCTCGACGCGGAGAATTTCATCCTGAAACTCTGCCGCGGCTGATCTCTCTGCCGCTCGTTCGAGCCGCGGCGCCGCGTCTCTATTCAGACGCGCAAGCGACGCTGTGGCAGATTGAATGGCGGCATGATCTTATTCTGAAGCAATCATGTGGGCAGGCCCGTTGTTCCATTGCGGAACCACGCGTCTCTTTGCGACGTGCGATATGACGCATTGAAGACGGCGGGCGACGGCCTGATCTGCGAGGTTATGGCGAATTTCCGAATGTTGACTGACGCGTCGAATTGTCGGAAGTAAAGCCGCCCCACCCATTTCAAGACCGGAAATAGTGCTGATGCCCAAACTTACCATCGTCGCCTTCGACGGCACGCGCTTCGACCTCGACGTCGATCAAGGCTCCACCGTGATGGAAAATGCAGTGCGCAATGCGGTGCCCGGCATTGAGGCCGAATGCGGCGGCGCCTGTGCCTGCGCGACTTGTCACGTCTATGTCGACGAAGAATGGACGGAGAAGGTGGGCCAGCCGGAAGCGATGGAAGAGGACATGCTCGACTTCGCCTTCGATGTGCGCCCGACCTCGCGGCTCTCCTGTCAGATCCGGATGAAGGCTGCCTATGACGGGCTCGTCGTGCACGTGCCGGAACGCCAGGCCTGAGGCCGGCGCCTAAAACGCGTCGCATCAAATTTGATTCACGCGACGCGCTTTAGCCCGTTGTTTTGATGCATGTCGTTATCCCCGAACCGCTGCCACACTTCCGGGCGACATGGATTAGGGGGGGGCGCTGCCATAGCCACAAAAAGACGCCTCGCGCGCTGGTGCGAGCGAGGCGAGGCGGGCGCATTACCTACGGATGAGGGAGGAACATCCGCGGCTTCCGAACGCGCCAGGAGAACCCAACGCTGAAAGTCCAGATGCCGTAGCTGAACTTTCGAATGTGTTCATATTAACGCGTTCCGGTTGAGTCTGCCAGGATGAAAAATGACCATTGAAACGCTGGGGAGGGGGAAAGTTTCGCACAATTTTCGTTGCGCAGCTAAGTTTTTCTGCTCGTAACCAGCTTTAAAAAGCCTTATTTTCCGCCGGCTCGCCCGTTGATTCGATTATTCAGCAATCTCAACATGCGCTTCTGAAAATTGACCGCTTCAACCCGGTCGAATCGCGCCTGCAGCCGATCGTGCTCCTCTATACCGCGAGCTGATTCGTTGGAGACGAGCTCCTGCATGGCCTCGCAGCTGCGCTGCTGCGGCAAAGCGCGGATGGCGCGCTCCATGGCGCGGGCCTGATCTCTGGCGATCTCCGCATGGCGCTCCTCGTGGCGCTTGATGTCACTCGACAGCGCGTCCCAGATCATCGACAGCTCCTTGCTGGCACCGCGGCGGTTGTTCCAGCGCGGCAGGATGATCTGGGTGTGGACCGTGACCTTGACGTTGCCGACGCGGCAGCGGCCATCATCCTGAATATAGGTGGCTTCGCCGCCGAAGCGAATTTTGGTGGCGCCAGGATGGCGCGCCGAGGAGCCGCTTGCCGTCGGGCCGCGCCGGCTGAGTTCCTGGTCGAGCTCCTCGGCGGTTTTGCCGCGGATGTCGAAATAGGAATAGCTTTTCGTTGCGATCACTTCGGCTGCCGCTGGGCCGCTGAGAGAAAGAGCAATGGAAAAGGCGACAGGAAGGACCATATAACGCACTGCAAGCGGCATTCTGAACGCAATCCATGTTGAAATTGACCGGAGCTTGGGGCATAGCCACCGCAAGCGCAATATCGGATGGCGGCTTTTTTCGTCATCAATAGGACAAGTCTGGTGACAGGGCTCGAAGGCAGCTTATGGCGTGTCGGCCATGGCCGGGAGATCGAACTCGGCCGTCGTTCGGCGATCATGGCGATCATCAATGTGACGCCGGACTCCTTTTCCGACGGCGGACGCTTCAAAACCGTCGATGCCGCCGTCGAACACGCGCTGCAGGCGGTTAGCGATGGTGCCGCGATTGTCGACATTGGCGGCGAATCGACCCGGCCGGGCGCAGCATCGGTCAGCCCTTCGGAGGAGCAGGCGCGGGTGCTGCCCGTCATCGAGGCGCTGCGTGGCCGCACCCAGGCGCTGATATCCATCGACACGTATCGCGCCGAGACGGCTCGGCTTGCGGTCAGCGCAGGCGCCCATATCGTCAACGACGTCTCCGGACTGCAGAAGGAGCGCGGTATCGCGGATCTGGCCGCGGCGACAGGGGCGGGGCTCTGCATCATGCATACCGGCCGCGACAGGGTCAAAATTGCCGATGTGATCGCCGACCAGGTGCATTTCCTAGAACGGTCGCTTGATATCGCCGCTGCAGCAGGCGTCAACAGAGATCGCATCGTGCTCGATCCGGGCTTCGGCTTCGCCAAGGAAACGGCCGAGGAGAATCTGGAACTGATGGCGCGGTTTTCCGAACTTTCGCGCTTCGGCCTGCCGCTGCTTGCCGGCACGTCACGCAAGCGTTTCCTCGGCACCGTGACCGGGCGGGACGCGTCGGACCGGGACGTGGCGACGGCTGCGACGAGCGTGTTGCTGCGCCTCCAAGGAGCTGCGGTTTTCCGGGTGCACAATGTCGCAATCAACAGGGATGCGCTTGATGTCGCCGATGCTATGCTCAATGCGCGCCAGGAATTCGAGAGGAAGCGGCCGACATGACCACCTACACGATCACGCTGCAGAACTGCGCCTTCTTCGCGCGCCACGGCGTGCATGACGAGGAAGAATTCCTCGGCCAGCGCTTCTTCGTCGATGCCGAGCTCGATGTCGTCGCCGGCGAGGCACTGAAGAGCGACTCGATCGACGATACCGTCAATTACGGCATCGCTTTCACCGTGATCGAGCAGATCGTCACCGGCAAGCGGCGCTACCTGATCGAAGCCCTGGCGCTCGATATCGCCAAGGGGCTCTGCGAGACATTTCCACAGGTGAGGCGGGCGAGGATCACGGTGCGCAAGCCGAACGCGCCGGTGCCTGGCGTGCTCGATTTCGTGCAGGTGAGTGTTGAGCACTTTGCCTGAGGCCGCATCGCGATCCGCCACCCTCGGCCTCGGCGGCAATATCGGCGAGCCGGTGAAGGCGATGGCGGCGGCGCTGAAAAGGCTGGACGGGCACGACGATTGTCGAGTCACCGCCGTGTCGCGGCTCTATCGCACGCCGCCCTGGGGCAAGACGGACCAATCGTTCTTCTTCAACGCCTGCGCCGCTATCGAAACCCGGCTTCCTCCGGAAGGTTTGCTCGACCTCTGCCTCTCGATCGAACGCGAGATGAAACGCGAGCGCATCGAACGCTGGGGGCCGCGCACGCTCGATATCGACGTGCTGACCTATGAAGGCGTCGTCCAGGACGCGCCGCGGCTGGAACTGCCGCATCCGCGGATGACAGAGCGCGGTTTCGTGCTGATGCCGCTTGCCGACATCGCCCCAGGCCTTGTCGTCATGGGGCGGCCGGTCAGCGACTGGCTGCTCGACGCCGACGTGACCGGCATCGAGGTCGCCGATGACAGCGGCGACTGGTGGCGGAGTGCCTAAAACGCGGCTCCTGAAACGCGAAACGGCGGGAAACCCGCCGCTTCAGGAACCCCGTCATGCGATCTGTCTACTGGATGGAGCCGACGGCCATTTCGTCGACCTGACGGGTCAATGTCAGGCCGATAACAGGGATCATCTGGCTTTCGACCTTGACCGAAACGGTGACGTTCATCGTCTTGTCGTCGCGTATGCGGGCGATCATCGCTCCGTTCAGCTTGGAGCGGTTGATGCCGACCACGACCGTATCCTCGGTGACGGCGCCGGAGACGACGTCAAGACCTTTGCCGGCGGCGCCGTCGAGAAACTTGCCTTTATAGCTGGAGCCCGACTGCGAGATGACAGCGGTCATCGGCTGCTTGAAGACGCCGACGCGGCAGGTGCCATCGAGTTTGATGCCGGCGGTGCTGTCGCCGGTCGGTTCACCGGTCAGGTTGCAGGTGAATTTCGTGCCCTTGTACTTGCCGGCGACGATCTCGCCGGGGCCTTTCCAGGAGCCGGCGACGGATTCGAAGAAGGCCTTGTCACGGGTTGCGGCGGTGGCTGGCGGAGCGACATCTGCGACCGGAGACAATGCCGCGGCGGCGAGGCCGCATACGAAGAGAAACTTGCGCGAATACATGGATTTTCCTTGGCAAACACCACTCACGAACTGGTGCCAAGTTTTGCCGAAAAATGGTTAATCCTTCCTTTCGGCTGTGCCGAAATGCAAGGGATTAGAGGCGTGCCATGCTGTACGAATTTCAATATCCCGCCGCTAATGGATTGAATCGGATACTATTTTCACAACTTCACGCTGGGGAAGGCGAAACCTGCGGAATTGCTTCGGCGATTAAGAATTGTTGTCGCGCGGTGACATGGAAGGCGTGAGATCGCCGATGAAATCACCGATTCCCGGCCGTTTCAGCGCGCGGAAAGCCAGCGGCCGGCAGAGATCCATCGCCGCGATTCCGATGCGGGCGGTCATCAGGCCGTTGATGACGCCCTCGCCGAGACGGGCCGAGAGCTTCGAGGCCAACCCATGGCCGAGCACCTGCTGGACGAGGCTGTCACCGACGGCGATCGAGCCGGTGACGGCAAGATGCGCCAGCACGTCGCGCAGCAGGCGGAACATGCCGAGCGTGCCGGGGCGGCCGCCGTAGAGTTCCGCCATGGCGCGAATAAGGCGGACGGCCTCGTAAAGCACATACATCAGATCGACGATGGCGCGCGGGCTGACGGCGGTGACGATCGACACACGCTTGGAGGCATTGACAACGAGGGCGCGGGCCTTGCGGTCGATCGGGGCGAGCAGCTCTCGTTCGGCCAAGGCGATCAGATGCGGGGGGTCAATGACCTCGCCCTCAGTCGCCTTCAACGTCGCGCGTCCCTTCGATGTCTCGGGATTGGCAGCAAGCAGTGTCGTGAGGCGCGCAACGACGGCGCGCGCCTTCGCCGGCCGGGTTTCGAGGATCGCGGCTTCCGCTTCGGCCTTGATCGTCTGGACGGCGGCTAGGCGCATCATGCCAGCGGTCTCGCGAATGACGAGGGCAAGCACCGCGAGGATTCCGATCGCCAGCGCGCCAAGGGCTGCGTAACCCAACCAGTCGGCGCGGGTGAAGAGGTCGCGGATCAGCCGGTCGGTCCAAAGGCCGATGCCGAGCGACAGCAGGATGCCGAAGGCACCGGCGGCGATTTTGCCGAAGGAGGTCCGCCGCTTGCGCGGCGTTGCCACCGGCGCAGCGCCGAGATCCCTGTCGGGATTGATGAAGGGATCCTCCTCATCGGGCGTCAAGACGATCTCTTCCGAAAAGCTTTCCGGTTTGCGCCGGCCTTGCTGCTGCCGGCCGTTGTCGCGCGGCTCAGATGCCTCATCTTTGTAAGCGAAGGCGGCGGGTGGGCGACGCGGCACATCGGACGGGGGTTTGCTCATGCGAGACGGTCTCCGAACAGGAACTGCATGGCGCGGTCGAGGCGGATATGCGGCACCGACAGCTTGATGCCGCTGCCGGTTTCCTCGAGATGCGGCGGGCGGAACCTGACGACATTGACTTCGGGCAAGGTCCCGCCGGCCTCGCTCGAGAGCATACGGTCAAACAGGCCTTCCGGATCCTCCGGCAGGTCGCCGGGGAAGATCGCGGTCTTTCTCTGGCCGTCGAAGCGCTCGCCGGCAATGGTTTCACCCGCCATCGGCGTGCCGACGATGACGGGCAGGTCATGGCCGTCACGTTTGACCGATGCCTCCCGGGTAGCGCGCACGGAGGCGAGCGCCATGACATCGATGCCGGCGCCGGCCATGCCGATGCGGGCGATGGCGCGATCGACGAGGCGGCGGGTCAATGCGTCGAGCCGGTCGTGGCTCTCGTGATGGAGATGATCAGCCTTGGTGGCGGCGACCAGCACGCGGTCGATACGGCGGCCAAGCAGCGAGGAGAGCAGCGAATTTGTGCCTGGGCGGAAACAGGCAAGCACATCGGTCAGCGCGCGTTCCAGGTCCTGGACGGCTTCGGGGCCGCGGTTCATTGCCTGCAGCGCGTCGACCAGCACGATCTGGCGGTCGAGCCGGGCGAAATGCTCGCGGAAGAAGGGTTTGACGACCACCGACTTATAGGCTTCATACCGTCGCTCCATCATCGCCCAGAGCGAGCCGCGATCGGGACGACCGTCGGGCGGCAAGGCGAGCGGGGCGAAGGTCAGCGCCGGCGAGCCGTCGAGATCGCCGGGCAGAAGCAGGCGCCCGGGCGGCAAGGTGGAGAGCGAGCGTTCGTCGGTCTTGCAGGCCTTGAGATAATCGGCAAAGGCGGTGGCAAGCTCGCGGGCGATCATCTCGTCGGCGCCGGCATTGATGTCGGCGGCACGTGTGAGCGCCAGCCATCCCTGCGACAACGAGGAGCGGACGCCGGTTTGCGCGAGCGCCATCGTCTCCTCGCTGAAGGTGCGATAATCCTTGCCGAGCAGCGGCAGGTCCAGCAGCCATTCACCGGGATAATCGACAATATCGATCGACAGCCGGCCGGGCGAGAACAGCCGGTTCCAGCCGCTGGCGCTCTGATAGTCGAGCGTGATGCGCAACTCGGAAATGGCGCGGGTCGAATCCGGCCAGATACGGTCCTTCACCAGCGCCCGGATATGATCTTCGTATTGGAAGCGGGGCACGGCATCATCCGGCTGCGGCTCGAGCCGTACGGCGGAAACGCGCCCCGATTGCACCGGCTCGAACAGCGGCAGTCGGCCGCCATGCAGGAGATTGTGAACAAGCGAGGAGATGAAAACCGTCTTGCCGGATCGCGAGAGGCCGGTGACGCCGAGCCGCACGGTCGGATTGACGAGGCTGCTCGCCCGGTCGGCGAGATTGTCGAAGGCGATGCGGGCGTCGTCGGCAAGGGATGTCAGGCGTGGCGGCAAGGCGCGATTCCGATTGATGACTGCCGGCAATATAGGAAGGCGGCGTTGTGCGAAAAAGAAGTGGCGCGAACGCATTTCTGTTTTCCGCGGATGCTGAAAATTTCTGCTGCTCTTCGAATTGCCCGGACGATATCAGACGACAACGAAATCGGTCAGGCGCCAGGCGGTGACGGAAGCGTCGAAATCGACGACGGCAAGGCCTGCCGTCGGAAAGCCGCGGGGAAGGGCGTCGACCATCGCCTCGTGGCCGATCAGTGTCTCCAGCACCTGCTCCATGGTCGGATTGTGGCCGACCAGCATGACGGCGGCCGCTTCCTGCGCATCGACGATTTCGAGATAGGTGCTGACGGTGGCGTCGTAGAGCGCATCGACATAGCGCACGTCGAGTCCGACGCCGACTGCCCGGTGGACGGCGTCGGCGGTGTCGCGGCAGCGAAGCGCCGTCGAACTGATCAGAAGATCCGGACGGTAGCCCTTGTCGGCTGCCTTGTCGGCGATGATCTCGGCATCGCCGTAGCCCTTTTTGCTGAGCGGCCGGTCGAAATCGCGCTGTCCGGGCTCGGCCGCAGCGGCCTGGGCATGACGCAGGAGATATATGCGGTTGGGCGGAGGCAGCGGTACGGTCACGGGCAAATCCAGGATCGGGCGGGTCTTTTCAGTAGCGGCTGCGGTCGGCCGCCGTCAATCGCCAGCCATGCCGCCACTGCCTAAAACGTGGCTGACAACACGGCGTTTTGAAAGCGAAGCCAAAAAGGGCAGCCGGAATAATCATGACAAAATAGACCGTTAGCCTAAAATTGTAACAGATTTAAAAATCCGTTTACCTGTCGTATTTGGCTTGAATCGCGGCTAGCGCTTGGGATATACACCCGCCCAGATGAGATGTTCTTCAGGAGAATCGCGTTGAGTGAGAAGATCGATCTTAGCAATTACGTTCCCTCGGAAGAGGAAGAGTTCATGAACGTAAACCAGCGTGCCTACTTCAGGGCGAAGCTGGTCGCCTGGAAAAACGATATCCTTAGAGAAGCGCGCGAAACGCTCGACCACTTGGCCGAGGAAAGCGCAAACCATCCCGATCTCGCCGACAGGGCGTCGTCGGAAACCGACAGGGCGATCGAACTTCGCGCCCGCGACCGGCAGAGAAAGCTGATCTCCAAGATCGACGCGGCCCTGCAGCGCATCGAAGACGGCACTTATGGCTATTGCGAGGAAACCGGCGAACCGATCGGTCTCAAGCGCCTCGACGCCCGCCCGATCGCGACGTTGTCGATCGAGGCGCAGGAGCGCCACGAACGTCGTGAAAAGGTCTACCGCGACGAATGACGTTTTCTATCTCGGCAGAGACACATTGGGCGCCGCGATCGGATCGCGGCGCCTTTTTGTCGGGCTACTTGCGGCTTGTCGATCGGTCTTCGTGCGCCGCCCATCAATGCGCGTCGCATCAAATTTGATTCAAGCGACGCGCATCAGCCTTTGTTTTATGCATGTCGTTGTCCCGGAATCGCTGCACATTTCCGGACGACATGCATTTAGAGCGGGCCACCTGCCGCCAGAGGTTTCCACAGTCGCTCCCGCTCTGCCTCCATGACGAGATCGATCGTGACGAGCGTGCCACTCCTGATCCGCCGCCGCATGATGTCTGCCCCGCCGGGGTCCGTTCGACATAGACTCTGATCGTGCAGAGCCTGCAGGTGCGAGCGCGACATCTTCAACTCCCCGGCCAGCAGCCGATCCAGCCGTATGTTTGTCGCGAACTGGGCTGTCAGTTCGATTTCCAGGTGTGTCCAGCCTGCGATCTCGTGCCGTATCTCCTTGGCGATGTCGAATTCGCCGAACTCGTCAACGCGCTGTGCTTTGCGCCGCAGCCCGTCGAGATTGAAGGTTTCCGCGCGAATCCAATCCGGGTCGTTGGACTGCAGCGCGTCGAGCGTCAACGGATCGATGTCGCGGATAGTTCGGCGCTCGAAGATCGGCCGGTTCCATGTCGTTTCGCAGATCAGGCATTTGTAGATCAGCCAGGCGTCGAGCTTGCGACCGTTGGCATTCAACCGGATCTTGCCGCTGGATCGAAAAGCTCTCAGGCCTCCGCATCCGCCACATGCAATCCATGGCTGGGGCGCTGTCTTGGGGGTGATGGTCCATCGGACCCGAAGCGTCTTGCACATATCGTCTTGGTCTTCCGTTCGGAAGTCCACCAAGATGGTGCAGGAGAAACCCTTGCGGGCGCGGTGTGGCGATGTTGTGGGCGGCTGAAGAGCTGAGCAGCGGAGCTGCACATGGCACATTGTAACAATGCCAAACCGGTCTCTCGCCACCACCCGATGAACATGGTCGCATGCCGCCAGCGTCTCGCTTTGCGGCAGTACGGGTGAAACTGGGGTGAGACCGGTATTTACTTAGGCAAAGTGTGACCTCGATGCGCCAAAGCTCTTCGCGTCGATTGATAACAAATGATTGACGCGGTGGGGAGGCCCGAAGAGCTCCAGGACTGAGAAGCCGCGGCATTGCGGCATTTCTGCAACTTCATGATGAGGTCACGAATGCGCGCAACCGGCCTGCGCCGGTGCGGCAGTCACTTGTCGCGATTGACGCTCATTTCGCCGAAAATGCGGGCGACTTCCTTCTGCAGCTCCGTGTCGGCGCCGGTGATCGGGGCAAGCTCGGGATCACGGCGCGGCAGGTTGGCGGGCTGCGGCGC
The DNA here is from genome assembly GCF_029194105.1 of Rhizobium mulingense. Lineage (NCBI taxonomy): Bacteria > Pseudomonadati > Pseudomonadota > Alphaproteobacteria > Hyphomicrobiales > Rhizobiaceae > Rhizobium > Rhizobium mulingense. The sequence continues at coordinate 88,471 of NZ_JARFVE010000014.1, read as the reverse complement.
GGCCTGGCGCGGGGTCTGGTTTGCCGGGGCCGGCACGATACGCTCGGCCGTCAGATTGTTCGCCATTTCCTGTTCAAGAACCCGCTGGAAATCACGGCGAATCGCCGCTGCTGATTGCGCAGCCGCTTCGTCCGCGGGCGTGGCGGGTGCGGTGCGCGGCGCCGGCATGTCGGGGGCGGAGACCTCGGGGTCGATGCGCTGCTGCGGCAGGACCCGCTGGCGGGCGGCGTCAAGGATTTCGGTGGCAGTCGCTGTATCGTGATAGGGCGCGGGTTGCGCGACCGGCGGGGCTACCGGTTGTTCCGGCTGGCGCGGCTGGAACGGAGCCGGGCGCGGAGAATGGTCGCGTTCGGCCGACAGCGGAGCCGTCGCCGGCTCCGCCGGAAGCGGGCTGGTGGCCACCGGCGGCGGCACAGCCGGCTGGGCAGGCGGTTCGGGGCGCGGGCGCGGTTCCGGTACGGCTGATGCCGCGAAGGCGGGTTCGGCGGGCGGCTCGGTACGGGCTGCAAGCGGCGGACGGCTTACGGAAACGGGCGGTGTTTCGGGGCGAGGGACTGTTGCCGGTCGCTCCGCCACCGGTTCTGGCCGTTTGATGCTTTCGGGCTGTTCGGCCGCCTCGGCCAGGATGCGGCTTTCGATGACGATGTCGGTCGGACCGCCGATCATGATCAGATGTTCGACGTCGTCACGGCGCACCAGCACCAGCCGGCGGCGGGTATCGACAGCTGCCGCATCCAGCACCTGCAGGCGGGGCTGACGGTTGCGGCCGCCGCGCACGAACGGCGAGGGGGCGCGGCTTCGAATCAGCCAGAGCGCCAGAATAAGCAGGAGAAGCGCCAGGCCGACGCCACCGGCCGCAAGCAGGAAACGGCTGCCGTAAGCTCCGACAAGATCATCGAACATAGTCACTCACTCCATTTCGCATTCGGCACATATTGACGACTTTTCCGTTCCTTAAACAAGAGCCGAAGGTCCTGTCCAGTGACGCACGAAGGCGATTTCCTAGTGTGCCGGATGACGGCTGCCGGCTTGCGCACGGGCAGCCGCGGCGGCTCGACAGGCAGATGGCGCTCTAGCCTGTGAATTCAAGCAGTCTTGCCGGTGACCGGTGTTTTTGCCGGCGTGGCAAATTGCTAAGAAGGAAAGAGTGCCTGATTCCTGCTTCGTGTTCGTGCTATGAAATGGGAAGGGCTTATGCGAGGAATATATGACGAAACCGCGTCAGGCCGACGACTATAACGCACCGCTTTTGGATCGTGGGGGGCGTTCTGGCACGGTTTTGCGCATCCTTCTGTTGGCGCTCGTGCTGATCGCGGCAGCCGGCGCCTTCGTCGTCTTCAAAAGATCACTCGACAACGAGATGGTGCTCGGCGGCCTGGGCGTGCTCGCCATGGTCGGCATCTTCTTCTTGGTCTCCTCGGTCATCGGCTTCATCGAGGTGATGCCGCAGCACCAGTCCGACAGCCTGGCGCGCGCCTTTCTCAACAGCCATCCGGACGGGACGCTGATCACTGACGACAAGGGACGGATCATCTATGCCAACGCTGCCTACGGCGCGCTGACCGGCGCGCGCAAGGCGACCGAGGTGCAGACGCTCGAAACGCTGCTGTCGCGCCATCGCGAGTCCAACGAGGCGCTCTACCGGCTGGTCAACGGTCTGCGCGAGGGCAAGGAGGGCCGTGAGGAGTTCCGTCTGCTGCGCGCCGTCGGCCCCGGCTCCAACAGCTCGGGCGCGCATTGGTACCGGCTGAAGGCGCGGCTGCTGCATCAGGAGGATAATGGCGCCAAGCCGCTGCAGATCTGGCAGATCACCGACATCACCGCCGAACGCGACGATCAGGAGCGATTTTTCAAGGAACTGCAGAACGCGATCGACTATCTCGATCACGCACCCGCCGGCTTCTTCTCCGCCGGCCGCAAAGGCGAAATCTTCTACCTGAATGCAACGCTTGCCGAGTGGCTGGGCCTCGACCTGACCAAGTTCCTGCCGGGCTCGATGTCGATCGGCGACCTGGTGGCGGGCGAGGGGCTGGCGCTGATCCAGTCGGTGCAGGCCGAACCCGGCTTGAAGAAGACCGTTACGCTCGATCTCGATCTGCGCAAGACCAACGGCCAGAGCTTGCCGGTGCAGATCATCCACAGCGTCACCTCGATGCGCGACGGCGCGCCCGGCGAAAGCCGGACGATCGTGCTGGCGCGCGAAAAGAGCAGCGAGAGCGGCCAGTCCGCTTCGGCCGCCGCCATGCGCTTCACGCGCTTCTTCAACAACACGCCGATGGCGATCGCCTCGGTCGATGGCGACGGGCGCATTCTGCGCACCAATGCGCCGTTCCTGAAGTTGTTTTCCGGCGTCGTGTCGCGTGACGATCTCGAGAAATCACCTTCTCTCGAAACCATCGTGCAGCAGAGTGACCGGCCGCAGCTGGCCGCGGCGCTGGCGGCGGCCAAGGACCGGCAGGGCGACATAGCGCCGCTCGACACCCGCACGCCGACCGACGAGGCGCGCTATTTCCGCTTCTATGTCAATGCCGTCATCGACCAGAGCGACGAGGCGCCGGAGGAGGCGGCGATCGTCTATGCGGTCGAGGTGACCGAGCAGAAGGCGCTGGAAGCGCAAATGGCGCAGACGCAGAAGATGAACGCTGTCGGAACGCTCGCCGGCGGCATCGCGCACGATTTCAACAATGTGCTGACAGCGATCCTGCTGTCGTCCGACCATCTGCTGCTGCAGGCGCGGCCCTCCGATGCGAGCTTCGCCGACCTGATGGAGATCAAGCGCAACGCCAACCGCGCCGCCGTGCTGGTGCGCCAGCTGCTTGCCTTCTCGCGCAAGCAGACGATGCGGCCCTCGGTGCTTAATCTGACGGATGTCGTCGGCGACCTGCGCATGCTGGTCGACCGGCTGCTCTCCGGCACCAACGTCAAGCTCGACGTGCAATATGGCCGCGATCTCTGGCCTGTCAAAACCGACCTGTCGCAGTTCGAGCAGGTGCTGATCAATCTCTGCGTCAATGCGCGCGATGCGATGCCGGAAGGCGGCACGCTGACGCTGCGCACCCGCAATCTGACGGCTGCCGAGGTCTCCGCCTTCAACTATTCCTACATGCCCGCCGAGGACATGGTGCTGGTCGAGGTGACCGATACCGGCACCGGCATCGCGCCTGAGATCATGGACAAGATCTTCGAACCCTTCTTCACTACCAAGGATGTCGGCAAGGGCACCGGGCTTGGCCTTGCTATGGTCTATGGCATCGTCAAGCAGTCGGGCGGCTACATCCAGCCTGAATCCGAAGTGGGCAAAGGCACGACCTTCCGCGTCTTCCTGCCACGCCATATCCCCGAGCCTGCGGTTGCCGCCGAAGCCGGCGCGATCGATAGCGCCATTGCCGCAGTCGGCACGCCGCCCGAGGCCCCCGCCGCGCAGCAGCCCGAGGACCTGACAGGCTCTGCCGTCGTCCTGCTCGTCGAAGACGAAGAGGCGGTCCGCCGGGGCGGCAAACGGATGCTGGAAACGCGCGGCTACACCGTCCATGAGGCGGGATCGGGCGTTGAGGCACTGAGCATCATGGAAGAGCTCGAGGGCAAAGTCGACATCGTCGTTTCCGACGTCGTCATGCCGGAAATGGACGGCCCGACGCTGCTGCGTGAGCTGCGCAAGAACTATCCCGACCTGAAATTCATCTTCGTCTCCGGCTATGCCGAAGACGCCTTTGCCCGCAACCTGCCGCCGGATGCGAAATTCGGCTTCCTGCCGAAGCCGTTTTCGCTGAAGCAGCTGGCTGTGGTGGTGAAAGAGACGCTGGATAGCTAGGCGTCGGAAGGCTCGGAAAGAGGGGACCAAACGGCAATCTGGTAAAAAAGACAGGCGAAGCCAGCTCGCCCCTCAAAAATTACTCATCCAACGCCACGGCAATCTCCGCAGCCAGCCGCGCATTGTTCTCCACCAATGCGATATTCGTCTTGAGACTCTGGCCGTCCGTCAGATCGAAGATGGTCGAGAGCAGATAGGGTGTCACCGCCTTGCCGGTCACTTCGTCGCGCTCGGCGCTGTCGAGGGCGCGCTCGATATAGATCTCCATCTCTTCGCGCGGAATCTCGTCAGCCTCGGGCACCGGATTGGCGATCAGCATGCCGCCGTCGATGCCGAGCTGTTCGCGCGTCGCCTGGAAATTGGCGATTGCCGCCGGGCTGTTCAGTGACAGCGGGCTGCGAAGCCCCGAGGAACGCGACCAGAAAGCGGGGAATTCTTCGCTCTCATAGGTGACGACGGGCACGCCGCGGGTTTCCAAGACTTCCAACGTCTTCGGAATGTCGAGGATCGCCTTGGCGCCGGCGCAGACGACGATGACGCCGGTGCGGGCGAGTTCCTCGAGATCGGCCGAGATATCAAAGCTTTCCTCGGCGCCGCGGTGCACGCCGCCGATACCGCCTGTGGCAAAGACGCGGATGCCGGCGCGCGCTGCCGCGATCATCGTCGCCGCAACCGTGGTGGCGCCGGTGCGGCGCTCGGCAATCGCAAAGGCGAGATCGGCGCGCGACACCTTCATCACGTCGGTCGCCTTGGCGAGCTGCTCGAGTTCGCCGGCTTCAAGGCCGATATGCAGCGTGCCGTGAATGACGGCGATCGTTGCCGGCACGGCACCCTGTTCGCGAATGATCGCCTCGACGCTGCGGGCCATCTCGATATTGCCGGGATAGGGCATGCCGTGGGTGATGATGGTCGATTCCAGTGCCACCAGCGGCGCGCCGCGCTGCTTGGCGCTGGCGACCTCCTTCGAATAGGCGATCTTCAGAAGAGGGGAGATGGGCTGGTTCATGATCTTGTCCTGTCGTCGATAGAGCATGATGTCGGATGTGTCGGCGGTTTTGCGACGACATCATGCTCGACTATTTCATTTGGCCGCTTCAATGCAGAATTCTGATCTGGGGAACAAGGGCAAGCGCCTCATTCAGCAGATCCGGCGTCAGATTTTCGTTGACGGCATGCGGCGACTGCACAGTCAGCGCTGCTGCCGCGGTGCCGTGGCGGACGGCTTCCTCAAGCGGCAGGCCGCGCATCAAGGCGGCGAGCGTGCCGGCGGCAAGGGAATCGCCGGCGCCGGTGACATCGGCGAGGGTCTCGGCGATCGGCGGCTGTAGCGTCACGGCACGGCCGTCGCAAAACGCGACCAGCTCGCGCTGGCCGCGGGTGACGACGGCGCTCCGGATGCCGATCTCGTTCAGAAGCGGCGGCCAGCCGCCGGCGTCTTCCGGCCGTCCCCCAATAAGAGCTGCGGCTTCAGCCTCGTTCAGGAACAGGTAGTCGATATCCGCGATGCAGGATTTCAACCTGACGACCTTGGCCGGCGAAATGGCGATCGCCGCGACGGGTTTGGCCAGTGACCGTGCCTTGGCGACGATTGCAACGATCGTCTCTTCCGGCAGATTGGCATCGAAAAGGATGAGATCATGCGCGGCGAAGGCTTCGCGCACCCAGCGGATGGAAAGCCGCCGCGGCACGAAGAAGCGGTAGAGATCCATGTCGGCAAGGGCAATCACCAGGTTCCCGTCCCTCTCGATGATCGCGGTGTAGCTCGGTGTCTTGCGGTCGAGAAAAACGAAGGGCCGGTCGTTGATGCCGGCGAAATCGGCGGCTTCGCCGACCATCTCGCCGATGGGATCGCCGCCGCGCGGCGAAATCATTGTCACTTGAAAACCGAGCCTTGCAAGGTTGCGCGCCGCATTGAAGCCGCCGCCGCCCGGCTCCTCGAACCAGGTGCCGGGATTGCTGGCGCCTGGTGCCGTTTCCCCGGAAATGCGGCCGCGCCGGTCGATATGGGCGCCGCCGAGAACAAGAACCTTTTTCTTCATTTCAATTGCCTTGCGATGCCCGAAGCGCGAATCGAGATCGGTGCCTTCTGGCGCGGCAGAGCCGGCGCATCTGGCCTAAGCCGTTGCTTTGCATCGATAAAACAAATATAGAACACGGGCTGTTTTACCTTTTTCTTTCAATCGTTTGATCGCCTATTGCGAGAGTGGAACAAATGGGGTACAAACTCGACATTGCTTGGGCGGCTTCAATAACCTAAAGGTGGATCAGATGTCTCAGAATTCATTGCGGCTGGTAGAGGACAAATCGGTGGACAAAAGCAAGGCGCTTGAAGCGGCACTCTCACAGATAGAGCGGTCGTTCGGCAAGGGCTCGATCATGAAACTCGGTTCCAACGAGAATGTCATCGAAATCGAGACGATTTCGACGGGTTCGCTTGGGCTCGATATCGCGCTTGGTGTCGGCGGTCTGCCGAAGGGCCGCATCATCGAAATCTACGGGCCGGAAAGCTCGGGCAAGACGACCCTTGCGCTGCAGACCATCGCGGAATCGCAGAAGAAGGGCGGCATCTGCGCCTTTGTCGACGCCGAACATGCGCTCGATCCAGTCTATGCCCGCAAGCTGGGCGTCGATCTCCAAAACCTTCTGATCTCGCAGCCCGATACCGGCGAGCAGGCGCTTGAGATCACCGATACGCTGGTGCGCTCCGGCGCCGTCGACGTTCTGGTCGTCGACTCGGTCGCCGCATTGACGCCACGCGCCGAAATTGAAGGCGAAATGGGCGACAGCCTTCCCGGTCTGCAGGCACGCCTAATGAGCCAGGCGCTGCGCAAGCTGACCGCCTCGATCTCCAAGTCGAATACCATGGTGATCTTCATCAACCAGATCCGCATGAAGATCGGTGTCATGTTCGGTTCGCCGGAAACGACGACGGGCGGTAATGCGCTGAAATTCTATGCCTCCGTGCGCCTCGACATCCGCCGCATCGGCTCGGTCAAGGAGCGCGAAGAGGTGGTCGGCAACCAGACCCGCGTCAAGGTCGTCAAGAACAAGATGGCGCCTCCGTTCAAGCAGGTCGAATTCGACATCATGTATGGCGAAGGCGTATCGAAGACCGGCGAACTCGTCGATCTCGGCGTCAAGGCCGGAATCGTGGAAAAGTCGGGCGCCTGGTTCTCCTATAACAGCCAACGTCTCGGCCAGGGCCGCGAAAACGCCAAGACCTTCCTGCGCGACAACCCGGATCTCGCCCGCGAAATCGAACTGGCGCTGCGCCAGAATGCCGGTCTCATCGCCGACCGCTTCCTGCAGAACGGCGGACCTGATGCGGATGACGGCGATGCCGCCGCGGACATGTAAGTTTCGCGCCTGATCTTCTCGAATATCTCCGCCGGCCGCATTCCTGATGAGAATGCGGCCGGTTTCGTTTGTCCGCTGGACAGTGGCGGAGGCGAACGTTAAAAGCCGATGGATTTGTATTTATCTGCCTCCGGCAGCATTGAAGGGCTTAGAATGAGCGGTGTGAACGATATCCGGTCGACCTTCCTCGACTATTTCAAGAAGAACGGCCACGAGATCGTTCCGTCGAGCCCGCTCGTGCCGCGCAACGACCCGACGCTGATGTTCACCAATGCCGGCATGGTGCAGTTCAAGAACGTCTTCACCGGCCTGGAAAAGCGTCCTTATTCGACGGCGACGACCTCGCAGAAATGCGTGCGCGCCGGCGGCAAGCATAACGACCTCGACAATGTCGGCTATACCGCCCGCCATCTGACCTTCTTCGAAATGCTCGGCAACTTTTCGTTCGGCGACTATTTCAAGGAGAATGCGATCGAGCTTGCCTGGAAGCTCGTGACGGAAGGCTTCGACCTGCCGAAACATCGCCTGCTGGTGACCGTCTATTCCGAGGACGAGGAGGCAGCGACGCTGTGGAAGAAGATCGCCGGTTTTTCCGACGACAGAATCATCCGCATCCCGACTTCCGACAATTTCTGGCAGATGGGGGATACTGGCCCCTGCGGCCCATGCTCTGAAATCTTCATCGACCAGGGCGAGAACGTCTGGGGCGGTCCTCCCGGTTCTCCGGAAGAAGACGGCGACCGGTTCCTGGAGTTCTGGAATCTCGTCTTCATGCAGTTCGAGCAGATCGAGCCGGGTGTTCGCAACCCGCTGCCGCGTCCATCGATCGATACCGGCATGGGCTTGGAGCGCATAGCCTGTATTCTCCAGGGCGTGCAGAGCGTTTTTGACACCGATCTCTTCCGGACACTGATCGGCGCCATCGAAGATACGATGGGCGTCAAGGCAGAAGGTAGCGCCAGCCATCGGGTCATCGCCGACCATCTGCGCTCCTCGGCGTTCCTGATCGCCGACGGTGTGCTCCCGTCGAATGAGGGCCGCGGTTATGTTCTTCGCCGCATCATGCGCCGCGCCATGCGCCATGCGCAGCTGCTCGGCGCCAAGGAGCCGCTGATGTACAAGTTGCTGCCGACGCTGGTGCAGCAGATGGGCCGCGCCTATCCGGAACTGGTACGCGCCGAGGCCCTGATTTCGGAGACGCTGAAGCTGGAGGAAAACCGCTTCCGCAAGACTCTGGAACGCGGCCTGTCGCTTCTGTCGGATGCGACGACGGATCTTTCCAAGGGCGATATGCTGGATGGTGAGACCGCCTTCAAGCTCTACGACACCTACGGTTTCCCGCTCGATCTGACACAGGATGCGCTGCGTGCCCGTGAGATCGGCGTCGACATCTCCGGCTTCACTGACGCGATGCAGCGCCAGAAGGCCGAAGCCCGCTCGCACTGGGCCGGTTCCGGCGAAAAGGCGACAGAAACCGTGTGGTTCGAGCTTAGGGAAAAGCATGGCGCGACCGAATTCCTGGGCTACGACACCGAAACGGCTGAGGGCGTCGTGCAGGCGATTGTCAAGGACGGCGCGGTTTCGACCGAGGCCAAGGCCGGCGACAAGGTGCAGATTGTGGTCAGCCAGACGCCGTTCTACGGCGAATCGGGCGGCCAGATGGGCGATACCGGCGTGATCTCGTCCGACCACGGCAAGATCGAGATATCGGACACTCAGAAGAGAGGCGAGGGCCTGTTCGTGCATCTGGGTACGGTCATTGAAGGGGTGGTCAAGGATGGCGATGCTGTCGCGTTGACGGTCGATCATGCCCGCCGTTCGCGCCTGCGCGCCAATCACTCGGCGACGCACCTGCTGCATGAGGCGCTGCGCGAGGTGCTCGGCACCCATGTCGCCCAGAAGGGCTCGCTGGTCGCGCCCGAGCGCCTGCGTTTCGACGTCTCGCATCCGAAGCCGATGTCGGCCGAAGAGCTGAAGATTGTCGAGGATATGGCAAACGAGATCGTGCTGCAGAATTCGCCGGTCACCACCCGATTGATGAGCGTCGACGATGCGATCGCCGAAGGCGCGATGGCGCTGTTCGGCGAGAAATACGGCGATGAAGTCCGCGTCGTGGCGATGGGCGAGGGTGTGCGCGGCGCCAAGGCCGGCAAGCCCTATTCGATTGAACTCTGCGGCGGCACTCATGTCGAAGCCACCGGTCAGATCGGCCTGATTCGCGTTCTCGGCGAAAGTGCTGTCGGCGCCGGCGTTCGCCGCATCGAGGCCGTCACTGGGGAATCGGCGCGCGAATATCTGGCCGAACAAGACGAGCGCGTGAAGACGCTTGCCGCCTCGCTGAAAGTTCAGCCTTCGGAAGTTCTGTCGCGCGTGGAAGCGCTGGTTGACGAGCGCCGCAAGCTCGAAAAGGAACTGGCCGACGCCAAGCGTAAACTCGCCATGGGCGGCGGGCAGGGCGGCTCGGGCGATGCAGTGCGCGAAGTTGCCGGTGTCAAGTTCCTCGGCAAATCGATATCGGGCGTCGATCCCAAGGATCTGAAGGGGCTTGCCGATGATGGCAAGACCAGCATCGGCTCGGGCGTGATCACTCTTATCGGCGTATCCGATGACGGCAAGGCGAGCGCGGTCGTCGCGGTGACGTCGGATCTCGTCGAGCGCTACAGCGCCGTTGATCTAGTCCGCATCGCCTCGGCCGCCCTCGGTGGCAAGGGCGGCGGCGGTCGTCCCGACATGGCGCAGGCCGGCGGTCCGGATGGATCGAAGGCCGACGAGGCGATCGAGGCGGTAGCCTTGGCTCTCGCGGGCTGAGCTGACGGTTGATTCCTAAGGCGGAAGCTCGGCTCCCGCCTTAGCTTGGCTGTGAACGTTCTTTACTCGGCATTTTCCCAGAGCTCCCTCATTGCTGTGCTTGTCACAGGAATCCTGTGCGTCCAAGTTCTTGGGCGCGAAAGATTCATTCACGGCGCCGACGCGCCGTGGCTGGATTCCTGTGACGAGCACAGGAATGAGGCAGGTGAGGCGGCGTAGTAGGTAGCGACTCTTCTTCTGCCGCGTAGCGTTGGCATCCGGAGCCGGCAAGTCCGCAAGATTTGTCAAATCGGGATATGGTTCTCTGCAGCCGATCGATTTGCACAGGGCTTTGATATGAAGGGCGAAACGGCATGGGCGCTGTATGAAAACCGTCTGAGACGGGTTTCGGCCTATATTCACGACCACCTCGACGAGGAGCTGGATATGGAGCGCCTGGCCGAGATTGCCTGCCTGTCGAGCTATCACTGGCACAGGATCTACCGGGCGATCTATGGCGAGACGCTGGCGGCCACCGTCAAGCGGCTGAGGCTGCATCGCGCGGCGGGCGAGATCGTCCGCACGGAGCTTGCCATCAGCGAGATTGCGAAGCTATCCGGCTATCCCAATCTCCAATCCTTCAATCGCATCTTCAAGTCGGTCTACGGCATGCCGCCGGCCCGCTACAGGAATGAGGGAAGCCATACAGCCTTTGAACCCTCACCTAACGGAAAGACCCAAAACATGTTCGACGTTACTATACGTGAGATCGCACCGACCGAGCTGATCGGTGTCGCCCATACCGGCTCTTACATGCAGATCGGCAAAGCCTTCGAGACATTGTTCGGCACGCCTTACGCCCGCGGCCTGGCAAAGCCAGGCATGCGGATGATCGGTGTCTATCTCGACGATCCCGATATTGTCCGGCTGCACAACTGCGGTCGATCGCCTGTGTCACCGGAACGCCCGACCTGCCGGCCGAAGCGCCGTTCGAGCGGCGCACCATCGATGCCGGCAACTATGCGGTGTTGCGCCACAAGGGGCCCTATGCCGACATGCACAGGGCCTATCAGTGGCTTTATGCGGAATGGCTGCCCAAATCAGGGCGGCAGCTGAAGGACAGCGTCATGTTCGAGGAATATCTCAACAATCCGCGCGACGTGCCTCCAACCGAGCTTCTAACCGAAATCCACATGCCGCTTGCCTGACCTCGTCCGAGGACGCGGCTGAGATACCGCGTTCTCCGTAGCTCCTTGTTTATGCATGTCGTTATCAAACGCTCAGGCCGCCTGCATGGTCTTGCCGGCCTCGTCGTCCAGGGCTTTGGCGCGCTTGCCGGCCGGACGCTCGCTGATGCGGCCGAAATAATCGATGAAGGCCTGGCGTTTTTCGATGCTGCCGAAGCTGAGGCCCCAGCCGATATGAGAGCCGACATAAACGTCGGCGGCGGTGAAGCGCTCACCGGCAATGTAGGTCGAACTGGAGACAGCGATTTCCAGCGTGTTCATGACATCGCCGAAACCGCCGCAGCCAGCCATGCGCAGGCGCTCCGTCGGAATTTCGAAGCCGAGCGCCTTCATCGTCACCGCCGATTCCAGCGGGCCGGCGGCAAAAAACATCCAGCGGTAATAGGCCGCGCGCTCTTCCGGTCTTGGGGCCAGCCCCTTTTCCGGGAAGGCGTCGGCGAGGTAGGCGCAGATTGCTGCGCATTCGGTGACCACGGTGTTGCCGTGGCGGATTGCCGGAACCTTGCCCATCGGATTGAGCGAAAGATATTCGGGCGCCTTCATGGTTTCGCCGAAGGTCAGGAGTTCGGTGCGATAGGGCTGACCGATTTCCTCGAGCATCCAGCGCGCAATGCGCCCGCGTGACATCGGATTCGTGTAAAATACCAATTCTTCGGTCATGACATGCTCCTCCTGTTGCCCCTACGGCCGTCATTGCCGTCGCCCGGAATCCATAGGGCGGCGAGGTCTTTGTGCAAGTCCGGTCGTCAGAGAGCTTTGCGATACTGGATGAAGCCTGAGCGTTCGGCGATCCGGTCGTACAGCCGCCGCGCCGTGGCATTCGTTTCGTGCGTCATCCAGTAGAGCCTGCCCGCACCGTTTGCGCGCGCAAGATCGGCGACCGCATCGATTAGTGCGGCTCCGGTGCCGAGGCCGCGCTGGCTATTTTCGACATAGAGATCCTGCAAATAGCAGGTCCATTGCGGAAGCCAGCAGGAGCGGTGAAAGATGGCATGGACGATGCCGACGAGACTGCCGTCATCGCCGAAGGCGCCGAGTGCATGCATCGGTTCATCGGGATCGTGGAAGCGCGCCCAGGTCAGATCCGTAGTTTCGGGCGGAATGACCACCTCGTAGAAGCGCTGATATGATTCCCATAAAGGCTCCCAGGCGGCGCGGTGGGTTCAAGCGGTCGCAGGATGGCCGTCATCGGTCGTTCCTAAATAAGAACGGCGGGGAAATCCCCGCCGTTTCAATACTATCCGAAAGGGCTGGCTTACGCCATTGCCTTCTGAAGGTTCTGGTCGATCTTGTCGAGGAAGGCGGTGGTCGAAAGCCACGGCTGATCGGGACCGATCAACAGCGCCAGATCCTTGGTCATGAAGCCGGATTCGACGGTGTCGACGCAGACCTTTTCCAGTGTCGAGGCGAACTTGGAGAGTTCGGCATTGTCGTCGAGCTTGGCGCGATGAGCGAGGCCGCGGGTCCAGGCGAAGATCGATGCGATCGAGTTCGTCGAGGTTTCCTGACCCTTCTGGTGCTGGCGGTAGTGGCGGGTGACGGTGCCGTGGGCGGCTTCAGCTTCGACCGTCTTGCCGTCCGGCGTCAGCAGAACCGAGGTCATCAGGCCGAGCGAGCCGAAGCCCTGGGCAACGGTGTCGGACTGGACGTCGCCGTCATAGTTCTTGCAGGCCCATACGTAGCCGCCCGACCACTTGAGCGCCGAGGCGACCATGTCGTCGATCAGGCGGTGTTCATAGGTGATGCCGGCTTCCTTGAACTGATCCTTGAATTCGGTCTCGTAGACTTCCTCGAAGATGTCCTTGAAGCGACCGTCATAGGCCTTCAGGATGGTGTTCTTGGTGGACAGGTATACCGGCCACTTACGCATCAGGCCGTACATCATCGAGGCGCGGGCGAATTCGCGGATCGACTCGTCCAGGTTGTACATGGCCATGGCAACGCCGGCGCCCGGCGCGTTGAAGACTTCCTTCTCGATGACGGTCCCGTCTTCGCCGACGAACTTGATCGTCAGCTTGCCCTTGCCGGGGAATTTGAAGTCGGTGGCGCGGTACTGGTCGCCGAAGGCATGGCGGCCGACGACGATCGGCTGCGTCCAGCCGGGAACGAGGCGCGGCACGTTGCGGCAAATGATCGGCTCGCGGAAGATGACGCCGCCGAGGATGTTGCGGATCGTGCCGTTCGGGCTCTTCCACATTTCCTTGAGGTTGAATTCCTTGACGCGGGCTTCATCCGGGGTGATCGTCGCGCACTTGATGCCGACGCCGTACTTCTTGATGGCGTTGGCGGCGTCGACGGTGACCTGGTCGTTGGTGGCGTCGCGGTTTTCGACCGAGAGGTCGTAATAGTCGATGTCGAGGTCGAGATACGGATGGATCAGCTTATCCTTGATGAGCTGCCAGATGATGCGCGTCATTTCATCGCCGTCGAGATCGGCGACGGGATTGGCGACCTTGATCTTGTTCATGTATCTGCCTCGTTCGAGCTTGAAGGGGACAAGCGTCCCAGGTGGGTGACGTGATGAGGAGCGCTATAGCATTGTGAACCAGGAACGCAAAGCTGCAACGGCTTTCACAATGCGTTTTTGCCGCCATTGCCAAGCGCTGAAATCTGGCTAGTGTCCGCCTTGATTTGCCCGCCCCGGAACATTCGACCATGAAGACAATCGCCGTTGTTATCGCAAGCCTTATCGGCTTTTCAGGCGCTGCCCATGCGGCCGATGCCACCGCTCCCGTGCAGGAGATCATGGACGCGACCAAGAGAAACTGGGCCGACAACAATAGCGACTGGACCGACATTTTCGATGCGAGCCGGCTCGATCGTCTCTACAGCAAGGACTTCGTCGCCAGATACCAGGCGGCTGCGCAATTTCCCGCCGTTGACGACGACGGCATATCGCCCTTCGACTACGACGTCATCGTCAACGGCCAGGATGCATGCCCGCTGGAGGATCTGACGATGGCGGCGGCGCCCCCGGTCAACGGGATGACCGAGGTCACGGTGCGCTTCAGGAAATCCGCCTGTTCGGAAGCGCCTGATGCCAAGGACTATACGACCGTTCGCTTCGCGGTGGTCGAGGAGGCCGGCCAGCCGGTGATCGACGATATCGTCAGCGAGAATATCGAAACGCAGGCCCACGATTCCCTGAAGGCGACGATGGCGCTGATTGCCAAAGGCCAATAGGCGCGCGACATTCGGAAACGTCGGGATTCGATCCAGGACGGCTCGCTTTCGCCAGGCATGGGCCTATTTGTCGATCCTTCCGCGGCATGAGGGGTTTTGCATTTGTTTTCCGGCTTTCAGGCTCGCGACTGGTTGCTTGCCAACGATCCGGCACTTTCGCGCTTGCGCATGGCGCTGCGGGTGACGCTGACGATCACTTTCTCCTTTTTGGTCCTCCTTGCCATCGACATGTTCATCCTGCCGTTGCCGACCGCGGCCTTCGGCCTCGGCATCGTGCTGTCGATCGAAGGCGGCGTGGCGGTGCGCGACAAGGGCAGTTCCCGCCAGCTGGTAACGCGGCTTTTCGGATGTGCCGCCAGCCTTGCTGTCGTCGGCATTGCGGCGGGGCTCGAAGATCGCCGCTTTCTCTCCGATCTCGTCTTCCTCGTGGTGATCGCGCTCGCATCGGCCGGACGGGTGTTCGGGCCGCGCGGCTTTGCCATCGGCATGTTCGCGTTCACCTCTTATTTCATGGGCGCCTATTTCCGGCCGCAGCTCGCTGAACTGCCGGCGGTGGCGATCGGCCCCGTCGTCGCGGTGCTTGTCGGCCATCTGGTGAGGGCAGTCCTGCTGCCCGACGATTGGCGGCGCGACCTGCTGCGTTCGCTCGAAAGTGTCAGGGGCCGGATCAACCAGATCCTCTTCAAGCTGGCCGCCATCGCCGGCGGCGCCGAGATCGGTGAAGCCGACCGGCAGGAGTTGCGCCAGCTGGAAGACCGGCTGAAGGAAGTGGTGCTGATGGCGGAGACCTTCATCCCGCGCCCGCCGACCGGCGTCTTTGACGCCACCGCCGACCCCGCCGCCGAGCTGGCGATCCGGCTCTTCGACGCGCATCTAGCGGCCGAGAGTGCGATCGTGCTGAGTTTTCAGAGCCCGCCGCCTTTCGCGCTCATTCACGCGGTGATCGAAGCCGACAAGGCCGCGCTCGCCACCTATGAAGGGATGGCGGAAGCCGCCAGGGACGCGCCGCAGGTGGAGACGGTGCGGGCGCTGCTCTGGCTCGGCGGGGCGCAGCAGCAACTGACGCAGGCGATCGACACGGGGCGGGCCTCCGGCTTTTCCGGCATCGATACGGTCAAGGACACGGCGCAACCCCAGGCGATTGACTTTTCATTTGCCAATCCTCTGCTGCGGTCGGCGCTGCAGATCACGATCGCGTCGGCGATCGCCATGAGCTTCGGACTGCTCTTGTCGCGCGAGCGCTGGTTCTGGGCGGTGCTTGCTTCCTTCCTCGTCTTCACCAACACCAATTCACGCGGCGACACCGCGATGAGGGCGCTGTCGCGCTCGCTCGGGACCGTGTTCGGGATCGCGATCGGCCTTGTGCTGGCAACGCTGATTTCAGGCGAGCCTGATATCGCCATCCCGGTTGCCGCCGTCTGTATTTTCCTCGCTTTCTATTTTCTGCAGGTTTCCTATGCGACCATGACCTTCTTCATCTCGATCGTGCTCTGCCTGGTCTACGGCATGACGGGCGTGCTGACGCTCGATCTCTTGAAGCTGCGCATCGGCGAGACCCTGATCGGTGCGGTGGCGGGAACGGCGGTCGCCTTCATCGTCTTTCCCACGCGCACGCGCAGCACGCTCGATTCCGCGCTTGCCCGCTGGTTCCAGGCGCTGCGCGATCTGCTTGGCGCCCTCAGTGAGGGAAACAGCGGTTTCGAGCTGATGGCGCTGTCGCAGAAGATCGATGCCTGCTACCGTGATATAACGGTGGCGGCGCGGCCACTCGGCTCTTCCTGGTCGGTGGTGACGCGGCCCGGCCGGATCCGCCAGACTCTGGCGATCTTCCTGTCCTGCACCTACTGGGCGCGTATCCTGGCGAAAAATTATGAAGCGCCGGCCGCCGACGACAATCTGAACAGGCTGATCGCGGCGGACCTGGCGCTGATCGACAAGGCCGCCGCGCGCAGATCGAGCTGCTTCCTGATCAAGCGCAAGGCATCGCGGACGACAGGACGACATCTGCCGTTGTCGCGCGAAGGCGCCAGGCTGGGGCTCGAAATGATCGGTTCGGCGCTGGAAAGGCTCTATCCGCAGGCCGACGTCTTGCCGTTTGCTGCGGACGAGGCTATTGCGCGCTCAAAACAAGGATGAGACCATGGCGGGCACGAACAGCGAGCGTCAACTTCTGGCCGAGGGGCCGGCCATCATTCTGGTCGAGCCGCAGATGGGCGAGAATATCGGCATGGTGGCGCGCGCCATGGCAAATTTCGGGCTTGCCGAACTGCGCCTCGTCAATCCGCGTGACGGCTGGCCGAACGAGAAGGCGCAGGCGACGGCCTCCAAGGCCGATCATGTGATCGCGGCGACGAAGGTCTACGATACGCTGGAGCAGGCGATTGCCGATCTCAATTTCGTCTATGCGACGACGGCGCGCGAGCGCGACGGTTTCAAGCCGGTGCGTTCGCCGGTCGTCGCCGCCGAGACGCTGCGATCGAGGTTTCGTGCGGGCGAGGGGACCGGCATCCTCTTCGGGCGCGAGCGCTGGGGGCTGACCAATGAGGAAGTGGCGCTTGCCGACGAGATCGTCACCTTTCCCGTCAACCCGGCCTTCGCCTCGCTGAACATAGCCCAGGCCGTGCTGCTGATGTCCTATGAATGGATGAAATCCGGCATGGAGGATATCGGCGCCGTGCCGTTCCAGGCGATGGAACAGAAGCCCTCGACCAAGGAACAGCTCTTCGGGCTGTTCGATCAGCTGGAAGAGGCGCTCGATGCCCGCGGATATTTCCATCCTGCCGGGAAAAAGCCAAAAATGGTCGACAACCTGCGTGCCGTTCTATCCCGCCGGGCTTTCACGGAGCAGGAAATCAGCGTGCTGCGCGGCGTCATCTCTTCCCTCGACCGCTTCTCGCGCAAGAGCCCGCGCGGCGGCAGGTTCCCGACATCGGCCAAGGAAACACCGCCAGATGACAGCGACGACGCGTGAGCTGAAACCCATCCTACTCTTCGACTCCGGCATCGGCGGGCTGACCGTACTGCGCGAGGCGCGCGTGCTGATGCCGGAGCGCGGCTTCATCTACGTCGCCGACGATGCCGGCTTTCCCTATGGTGGCTGGGAGGAACAGGCGCTGAAGGAGCGTGTGATCGGGCTCTTCGGCCGGCTGCTCGCGGAGCACGACCCCGAAGTCTGCATCATTGCCTGCAACACCGCCTTTACCCTGGTCGGCGCCGATCTGCGCGCCGCCTTTCCGCGGATGACCTTCGTCGGCACCGTGCCGGCTATCAAGCCGGCGGCGGAGCGGACGCGCTCTGGCCTCGTCTCGGTGCTCGCAACGCCGGGAACGGTGAAGCGGGCCTATACACGCGATCTCATCCAGTCCTTCGCGCAGCAATGCCATGTCCGTCTCGTCGGCTCGCAGAACCTGGCGCGCATGGCCGAAGCCTATATTCGCGGCGACGCCGTCTCCGACGACGCGGTGCTGGCCGAAATCGACCAGTGTTTCGTCGAGAAGGATGGTCAGAAGACAGATATCGTCGTGCTTGCCTGCACGCATTATCCTTTCATGGCCAATCTTTTCCGGCGGATTGCGCCGTGGCCGGTCGACTGGCTTGATCCGGCCGAAGCGATCGCGCGCCGCGCCCGCACGCTGGTTCCGCTGGTTGCCGATGCCGTGCATCCCGACAATTTCGACTTCGCCGTGTTTACCTCAGGCCAGCAGGATTTCGCCACCCGGCGGCTGATGCAGGGATTCGGCTTGAGGGCATGAGGGGAATTGTCCTGTGGGTTGGCGAAATCCGGCCCTGAAAATCAGCAGATTCTTTGATAGACGGGGCGTTGCCGTTTCGGAAGAATGGCGCTTCGTTCATGTGAGTCTTTTCGTCGCGAGGATCGGCATTGCAGGTTGGTATCGATATGGGATTGGCGTCCGGCAACCCGGCGACGCTCGATATCGAGGAGCTGCTGGCGACCCGCCTGCTCGTGCAGGGCAATTCCGGATCGGGAAAGTCACATCTCCTGCGCCGTTTGCTCGAGCAATCCGCGCAATGGGTGCAGCAGGTCATCATCGATCCCGAAGGTGATTTCGTCACCCTCAGCGACAGGTTCGGCCATATCGTTGTCGATGGCGAGCGCACCGAGGCGGAGCTGGCAGGTATCGCCAACCGTATCCGCCAGCATCGGGTGTCCTGCGTGTTGACGTTGGAAGGACTCGACATCGAGCAGCAGATGCGTGCCGCTGCCGCTTTCCTCAACGGCATGTTCGATGCCGATCGGGAATACTGGTATCCCGTTCTCGTCGTCGTCGACGAGGCGCAGATGTTCGCGCCTTCGGTCGGCGGCGATGTCTCGGAAGATGCGCGCAAGATGTCGCTCGGGGCGATGACCAACCTGATGTGCCGCGGCCGCAAGCGCGGGCTTGCCGGGGTGATCGCCACGCAGCGGCTTGCCAAACTCGCCAAGAACGTCGCGGCCGAGGCCTCGAACTTCCTGATGGGCCGCACCTTTCTCGATATCGACATGGCGCGCGCCGCCGACCTGCTCGGTATGGACCGGCGTCAGGCCGAGATGTTTCGCGATCTAAAACGCGGCAATTTCGTTGCTCTCGGACCGGCGCTGTCGCGCCGGCCGCTGCCGATCCAGATCGGCGCGGTGGAAACATCGGCGCGCTCCTCCAGCCCGAAGCTGATGCCGCTGCCGGATGCGCCGCAGGATGTCGAGGACCTGATCTTCACGCCCGATCCGGAGGAGTTCCAGCGTGCGCCCGTGCGCCGCGCGCCGCCGGCGCCGCGGCCGACCACCGATATACTGGCGGAGCTCTCACGCTCGACGCCGGCGGCGTCGCCTGCGCCCGTCGAGGCGAGGGCGAGCCAGGTGGAAATCTCCGCCGAGGAGCGGGAGGAACGCCTCGCCGGCGTGCTTGCCGAAATACTCGACGATCCCACCTCCGCTTTCCGCACCGATGCCGTGCTCTATCAGGATTTTCTCGTGCGGCTGCGCATGCGCCGCGTGCCGGGACCGCCGATCGCATTGCCGGATTTCCGCCGGCGCGTGGCGATCTCCCGCTCCGGTGTCGACGCGGCGACAGCGGCGAGCGATGAATGGGCGACGGCCTTGTCGCTGTCCGCAAGCGTCACCGACGATCTGCAGGGCGTCTTTCTGATGCTCGCCAAGGCGGCCGTCTGCGGCGAACCGTGCCCGTCCGACGCGCGCATCGCCCGTGCCTATGGCACCCACTCGGCGCGGCGCGCCCGCCGCCTGCTCGGTTATTTCGAGGAGCAGGGGATCGTCGTCGTGCACACGGATTTCTCCGGCAAACGTATCGTGGCTTTCCCCGACATGAATTGCCAGACCGCACCCGGTGATGCGAACGCACCTGATACCGGCGATCAGCCGTTGGCTGCGGAATAGTCGCGCTTTCGGGCTTTGGCGCAGTTGACATTTTCATGACGGGCCTCTAAAGACGCGCCAAGCACCGGGCAGCAATGTCCGGTGTTTCATTTGACATGTCCCGTGGATCGTTTCTGTTCGCGTAACCGAAACATCCTGTCAGGTCTTGGAAGAGATCAGAGGAGGGCGTGTTTCCTTCGCGCGGTTTGGCAACAAACCGCCATAAACCTTTGAAAGGAAATACGATGAGCAAGCGCGAATCGTCCAAGTACAAAATTGACCGCCGTATGGGCGAAAACATCTGGGGCCGTCCGAAGTCCCCGGTGAACCGCCGCGAGTACGGCCCGGGCCAGCACGGCCAGCGTCGGAAGGGCAAGCTTTCGGACTTCGGTGTGCAGCTGCGCGCCAAGCAGAAGCTCAAGGGCTATTATGGCGACCTGCGCGAAAAGCAGTTCCGCGCGATCTTCGCCGAAGCCGCCCGCCGCAAGGGTGACACTTCCGAAAACCTGATCGGCCTTCTGGAATCCCGCCTCGACGCGATCGTCTATCGCGCCAAGTTCGTTCCGACGGTCTTTGCTGCCCGTCAGTTCGTCAACCATGGCCACGTCACCGTCAACGGCGTTCGCGTCAACATCGGTTCCTATCGCTGCAAGGCCGGCGACGTCATCGAAGTTCGCGAGAAGTCGAAGCAGCTGGTGACCGTTCTGGAAGCCGTCAGCCTCGCCGAGCGCGACGTTCCCGACTATATCGAAGTCGATCACAACAAGATGGTCGCCACGTATGGTCGCGTTCCGACGCTTAGCGACGTTCCGTTCCCCGTTGTCATGGAACCGCATCTGGTCGTCGAATTCTATTCGCGCTAAGAAGAACCAGGCGTTTTCGCTTATGGAAAAGCCGCTCTTTCGGGCGGCTTTTTTGTTATCCGGAGAGAAGCGATGGCGGATTTGCAGGCGACCCTCGACAGCATCTACACCGATATTCTGCCGCGGGTCGGCGAGGGTAAGGTCGCTGACTATATACCCGAGCTCGCCAAGGTCGATCCACGACAGTTCGGGATGGTGATCGTCACTGTCGACGGCAAGGTCTATCGTATCGGCGACGCCGATATCGCCTTCTCGATCCAGAGCATCTCCAAGGTCTTCATGCTGACCTTGGCTCTCGGCAAGGTCGGCGAAGGTCTATGGAAGCGCGTCGGACGCGAGCCGTCAGGATCGGCTTTCAACTCGATCGTCCAGCTCGAGCACGAGAGCGGCATTCCGCGCAATCCCTTCATCAATGCCGGCGCGATCGCGGTCACCGACGTCGTCATGGCCGGTCATGCGCCACGCGAGGCGATCGGCGAATTGCTGCGCTTCGTGCGTTATCTCGCCGACGACGAGTCGATCACCATCGATGACAAGGTGGCGCGCTCGGAAACGCAGACGGGGTACCGCAATGTCGCGCTCGCGAACTTCATGCGCGCCTACCGCAATCTCGACCACCCCGTCGACCACGTGCTCGGCGTCTATTTCCATCAATGCGCCCTGTCGATGAGCTGCGAGCAGCTCGCCCGCGCCGGGCTGTTCCTGGCAGCGCGCGGCAGCAATCCGATGACCGGTCATTCGGTGGTCTCGCCGAAGCGGGCGCGGCGCATCAATGCGCTGATGCTGACCTGCGGCCATTACGACGGCTCGGGTGACTTCGCCTATCATGTCGGCCTGCCCGGCAAAAGCGGTGTCGGCGGCGGCATCTTCGCGGTGGCGCCGGGCGTTGCCTCGATCGCAGTCTGGTCGCCGGGGCTGAACAAGGTCGGCAACTCGCAGCTCGGCGCCGTGGCGCTGGAGATGCTAGCGGCGCGCACCGGCTGGTCGGTGTTCGGTGATTGATGCTGTGTTGCCGGGCGACTTTCTGCTAAAGGCAGCGTGATAAGCCGGGCAGACAATTCAAGCCTGCAATCTAAGATTGGACGAGCTCATGAATATCGCAGCCAACATCGCGGACGATCTGGAATCTGTCGTATCTGGAGATGACATTGGCCATGCGCTGTTTGCCGGCGCGCCGCGATCGGTCTCCTTCAACAAGCTGCGCAAGCGGCTGCTCAGGCAGGTGCGCCAGGCCTTCGACGATTTCGATATGCTGAAGGGGCAGAAGCGCTGGCTGGTCGGCCTTTCCGGCGGCAAAGATTCCTATGGGCTGCTGGCGCTGCTGCTTGATCTCAAATGGCGCGGGCTGCTGCCGGTCGAGCTCATCGCCTGCAATCTCGACCAAGGGCAGCCGAACTTTCCCAAGCATGTGCTGCCGGATTATCTGACGAGCATCGGCGTCCGGCACCGGATTGAGTATCGGGACACATATTCGATCGTGAAGGAGAAGGTGTCGGAAGGGGCGACCTACTGCTCGCTCTGTTCGCGGCTGCGGCGCGGCAATCTCTACCGTATCGCCCGGGAAGAAGGCTGCGATGCGCTGGTGCTCGGCCATCACCGCGAGGATATTCTCGAAACCTTTTTCATGAATTTCTTCCATGGAGGGCGGCTGGCCTCAATGCCGGCGAAGCTTCTGAACGACGAGGGCGACCTGATGGTGCTGCGGCCGCTTGCCTATGCGGCCGAGGACGACCTTGCCAAGTTCGCTGCCGCCATGCAGTTTCCGATCATCCCCTGCGATCTCTGCGGCTCCCAGGACGGGCTGCAGCGCAATGCGATGAAGGACATGCTCGCCGATATCGAACGACGGATGCCGGGGCGCAAGGACACGATGCTGCGGGCGCTTGCGCATGTGAATCCGTCGCATCTGCTCGATCCGAAGCTCTTCGACTTTTCCGGCTTGACAGTCACCGACCCTTCGTGAAAGGCCGGCTGCGGGAGGCTGGTCGCTGCATGAAGGACATGATTTCGCATGAGCATTTCAGATAAGGATATTCTCTTTCTTGGCGCTAGCGTCAGGGAGGCGGCACGCGCCGAAATCATGCCGCGTTTTCGCAATCTCGGCACTGCCGACGTTTCCGAAAAGACCTCCGCAATCGACCTGGTGACGGAGGCGGACGTGCTCGCCGAACACAAGATCACCGCGGCGCTGAAAGAGCGTTTTCCCGCAGCACTCGTTGTCGGCGAGGAAGCCTATGACGTCGATCGGTCCGTCGTTCCGGCCCTTGCCGGCGCCGAGCTCGCCTTCGTCATCGATCCTGTCGATGGCACCTTCAATTTCGCCGCCGGGCTTCCGGTCTTCGGGACGATGCTGGCGGTGACCGTCAGGGGCGAGACGGTCGCCGGCATCATTCATGATCCCGTCCTCGGCGATACGGTGATGGCGATCAAGGGAGCGGGCTCCTTTCTGACGCGACAGGACGGCCAATCGAGCAGGCTCAAGGTGGCGGAACCCGCCGCCCTGGACCAGATGGTCGGCGGCATCTCATGGGGCCATATGGACGACCCGGATCGCTCGCGCATCTGCTCCAACCTGGCGAAGATCAGAATGACCTTTGCTTTCAACTGCTCGGCCTACGAATATTGGATGGTTGCCTCCGGCAAGCTGCATTTCATCGGCCATGCAAAGCTGATGCCCTGGGATCACCTGGCCGGCGTGCTCGCGCATCAGGAGGCCGGCGGCCACACGGCGAAATTCGACGGCACCCCCTATCGCCCCGGCGAGACGACGGGCGGCATTATCTCAGCACCCGACAGGGACAGCTGGCAGCTGATCCGCCGCGAGGTCATCGGCATCTGATTTGACACGCTTCCTGAAAGGATTTGACATGACTGCGACTGTCGACGTGACCGCCCTTGCCGATCTCTTGCGCCGGACGGCGAAAGCGGAAATTCTGCCGCGCTTCCGCCGGCTTGGCCGGGACGATGTGCGCGCCAAGAGCGAGGCGACCGATCTCGTTACCGAGGCCGATGAGCAGGCCGAGCGGATGATCAAGGCGGAAGCCGAACAGCTCTGGCCGGGCGCCCTGTTCGTCGGCGAAGAATCGGTCTCGGCTGTGCCTGCACTGCTCGGCAGGCTCGCCGATGCCGATCTCGCCATCGTCGTAGATCCGGTCGACGGCACGTTCAATTTCGCCGCCGGCATCCCGGCCTTCGGCGTCATGGCGTCGGTCGTTTCCGGCGGCGAGACGATTGCAGGCATCATTTACGATCCGATGGGCGACGACTGGGTGATGGCGGAAAAGGGAAGCGGCGCCTGGCTGCGGCGGCCGGATGGCGAAGCCCGGCGGCTGCGCGCGGCCGAGCCTGTCGCGCTCGACCAGATGGTCGGCATGGCCTCCACCGGCTACCTGCCGCAGGAGAAGCGGGCCGAGATCCTCGGCAATCTCGCCAAGGTGCGCTTCCTCACCAACTACCGCTGCGCGGCTCACGAATACCGCACCCTTGCGGGCGGCCATGTGCATTACCTCATGTACAACAAGCTGATGCCCTGGGATCATCTCGCCGGCACGCTCATTTCCCAGGAGGCCGGCGCCCATGCCGCCCGTTTCGACGGTTCTTCCTACCTACCACACCATCTCGACGGCGGGCTGCTGATTGCCCCAGACAAGGCCTCATGGGAAGTGCTGCGCCGTGAGGTGGTTACCGTTTGAACGCATGAAAACCGGCCGCAGAGCACTGATTTTGCGGCCGTATCCGCGACGGGACGGCCGAGTTCATTCGGATGGTGTATCGGTGGCTCGCGCCCTATTCCGTGTAGAGCTTTTCCATGCGGAAATTTTCCAGGCTTTGCCCGCGTTTCTCGACGGTTTGCCTCGTTATCACACGGAAACCCCTGCGCTCGAAAAACGGTCGGGCGGTTCGGCTCGCTTCCGTATAAATTCGCGTGAATCCGAGGTTCAACGCTTCCTTCTCGACCCTGCTCAACAGGTGGCTTGCGATACCGAGCCCCTGAAATTCAGGGTGCACGAACATCATGTCCAGGCATCCGTCTTCGGTCAGGTCGGAAAATCCCACCGGCACTCCATCGATTTCCGCGATCCAGCCAGGCCTGCTTATCCGGCGCTTCGCCCATAGGCTGCGATCTTCCACCTTCGCCCAAGCCTCGATCTGAGCGGGCAAATAGTCTTTCGATGAAACCTCCCGGACAGCGCGCAGAAAAATCCCGATCGTTGCGACTGCGTCGCTTGGCGCGTAAGGCCTGATCAGAATTCGGTCGTCCATCGGAAATGCCTCGCCCACTGCAGCCAATCGTTTTCGGCGTCAGAAGTGGGCGGCACCCGGATCGCGCTGCGGGCTGTCTCCGGGATGGGTGAAGAGCTTGCCGTTCTCGGCCCAGAGGGTGGCTGCGATCGTCACCAGGCCGAAGAGCGCGAAGCCGCCGAAGAGAGGCTGCACCGTGCCGTTGAACATCTGGCCGACCAGTCCGCCGAGGATGGCGCCCGCCGTGGTCGAGACGAAGCCGGTGATGGCGGTCGCCGTCCCGGCGAGATTGCCCATCGGCTCAAGGCTGATGGCGGTGAAATTGGTGGCGATCACGGCAAACATCATCAGCACGATTGTGAAGATGCCGTAGGCTGTGGCGAAATCCGCCTTGCCGGCCAGTGCAATGAGAAAGCCGGTTGCTGACAGTGCCGTGAAGACCAGCAGCGCGGCATGCGAAATGCGGCGCATGCCGAATTTGCGAACGAAGAAGCCGTTGGCGAAATTGGCCACCGCAATACCGCCGGCGGTCGCCGCAAAGGCGATCGGCAGCCAATCGCCGAGGCCGTAAACTTCGCCGAAGACCTGCTGCACCGAGATCACATAGGCGCTGATGACGCCGGTAAACATGGTGAGACCGATCATATAGCCTGAGGTAATGCGGTTGGTGAGCACGGTCTTGAATCCGTCGGTGACCGAGCTGACCGACAGCGGCAGGCGTTCTTCCGGCGGCAGCGATTCCTTCAGCCGCAGAAGTGCCCAGACGAAGAGGATGGTGGCGACGGCGCCGAGCAGGATGAAGATCCAATGCCAGTTGGCGTAAAGAATGATGAGCTGACCTACCGAGGGTGCGACGATCGGCACGATCATGAAGACGATCATGATATAGGACATGACGCGGGCCATTTCGCGGCCGCCGAAGCAGTCGCGGACGATCGCCATGGTGGTGATGCGCACGGCCGCGCCGCCCACGCCCTGGACGAAGCGCATGAGGAGCAGCATTTCGAAGCTGCCGGTGGCGGCAGCGGCGAACATGCCGAAGACATAGCAGGCGAGGCCGCCGAGCAGGATGTTGCGGCGACCGAACGTATCGGAAAGGCTGCCGAAGAATATCTGCGAAACGCCGAAGCCGAGAAAGAAGACGCCGATGATGAGCTGGGCGTCGTTGGTGCTGGTGACGCCGAGGGAGCGGCCGATATTGGGCAATGCCGGCAGCATGCTGTCGATCGCCATGGCAATGCTGGCCGTCATGATCGCAATGGTGACGACGAATTCACCGAAGCCCATGCCGATGCGGCGGGAGCCTTGGTTTTCCTGGTGCGGTTTATGTGGCGGCGTCATGTGGTGAAATCCTGGATGCGGAGGAGGTCGGCCTTTCAAACGGTCGGATTGTGCTGCTGGAACAGGCGGCCCTTCTCGGCAATAAGCACGAAGACCAACCCGGCGATCGAGACAGCGAAATAACCGGCGACCATCGGCAGCGCCGTGCCATCGAAGGCCTGGCCGATACCGGCGCCGATGAGGGCGCCGCCAACCGTGCTCATGAAGCCGAGCACGGAGGAGGCGGTGCCGGCCACATGGCCGAGAGGCTCCATGGCAAGCGAGTTGAAGTTCGAGCCGATCCAGCCGAACTGAAACATGGCCAGACCGAAGAAGGTGATGAACAAGGCGAAGGGCATCGGCTCGGAACTCGCCATTTGGACGATCAGCCAGATGGAGTTGATGGTGATGAAGCCGATCAGCGAGCCGTGCGACAGGCGACGCATGCCGAGCTTGCCGACGAAGCGCGAGTTGAAGAAGGACGACAGCGACATGAAGATCGCCACGCCGGCGAAGGCGACGGGGAAATAGACGCCGAGACCATAAATGCCGACATAGACCTGCTGAGCGGAATTGATGAAGCCGAACAGCGCGCCGAAAATGAATGTGCTGGCGATCGTGTAGCAGAGCGCCAGGCGATTGGTCAGCACCAGCTTGAAGGCGCCGAAGATCGAGCGGGCGGTGAAGGGGCGGACATTCTGCGGATGCAGGGTTTCCGGCAGGCGGATGTAAGCCCAGACGGCGATACCAGTCGCCATGGCGGCAATGAAGAGGAAGATCAAGTGCCAGTTGCCGAAGAACATCACGACCTGGCCGGTGCCGGGTGCGATCACCGGCACGATCATGAAGACCATCATAATCAGCGACATGACCTCCGCCATCTGCCGGCCGCCATAGATATCGCGGACAATGGAGACGGTGATGACGCGGGTTGCGGCCGAACCAACGCCCTGCAGGAAGCGCAGGGCGAGCAACCCCGCAAAAGAGGGGACGAAAACGATACTGATGGCGGAGAGAATGTAGATGACGAGACCGATCAGCAGCGGCGTGCGGCGGCCGAAACGGTCGGAGAGCGGCCCGTAGAACAACTGAGCGCAGCCGAAACCGAGCAGATAGGTGGAGACGACGAATTGCCGATGATTTTCGCTCTCGACGCCGAGGCTCGCTCCAATCTGCTGCAGCGCCGGCAGCATGACGTCGATCGCCAGAGAGTTAACGGCCATCAGCAAGGCGGCGAGCGCGATGAATTCACGCTTGCCCATGGACAGGCGGCCCGCGGACACGGCTGGTGATGAATCTGTCACAATGAAATTCCCATAAACAGGTCAAGGCGCTGCTGGCTGCAGCGCCTCGAACTCGAGAAACAGATTTGGAAACCGGGCGGACGTCCGGTGACCGGTCAGGCCGCGCCGCGAACGGTGACGCCGTTTTCCTGGAGATGCTGTTGCAGCTCACCGGCCTGGAACATTTCCCGGACGATGTCGCAGCCGCCGATGAACTCGCCCTTTACGTAAAGCTGCGGGATCGTCGGCCAGTTGGAATAATCCTTGATGCCTTGGCGAATCTCCGAATCGGCGAGTACGTTGATGCCTTTGTAGTCGACGCCGATGTAATCGAGAATCTGCACGACCTGGCCGGAGAAACCGCACTGCGGAAACTGCGGCGTGCCCTTCATGAAGAGGACGACGTCGTTGCTCTTGATTTCGTTGTCGATGAATTCGTGAATGCCGCTCATGAGACCTGATCCTTTCAACGGGTGGGTTAAAGGCCCACCGTTTCAATCGTTGTCCTTAGATAGCATGTGACAGCAGGAATTCCAGACGCCTAAACCAAAAAAAGACCACTGTGGTCAGACCACTTCGCTGATGTTGCTATCACGTTACGGTTGTCGGGCCAGATGAGCCTGTATCCGATCAACTTCAACGTCGCCGAGGGACCGAGCTCGGCGGTCGGATAAAAATTGCGTCTTGTCTCAGCTGCGGCGCTGGCGGCTGCGACCGGCAGCTGTGCGTCGCTTGCTGACCTGTTTGCGGGCGGTTTTGCGCTTGGCGGAGGTTGTCTTTCTGGCAGCAGCCGTTGTCGCAGTGGGGCGCGTCTTACGCTTCCTGCGCTTCGTCGTGATGCGGCCGGTGGTTTTCCTCAGGATTTCCTTCAATACGGTGTCGACGACGCCTGTTATCAGTTCTTTGACAAGATCGGCCACAAAACCCCTCCGTTCACGGTTGAAACGACATGGCTGCTATTGAATTCCTGATGACTTCGGTTAGCAAGACGCCTTCGAGACCATACCTGCTTTTTCGCCGAGATCGGCGGCACAGCAGCCGGATCGCACGAACATGCCGGCCATTCGCCCGGCCGAAAGAGCGGAATGAGATTGATAAAAAAGCGGGTCGTCCTGCATTTTCCTGGCTTCGAGCCGCTCGACGGCGTTGCCCACCGGGCGCGCTACGAGCGCTCAGCCAGACAGAGTTCCGCCGTTTGGGGCTACTCGCTCGAGATCGGGACGCCGGACGGCAGCGATCTCCTCAGTTTCGACGTTTCGACCAGCGGCGCGGCGCCCGGGGCAGCCGAGGCGGCGCCCGGGGCAGAGCCTGCTCCTGCCACCTGGCAGACGAAGAGCCGGATCTACATGGTCGATCACGATATGTTCGTGCGCAGGCTGCGCAGCAGCAATACGCTGAGCCAGATTGTTGCGGGTTTTCGCAGCTGCGCTCAGATCATGCTCGAAGGCGGCATGCGGGGCTATTTTCGTCATGCCTGGCGCTTCGGCCTGTTCTTCCTCTTTCCGTTCCTGCTGACGGCGCTAGCAATCGCGCTGACGGCGCAGATCGCCGTCGCGCCCTATAGTCTCGGCTTTTCGCCCTGGCACATGCTCTGGAGCGGGCCGCTAGCCCTCTGCTTTTTCATCTTTGCCTTCCTGCCGTTTTCCGAACGCTTCCACACGCTGCATCTGTTTGCCGATTGGCAAATGGCGGTGGCGCTCGGCCGCATGCACCGGGCCGATTTCAACGATTGGCTGGAAGACCGGGCCACCGCCGTAAGCAAGGTGCTCGCCGAAGAAGCGGAGGAGTATGTGATCTCCTCCCACAGCATGGGATCGAATGTGGCCGCCCACGTCATCGGCATATTGCTGGAAAGGGAGCCGGAGATATTCAAGGGCAAACGCGTGGTGTTTGCAACGCTCGGCAGTGCCATTCTGCAGTGCGCGCTGCTGTCATCGGCGAACCTGCTGCGCGCCCGCGTCGGCTTGATTGCCCGCTGCCCGGAGATTTCGTGGCTCGATGTGCAATGCCTGACGGATTCGATCAATTTCTACAAGGTGCCGGTTGTCGCCGCCTGCGGCCACCCGGACGCGCCCCCGGCAAAGATGCTCCTGATCCGCGTCAAGCAGATGCTGACGCGCGAACATTACCGCAAGATCCGCAAGGATCAGCTTCGCGTCCATCGGCAATATGTGTTGGGGCCGGATCTGCAGGCGCCCTTCGACTTCACGCTGATGACTTCAGGGCCGATGCCGGCTTCGGTGTTTGCTTATCCGGAGCAGGAAAGGTTTCCGGCTTGAAGGGCCGAGTACCATCGGGAGCGATGGACGTATAGGGTTTACGCCGAGTCGGTAGGTTCTTGGGGGACTCGACTTAATTCCAGGGCGTCGGGATCAATGGGCGTTCACCACCACAGCCCGACCCCACCCTCCGTCATGCTCGGCCCTGAGCCGAGCATCGACACCGCATCATCAGCAGCAGTCGCATGGATCCCAGGCTCAAGGCCTGGGATGACGGAGAGTGTGGTTGGCGTTCTCGCCAAACTCGCTGCCAGTGTACAAAGATGTAGTTACAACAGGTGTTTCATAGCCCGGCACTTACTACGCCCTCCCTTACCACCGGTACATGTGATAGGAATGAGAAGCGGAGAGGGTGGCGGGCTACCTCAACTGTCAATCCGGCGCCGAGGTCTGCAATGCGAGCGCGTGCAATATGCCACCCATATTGCCCTTCAGCGCTTCGTAGACCATCTGGTGCTGCTGCACGCGGCTCTTGCCGCGGAAGGCTTCGGCAACGACTTCGGCGGCGTAATGATCACCGTCGCCCGCCAGATCGCGGATCGTCACCTTGGCACCGGGAATCCCAGCCTTGATCATGTCTTCGATATCGCCGGGTTTCATGGCCATGATCGTTACTCCTTGCGCATTATTCCGCGGCGAGTTCGCCGCGGCCTTCCATGAAATCAGGGAACCACGATTCATGGGTATCGCGCAATTGCTGAATCGGCAGCGCAATGAGATCGCCGACGACGAGTGCATCTCCACCGACCGTGCCGAGGCGGCGGAATGGAACGCCGGCGCCTTCTGCATTGACGCAGACGAAATCGGCCACATCGGCCGGCACCGTCAGTACATAACGCGCCTGATCCTCGCCGAAGAGCAGCGCGTGCGGCGCACCCTTGCATTCGTCGAGATCGATCGTAAGCCCCTTGCCGGATGCCATGGCGATTTCAGCCAGCGCGACGGCAAGGCCGCCCGAGGAAATATCATGGCAGGCAGTTGCCTGATCGTTGCGGATGACGGAGCGGACAAAATCGCCGTTGCGGCGCTCGGCGAAGAGATCCACTTCGGGGGCGGGACCTTCGCGGCTATCGAGCACATCCCTGAGATAGATGGATTGGCCAAGATGGCTTCCGTCGAGGCCGATCATGATCACCTTGTCGCCGTCATTGGCGCTGCCGATGCGAGCCATCTTGCGCCAGTCCGGCAGCAGGCCGACGCCTGCGATCGTCGGGGTCGGCAGGATGGCGACGCCGTTGGTCTCATTGTAGAGCGAGACGTTGCCCGACACGATCGGGAAGTCGAGCGCGCGGCAGGCCTCGCCGATGCCCTTCACCGCCTGAACGAACTGGCCCATGATCTCCGGCTTTTCGGGATTGCCGAAGTTGAGATTGTCGGTGGCGGCGAGCGGTTCGGCGCCCGTCGCGGTGATGTTGCGCCAGCATTCGGCGACCGCCTGTTTGCCGCCTTCGAAGGGATCGGCCTCGACATAACGCGGTGTGACGTCGGAGGAGAAGGCAAGCGCCTTGCTCTTGTGGCCATCGACGCGCACGACGCCGGCGTCGCCGCCCGGAAGCTGCAGCGAATTGCCCTGGATCAGCGTGTCATATTGCTCATAGACCCAGCGGCGGCTCGACTGGTTGGCCGAGCCGACGAGCTGCAGCAGGGCCTGGCCGTAATTCTTGGGTGCGGCGACGAGATTGGCGGGCAGGGGGGCAGGCTTGGCGGATTCGCGCCAGGGGCGATCATATTCCGGCGCCTGGTCGCCGAGATCCTTGATCGGCAGATTGGCGACTTCTTCGCCCTGATGGACGACGCGAAAGCGCAGGTCGTCGGTCGTCTTGCCGACGATGGCGAAATCAAGACCCCATTTGACGAAGATCGCCTTGGCCTGCTCTTCCTTCTCCGGCTGCAGCACCATGAGCATGCGCTCCTGGCTTTCCGACAGCATCATCTCATAGGCGGTCATCCGCTCTTCGCGCACCGGCACCTTGTCGAGTTCCAGCAGAATGCCGAGATCGCCCTTGGCGCCCATTTCGACGGCCGAGCAGGTGAGGCCGGCAGCCCCCATGTCCTGGATGGCGATGACGGCGCCGGTCTGCATCAGCTCGAGGCAGGCTTCGAGCAGGCACTTTTCGGTGAAGGGATCGCCGACCTGAACGGTCGGGCGCTTTTCCTCGATCGATTCGTCGAATTCTGCCGAGGCCATCGTCGCGCCGCCGACACCATCGCGGCCGGTTTTGGCGCCGAGATAGACGACCGGAAGGCCGACGCCCTTGGCCTCGGACAGGAAGATGGCGTTGGATTTGGCAATGCCAGCGGCAAAGGCGTTGACCAGGATGTTGCCGTTGTAGCGGGCATCGAACTCGACTTCGCCGCCGACCGTCGGCACGCCGAAGGAATTGCCGTAGCCGCCGACGCCGGAAACGACGCCGGAAACGAGATGGCGGGTCTTGGGATGATCCGGTTCGCCAAAGCGCAGCGCGTTCATCGCCGCAATCGGGCGCGCACCCATGGTGAAGACGTCGCGCAGAATGCCGCCGACACCGGTCGCGGCACCCTGGTAAGGCTCGATATAGGAGGGGTGGTTATGGCTCTCCATCTTGAAGACGACGCAATCGCCGTCATCGATATCGACGACGCCGGCATTTTCCCCGGGCCCCTGGATGACGCGCGGCCCCTTGGTCGGCAGCGTGCGCAGCCATTTCTTGGAGGATTTGTAGGAGCAATGCTCGTTCCACATGGCCGAGAAGATGCCGAGTTCGGTGAAAGTCGGTTCGCGGCCGATCAGATCCAGGATCCGCTGGTACTCGTCCGGCTTCAGGCCATGGCCCGCGATGAGTTCCGGCGTGATCGGCATGGTGTTTGAAATGGTCATGAGCGGAAAGTCCCTGGCGCGTTTTGCGCTGTCTTTAGCTTATGTAGCGGCGGCGCGCGACAGAAAAAAGCCCGCCGTCAACAGAGGGCGGGCAGGCTTTTTTCGTAAAGGCAGCAATTGCTCAGAACTTGTAGCCGATCTGGATGCCGGCGCGCGTCATGCCATCGTTCGGGCCGTCGCAGAGATTGGCATGCGAGGAGTGGGCAATCTGGGCCATTACGTTCCAATGCGGGGTGAAACGGTAGCCGGCACCGGCATATTCGTGGAAGAGGACGCGGCAGCCGAGTTCCGGGCCGTCATCATTGTCGTCCAGGTCGCCGGTATGGATGACGCCGCCAAAGCCGGCTTCGGCAAAGAGCTTCTCGTTGAAATCGACCGTCCAGGTGAAGCCGGTGAAGAATTGGGTGGCTTCACCCGCGGTGCCGATCGAGGTGCCGAGATGGACACGTGGACGCAGCAACTGTTGCCAGCCAACGGCCTCTTCGTATCCGAAGGGGTCGAAGAGAGCGGTAATCTCCGGGAAGACGCCGTCTTCCCCGGAACGGCCCGATTGTACCGAGGCAGAAACCCCGAAACGCAACTCATCAAATATTTGCTCGCCGGCATTTGCCGAACCTGCCATCGAGGCGCCGGCTATTACAGCCACTGATGCAAGCGCCAGGAATCGCTGCGCGATCCGTCCGAACTCGACCCTCATCTGCTGTCCTTTGATTCGCACCAAGCATGGATAACAAAGAGGTAGCATGGGGGCGGGCGGGGTAAAGCGCTCTCGTCAGACGTGTGTGTTTTTTCCGAATTATGGCGTGTATTTGCAACAGGTCATATTTCGCCGTCGTAGGCAGAGCCGCCATTTTCCAGGAGCCGGCGCAGAATCATCAATCCGGAGATCAGTTCCTGCCCCGTCTTCGGCGAGGACAAGCCGACGCGAACGCGATGATAGGATTTGTCGCCGCGCGCCGCCTTGAACTCGTCCTCGTCATCGACGAGCACGCCGTCCCGGAAGGCGGCGTTCTTGAAGGTGCCCGACATCCATGGCTCCGGCAATTTCAGCCAGAGGAAGGGCGCATGCATGTGCGATGCGAACTCGAATCCTTGCAATTGCTCGCGGGCGATCCGGACACGCCGCGAGAGTTCCTCGACGCTCTGTTTGCGAATTTCGTGCGCCACGCCGCTTTCGACGAGGCGCGCGCATGTCTCCGCCAGGATGAAGGGCAGACCACCGGTGATCATCCGGTGCGTTACCCTGATACGCTGGGCGAAATGCGGCGGGCATGCGACCCAGCCGCCACGCACGCCGGCGGCGACAGATTTCGACAGGCCGCTGACGAGAAAGGTGCGATCGGGTGCAAGCGAGGCGATCAGCGGCGTATCATCGTCGGCCATGCCGCCATAGAGATCGTCCTCGATCAGCCACACCCCGTGTTTTCTGGCGATTGCCGCAATTGCCGCGCGACGCTCATAGGGCATGATCGTCACAGTCGGATTGTGAACGGTCGGCATCAGGAAGGCGAGCTTCGGATGCTGCTGCTGGCAGAGCCGTTCGAAATCGTCGGGAATCACGCCTTGTTCGTCAAAATCGACGGTGACCGTGCGGCGGCCGAGAAGGCGGGCGCTGCGGCTGATCTGGGTGTAGCTGAGATTTTCGAAGACGATCTTATCGCCGGGCGCCGAGACGGCGGCGATGACCGATATCGCCGCCGCATGGGCTCCGAGCGTCGGTACGATGTTTTCGGCCTCCGGCGTCCACCCGCTGCGGGCTAGCCAGCGGCGGCCGGACTCGAACCAGTTCTTCGGGAAGCTTCGGGAGTAGGAGGAGATTTCGGAGAGATGCTGCTCGCCGATTTCCGCGAGAATGCCGGCTATGATCTTGCCCTGGCCGAGATCGGGGGCAGCTGTTGTGTCGAAACGGATCTTGTCGGCGGGCGCATCCTGGAGGCGGGTGCCGCCGAGCGAGATCGTCAGCGGATCGGTCTGTTCGCCGGGCGGCGATTCGG
This sequence comes from Rhizobium mulingense, assembly GCF_029194105.1. NCBI lineage: Bacteria > Pseudomonadati > Pseudomonadota > Alphaproteobacteria > Hyphomicrobiales > Rhizobiaceae > Rhizobium > Rhizobium mulingense. The sequence continues at coordinate 53,877 of NZ_JARFVE010000014.1, read as the reverse complement.
AGCGGTTCAGCACATAGGTGCCGCGCCCGACTTCGCCTGCAACGAGACCGCGTTCATGCACCAGTGCATAGGCCCGGCCGATCGTGCCGATCGTCACGCCGATATCATAAGCAAGGTTGCGCTGCGGCGGCAATTTGCTGCCAGCGGGCAGGGCGCCGCTGGATATTGCGGATTCAATACTATCGGCAAGACGGAGATACACCGGTCCTGAGCCGCGGGAGAGATCGGGAAGCCAATTTGTCATGGTGACAATTCGTAGATTGTCACATTGTCCCTGTCAAGATTAAGAGTCAATTCCAACGGACAACCGAGAGGATTCCTGGAATGTCTGCATTGCCTGAGATCAAAATGCCAATTGTGCCGATTGTCTCTTATGAGGACAGGAGGCAGATCATTGTCCCCGACGCGCCCGCCGAGGCGACGCGTTTAAAGCGGATCTGGGTCGCAATTCTTCTGTGGCATCAGAAGCGGGAAGGCCGGCGCGCGTTGCGAGGGCTGACGGCGAGCGAACTCAAGGATATCGGGCTGTCGCAGTCCGATGCAGCGCGCGAAGTCAGCAAGTCGTTTTTCTGGGATTGATTCCGCGGAAATGGATCGCCGCGGTCAGCTGCAGGCCTTGTTGCCGCCGGACCAGCGATTGACGTCGGCCGCGATGCGGCCGGCAACCGGTTCCTGCATCATCGGACCGAAAGCCTGCAGACGTGCTGGGCTGCCCTCGGCCTGCACGACGAGCAGCGGCCGGCTTTCAGGGCTCCCCTTGTGGACGAGCAGGATGCGCGGCCGGCCGGAGAAGGAATTGAGTTCCGGGGCGAGCTTATAGGCTGCGAAGGCCGGATCGGCCGATTTGAACCAGCACGCATTGGCGCCGAGCGCCACGCGCTCCATGGTCGGCAGCGCAGCGCGATTCGGACCCGCTGCCGGAGCCGGCGATTGGCAGCCGGCGACAGCAGCTGCAAGAGCGGTCAGCAAGGCGGCGTTTGCGACGGAGAGGCGAAGGCGCATGATCGGCTCCAGTGATCCGGATGAAGGTCTTTCGCATGCCATTGCCTGCAGAGGCCTGCGGGCGGCATGCATCGAGGACGGGCTCAGGCGGCGATGACGTCGAGCGCCGAGGCGAAGAGGCCGCGGCCGTCCGAACCGCCGTGGGCGGCTTCGATCAGGTTTTCCGGATGCGGCATCATGCCGAGCACGTTGCCCTTTTCGTTCATGACCGCGGCGATATCGTTCAGCGAGCCGTTGGGATTGGTGCCTTCGGCATAACGGAAGACCACCTGGCCATTACCTTCGATCTTCGCCAGCGTGGCTTCGTCGGCGAAATAATTGCCGTCATGATGGGCAACGGGGCAGCGGATGACCTGACCTTGCGCGTAGGCGCGGGTGAAGTCCGTCTCGGCATTGATCACTTCGAGCTTGATCTCGCGGCAGACGAATTTCAGCGAGGCATTGCGCATCAGCGCGCCGGGCAGCAGCCCGGCTTCGACAAGGATCTGGAAGCCGTTGCAGACGCCGAGCACCTTCACGCCCTTTGCAGCCTTGTCGCTGATCGCCTGCATGACCGGCATGCGGGCGGCAATCGCGCCGCAGCGCAGGTAGTCGCCATAGGAGAAGCCGCCGGGAATAACGATCAGGTCGACATCCGGGATTTCGGCTTCCGTCTGCCAGATCGTCACCGGCTCGCGCCCGGAGATCTTAGTCAGAGCTGCGATCATGTCGCGGTCGCGGTTGAGGCCCGGAAGTTGAACAACAGCTGATTTCATGGGGTCCCTGCGTCTGGCGAAAGATATTGAACTGGAACGCTTTCGGTGAGCCATACTCCATTGTCGGAGACAAAGAAAGAATGACCCTCTGAAAACATGCGGGCAGCGTCGACGCGAAGGATGACATGCTCGCCCTTGCGGCGCATCGAGACGATTTTCGCCGTTTCGACATCCGCAGACAGATGCACGTGGTGCCGCTGCATCTTCTTCAAGCCCTCGCGCTCGATCGAGTGCCAGGCGGTCGCGGATGTACCGTGGAAAAGATCTGCAGGCGGCTGGACCGCGGTCAGCGCGAGATCAACCTCTACGCTATGACCCTGGTTCGCGCGAATTCTGTTATCGACGAGCGTGAAGCGCTTCTTTGGATTGTTTTCGACAATCTCGATGATATCGGCGCGGGAAACGTCATATTTCCGCGCGACCGCTCGTTCGAGCGCGTCGAACGACACCCAGCCCTCAGCATCGAGGGTCAAACCCGCGGCCTCCGGCGCATGACGCAAAACATAGCTCATATATTTCGAGACTTCCGTCTCCAGCTTTGTTTTCGTCATGACGCCAATCCTCGAAGTCCGCCGGCCGACGGTTTGCGATCGTCAGTCGATTGCGATCGCGTAGTTCTCGATCACTGTGTTGGCGAGCAGTTTTTCGCACATCGCCTTAAGGTCGGCCTCGGCCTTCGCCTTATCGGCGCCATCGAGCTCCAGGTCGAAGACCTTGCCCTGTCTAATATGGCCGACGCCCGAGAAGCCGAGGGCGCCGAGGGCGCCTTCGATGGCCTTGCCCTGCGGATCGAGAACGCCGTTTTTCAGCGTGACGGTGACACGAGCCTTGATCACTTTGTCTATCCTGCCTTACTTGACGAGAACCGGGCCGGTGCCGCGCACAGGCTCATTTTCATTGATGATGCCGAGACGGCGCGCGACTTCGGAATAGGCTTCGAGCAAGCCGCCGAGATCGCGGCGGAAGCGGTCCTTGTCCATCTTCTCGCGGGTTTCGATATCCCAGAGCCGGCAGCTGTCCGGCGAGATTTCGTCGGCGAGGATGATGCGCATCATATCGCCTTCGAAGAGGCGGCCGCATTCGATCTTGAAATCGACGAGCTGGATGCCGACGCCGAGGAACAGACCGGTCATGAAATCGTTGACGCGGATGGCAAGCGCCATGATGTCGTCGAGCTCGGCCGGATTGGCCCAGCCGAAAGCGGTGATGTGCTCTTCGGAGACCATCGGATCGTCGAGCGCATCCGACTTGTAATAGAACTCAATGATCGAGCGCGGCAGGACGACGCCTTCCTCGATGCCGAGGCGCTTGGCGAGCGAACCGGCAGCGACATTGCGCACGACGATCTCCAGCGGGATCATTTCCACTTCCTTGATCAACTGCTCGCGCATGTTGAGCCGGCGGATGAAATGAGTGGGGATGCCGATCTTGTTCAGGTGGCTGAAGATATATTCGGAGATGCGGTTGTTGAGGACGCCCTTGCCGTCGATGACTTCATGTTTCTTCTTGTTGAAGGCGGTGGCATCGTCCTTGAAAAACTGGATCAAGGTGCCCGGTTCCGGACCCTCATACAGAATCTTTGCCTTGCCCTCGTAGATACGGCGGCGACGGTTCATCGTGGTCATTCTCTGTTGTTGGCGCTCTTGGGATAGCGCGAGTGGATCGATCTCGTGGCGTCCCCTTAAAGGAAAAGAGTAGGTTTCACAATCCGCCTGTCGCTCCTTCCCTCTTTTCGGGATTTCTGGCCCCGATTCCTGGAGGTTACGGAATACCGCCAAGAGAATCGAATGGATTCCCAAGACGAGTTTAGCGCGTTTTCCTGTAGCGTGGAATGAAGGCGAAATGGCGGGCCGCTTATCCAGGCTTTATTTGGCAGCTCTGCTTGGCAGCGCGCGGCCAAGCTGCGCCTGCAGGGCGCGAGCGGCAGTTTGCCCGTGAGGCCAGCTGCTGGCGCGGACGAAGGAAGGGATCTGTATGGCCGGCATCGGCCGGGCGAGCGCATAGCCCTGCAGCATATCGCAATCGAGTTCTTCGAGGATACGGATGTGATCCGCCGTCTCGACGCCCTCGGCAATGACGCGGATATTGAGCGAGCGGCCTATGTCGATGATCGAGCCGACCAGCTTGCGCTGCTCGGCCGATTGCGGCAGCAGGCGGATCAGCTCGCGGTCGATCTTCAGTGCCTTCGGGCTCAGGCGCAGCAGGCTGACGATCGAGGCGTGGCCGGTGCCGAAATCGTCGATCTGGATGTCGATGCCGAGCTTGCGCAGCTTCTTGAGGTTGGCCGACACCAGCGCGTCGCAATCGTCGAGCGAGATCGATTCCAGCAGTTCGAAGGCGATGGCGCCGGGTTCGATCTTCAGGGCGCGGAGCTTCTTGCCGAGATCGGGATCGGCAAGCCGGCGGGCGGAAACGTTGACCGATATTTTCGGAATCGACAAACCATCCTTGATCCAGGCGCGGCGGTCGGCCAGGGCGCGCTCCAGGATCAGCGCATCGATCGTCGAGACGACGTCGAGATCCTCGGCGATATCGAGAAAGCGGTCGGGTGTCAGCAGCCCGTGCCGGGGATGTTGCCAGCGGGCGAGTGTCTCAACGCCGGTGACATCGAGCGTGCGGGTATCGAACTGCAATTGATAGAATGGCACGAATTCGTTGCGCTCGAGGCCGATCAGGATTTCGTCGGCGAGATGCTTGGCAGAGACGATGTCGCGGCGGTCGGAGGCAGAGAAGAATTCAAAGCGGTTGCGGCCGCGGCCCTTGGCGCGATAGAGCGCGATATCGGCATCGAGCAATATCTGCTTGGCGTCGAGATTCGACCCGCGGCCGACGGCGATGCCGATGCTGGCGCCGAACCGGCAGTCGTGCCCCTCAAATCTGACGGGCTTGCGCAATTCGCGAATGATCCGTTGGGCGAGACCGCCGATCTTCTTCGACGCAGCATCCATGGAGCAGAGGATGACGAATTCGTCGCCGCCGATGCGGGCGACGAAATCGGCGGCGCGGACGGAATTCCTCAGCACGCTTGCCGCATGCTGCAGCATGGCGTCGCCGGCCCGGTGGCCGAGCGTGTCGTTGATCTGCTTGAAGCGGTCGAGATCGATGTGGAGGATCGCAAGCGCAAGGCCCTTGGCGCGGCATTCCATGGAACGCTCGTCGAGCATCTTGTCGAGATAGCGGCGGTTCGGAAGGCCGGTGAGATAATCGTGCAGGGCCAGATGCTCGATGCTTTCCTTGGCGGCTTCGAGCTCGCGGTTGCGTGCCTCAGCCAGATCCTTGGCGCGCTGCAATTCGTTGCGCAGCGCGACGTCCTCGGTGACGTCCCAGTTGGCGCCGATCAGCTTGCGGTGGCCGTTGCCATCGACGAAAAAGGCCGAGCGGGCGCGGATGATGCGTTCGGCGCCGTCACCACGAATGATACGATATTCCTGCTGGAAATCGCTGCCGCTTTCGACGCTGCGGCCGGCCAGGCCGAGCACGCGTTCGCGGTCGTCGGGATGCAGGCTTTTCGCCCAGGCATCGCTCGCGATCTGATGCGAGGCGCCCTGCAGGCCGTAAATGGCGATGAGGCGATCGTCCCATTCGACCGTATCATTCTCGATGTCGGCCTCGAAGACGCCTATGTGGGAAATCTCCAGCGCCAGGTCGAGCCGGCGCGACAGGCGCGACAGCGTCTCCTCGGCTTCCTTGCGGGCTGTGATATCGATATCCGTGCCGACGATGCGAGTCGGCACGCCATTCTCGTCCCACTCCACGCAGGCGCCGCGGCAGTCGATCCAGACCCAGTGGCCGTCCCTGTGGCGCTCGCGATATTGGAAGATCTGATAATCCGGATCGCCGGCGTTCTGGCGCTCGATGGCATGCGCGACGAATTCGCGGTCGTCGGGATGGACGAGCTGAAGCCAGGCATCGTAATCGCCGGCGACCTCCTCGTCGGGCGCCATTCCGCGGATGGTTTTCCACGTGGGCGAGTAATATTTCCGGTCGAGACGGTAGTTGTGATCCCATACGCCGAGGCCCGAGCCGACCAGCGCATGGTTCCATCGGCTCTCCCGTTCCGCCAGTTCGGAATCGCCGACTGCACCGCCGACGCCTGCCACAGCCGCTATGGCATCGCCATGCGCGTTCTCGGCCTCTGGATGGGCTTTCTTCACGGGCATTCTCGCTTATTCATCTCCGGGCGCAGTCTGCTGTCTTTCCATTAACAAAGACTTAGAAAGCAATTTCTGAATTAACGAGAAGGCGGTTTTCCTCAATCAGCGGAGAGACGGCTGAGGAACTGGGCAAAGACCATCGTGCCCTCTGGCCAGGGACCGTGACCGGAATCGGCATTGATATGCCCGGCCTCGCCGGCATCGACGAGAAAGGAGCCCCAGCTGCTGGCAATATCGTCGGCATGCTCGTAGCTGCCGAACGGGTCGTTGCGGCTGGCGACGGTGATCGACGGAAAGGGCAGCGGCTCGCGCGGGTAGGGGCCGAAGGTCATCAGGTGCTTCGGGCGGATGTCGGGATTGGTGACATCGGGCGGGGCGACGAAGAAGGCGCCCACCACCCGATTGCGGAAGAGCGGGATGGCGTGGATCGCCGTGGGTACGCCGAGCGAATGGGCGACGAGCACGACGGGCCGGGTCGAGGCGTTCACCTCCTCGGCGATGCGGGCGATCCAATCCTCGCGGACCGGTTTCGTCCATTCGGCCTGTTCGACGCGCCGCGCCGTGCTGAGCTTCGCTTCCCAGCGGCTCTGCCAATGGCCGGGTCCGGAATTGGTATAGCCGGGGATGATGAGGATATCTGCGTCTGAGGCTTTCATAGTGCCGCCGATGTGAGAAAGCCGGTCGAAGATGTCAAGAGGGGCATCAAGGGAGAGAGCGACACGCGCCTTGATATTTGTTATATTGCTCCAGTGCCGGTTGCGGATTTCGTATCGGCTTACCCGCCGATGCGTGCCGCCGCCGACCAAATCTCGGCTGAGGAGGAGAAACCCATGGCGGCATTTCATGTCATGACGGGTGCCAGCGAAAGCTTAGCGCGCCCCGTCGTCAATCGCATTGGCATTGCTGACGTCTTCGACGCGCTGAAGCGCGGGCTCGACGATTTTAAGGAAAAACCTTCGCATTATGTGTTCCTGTGTTTGATGTACCCGATCGCCGGTATCTTCCTGACGCTATGGACCTCCGGCGCCAATCTTCTGCCGATGGTCTTCCCGCTGATGTCCGGTTTCGTGCTGATCGGCCCGATCGCAGCGATCGGCCTTTATGAGATCAGCCGCCGGCGCGAGGAAGGCCTCGATACGTCATGGACGCATGCACTCGAAGTGCGCCATTCGCCGGCACTGCCGTCGATCGTCGCGGTCGGGCTGATGCTTTTTGCCCTTTTCGTCGTCTGGCTGGTCACGGCGCAGACGCTTTACACCAATCTTCTCGGAGAAGTGTTTCCGCGCACGATGACCGATTTCACCCGCCAGGTTTTCGGCACGGCTCAAGGCCTGCAGCTGATCATCTGGGGCAATCTCATCGGCTTCGTCTTCGCGCTGGTAGTGCTGGCGATCTCCGTCATCACCTTTCCGCTGCTGCTCGACCGCGATGTCGGGGCCGTCGCCGCCGTCGTGACCTCGATCCGGGCCACGGTCGCCAATCCGGTGCCGGTGCTGCTCTGGGGTCTGATCGTTGCTGCACTCCTCGTCATCGGAACGATCCCGGTCTTTGCCGGGCTTGCGCTCGTCATCCCGATCCTCGGCCATGCAACCTGGCATCTCTACCGCAAGCTGGTTGCGGGGGAGACCGCGTAGCCACGGCTGTTCCCGGCGGGGATTTCGGATTCCGATTCCCCAGGGGAACCTCGAACCTGCCTCGGAGTTTTGATATGGCTCCGAGGGAGGATTTCAGAGGTGACGATGAAGAATCTGTTTGCCCGTTTCGCAACCAAGACTTCAGAATGGGCGGGCAAACCCGTCATCTTCATCCTGGCGCTGAGCATTGTTATCGTCTGGGCCGTACTTGGCCCTTTCTTCGACTATTCGGAAACCTGGCAGCTGATCATCAACACCGGCACGACGATCATCACTTTCCTGATGGTCTTCGTGCTGCAGAACGCCCAGACGCGCGACACTCGGGCAATTCAGGCCAAGCTCAACGAAATCATCCTGACGAGCCACGCTGAAAACCGCTTCATCGGCATCGAAAATCTCGACGAAGACGAGCTGAAGCGCCTCGATGAATTGGTCGCCAAGGCTGCCAAGGGCAGGGGCGAGACGGAGGCTTGCATGACAGCCGAGGTCGTGGAAGCCGTTACGCCGAAAAAGGCCGAGGCGCGCAAACGCCCGGGGAGCGCCAAAACCTCAAAGGTAAAACAACGGCCGCTTGAAAAGAGCTGAATTTCTTTATGGCGGTGCGGGGACTTGCGCTTTTTTTACCCACTATTGCTTCGCGTACGGCGAACTTCGCAGCCAGCGAACCGGTCATAGAACATCTGGCCTCGCCACCGGATGAGCGGCAGGAGCCACCACAGCAGCGCAAGAATGAAAAGGCTGGCACCTATCAGTATCGGAGTAATGGCGGCCGCGGTACCATCGCGCGCCGCGTGGATCATGTCATCAAGACTTTGGTTGGATGCTATCGCCGCAACGATTGAGTCGCTCGCCACAAAGGCGATCCAGGGCGAAAACTTCAGCAGTTCCCTTTTTAACGCCTCGCTCAAATGCGGCGACGCACCCTCAGTCGTAACCACCCGTATCGACGAAATCCATTTGCCCGGTGTTCTGCGACCGTTCGCAGTTAAAAATGCGAATGCAAGCAATACAAGGAAGACGCCGACCAACGGGCCGATCAGGTCCGCGGTCCCATGGGCTAATTCACCGTTTTCGTCTAGCGCCACCGACAAAACGCGCCAAGAAACCGATTGGCCTCCGGAATTGCCAGTGATGACCGTCGTTTGAAAGAACGTGCTCTCTTGGCCCCAAAATTGCGTACTTCGGCAGATTTGATTGACCCTCGTCTCTCCCAGTTTCAGGGGCCATTCACGCTCGACTTTTTCGACCAATGGGCCAGAGGCTGCTTCCCCGCATTGCGTGCTCTCAAAGAGGGGGATGCCGAAGTTCAATGGAATGATGAGCGCGACCAGCGCAAGCAAGAACTCTAAAAATGTCATGTCGATCAGATAGGCAAAGACCCGCCTCCAAAAGAGCCGAGGCTGCAAAGTTCTCTGAGATGCCTGTGTGATATTGACGTCCACGTTACCCCCTACGCCAAAACGATGCTACATGATGGAAAAACTACTCGTGCTCGCGATGGATTACTTCAGAAATCCAAGCGTATCGGTGATGTGAAGCTTGCGGCCTTTGACGCTTTGGGTGTCGATGATCCCTGCCGGGGGACGCCTCCGTCCCTCCATTTCCCGCACTGCCATCACCCAGAAGCTGGGTGATGCTCTCCCAAAGTCCGACCTCACGCCAAGTATAGAAATAACTATGCACGGTCGAAGCCGGCGGAAATCACTTGGCAGTGTGCGCCATTAGCAACCGCGCGAGCAGACATGGAGGATCGCCCTCACGAGGCTACGCATGTCTGTCGTGCGCGGCGGGCCCCCGTGCCTCGCCTTCGGCAGCAACCGCGTGGTCACCGACGATTCCCCGTTCGTCAATCGCTTGGAAACGCAAGACGTCTCGATTAGGCTCGCGACGAGCGATAGCAGTCCCGCTCATCGGAAAACCTTACGCACGCGTCTACCGTTGGATCTCCGCATCGAGCTACCATCATCGGGATCACGCCGCCCCAAACACCCGCTGGAAGATCGTATCGACATGCTTGGTATGATAGCCAAGATCGAACTTCTCCCGAATATCCTCCTCGGACAGTGCAGCCCGGACCTCCGCATCCGCCAGCAGCTCTTCCAAAAAGTCCTTGCCCTGTTCCCAGACCTTCATGGCGTTGCGCTGGACCAGGCGGTAGGCGTCTTCGCGGGAGGTGCCGGCCTGCGTCAGCGCTAGGAGCACGCGCTGGGAGTGGACGAGGCCGCGGAACTTATTGAGGTTCTTTTCCATGTTCTCCGGGTAGACCAGCAGCTTTTCAATGACGCCGGCGAGGCGGGAGAGGGCGAAGTCGAGGGTGACCGTGGCGTCGGGGCCGATCATGCGTTCGACCGAGGAGTGGGAGATATCGCGCTCGTGCCAGAGGGCGACGTTTTCCATGGCCGGCAGGGCGTAAGAGCGGACCATGCGGGCGAGGCCGGTCAGGTTTTCGGTGAGAACCGGGTTGCGCTTGTGCGGCATGGCCGAGGAGCCCTTCTGGCCGGGCGAGAAATATTCCTCGGCTTCCAGAACCTCGGTGCGCTGCAGGTGGCGGATCTCGGTCGCCAGCCGCTCGATCGACGAGGCGACGACGCCGAGGGTGGCGAAGTACATGGCGTGGCGGTCGCGCGGGATGACCTGGGTCGAGACCGGTTCGGCCTTAAGGCCGAGGGCCTCGGCGACATGTTCCTCGACGCGCGGATCGATATTGGCGAAAGTGCCGACGGCGCCCGAGATGGCGCAGGTCGCGACTTCTTCGCGGGCGGCGACGAGGCGCTGGCGGCAGCGCTCGAATTCGGCATAGGCGAGCGCCAGCTTGACGCCGAAGGTGGTGGGCTCGGCGTGGATGCCGTGCGAGCGGCCGATGGTGACGGTGTCCTTGTGTTCGAAGGCGCGGGTTTTCAGCGCCGCCAACAGCCGGTCGAGATCGGCAATCAGAATATCGGTGGCGCGCACCAGCTGGACGTTGAAGCAGGTGTCGAGCACGTCGGACGACGTCATGCCCTGGTGGACGAAGCGTGCATCCGGGCCGACGATTTCGGCGAGGTGGGTTAGGAAGGCGATGACGTCATGCTTGGTGACGGCCTCGATCTCATCGATGCGGGCAACGTCGAAGGTGGCGGCGCCGCCTTTTTCCCAGATCGTCCTTGCCGCCGATTTCGGGATGACGCCGAGTTCGGCCAGCGCGTCGCAGGCATGCGCCTCGATCTCGAACCAGATGCGGAACTTGGTTTCGGGAGACCAGATGGCGACCATTTCGGGCCGGGAGTAACGCGGGATCATGGGCGGCTGCCTTTACTTCAAGAGGTTTGTTGACGCCCCTGTAGCAAAGACGGGCGGCAATCTCAACGCAAGCGTTTCGCAAGATAATAGCTGCTGACGACAAGGCAGCCGAGACCGAGCGGCAGGAAAAGGCGCATACCGATCACCAGGAACTGATAGACGGCGCTGATGCTGGTGAAGATGAACTGGAAGACCCAGATGCCGCTTCCGAAGGGCGCGTGCCAGCGCGAATAGAAGATCCGATATTCCATCGCGAAGAGGAAGGCCGTCATCGCGATCGTGGCCGCGATCAGCGTCACGAAAAAGGCGGCGAAACGCGCCTCCGGCGGCTTGCCATAGGCGAGGAAGCGGCCGGTGGGCAAAGCGAATGGCCAGGCGAGCAGGCCGCCGAGGAAATAGAGCGCGGCGACTTCGGCAAGCCGGCTTGTCTCCAGGCCGTTACGGAGATAAAGGCCGAGCATGGCGGAGACGAGCATTTGCAGGGCCCAAAGCAAGGCGCCGAGGATCAGATGGGAGTAGGGCGGCCATGCCGCCCTGAGCCGCTCCATGTCGGGCAACCAGCTCAGGGATGAACCGGAACGGCGATCCAGCGCCCGTTCCTTTGCGCATCGAAGGCCAGGATCAGAGCGATATGTACCTGGTTTGCGGCTTCCGGCTGATAGACGACGGCGCCGCCAATCCTGTATTCGACTGAACATGCGCGCTCGGCCGGAACCGTTTGCACCTGGCGCGCTGCCTGCCGGTTCGGAGCGCCTTCCTTCTCGATCATCTGCAGGCTGAAGCCGAGGACCCGCTTGGCGATGGCCGCGCAGTCCTTCGGCACCGCGATAGGCAACTCGCCGAGCGAAAGCGTATAGGGCGATTTCGGCGGGCCGTCGGTCGCAAGCGTGGTATAACGCAGCGTCTTTGCGGGTGAGCCGAGTTCGGTCGGCGGATTGAAGGCGGCGATCAGGCCGGGGTTGGTCAGGAGATCGTATTTGTCCATCTGGCCGCGCGCCGCCGTGAGGTTCTGGCGCCGCGCCTTGGAAAGATTGGCGTCCTTGTCGGTCAGCTCGGTGCGGAAGGGCGTGCCCTCGAGATACTGGCCCTTATCGGTATCGATGAAATAGGTGTTGGAATAGGGGACATTGCTGCCCTCCTTGAGACCGAACTCCTGGAAGGCGAAGACCTTGCCGTCGGCGGAAAAGCCGATCGGCTGGATGCTGGCAATGTCGCCGGCAAGTGACACGCCGGGCAGGCCGGCAAGTGCGGCTGAGAGCAGGCCGCCTAAGAAAAGCTGCTTCTTCATGCTCGTGCCTCTTCGGCTGCTTGACGCAGATCGGCGACGGTCCGGCGATAATCCTCGACCGTATCGCCCTTGAAAATCGCCGAGCCGGCGACGAGGACGTTGCCGCCGGCGCGGGCGATTGTCGGCGCCGTTTCCACCGTGACGCCACCGTCGACCTCAATCTCGATCGGCCTGTCACCGATCAGCGACTTTGCCGCCGCGATCTTGGCTGCCATCGCCGGAATGAACTTCTGTCCGCCGAAGCCGGGATTGACCGACATGATGAGGATAAGATCGACATCGTCGAGCACGTTCTCGATGGCGCTGAGCGGGGTTGCCGGATTGAGCGTCACCCCGACCTTCTTGCCGAGATTGCGGACGGTCTGCAGCGATCGATGCAGATGCGGCCCGGATTCGGCATGGACGGTGATGCGGTCACAGCCGGCCTTGGCGAAAGCTTCGAGATAGGCGTCGACCGGCGAGATCATCAAGTGGCAGTCGAAGGTGGCGGCCGTATAGGCGCGCAGCGACTTGATGACATCAGGGCCGAAGGAAATGTTCGGCACGAAATGCCCGTCCATGACGTCGAGGTGGATCCAGTCGGCCCCGGCCGCGGTGACATTGCGCACCTCCTCGCCGAGCCTGGCGAAATCAGCCGCGAGGATCGAGGGGGCAATGCGAATGGGCAGCGTCATCAAGTCTACTCCGTATGGGCGCCAGCCGAGCACGGCGCCGGAATTCAAGGCTGGCCGCCGCTCATTGCGTCGGCGCAGCCGGTGGAAAAAAGCCGTTGCCGCGCCATTCGAGCAGGCGATACGGGTTTTGCGAAAGTTCATGCGCGCCGGTGAAGGCGACGGCGCCGACCGGGGTCTGGAATGTCGTGCCGAGCAGCGGCTCCTGGAGGGGCTTGCCGGCCGCAGCAGCGGCTTCGGCCGCCTGGCCGGCAATGAATGCCGCGGCCAGCGACGGCAGGACATAACCTTCCGGCTCGACCCCTTTGGCGCGCAACGTTTCGGCCGCCGCCGCCGCTTCCGGCAGAACGGCATATTCGGGCAGGGCGACGGCGCGCACGCCAGACCCGAGCGGCAGCGGCTGATCGGCGGCGCGCATGGCGTCGCCGCCGAGGATTGAGAGCGGGATGTTCTCGGCTTCCGCGTCGCGGGCGATGACGGCGATGTCGCTACGATCACCGCCGACGAAGACCCTGGTGGCGCCGGCCCGTTTCAGGCGGCGGACAAGAGCGATCTGTTGCTCCTGCCCCGGACGATAGGTATCGGTGAAGACCGGCTTCAGGCCGTTCTGTTCCAGCGCGTTGCGCACTGCTTCCGTGAGTTCGCGGCCGTGAATGGTGCCGTCCTCGATCAGGGCGATCGGATCGGCAGCCCAGTTCTTCAGGATCACTTCGTTGATCTTTGCCGCCTCGGCGCCATCGGCGGGCGCCATGCGGAAGAGCGGCCAGCCGTTTTTCAGCGCGTCCTCCATCAGGATGCGCGAGCGCACGGAGACGGTGATCGCCGGAATGCCGGCATCCTTCAGCTTCGGAAGGGCGCCTTCCAGCGTCTCGCTGCAGAGAAAGCCGACGGCGATCTGCACCTTGGCCGCGACAAGGGCATCGCCGACTGCTGCGCCGCTATTGTCCTCGCAGATCTCGTTGACGGCGACAAGCGTATTGCCCGACTGCCGGATCTCGAAACCGGCGCCGGCGGCAACCTGTGCGCCGAGCAGGGCGAGCGGGCCGTTCTGGGGCGCGACGACGCCGATCGTCACGCCGGCCGCATGGCCTTGCGCCGCCGCTCCCAGCAGCATCAGAACGGCTGCTATGCCACGCAGGTTGATCATGAAAGGCGGAGATCCCTAGCCATCGTTCCATGCCCTTTTATCCGCAAGGCCGCGATCGTCAAAGAAAAACAAGCGTAACCCGATGCTTTTCACCGGTCCTATTGTAGAAAAGGTAACCCATGCTCGCCATATTGGCGCGATGGAAAGTCGAACTGCAGCGCAGGACGTCCTTTCGGTGACGCAAAGGACGCTGCAGCACTTTGAATTGCCGCGTAATTTTGTCCCCAAATCGGTTCCGATTTATGGATGTATGCAGTCGGCAGAAGAGCGTACGGAGAAGCAGTTGTTGAACAGGCAGCATATCGACCCCGGCCTTTATCGCGATGCCATGAGCCGTTATGCCGGCCATGTGCAACTCGTGACGACGGTGATGGAAGGCATGCGCCGGGGCGTCACCATCACAGCCGCCTGCTCGGTCTCGGATAATCCGGCCTCGGTGCTGATCTGCCTCAACAACACCAATCCGAAGAACGAGATTTTTTTCCGCAGCGGCATCTTCGTGCTGAACACGCTCGGCGCTCACCACCAGGGCGTTGCCGACGCTTTCTCCGGACGCACGGCGCTTGCCGATGACGAACGCTTCGCCAGCGCCCGTTTCGACACGCTTGTCACCGGCGCGCCGGTCCTTGCCGATGCGCTTGCCGCCTTCGATTGCCGGGTGACCGACATCAAGGAAATGCCGACCCATAATGTCATCTTCGGCGAAGTCGCCGCCGTCCGCTTCAGTGAGAAGCATCCGGCGCTCATCTATGTGAACCGGGATTATCACACGCTGTGATCGGCGCAGCGGAGATTTTGAGGGAATAGAGAATGGACAATGCCGGGATCGAGGAAATGTTTCAGGGGCTCGGCCCAGTCACGATCAAGCGCATGTTCGGCGGCAAAGGCATTTATCACCTCGGGCGCATCGTTGCAGTTGAAGTGCGCGACGAGATGCTGCTGAAGGCTGATGAGACAAGCGCCCCGGAATTTGCCGCCGCCGGCGCCACGCAATGGGCCTATGAGGGCAAGAAGGGCAAGCCGGTGAAAATGCCCTACTGGTCGATCCCAGAAGAGGCCTACGACGATCCCGATCTTATGGCGAAATGGGTGAGGCTGGCCTATGAGGCGGCGCTTCGCACCGAGAGTTAGCGCTCGGCAGCCGGCAAAACTGCTATTGCCGCCCTGGTGAAGGCCGACAGCGGCATGGGCAGATCAGTCAGGGCAAACCAGCCGAAATCAGAAAGCTTGTCGGGTTCGGTCAGTTGCGGCTCGCCTTCGACGTCGCGGGCGAGATAAAGGATGGACATCCAGTGCTGGCGGTCGGCATCGATGATCTGTTCGGTCACGCCGATCCGTTCGATCCGGCCGATCTTCAGGCCGGTTTCTTCTTCGGCCTCGCGGCGCGCGGCTTCTTCGGCCGGCTCCATGTGATCGACCTTGCCGCCGACAATGTTCCAGTAGCCGGCTTCAGGCGGATTCACGCGTTTGTAGAGGAGGATCCTGTCGTCGCGCAGGATCACCAGACCAACGCCGAGGCCCGGAAAATCATGGCCGGGCCTGCCCATTGTTCAGACCTTGGCGCTGCCGGCGATCAGCATGAAGGCTGGGATGTCGTCGCCGAAACCGACCGGGGTCGGGCCATCGTCGTGATCGCGATGACGGCGGCGGTCGCGGCTGTCGTCGTTTGCCGGGTAAGGCCGATTGTTGCGCGCGTTGTTTTGCGGCTTCTGCTCTGCTTTGCGCTCGTTCTTCAAGACTTCGGCCCTTGCTGGTGCTGCTTCGATCACTTGGACGTCATTATCCTGTATGTCGTTATCAGATTTATGACTCGCGGCACCGCGATTGCCGCGTCCGCGCCCACGATCCCTCTCGCCCCGCTCACCCTTTGCGCCCCGGTCGCGGCTGTTGCGCCGCGGGCGCTCGTTGTCGGCGCTTTCTTCCGCCGGTGGCAGCGAATTCACATCGCCGCTCAGCCATTCGACCTTTTCGCCGATCAGCTTCTCGATTGCATCGACGAATTTGGTGTCACGCTTGGTCACGAGCGTAAAGGCGGCGCCCGAGCGGCCGGCACGGCCGGTGCGGCCGATGCGGTGGACATAGTCCTCCGAGTGGATCGGCACATCGAAATTGAATACGTGGCTGACATCGGGAATGTCGAGGCCGCGGGCGGCGACGTCGGAGGCGACCAGCAGCTGGAGATTGCCGTCACGGAAGCTCTGCAGCATCATCGTGCGGGAGCGCTGATCCATGTCGCCATGCAGCGCACCAACGGAGAAGCCGTGGCGCTCCAGTGAACGGAAGAGATCGGCGACGTCCTTCTTGCGGTTGCAGAAGATGATGGCGTTCTTCAGTTCGGTCTGCGCACGGACGAGCTCGCGCAGAACCGCGCGCTTCTCATAATCCTTGCTGTGGGAGGCGACGAAGCGCTGTGTCACCGTCTTTGCGGCCGAAGCCGGCTTTGCCACTTCGATGCGCTCGGGATTCTGCAGGAAGCGGTCGGCGAGCTTCTGGATCTCTGGCGGCATGGTTGCCGAGAAGAATAGCGTCTGGCGGGTGAAGGGGATGAGCTTGGCGATGCGCTCGATATCGGGGATGAAGCCCATGTCGAGCATGCGGTCGGCCTCGTCGATGACGAGGATCTCGACGCCGCTCATCAGGAGCTTGCCGCGTTCGAAATGGTCGAGCAGGCGGCCGGGCGTGCAGATCAGCACATCGGCGCCGCGCTCAAGTTTGCGGTCCTGGTCTTCGAAGGACACGCCGCCGATCAGCAGGGCAACGTTCAGACGGTGGTTCTTGCCGTACTTCTCGAAATTCTCGGCGACCTGGGCAGCGAGTTCGCGGGTCGGCTCGAGGATCAGCGTGCGGGGCATGCGCGCCCGGGCGCGGCCCTTTTCCAGAAGCGACAGCATCGGAAGAACGAAAGATGCGGTCTTGCCGGTTCCGGTCTGCGCGATGCCGCAAATGTCGCGGCGTTCGAGCGCAAAGGGAATGGCCCCCGCCTGAATAGGCGTGGGGATCGTATAGCCCGCGTCGGTAACAGCGGATAACACTTTTTGGCTCAAGCCAAGGTCAGCGAATGTCGTCAAAGGGAAAACTGTTTCCGTTCCGGTTCGGCCGATCTCTGAACGAGTCGGCGGGATTGCATGCCGCAATGCAGCGCGACATAGCCCCGAATGGCCGGCAAGTCAAGAAATAGAGAGGGCGCACCCCGTGCAGAGTGAAGCGATGGTTACCTGACGGCTATTACTTGATGTAGGTGGCGAGTTTAAGTCCAGCATTCATGAAATATACTGGATCGACCGCCTGGCCGTTCTGGCGCACTTCATAGTGCAGATGGGTGCCGGTCGAGCGGCCGGTACTGCCGGCAAGGCCGATGACATCGTTGCGGCCAACCGTGTCGCCGACCTTGACGAGAACCTGTGACATGTGGCCGTAGCGCGTCGAGATGCCGTTGCCGTGGTCGACCTCGACCATATTGCCGTAGCCGCCGGTCCAACCGGCGGCGATGACCTTGCCGGGCGCCGTCGGACGGATTCTCTCACCCGGTGAAAAGCGGAAGTCGATGCCGGAATGGAGTGCCAGACGGCCGAGGAACGGGTCGCGGCGGTTGCCGAAGGGGCTGGTGACGTCCTTGCCGATGGCGGGGTTGCGGAAGGGCAGGGATTCGGCGGTGCTGCGCACGGCCTCCAACCGGGTCAGCGCGCCGTCGAGGGCGGCCAGCGAATTGTTGAAGTCGTCGTTGCTCTCGGGTTCGAGATAGGGACCGCCGACGGCGCTCTCCTCCTCCTGCCTGGCGGCGGCCGTCTCCTCAGGCACAGGAATCTTGAATCGGGTCAGCACGGTCTCGATGGCGCTGGCGGCGTGGCCGGCGTCACTCGTCAGCTGCTCGACGCGGTTGCGCTGATCCTGCTCGACATCCTTCAGCGACAGCGTCACCTTGGAGAAGATCCGGTCGGCGCGGTCGCCAACCGTCTCGGCGGACGGCACATAAGCAAGCGTCGAATTGTCGGGCGTCGCGTCGGCAGGCGCGCCGCTCGCCAGTTGCTTCTCAATGGCCTCGATGCCGCCGTTGAGCGAAGCGCGCTTATCCTTGATATCGGGGACAAGGGACTGGACGGGCGATGACGGCGCGGGCTGGGCGCCGTCCTTTTCCGTCAGGCCGGAACTTTCGGCGCGGTCGAGCAGATTGTCGAGCTTGCCGTGGCGCGAGGTGAGCGCCAACTGCTGCTCCATCAGCTTGTCGACCTTGTCCTCGACCACCTGCTGGTCAAGAAGCTGGCGGGAGGTGATGCGGTCGACCTGGGCACGAAGGGCGGCGATGCGGTCCTCGTAGTCATGCTGCATGCGGGCCTGGCGCGCCATGGTGGCGCCGATCAGGTCGTCGCGCAGCACGAGGTAGGAGGTCGCCAGGAGATAGCCGATCGAGAAGACGCCGACGAAGCAGAAGGCAAGCGCCGCCATCCACGGCCGGACCGTCATGTGGCGCACCTTGTCGCCGCTTGCCAGGATGAGGATGTGGTCCTGCGCCCGCTTGCCGAATACCCGGTGCTGATGTCCGCTGTTCACGCAGGCTCTCCCGATTGATGCTCTACGCCTCTTTCGGAAATTAGACACCGTTATGGTTAACGAATACTTTCGCGGTCGTCATTTGCGTCAGAAAACCAATCACCTCAGGCGTGGCTGATCGATGCAAGAGTGCGGTAGAAAGACGGCGTCAGCCCGGCTTCGGCCCGGGCGAGATCGTTGAAGGGCGGCTTCAGCGGCCCGCGGAAATTGGCGCGCACCAGCTCCTGGAAGGCCTTTGCCGGATCGCGCCTTTCGCGGGCGCAGAGGAAGCGGAACCATTTGGCGCCGACGGCGACATGGCCTTTTTCATCGTTATAGATGACGTCGAGGACGGCAGCGCTTTCGAGATCGCCGGTCTCGCGCATCTTGGCCTGCAGCGACGGTGTGACGTCGAGGCCGCGGGCTTCGAGAATTAGCGGCACGACGGCAAGCCTTGCCGTCAGGTCGTTGCGCGTCGAATGGGCCGCCTGCCACAACCCGTCATGGGCGGGAAGATCGCCGTAATCGGCGCCGAGATCGTTGAGGCGGGCGCGCACCATGCGAAAATGTTTCGCCTCCTCGAAAGCGACCTGCATCCAGCCGTCGAAGAAGGAGTTTGGCACCTGTTCGGTCGCGAATCGCGCAACGATATCGAGCGCCAGGTCGACCGCATTGAGCTCGATATGGGCGATGGCATGCAGCAGTGCGATACGGCCTTTCAGCGTGTGCAGCGAGCGTTTCTTCACAAGGGTCGGCGGCGTCAGCACCGGTTTGTCGGGACGGCCGGGCCTTTCCGGCAGGGCAGCGTCGAGCGGCGAGCGCAGCGACACCCGGCGGGCGAACCAGCGGGTGGCGCTTTCCTGCGCAAGGGCGGTCTTGCGGTCGAGATCGGCCGAGCGGATGGCGTCGATGGCGCCGCCGCGCAACGAGCTTATTGTGAAATCACCGGTCACGCGGCCAGATTCCTGACGGCCTCGAGCACGGTTTCGGCATGGCCTTGCACCTTCACCTTCTGCCAGATGGTGGCGATCGTGCCGTCCTGGCGGATGAGGAACGTGGTGCGCTCGACGCCCATGAAGTTTCGGCCGTACATGCTCTTTTCCTTCCAGACGCCATAGGCCTGCAGCGTCGTCTTGTCTTCGTCCGAGGCGAGCGCCACCGAAAGACGGTGTTTCCTGATGAACTTGTCATGGCAGGCAGCCGAATCGGGCGACATGCCGATCACGGCGGCACCGGCTGCTTCGAACTCCGGCGCCAGCGCCGTGAAAGCCAGCGATTCGGCGGTGCAGCCCGTGGTGTCATCTTTGGGATAGAAGAACAGCACTAGCGGCCTGCCGTGAAAATCGGACAGGGAGACACGACCGCCGCCGTCGCGGGGGAGATTGAAATCGGGGGCCAGGGCACCGATGCCGGGAACCGCCATTGGGAAAACCTTTCTTTTGCCGGGTTTGTGGATGACACTCTCTCTCCCCGAATTATATAGTGGATGGAAACCCGTCCAGCATGGCCGGGTTCAATTCTTCGATTTAAGGGAGAGCCCGAGGGCGCATGTCAGCCATCCGCGGCGAAAAGGTCACGTTTCGCAAGAAGGATATCGTTGCGCTGGACCGCTTGCCGTCCGCCCAGGCCGAGGATCCGATCATTGTTCATTGCCCGCCGCCGCGTTCGCCGGTGCGGCGCACGGCGAAGCTGACCTTGGGATTTCTGGGACTGATTCTCCTGATCCTCGGTGCCATCGTCTTCACCGTCGAGAGCGGCATGTTCGACAAGCCGCTGTCTGAGCAGGCGCAGGCGGCGCTGAACGGCGTGGCCGGACCGCGCTACCGCGCCGAAGTCGGGTCCACCGTCATCCGTTTCACCTCTGACTTCCGGCTGGCGCTGGAAGCGCGCAACGTCAATATGATCGACCAGCAGAGCGGCCAGCACCTGTCGACGACGGGTTCGGTGCGGCTGGGGCTCGATCCGCTACAGCTCTTCCGCGGCCGCATCGCCGTCGCCGATATCGAAGCGGAGGATATCGCGCTCGACACCGCGCTTTTGCCCTCCGGCAACCCCGTCAAGCTCGACGATCTGCGCATCGACGCCATGCCGGCGGCGATGGAGACGATCTTCTCGCAGCTCGACATGTTCGACAACATCGTGACACGCGGCTCGACCAATTCGGTGCGCATCTCCGGCATCGACGTCAAATTCGCCGACACCGCAAACGGCCCGTTGTCGCTCGTCGTCGATAATCTGATCTTTGCGCATGCCGGGCCATCCTCACTGCAATTGAGAGGTGAGGTTGCGCTTAACGGCGAAGTGGCGGAGCTCGATGTGCTGGCCGAGAAGGAAGGCGGCCAGGTGTCGAAGGTGGTGGCGACGCTCAGGCACGCCGACCTCACGCCCTTTGCGTTGAAACGCAACGATCAGGGCGTGATACGGCAGGGGCTCAGTGCCTTCGTCGACCTGACAGTGTCGGCGACCAGGGAGCGCGACGGCGTGCAGCCGGCGCTTGCCGCAACGGTCGATATCGATCCCGGCGTGATTTATGCAGATGGCGATCCGCAGGAGCTGTCGGGCGGGCAGATCAACCTCGCCTATGATTTCGCCAAGCAGACGCTGGAGATCGCCAAGTCGAACGCCCGGTTCGGCGCGACCACGGTTCCGATCAACGGCGCGCTGATTGATCTCGACAAGCTCGACCCGCAGGCCGGCAAGGGCTTCGGCATCGACCTGCTGGTCAGCGGCGGCACCGCCGCGCCTGGCGCCTCCGGCGAACAGCCGCTCTCCTTCGATATCCAGGCGACCGGGCGTTATATGGTCGCCGGCCGAGAATTCCTGTTTCCCAACATGACCGTTTCCAGCGCCCTCGGCGCGCTTTACGGGGCGTTGCACGTCAAGCTCGGCGATAAGTCGCCGGAAATCAGCTTTGCCGGGCAGTCCAGAGAGCTGCAGACGACGGCGATCAAGCAGCTCTGGCCGTTCTGGATGGCGCCCAAGGTGCGCACATGGGTGCATGGCAATCTCTTCGGCGGCACCGTCACCGACGCCGCCATATCCGTTTTCATCCCGTTCGGACGGCTTGACGAAGCAGCCGGCGGCAAGGGATTGAAGCTCGACGCCAACCAGATCCGCATCGGCTTCGACATTGCCGGTGCGCGGATGAACGTTGCCGGCGACATTCCGCCGGTGCGCGATACGGCGGCGCATTTCGATCTGACCGGCCCGGTTGCGACGATTTCGATCAAGAGCGGCACTTCCTATTTCCCCTCCGGCCGGTCCGTCGGTCTCGGGCAGGGAACGTTCGTCATACCTTCCGCCTACGACAAACCGCTGATGGCCGATATCGATCTTGCGGTCTCCGGTGCGGCGGACGCCGTCGGCGAGCTCCTGACCTACAAACCGATCCGGGTGCTGCAGCGCGCCGGCTTTACGGCCGACGATTTCAAGGGACACATCGACGCGAATGTGAAGGCGCATTTCGGACTGCTGTCGTCGCAAAACCCGCCGCCGGCCGAGTGGAAGGCCGCCATGAAGCTCACCGACGTCGATCTGGCCAAGCCGTTCTCCGGCCGCACGATCAGCAATGTCAGCGGCATGCTGAATGGCGATCCGAAGCAGATCACGCTCGACGCCAAGGGCGAGATCGACGGCATTCCGGCCGAGATCGATCTGACCGAGCCGGTCGAAGCGTCGTCTGGCGTGGAGCGGCAGCGCGTAATCACGGCGACGCTCTCGGATGATCAGCGCAGCAAGGTGATGCCCGGGCTTTCCGATATCGTCAGGGGTAACCTGAAGATGGTGCTGACGCGGATAGACGACGACCGGCAAGACGTTCAGCTCGACCTCACCAAATCGATGCTCGACCTTCCTTGGATCGGCTGGTCGAAAGGCAGCGGCATTGCCGCATCCGCGGAGTTCGAGATGTCCGGGCCGCCCGAAAATACTGAGATCAAGAATTTCCGGCTGAAGGGTGACGGCTTCGGTGCCAGTGGTTCGCTGAACGTCGGCAAGACGGGCCTAATCTCCGCGGATTTCGACAGCGTCAGGCTCTCCTCGCTCGACGATTTCGCCTTGTCGGTGAAGCGCAGCAAGGGCAATTTCGACGTCTCCGTTTCAGGAACCAGCGCCGATGCGCGGCCGGTCATCGCGCGATTGAAATCGGGCTCGGACAGCGGCGAGGGCGGCGATAGCGACAATACCGGCGTGTCGGTGCGCGCCAGGCTGAAAAACGTAATCGGCTTCAATGACGAGAAGGTCGGCAACTTTCAGGCTCAGCTGTCACTGCGCGGCGACAAGCTACAGACCCTGAATTTTTCCGGCATCACCGACAGCGGTGAGGCCGTGGTCAGCCAGATGAAGGATGGCGGCGTCATCAACATCACCAGCGGCGATGCCGGCGCGGTTTTCCGTTTCGCCGATCTCTACCAGCACATGCAGGGCGGCCTGCTCAATCTGGCGATCCGCTTGGGTGCGGAGGGCGGTTGGGACGGCTCGCTCGACGTGCGCCGCTTCTCGATCGTCAACGAACAGCGCCTGCGTTCGATCGTCTCGACACCCGTCGGAAACGAGCAGCGCAGCCTTAACGAGGCCGTCAAACGCGACATCGACACTTCGTCGCAACGCTTCCAGCGCGGCTTTGCCCGCATCGTTTCGCGGGGCGGCATGATCGGTATCGAGAACGGGGTGCTGCGTGGCGACCAGATCGGCGCGACGTTCCAGGGCGTGGTGCGCGACCGCAAGGGCAATATGGATATGACCGGCACCTTCATGCCGGCATATGGCCTCAATCGCCTCTTTGCCGAACTGCCTCTGATCGGCGTCATCCTCGGCAATGGCAGCGACCGCGGCCTGATCGGCATCACCTTTAAGCTCACCGGCAAGTTCGACCAGCCGAACCTACAGATCAATCCGCTGTCGATCATCGCCCCGGGCGTCTTCCGGCAGATTTTCGAATTCCAGTGAGGGAAAGCGAGACTAAATATCTTTCCGCCTGAGGAGATAGTCGAGGCCGCCGACGCGATACCAGCGGTAGCCATAGGCATCGAGCATGACCGTATGGCGGCCTTTTTCGTCGGCTTCGCTACTTGCCCCATCGGCAATATCGATCAGCAATCGCCCGAGTTCACCAACATCAGGATCGAAGGTCACTTCCATCGGGTGCGGACGCAGGTTGTGCAGGATCAGCACCGAATTGCCGCGCCAGTCATAACGCAGCGCCAGTACGCCGTCGTCACCTGTGTCGACCGCTGAGAAATCGCCCCAGCCGATCTCGGGAGCCTCCTTGCGCATCCGGATCATCCGCTCGGTCCAGTTCAAAAGCGAATTAGGGTCGCGCCGTTGGACGGCGACATTGATGTGCTCGAAGCCGTAGGGGCCGTCCTTGATAACAGGTGAAACGGGCTTCGCGCTTTTGGTGAAACCGCCTTCCGGTTCCCTCGACCATTGCATCGGGGTGCGCGCGCAATTGCGCTCCGGCAGGCACAGATCATCGCCCATGCCAATTTCATCGCCGTAGCGGATGACCGGCGTCCCGGGCAGCGAGAACAGCAGGCTGTAGGCCAGCTCGATCCTGCGGCGGTCGCCGCCGAGCATGGGCGCCAGGCGACGGCGAATGCCCCTGTCATAAAGTTGCATGCCCTTCTCGGGTCCAAATGCCGCGAATACCGCGTCGCGCTGCTTATCCGTCAGGCGACCGAGATCCAGTTCATCGTGGTTGCGAAGGAACAGCCCCCATTGCGCAGTTGCCGGGCGCGGCTTCGTGGCATCCATCGCCTTCTTCAGAGGACGCGTGTCGGCCGTGGCGAGAGCATAAAACAGCGTCTGATTGACCTGGAAATTGAACATCATCTGCATGCGGTCGCCATCGTCGCCGAAATATTCGAAATTGTCCTTCGGCAGGATATTGGCCTCCGCCAGCACGATGGAATCTCCCAGGCGCCATTGCAGGAATTCGCGAAATTTCCTTAGCATGTCGAACTGTTCGACCGGCTTGGTGACTTCGGCGCCCTTGGTGGCGATGATGAAGGGGGCGGCGTCCATGCGGAAGCCCGAGACGCCGAGCTGGACCCAGAATCCCATAATCTTGAGGATCTCCGCCTGCACCTCGGGATTGGACGTGTTGAGATCGGGCTGGTGATCGTAGAAGCGGTGAAAATAATAGCATTTGGCTTTTTCGTCATAGGTCCAGGTGGTTTTCTGGACGCCCGGGAAAACCATGCCCTGATCCGCGTTGGCGGGCTTTTTGTCTGACCAGACGTACCACTCGCGATAGCGTGAATGCGGGTCGCTCCTAGCGTCTTCGAACCAGGGATGATCCTTCGAGGTGTGATTGATCACCAGATCGATCAACACCCGGATACCCCGCTGTTTGGCACCATGGGTGAACTCGACGAAATCGCCGAGCGAGCCATAGCGTGGGTCGACATTATAGTAATCGGAGACGTCGTAGCCGTCGTCCCGACCGGGCGACGTCTGGAACGGCATGAGCCAGATCGCCGTCACGCCGAGGCCTGAAAGATAGTCGAGACGGCGCATCAGGCCTTGGAAATCGCCCACACCGTCGCCGTTCGCATCCATGAAGCTCTCGACGGACAGGCAGTAGATGACCGCGTTCTTATACCAGAGGTCGTTGATCATGCCGGCACTCCAAATGTATCTGGTCGCAAATCCCGTCGGGCGGAAAAGGTTCCGGGAAGGCGATATCGTGGCGCGGCCAGTTGGATAATTGCGACCTATAGGCTGGTCATTGATGCTTTGCTTATTTTAGATAACTCTGATGTAATGTGGGTGCCAGCTGCAACAGCGATTGGTGCAATGTCGGAGGATGCCATGCAGTGCGCCCGGACAGTCTCCTTCCTATCGGCCACCATGATGGCCGTGACAGTTGGCGAGGCTTCGAATTCTGCAGAAAAGGGCGGACGGCTGAAGCTGGTGAAGAGCATCCCCGTCGAGCATGTCCTCCTGGTTCCGCTCGACGCAAAGATGACGCCGCCGATCTTCTCGATTGGCTGGTGGTCGCGCGTACGACCCGCTTCGGAAGTTAATCCGCCCGGACCGCTCCTTCGAGAGATGAAACAAGACGATGCGGAATATCGGTGGCGGGCCGACTGATCCCGTGCCAAAGGAAAAGCCGGCGCGGGGCGCCGGCTTCAAGATCCGTCCATTTGAAGCGACCTATGCCGCGCGGCGGATCAGGATGTGCTTCTTCTTGCCGAGCGAGAGCTTGATGACGCCGTCGGCGGTGATTTCGCCGCTGCCGATCAGGCGGCGTTCGTCGCTGACGGCCTCGTCATTGATGCGCACTGCGCCGCCCTGGACGTGGCGACGAGCCTCGCCGTTGGAGCCGGCAAGGCCGGCGCGGACCATCAGCGAGAGCAGGCCGATGCCGCCGTCAAGCTCGGTGGCCGAGATTTCAACAGAAGGAAGGTTTTCGGCGACGCGGCCTTCCTCGAAGGTGGTGCGGGCCGTTTCAGCGGATGCTTCGGCCGCCTCGCGACCGTGGACGATCGCGGTCGCTTCGGTGGCGAGAATCTTCTTCGCCTCGTTGATTTCGGCGCCGCCGAGGGCCTCGAGCCTGGCGATTTCGGCGAGCGGCAGGCGGGTGAAGATCTTCAGGAACCGGCCAACATCGGCATCCTCGGTGTTGCGCCAGTACTGCCAGAAATCATAGGGGCTGAAGACGTCCTCGTTCAGCCAGACGGCGCCGGAGGCCGTCTTGCCCATCTTGGCGCCGGAACTCGTCGTCAAAAGCGGCGTGGTCAGCGCGTAGAGCTGCGGCGTGCCCATGCGGTGCCCCAGATCGACGCCGTTGATAATGTTGCCCCACTGATCCGAACCACCCATTTGCAGGCGGCAGCCGTAGCGGCGGCTGAGCTCGACAAAGTCGTAGCCCTGCATGATCATGTAGTTGAATTCGAGGAAGGAGAGCGACTGCTCACGATCGAGGCGCAGCTTGACGCTGTCGAAGGAGAGCATGCGGTTGACCGAGAAATGCCGGCCGACGTCACGCAGGAATTCGACATAGTTGAGCTTCATCAGCCAGTCGGCATTGTTGACCATGAAGGCATCGGTCGGACCGTCGCCGAAGCGTAGGATACGCGAGAATATCTTCTTGATGCCCTCGATGTTGGTGTTGATCGCCTCCGGCGTCAGAAGCTTGCGTTGCTCGTCGCGGAAGGAGGGATCGCCGACCATCGACGTGCCGCCGCCCATCAGCGCGATCGGCCGGTGGCCGGTCTCTTGCAGCCAGTAGAGCATAGTGGCCGAGATCAAATTGCCGATATGCAGGCTGGTCGCGGTTGCGTCGTAACCGACGTAGGCCGTCACGACCTCCTTCACGAACAGATCGTCGAGGCCGCTTTCATCGGAAACCTGATGGATGAAGCCGCGCTCTTTCAGCGTGCGGAGGAAATCGGACTTGAACTCGGACATGGCTTTCGTCTCTTGGTGTCTGCGCTCGGTCCCGTGTGGCCTTGCGCAACTTCGTTGTTGTTGATCTGTCGCGGCGCGTTTAGCACTGTTTTTACAAAAGTGCATCCGGGAATCGCATGGGAGGCAAGCCTCATGGATGTGGTCAGAACCGCAATCGGCCTGATGAGCGGCACGTCGATGGACGGTATCGATGTCGCGCTGATCAGGACCGACGGCCGCGGCTTCATCGAGCGCGGGCCGTTTCTGGGGATGCCGTATGATGCAGAGTTTCGCGGACGGCTCAAACGGGCGCTGGAACTGGCGCGGCCGCTCCGGGACAGGAACGAACGGCCGGGAGAACTTCGCGAGATCGAGCTCGAGCTGACCTTACGGCATGCAACTGCCGTTACGGCATTTCTCGAGCATTTCGGGCTCGCTGCCAATGGCGTCGACATTCTCGGTTTCCATGGCCAGACGGTGCTTCACCGGCCGGACGAGGGACTGACGATCCAGATCGGCGACGGCCGGGAATTGGCGTGCCGGACGGGCTTATCCGTGGTCTACGACATGCGTGCCAACGATATGGTGCATGGCGGGCAGGGTGCGCCGCTGGTGCCGGCCTATCATGCAGCACTGGCGGGAAAATTCCAGCAGGCGGGAGAGGCGGTGTGCTTCGTCAATATCGGCGGCATCTCCAACCTCACCTATATCGGCGCTGACGGCCGGATCGCCGCCTTCGACAGCGGCCCTGGCAATACGCTGATCGATCAATGGGTAGAGATGCAGACCGGCAGAACCTATGATCCCGGCGGCGAGATCGGCGGGCGCGGGAAGGTCGTCCCCGCCCTGGCGGAGCGGTATCTGAACAGCCCGTTCTTCCGCGGCAATGTCCGCCGTTCGCTCGATCGCGGCGATTTCGCGCCGCTTCGGCCTGATGAGGCGAGCCTCGAAGACGGCGCCCGGACGCTTGCGCATGTCGCTGCCGCATCGATCATCAAATCCGCCGGATTCCTGCCCGAACGTCCATCGGCCTATATCGTCTGCGGCGGCGGTCGGCTGAACGGCACCTTGATGGGCGAGCTCTCGGCGATGACCGAGGGATCGAGAGTGTTGAGCGCCGAGGCCGCGGGCTTCGACGGCGATGCGATGGAGGCCGAGGCCTGGGCCTACCTCGCCGTACGCTCGCTGGACGGGCTGCCGCTGACCTTTCCCGGCACGACGGGAGTTGCGGCTCCCGTCAGCGGCGGCGTGCTGGCAAGACCATGACAAGCCAAAGGCTGATATTGGAAACGCCGAGGCTGCGTTTTGTCATGTGGGACGAAGGCGACGCCGCCCTGCTGCAGCAACTGCACTCAAGCATGGCGACGACGCGATATCTTCCCGGCAATACTCCCTGGAGCCTTGATAAGGCCGAGCAACGGTTGCGCGACTGGTTCGCGGAGCAGGCGCGCGACGGTACAACCAAATACAAGCTTCTCGCCGCGGATGGCAGCTTTATGGGTCGCGCCGGCATTTCGCGATTCGGGAGTGACCAATTCGAACTCGGCTATTCCCTGCGCGAGGAGGCGTGGGGCAAGGGCCTGGCGACGGAGGCGGCGAGCGCGCTCGCCGGCTGGTTCTCGCGAGGGCGTTCGCGTCGAGCTTTATCGCTTTCACGCATCCCGAAAATGTTGCTTCGCAGCGGGTCCTCAGGAAGATCGGCATGCGCGAACGCGCGCCAATCCTGATCGATGGAGTCCTCGACACGGCTTACGAGCTGACTGCCGGCATGCAGTCGGGAAAGCCCAGCGCGTCGTGATGATGGTGGTGGGCAGACGTCGGGGTTATGCGGTCAGCGGATCCGCTTGGCCGCCGGCTCGGGCACCAGCTCGCCATTGAGGCGGCGGTCGAGATAGTCCTCGCATTCGCTCATCAGCGTCTCCACCTGACCGTTGAAGAAGTGGTTGGCATTGGCAACGGTGCGATGGGTAATGAGAATCCCCTTCTGGGTCTTCAGCTTCTCCACAAGGCCGTTGACATCCTTTTCCGGCGCCACCTTGTCGGCCTCGCCGTTGATGATCAGGCCGGAGGAGGGGCAGGGCGCCAGGAACGAGAAGTCGTAGGTATTTGGCTGCGGGGCGATCGACATGAAGCCCTCGATCTCCGGCCGGCGCATCAGGAGTTGCATGCCGATCCATGAACCGAAGGAATAACCGGCGACCCAACAGGTCTTCGAATCGGGATGCAGGCTCTGCACCCAGTCGAGCGCCGAGGCGGCATCCGACAATTCGCCGGCGCCGTGGTCGAATTCGCCCTGGCTGCGGCCGATGCCCCGGAAATTGAAGCGCAAAGTCGTGAACCCGCGCTTCTGGAACATGTAGAAGAGCTGGTAGACAATCTGGTTGTTCATCGTGCCGCCGAACTGCGGATGCGGATGCAGGATCAGGGCGATGGGCGCGCTTTTTTCCTTGGAGGGCTGGTAGCGGCCTTCAAGACGGCCGGCTGGACCGTTGAAAATTACTTCGGGCATTGGTACTCCGGGTTTTATTTCGCGTTCGCGCTGCGTCGGGCGACAACATGACTTGACTATCGTTGTCAGCTTTTCTAAAACGCAGTTTAGAACAATTCGAAACTTGCATGGCGATCCACGCTTCGTGGAACGTGTCATACGGCAAGCCCGGCGGAAATTTCAAGAAAAATGAACCGTGGGTGCTGAAGCAAGCTCGTCAAGCGCAGGACTGAAGATCATGGCGCCGCCACGCCTTTATCTCGACTGGAATGCCACAGCGCCGCTGCACCCCGCAGCGCGTGAGGCGATCATGGGCGCCATTGACGTGTTTGGCAATCCGAACAGCGTGCATGGTGAGGGACGGGCCGCCCGCGCTGCTATCGAATGTGCGCGACGCAAGGTCGCCGCCCTTGCCGGCACAGAAGCCGGCAATGTGATCTTCACCAGCGGCGCAACGGAAGCCGCCAATCTGGTGCTGACGCCGGAATTTCGCATGGGTCGTACGCCGCTTCGGCTTGGCCATCTCTATTTTTCAGCGGTCGAGCACCCGGCGGTTCGCGAAGGCGGGCGCTTCTCCAGGGAAAACATGACGGAGATCCCGGTGACGGAAGCCGGAATCGTCGATCTCGACGCGCTCGGGCTTCTGCTCGGGGCGCATGACAAGGCAGCAGGCCTGCCGATGGTCGCCGTCATGCTTGTCAACAACGAGACGGGTATCGTCCAGCCGGTCGAGGCGGCGGCAAAAATCGTGCATGCCCATGGCGGGCTTTTCGTGGTCGACGCGGTGCAGGCGGCCGGCCGCATCCCGCTCGATATCAATAGGATTGGCGCCGATTTCATGATCGTCTCCTCGCATAAGATCGGCGGGCCGAAAGGCGCCGGCGCGCTGATTGCGCGCGGCGAGGCGCTGATGCCGCGGCCGCTGATCCAGGGTGGCGGGCAGGAGCGTGGTCACCGTTCGGGGACACAGAATTCGCTGGCGCTGATTGGCTTTGGCGCGGCGGCGGAGACGGCAGCGGGCGAGCTGGAGACGCGCAATGCGGCAATCGGCGCGTTGCGCGAGCGGCTCGAGGAAGGCATGCGACGGCACGCCGCCGACGTGATCATCCATGGCGAGAGCGGCGAGCGCGTCGCCAATACGATCTTCTTCACCCTACCGGGGTTGAAGGCCGAGACCGGACAGATCGCCTTCGATCTCGAAGGTGTCGCGCTTTCGGCAGGTTCGGCTTGCTCGTCGGGACGGCTTGGCGAAAGCCATGTGCTGACGGCGATGGGCCGCGACGCCAAACTCGGCGCACTACGCATCTCGCTCGGCTTCTCGACGACGGAAGAAGACATAGACAGGGCGGTTGCCGCTTTTGCGAAGATCGCCTGCCGGCGCAGGTCGGCGGGTGAGGCGGCCTGACCGCATCATAAACTTGCGGAAACGCAAATTTCCGCTTGCCAATCGGGCTGAAAAGTCCCTTTTGGCCTCTTACATCAGGGCAAGGAATTGCCCGACCATCAGGGCAAGCGATTGCCCGACAGGAAGGGCGAGACGATTGCCCATATGCTACAAGCTGCCGGACCTTGGATCCGGCGAGATTGGAGAATGAAATGGCTGCCGTGCAGGAAACGATCGACCAGGTGCGCCTGATCGATGTGGACCAGTACAAATACGGTTTCGAGACCGTCATCGAAATGGACAAGGCGCCGAAGGGCCTATCCGAGGATATCATCCGCTTCATTTCGGCCAAGAAGCAGGAGCCGGAATGGATGCTGGAATGGCGTCTAGAGGCCTATCGGCGCTGGCTGACGCTGGAAGAGCCGACCTGGGCACGCGTCAATTATCCGAAGATCGATTTTAACGACATCCATTACTACGCCGCGCCGAAGAGCGCGCCGGGTCCGAAGTCGCTCGACGAGGTCGATCCGGAGCTGTTGAAGGTCTATGAGAAGCTCGGCATTCCGCTGCGTGAGCAGGAGATCCTGGCCGGCGTCGAGAAGCCGAAGATCGCTGTCGACGCGGTCTTCGACAGCGTCTCGGTCGTCACCACCTTCAAGGCGGAGCTGAAGAAGGCCGGCGTGATCTTCATGTCGATCTCGGAAGCCATCCGCGAACATCCCGATCTCGTCCGGAAATATCTCGGTTCGGTCGTTCCGACCTCGGACAATTATTACGCGACGCTGAATTCGGCTGTGTTTACCGACGGCTCCTTCGTCTTCGTGCCGAAAGGCGTTCGCTGCCCAATGGAGCTTTCCACCTATTTCCGCATCAACGAGAAGGGCACCGGCCAGTTCGAGCGCACGCTGATCATCGCGGAAGAGGGCGCCTACGTCTCCTATCTGGAAGGCTGCACGGCGCCGCAGCGCGATGAAAACCAGCTGCATGCCGCAGTGGTCGAGCTCGTGGCTCTCGACGATGCCGAGATTAAATATTCCACAGTCCAGAACTGGTATCCGGGCGACAAGGAAGGCAAGGGCGGCATCTACAATTTCGTCACCAAGCGCGGCGATTGCCGCGGCGACCGCTCGAAAATCTCCTGGACGCAGGTTGAAACCGGCTCGGCGATCACCTGGAAATATCCGTCGTGCATCCTGCGCGGCGACGACTCCAGAGGCGAATTCTACTCGATCGCCGTCTCGAACGGTCATCAGCAGATCGACAGTGGCACCAAGATGATCCATCTCGGCAAGAATACGTCGAGCCGCATCGTCTCCAAGGGCATCGCCGCCGGCGTTTCCAACAACACCTACCGCGGCCAGGTCTCGGCCCACCGCAAGGCGTCGAATGCGCGCAACTTCACCCAGTGCGATTCGCTGCTGATCGGCGACAAGTGCGGCGCCCATACCGTGCCCTACATTGAGGCGAAGAATTCGACGGCACAGTTCGAGCATGAAGCGACGACCTCGAAGATCTCCGAGGACCAGCTGTTCTACTGCCTGCAGCGCGGTATCCCTACAGAGGCGGCGATCGCGCTGATCGTCAACGGCTTCGTCAAGGAAGTGCTGCAGGAGCTGCCGATGGAGTTCGCCGTCGAGGCGCAGAAGCTGATCAGCATTTCGCTTGAAGGCTCTGTAGGCTGATATGGACGAGACGGACAAGAAGCGCATTCTTGAACGTCTGGAAAATATGCGCGGGGAAATATTGGCGAAAATTCGCCCCCGCGAGCAAAGGTACGAGACGGAAACGCCGCCGGAGCCGCCATACGTGTTTCTTCAGCAGCGAGTGGAAAAACCGGCAAAGTTCATTGAAGTTATCGGGAGATTTCTGCAAATCCCTGAATTCATCGAATGGCTTCGGTTCGTCTTCAAGGCAGCAGGTGTGGTTTTTGCTGCCATCTGTTTTTGGCGTTAGCGCCGAATACATGCCCTTAGGAGTTGCAGTTCTCGGGACAAGCCCGAGGATGACGGATCGAGACCAGTGCGAACGGTCAATTGGGCGGATCCTTGAAATCCGCCGGATAACAGGAAAGACAAAGATGCTTGAAATCAGAAACCTTCATGCCCGCATCGCCGAAGACGGCACCGAGATCATCCGTGGTCTGAACCTGACGGTGAAGGCCGGGGAAGTGGCCGCCATCATGGGGCCGAACGGCTCCGGCAAGTCGACGCTTTCTTATGTGCTGTCGGGTCGCGAAGACTATGAAGTCACCGAGGGTGAGATTCTCTACAACGGCGAGAGCATCCTCGAACTCGATCCTGCCGAGCGCGCCGCAAAGGGCATTTTCCTTGCCTTCCAGTATCCGGTCGAAATCCCCGGTGTCGCCACCATGCAGTTCCTCAAGGTGGCGATGAACGAGCAGCGCAAGGCGCGCGGCGAGGACGAATTGACGACGCCGGATTTCATGCGTCGCGTCAAGGATGCCGCGGCCAAGCTGCAAATCAACACCGAGATGCTGAAGCGGCCGCTCAACGTCGGCTTCTCCGGCGGCGAGAAGAAGCGCGCCGAGATCCTGCAGATGGCGCTGCTGGAGCCGAAGCTCTGCGTGCTCGACGAAACCGATTCCGGCCTCGACATCGACGCGCTGAAGATCGTCGCCGACGGCGTCAATGCGCTGCGTTCGCCCGATCGCGCTGTCGTCGTCATCACCCATTATCAGCGCCTGCTCGACTATATCGTGCCTGATACGGTTCACGTGCTCTACAAGGGCCAGGTGATCAAGTCGGGCGACAAGACGCTGGCGCATGAGCTCGAAGCCAACGGCTATGCCGATATCATCGGCGCGGCGGCCTGAGTTCGGGTGGAAAGGACGACCTCCATGAACATGCAGACGACGAGTCGCCTGACCGCGGCCGAAACGGCGCTGATCGACGCCTTCAACCAGCAGATCGGCGAGTTGCCGGGCAACGGCATGGTGACGGCGCTGCGCGACCGGCTTCTCGATGACTTGAAGAAGGCCGGCCTGCCGACGCGCCGCATCGAAGCCTGGCATTACACCGACTTCAAAAACCTGCTGCGCGGCTTGCCGCCGCAGGCAGGCGACGCCGGCTCCGACCCGCTTGAGCCGCTCGTCGCGGGTTCCAGGGTGCTGGCGGTGATCCAGGGCCATGCCAATCAGAAGGCGGTCGCAGAGGGCCTCGGTGTGTCAGCCTATAGCGAACGTCTGCGTGACGGCTCGGCCGCAGGCGGGCTCGATGCGCTCGGCAGCGACGATGCGGTCGGCCGCATCAATGGCAGCTTCGTGCGCGACGGCTATGTGGTTGACGTGCCCGATGATACCGAGCTTGAAAATCCGCTCGAGATTCAGTTCATCCATGCTGGCGGGCAGACGCATACGCGCCTTCCCGTTTCCTTCGGTGCCGGCGTCAAGGCAACTGTTATCGAGCGTCACCGTGCGGTGACGGGCGATGCTGCCTTGGTGTCCCATGTCAGTGACATCACCGTCGGCAAAGGCACGGAACTGACCTGGATCATCCTGCAGCAGCAGGGTGCTGACGATACGCATCTCGGCCAGATCCGCGTCGATCTCGGCGCCGATGCCAAGCTTCGCCTGTTCGTCATCAATGCCGGCGGCAGGCTGGTGCGCCAGGAACTGCACATCAAGGTGACCGGCGAGGGCGCCGATCTGACGCTGCGCGGGATTAACCTGCTCGGGGCCGAGAGCCATACCGACGTGACGATGGTTCTCGGCCACGACGTGCCGCATACCGGCTCGACCGAGGTGATCCGCAACGTGGTGTTCGACCGCGCCAAGGGTGTCTTCCAGGGCATGATCCGGGTGGCGCCCGATGCGCAGAAGACCGACGCCAAAATGGCGTGCAACACGCTTCTGATGTCGGACGATGCCGAGTTCTCGGTCAAGCCCGAGCTCGAGATCTTCGCCGACGACGTCCAGTGCGGCCACGGTGCGACGGTGACCGATATCGACGCCAACCATCTCTATTACATGATGGCGCGCGGCATTCCGGAGAACAAGGCGCGGGCAATGCTCGTCAACGCCTTCGTCGCCGAAATCGTCGAGGAACTGGAAGACGAGGCCCTGGTCGAGGCGCTGGAAGGCGTGATTTCGGCCTGGCTCGAAAAGCACGCCTGATCGGATATAGCCATGGACAAGATCGTGCCGGCCACGCAATACGACGTCGAAACCATCCGCCGGGATTTTCCGATCCTGGCGGAGAAGGTGCACGGCAAGCCGCTGGTCTATCTCGACAACGGCGCCTCGGCCCAGAAGCCGCAGTCGGTGATCGACGCGATCTCGCATGCCTACGCCCATGAATATGCCAATGTGCACCGCGGCCTGCATTATCTCTCAAATGCCGCGACCGATGC
The DNA here is from genome assembly GCF_029194105.1 of Rhizobium mulingense. Taxonomy (NCBI): domain Bacteria; kingdom Pseudomonadati; phylum Pseudomonadota; class Alphaproteobacteria; order Hyphomicrobiales; family Rhizobiaceae; genus Rhizobium; species Rhizobium mulingense. The sequence continues at coordinate 18,786 of NZ_JARFVE010000014.1, read as the reverse complement.
CTATGAGGCGGCGCGCGAAAAGGTCCGCCGTTTCCTCAACGCCCCTTCGGTCAGCGATATAGTATTCACCAAGAATTCGACCGAAGCGATCAACACCGTCGCCTATGGCTGGGGCATGCCCAAGCTCGGCGAAGGTGACGAGATCGTCCTGACGATCATGGAGCACCACTCCAATATCGTGCCCTGGCATTTCATTCGCGAGCGGCAGGGCGCCAAACTGGTCTGGGTGCCGGTGGACGACGAGGGCGCCTTTCATATCGAGGATTTCGAGAAGAGCCTGACGGAACGCACCAAGCTCGTCGCCATCACCCATATGTCGAATGCGCTCGGCACGATCGTTCCGGTCAAAGAGGTCTGCCGCATCGCGCATCAACGCGGCATTCCGGTCTTGATCGACGGCAGCCAGGGCGCCGTGCATCTCCCGGTCGACGTGCAGGATATCGATTGCGACTGGTACGTCATGACCGGCCACAAGCTCTACGGCCCGTCGGGTATCGGCGTGCTCTACGGCAAGAAGGAGCGGCTTTTCGAGATGCGCCCCTTCCAGGGCGGCGGCGAGATGATTTTCGAGGTTGCCGAGGATGCGGTCACCTACAACGATCCGCCGCATCGCTTCGAAGCCGGCACGCCGCCGATCGTCCAGGCGATCGGGCTCGGTTATGCGCTCGACTATATGGAGAAGGTCGGCCGCGAGGCGATCGCCCGCCATGAGGCCGATCTTGCCGCTTACGCGGTCGAGCGGCTGAAATCGGTCAATTCGCTGCGCGTGTTCGGCACGGCGCCCGACAAGGGCAGTATCTTTTCCTTCGAGCTTGCCGGCATCCACGCCCACGACGTGTCGATGGTGATCGACCGGCAGGGCATTGCGGTGCGCGCCGGCACGCATTGCGCCATGCCGCTCTTGAAACGCTTCGGCGTCACCGCTACATGCCGTGCATCCTTCGGCATGTACAATACCCGCGCCGAGGTCGATTCCCTGGCCGATGCGCTTGAATATGCGCGCAAGTTCTTTGCTTGAGGAGTGTCCGTGATGAGCCTGGACGAAAGCGAACAGAAGATCGATGTGCGCGAAGGCATCGTGCATTCCAGCATCCCGGCCGATGAGTTGGCAAGACTGAGCGTCGACGTCATCGGCGCGCTGAAGACGGTCTACGACCCGGAAATTCCCGCCGACATCTTCGAACTCGGTCTGATCTACAAGATCGACATCGAGGACGACAGGATGGTGAAGATCATGATGACGCTCACCGCGCCCGGCTGCCCGGTCGCCGGCGAAATGCCGGGCTGGGTGGAAAACGCCGTGGGCGCCGTTGAAGGCGTGTCGGGTGTCGAGGTTGAAATGACCTTCGATCCGCCGTGGACGCCGGATCGCATGTCCGAAGAGGCGCAGGTCGCAGTTGGCTGGTACTGATACCGTACCGTGGTATTGATCCGTTTACGTGCGGCGACTACATTTGAATCACGAAGCACCGGATCTTGACCCCGGTTGCGGAAGGAGATGAAGCCGATGGGCTTTGCAGTGATGAGCATGACGGAAGGGGCCGCGGCCCGCGTCAAGGCGATCGTCGAAAATTCCGGCCCGGAAGCCAAAGGCGTTCGCGTCGGCATCAAGAAGGGCGGCTGCGCCGGGATGGAATATACCATCGATCTGGTGACCGAGCCCAATGCCAAGGACGACCTGATCGAGCGCGATGGCGCGAGGGTCTGGGTCGAGCCATCGGCCGTGCTCTATCTTCTCGGCACCGAAATGGGCTTCGAGCAGACGACGCTGCGCTCCGGCTTCACCTTCACCAACCCGAACCAGACATCGGCCTGCGGCTGCGGCGAATCAGTCGAGCTGAAACCCGCCGATCTCGCGGCCCTTGCCGCGCAGCGCCAAAGCGAGCCGGCGCATTCTTGACGCCGTTCGCATGGGCTGGCTGAAATTACCGCTAAGCGCTGCGTCTTGCTCAGCGGTACCTGTCGCGAAAAACGATAGCGATTGGGATCGCGTCTCGATTTGCATAGTAGAGACGACGCGGCAGCCTGAGGGATTTTTTTCGGCTAACCGAACACCAAGGTTAGTGGAAAATATGGGGTCCGGATTCCAGCGCTCGGAGCCCCAGTGCCGTGGAGTTGATCTCGCTCCGCGAGAAATGCCGTCCTCAAGTGGTTTTCCTCGTCCGCCGAGATCGGCTTTGCTCCCTGAGCGAGTTCGAGTTTACACGAACGTCTCGATTTGCCATGATCGGGTGGATACTCGGTTTCCACGACGACGAAACGAGCTCCGGGAACCTCCCAGCGCTGTTCAGCCATTTTGTACCCAGGCAGAAGTGGAAAGGGTACCCCGGGAGCGGTCACCGGGGCCACCGTCCTGACGTCACGCCCAAGGTCGCGTAATCCTGTTGCATCAAAGTCTTTGCCTGTCTCCACGGCAGTTCGACAGCGTGTGAACAGGTCACGCCAAACACCGGAAAGGTCGTCGCTGGCGCCAGCATTGATTATCAGGGCAAAATCCAGAAGAATTGATAAGGTAATACGGCGCAAGCGGAATTCTTTCCTGAGATGATGTATGAGCCCCTACAGGGCAATTCTGCTAGCAGAGCGGCTGATTTCGCGACGACCGAGGCAGTCGGCAGATCGACATAGGTCTGATCCAAGTGGAATTACAACAGCGCGACGACTTCGAGAACCACTCAGTCGCGCTTAATGCTCATCAGCATTTCCCACATATCCGCGCCGGTCTCGAAGACCACGGCGTTCGCCTTATAGGCCTGTTCGGCTTCGATGAGATCGGTCAGTTCGGTGGCCGGGTCCACATCCGACGCCGTCGGGCTGACTGTCGCCTGGACGCCGGCTGATGCGACAGTGGTGAGGCTGGTGTTCAGCCTGGCGTAATCTGATGTGCTGCCGTTGGCGACATTGTTGGCGATCGCGCCGATCCGCGTCGTCTGCGCCCGCATGCCCGAAAGAGCAATGTTCGTGATGCCCGATATGCTCATCAGCCGTTTCCCCAGAACTGGATAATCGTCTTTTACCGACAAGGACTTAGAGAATGCTGAAGGCGTTGCGTTAGCAAAGATCTATCGAACGCACGTCTGCCGTTCCGTTGTTCCGGATTGGCACAAGAACTCATCGCTATCGCGATGCCACCCAATTGTGCCAATCGCTTTCGCTGCCGTTGAAGACGTTGAGATCGATCTTGCCGTCGACACCGTCGGAGAGGCCAGAGCCGGAATATTGCCAGAAGACCCACTTGCGGCCCGGATAGACCTTGGAGGGGTGGGCTGCCACTGAGCGCAGCCAGAAGGGATAGTCGAGCATCTGGCCCTTCAAATTATCGCGGTAGAAATCCGGCGCCGTGTAGATGATCGGGCGCTGGCCGTAATGACGCTCCAGCTTGTCCATGAACACCTGCATCTTTTCCCGGACGCGGGCGGGGGAAATCCGCCTCTTGCAGCTCGATTCTCCGTTCCATTCAACGTCGATCACGGGCGGAAGCGCGTTTGCTTCTCTCGGCACGTTGCGGATGAACCAGTCGGCCTGTTCGCCTGCGGTCCGGCACCAGTAAAAGAAGTGGTAAGCGCCGTGTTTCAAGCCGGCTTCCTTGGCCCGGCGCCAGTTCTTCCGGAACATCGGATCGAGGTGATCGCCGCCGTCGGTCGCCTTGATGTAGACGAAGTTCGCCCCCTGCTGCCGCAGCGTGTCCCAATCGATCTCGCCCTGCCAGCGCGAGACGTCGACGCCATGCACGGCAAGCTTTCGGGGTGAAGTCGAACCGAAGTTGATCGGTTTGGCGTCGCGGAATCGATGGCTATAGATTCGCGAGCGTGTCGGTGGTTTCGGGCTGACATCCGGGTCGATCCCCGGATTGGCAGGCATCAACATTGCAACCGGCCTTTCGGTCGGCATCGGCATGCCGACCGGTCTCTCCGCCGGCACCAACGCCTGAGGTTCCGGAACCTGTCCCGTCCAGCTCAATGCTTCCTGTCGCGGGCTTGCCTGCGGGGCGGCGTCGCCAACGGTGGCGGCCGGTATCGGACCGGTCGGCTTCGCGATGGCGTTGGTGGTTTCTTTCGACGGCACAGGGGTGAGCACGTCTTCGGCGCCAGAGCTTGTGGAGCATCCCGACAGGATCACGGCGGCGAGGAGAATTGCTGATACAGCCGATGAACGCATATGAACCTGCACGCAAAACCAAGATCGACGGCGACGTTTCCGGCAAGGAAAACCGCTCATTGGAATTGCTAACAGAGACTTGCTAAGAAAGGTTAAATTTGAATCCAATGCCGCGAAAGGTGCATGGGTTCATTGCGCCGGTTGCCACCTGCGCAAGGCGAGGTGTTAGCCCTCCCGAACAGCGCGGGAGGGCCTGTACAATTGCTGTTACTCCGCAGCCTCGGCGTAGCTTTCCACCGGCGGGCAGGTGCAGATGAGGTTGCGGTCGCCGTAGACATTGTCGACGCGGTTGACCGGGGACCAGTATTTGTCGACGCGGAAGGCGCCGGGCGGGAAGCAGGCCTGTTCCCGGCTGTAAGGCCGATCCCATTCGCCGACAAGGTCTTCCACCGTGTGCGGGGCGTTCTTCAGCGGGTTGTTGACCTTGTCCATGCGGCCGTCCTCGATGGCGCGGGCTTCCTCACGGATCGCCAGCATCGCCTCGCAGAAACGGTCGAGCTCGGCCTTGGGCTCGCTTTCCGTCGGCTCGATCATCAGCGTGCCAGCCACCGGCCAGCTCATGGTCGGCGCATGGAAGCCGCAGTCGATCAGCCGCTTGGCGACGTCGTCGACGGTGACGCCGGCGCTGTCGACCAGAGGCCGGGTGTCGATGATGCATTCATGCGCCACACGGCCGGTCTTCGACTTGTAGAGCACGTCATAGGCGCCCTTCAGCCGGGCGGCGATGTAGTTGGCGTTGAGGATTGCCACCTTGGTCGCCTGCGTCAGGCCTTCGCCGCCCATCATCAGGCAATAGCTCCAGGAGATCGGCAGGATCGAGGCCGAGCCGAAGGCGGCGGCCGAAACCGCGCCCGGACGGCCGTCGGTCTCGGGATGGCCGGGCAGGTGAGGCGCCAGATGCGCCTTGACGCCGATCGGGCCCATGCCGGGGCCGCCGCCGCCATGCGGGATGCAGAAGGTCTTGTGCAGGTTCAGGTGGGACACGTCGGAGCCGATGTCACCAGGGCGGGACAGGCCGACCATGGCGTTCATGTTGGCGCCGTCGAGATAGACCTGGCCGCCGTGTTTGTGCACCAGTTCGCAGATCTCCTTGACCGTTTCCTCGAACACGCCGTGCGTCGAGGGGTAGGTGATCATGCAGCAGGAAAGATTTGCCGCATGCTCTTCTGCCTTCGCACGGAAGTCTTCCATGTCGATGTCGCCATTCTCGCGCACCTTGACGACGACCACCTTCATGCCGACCATCTGGGCCGAAGCCGGATTGGTACCGTGCGCCGAGGTCGGGATCAGGCAAACGTCGCGATGAGCCTCGCCATTGGCGATGTGGTAGTTGCGGATGGTCAGCAGGCCGGCATATTCGCCTTGAGCGCCGGAATTCGGCTGCATCGAGAAGGCATCGTAGCCGGTGACGACGCAGAGCTTTTCCGTCAGGTCGTCGAGCATCTCGCGATAGCCGAGCGCCTGGTCTGCCGGCACGAAGGGATGGATGTCGGAAAATTCCGGCCAGGTGATCGGCAGCATTTCCGCGGTCGCATTGAGCTTCATCGTGCAGGAGCCGAGCGGGATCATCGAGCGGTCGAGGGCCAGATCCCGGTCGGAGAGCCGGCGGATGTAACGCGTCATCTCGCTTTCGGCGCGGTTCATGTGGAAGATCGGATGGGTGAGGTAGTCGCTGGTCCTGAGCAGACCCTTCGGCAGCCGGTAGGAGGGCTCGAAATCGGCAATGGTGAAATTGCCGCCGAAGGCGCGCCAGACGGCTTCGAGGGTGGCGGGGCGCGTGCGCTCGTCGAGGCTCATGCCGATCTGGGTTTCACCGACCTTGCGCAGATTGACGCCTTCGGCGACGGCTGCGCGCAGGATGAGGCCCTGCATGTGGCCGACATCGACGGTGATCGTGTCGAAGAAACTTTCCGGCTCGACCTTGTAGCCGAGCTTTTCCAGCCCCTTGGCCATCAGCACGGCCTTCTGGTGCACCTGCTGGGCGATCGCCTTAATACCCTTGGGGCCATGGAAGACGGCATACATCGAGGCCATGACGGCAAGCAGCACCTGGGCTGTGCAGATGTTCGACGTCGCCTTCTCACGGCGGATATGCTGTTCGCGGGTCTGCAGCGACAGGCGATAGGCGCGGTTGCCGCGGGCATCGACGGAAACGCCGACAAGGCGGCCGGGCATGGAGCGCTTGATGGCATCCTTGACCGCCATATAGGCGGCATGCGGACCGCCGTAGCCGACGGGAACGCCGAAGCGCTGCGAGGAGCCGACCGCGATGTCGGCGCCCATCTCGCCCGGTGATTTCAACAGCGTCAGCGCCAGGATGTCGGCTGCGACCACGGCGATGGCGCCGGCCTGGTGCAGGCGTGCGATCAGGCCGGTGAAATCATGGACGTGGCCGTGCGTGCCGGGATACTGAAAGATCGCGCCGAAGACATCGACGGCATCGAGATCGGTGAAGGGATTGCCGACGATGACGCTCCAGCCGAGCGGTTCGGCGCGCGTGCGGATCAGGGCGATAGTCTGCGGATGGCAGTCGGCATCGACGAAGAAAGCCTTCGCCTTCGACTTGGAGACGCGCTCGGCCATTGCCATGCCTTCGGCAGCGGCGGTCGCCTCGTCGAGCAGCGAGGCGTTGGCGACGTCGAGGCCGGTCAGGTCTGAGATCATCGTCTGGTAGTTCAAGAGCGCTTCCAAACGGCCCTGGCTTATCTCAGGCTGATAGGGTGTGTAAGCCGTGTACCAGGCGGGATTCTCCAGGATGTTGCGCTGGATGACCGGCGGCGTGATCGTGCCGTAGTAGCCCTGGCCGATCAGCGAAACGAGCACCTTGTTCTTGTTTGCGGTCTCGCGCAGCTTGTCGAGCGCCTCGCGCTCGGTCATCGGCGCGCCCCAGACGAGCGGCGCCTTCTGGCGGATGGCGGGCGGCAGCGTCGCGTCGATCAGCCCGTCGAGGCTGTTATAACCGATCACCTTCAGCATGTCGGCCATCTCGGCCGGCGAGGGGCCGATATGGCGGCGATTGGCGAAATCGTAGGGCTGATAATCGGTGAACTGGAATTCGGTTGGCGTCGTCATTACGCGGTGAGCTCCTTATAGGCCACCTCATCAAGCAGGCCATCGGCTTCCGCGGGATTGGCAAGCTTCAGCTTGAAGAACCAGCCGGCGCCTTGAGGATCGGAATTGACCAGTGACGGATCGGCAACGATGGCCGGATTGACCTCGGTGATCTCACCGTCAAGCGGACAATAGACGTCCGAAGCGGCCTTGACCGATTCGACGGTCGCGGCATTGCCGTTCTTCGAGAAGGTCGCGCCGACTTCCGGCAGTTCGACGAAAACTAGGTCGCCGAGCTGATCGACAGCATAATTGGTGATGCCGACCGTCGCGACGTCGCCTTCGATCTTCAGCCATTCGTGTTCTTCAGTAAATTTCAGCATTGGTCGTCCTCTCTGGAAAAGCTTTATCGTTTGTAGGTCGGTGTGATGAAGGGCAGGGCGCTGACGGTGACGGGCAGATACTTGCCCCGCACTTCCGCGTAGATGAGCGTGCCGGCCGCAGCATGAGAGACCGGCAGGTAGCCCATGGCGACGGGGCCATCGACGCTGGGACCGAAGCCGCCCGAGGTGACTTCGCCGATTTCGGTCTGGCCCTCGGCATCGGCATAGAGCCTAGCATGGCCGCGCACCGGCGCCTTGCCTTCCGGCTTCAGGCCGACGCGGCGGCGGACGGCGCCGTTTGCGAGTTCGGAGAGAATGCGGCCGGAGCCGGGAAAACCGCCGGCGCGTGCACCGCCGGCGCGCCGCGCCTTCTGCATCGCCCATTCCAGCGCTGCCTCGACGGGCGAGGTGGTCGTGTCGATATCGTTGCCATAAAGGCAGAGGCCGGCTTCCAGGCGCAGCGAATCGCGGGCGCCGAGACCGATCGCCTGGACGTCGGGATGTTCGAGCAACCGCATGGTGACATCCTCGGCCTTGTCCACCGGGACGGAGATCTCGAAGCCGTCCTCGCCGCTATAGCCGGAGCGCGAGACCAGACAGGAAACGTCATGCAGGCGGCAGTGGCGAACATCCATGAATTTCATCGCCGCGACATCGGCCCAGAGTTCGGCGAGAACCTCGACCGCGCGCGGCCCCTGCAGCGCGATCAAGGCGCGGTTCAGGAGGGTGATGTCGCACTGGTCGCCGATATGGGCCTGCAGATGGGCGAGGTCGGCCTCCTTGCAGGCGGCGTTGACGACGACGAAAAGGTGGTCGTCGAGATGGGCGATCATCAGATCGTCAAGAATGCCGCCGGTGTCGTCGGTGAAGAAGCCGTAACGCTGGCGGCCTTCCGAGAGCCCGAGGATATCGACCGGCACCAGGCTCTCGAGCGCCAGCGCCGCATCCTCATAGCTGCCCGACTTGGCCTTCACGATGACTTGGCCCATGTGGGAGACGTCGAAGAGGCCGGCCTCGGTGCGGGTATGAAGATGTTCCTTCATCACGCCCGCGGGATATTGCACCGGCATGGCGTAGCCTGCGAACGGCACCATGCGGGCGCCGAGCGAAAGATGCAGGGCATGCAGCGGGGTTTTCTTCAGGGCAGCAGTATCGTCCAAACGACGCCTCCGGGGTTTGCGCCTTGTTGCGAAGGCGCGGGCTCAAATCTGAAGGCGCGGCTGCGCACTTCTCTCCAGAGCCCCCTCTGTCCTTGACGCCTGAGATTGTTATCCCTTCGGCGAGCGTTTCGAGAACGCTTCTCTCCAGAGTTCCGTCTGCCCTTGCTGGTCCTTTGGCCTGAGAGTTTCCGGGGCGGTTGCTCCTTCGGCACCGGTGGCGAAAGCACCGGATTCTCCCAACAGGGTAGGCCGCAATTATCCGGTGGGCGCGGCGCTTGGCAAGCGGCAAATGTCGTCGCCGAGCAAATTTTTGTCGCGATAGTCAGGTCCGGCCCTAAACTGCGGCAAATCTGCTTTTGCAATCCAAGGGGAAACCGGCTATCGCGACATGCTGTTGAAGGGGATCTCATGCGGCGGACCGGACTGAAAGCGACGCTCTTTCTGCGCATGTTTTGTGCCTTGAGCTTGGCTTTGCTCGGATTTGCCCACCAAGCGCCGCAGGCTGTCGCTTCCGAAGGTTATGACGCCGCCGCCTATGTGCTGCCCGACGGCAGCTTTGCCTCGCTCTGCGTCACCGTGAGAGACACCGGCGGCAAGACCGTCGCCTTCCAGCGAAATTGCGAAGCCTGCCGGCTGTCTGCTTCGGTGATCCTGCCGACGCCGGATGCGGGCTCCTGGCTCGAGCGCAAGTTCGCCTCGTTCATCAATTCCCCGATCGAGACCGCCGCCTTTGCCGGCGCCAGCGCCGTCAGCCGGCCGAATTCCCGCGCCCCTCCGGTTCTCATCTGAGCTGCCCCTGCGCCCGATGATGAAGCATGCCGGTCCGCCCAACAGAAGTTTTCGGCCGGCGAGGAGATATCCGATGAAGACCATCAAGACTTTTGCCAAGACATTCCCGCTTGCCGCCCTTGTTTCCGCAACCGCCTTTGCCAGCGCCGAGGCGCATGTGAGCTTCCTCGACAAGGAGGCGAGCCAGGAAAGCACCATTCTCGCCACGCTGCAGCTGCCGCATGGCTGCGACGGCAAGGCGACCACCGAAGTGCGGGTCAAGCTGCCGGAAGGCTTCGTCTTCGCCAAGCCGCAGCCGAAGGCCGGCTGGGAACTCGAAGTGATCAAAGGCGACTATCAGAAGACCTATGACAATCACGGCGACAAGGTGAAGTCGGGCGCGGTCGAGATCCGCTGGAAGAACGGCAATCTCTCCGACGATTTCTACGACACCTTTGTCATCCAGGGGAAGGTGTCGGGAGTTGAAGCCGGCACCTCGCTCGCCTTCCCGGTGATCCAGATGTGCGGCGACGCGGTCGCCGCCTGGGATCAGGTGGCGAAGGACGGCAGCGACCCGCATGGGATAAAAAGCCCGGCGCCGCTCCTGAAGGTCGTCGCGGGGGATAGCCATGGTCACGACCACGACATGGCCGGCATGGATATGACGGGCATGGGCGGCATGGCGGCTGCGGCGCCGGCCGGCGAGACGGTCAAGGCCGGCGACCTCGAGATCTCAGGCGGTTTTGCCAAGGCGATGCTGCCCGGCCAGCCGGTCGGTGGCGGCTTCTTCACGGTGAAGAACAGCGGCCAGACGGACGATCGCCTGCTGTCGGTAACCTCGCCGGTATCAGGTGAAGTTCAGATCCATGCGATGGAAACGAAGGACAATGTCATGAGGATGCGGCAGCTGAAGGATGGCATCGCCGTCGCTGCGGGCGAAACCGTCAAGCTCGAGCCCGGCAAGCTGCATCTGATGTTCCAGAAGGTGAAAACGCCGTTCAAGCAGGGCGATACCGTGCCCGTGACGTTGACCTTCGAGAAGGCCGGCAAGGTCGACCTTGTGCTGCAGGTGGTGTCAGCCCAGGGCAAGTGACAGCGCACTCGAAGAGCCCGCGGCCTTGGCTGCGGGCTCTTAACCCAGGCGTGGCTTCGTTCGGAAAGCGGCTGCCTCAGACGTCTTCGTAGGATTGCAGCGCCTGCCTGAGTCCGGTCTGGGGCTGGCGGTTGCCTTTGGTCATCAGGTCGAGCGCCACTTCCGTCGATTGAATGATGCTGGAAGGCTCTTCGGCTTGGTCCGGGTTTTCGGCCTTCAATTGCCGGTCGGCAATGCGCTTTGCATCACGCGCCGCCGTGCTCGTCGCCACACGCTGCGGGATCCTCAGTGATTCGAAGGCAACGGCGGCGGTATTGGCCGATATGGACAGGAGCTGCGTCATGCCGTCACGGTATCGGCATGATCTTGGCGCTATCCTAAGAAAATCATTGGCATTTTACCGACTGGCAGCATTTCGTGCGAATCGATTGGAGTTGATCCCGAATTGCGGTAAATCCGGCTTATGATTCAGGCTTTCCTTGTCGCCCTCGGCGGCGCGATCGGTTCCGTTCTCAGATATTACGTCGGCCAATGGGCGCTGAGACTCATGGGGCCGGCCTTTCCCTGGGGCACGCTCGCCGTCAATGTGGTCGGCTGCTTCGTCATCGGCGTCTTCGCCGAGCTGATCGCGCGCAAGTTCAACGCCTCGATGGAGTTGCGCCTTTTGCTCATCACCGGCTTTCTCGGCGGCTTCACCACCTTCTCGGCCTTCTCGCTGGATGCGATCTCCTTGTTCGAGCGCGGTGAGGCCGTCGCCGGCGGGATCTACATCGCTGCAAGTGTTGGGCTTTCGATGGCGGCGGTCATATCAGGGCTCGCCGTCATGCGCGCTTTGGCCTGATTTCGATTCCGGTTTCCGTTTTGTGTGAAAATGCTCTAAAGGCTGCGGCAAGAACGCCGGCTCGGCCCGTGCGGCAATTTCCGAAAGATCGACTATGGCTGGCATAGAACATATCAAGGTTGAACCCGACGAAGCCGGCATGCGGCTTGATCGTTGGTTCAAGGTGCATTTTCCCGGGCTCGGCTTCGGTCCGCTACAGAAGCTGCTGCGCTCCGGCCAGGTGCGCGTCGACGGCGGCCGCGTCAAATCGGATGCGCGTGTGCAGCCCGGCCAGACGGTGCGCGTGCCGCCGCTCGATGTCGATGCGAAGCTGAAATCGGGACCGATCGCCGGCAAGGATCTCAAGCATTCGTCAGATTTCGAGCTGCTGTCGCGCATGGTGCTGCATGAGGACGAAAAGGTGATCGTGCTCAACAAGCCGCCCGGCATTGCGGTGCAGGGCGGCTCCGGCGTGGCCCGGCATATCGACCAGATGCTCGAGGCCTGGACCAGCCCGAAGGGCGAAAAGCCGCGGCTCGTTCACCGCCTCGACCGCGACACCTCGGGCGTTCTCGTCATCGCTCGCACCCGCGGCGCCGCACAGAAGCTGACCGCCGCCTTCCGCGAGCGCGACACGAAGAAAACCTATTGGGCGCTGGTCAAGGGCGTGCCGCGCAAGCACGAGGACAAGATCTCGACCTGGCTCGTCAAGGAAGCGACGGCCGATGGCGACCGCATGCGCATCGCCAAACACGGCGAGGACGGCGCCGATCATGCGATTTCCTTCTACCGCGTCGTCGAGACGGCGGCACAGAACCTCGCATGGCTGGAGATGGAACCATATACCGGCCGTACCCATCAGTTGCGCGTCCATGCCCTGCATATCGGCCATCCGATTATCGGCGATCCGAAATATTTCGACGACGATCCGAATTGGGATTTTCCGGGCGGCATCCAGAAGAAGCTGCATCTGCACGCGCGTCACATCGACATCCCGCACCCATCCGGCGGCCGTCTGCGCGTCAGCGCGCCGCTGCCGTCGCATATGGTGCAGACCTGGAACCTTCTCGGTCTCGACCTTGCCGGCGCCGAAAGGGACAGCGAATGAAACTCGCGCTCTTCGATTGCGATGGCACGCTGGTCGACAGCGCCGGCCTGATCCACGAAACCATGCGCCGCACCTTCGAAAAGTTCGGCAAGCTGGAGCCGCGATTTGAGGATACTAAGGCCATTGTCGGCCTGTCGCTCGATATCGCGATCGCCCGCATGCAGGGCAGGCCCCATGTCGAGCAGCAGGACATCGAGATGACGGCGCATTATAAATCGCTGTTTACCGTCGTGCGCCAGGATCTCGACTTCAGAGAGCCGCTGTTTCCCGGCATTCGCGAGATGATCGACGCGATCAGCGGCCGCGAGGACCTGCTGATCGGAGCGGTGACCGGCAAATCCCGGCGTGGGCTCAACCTCGTGATGGAGACCCACGGCTTCGACCAGCATTTTGTCGTTGCCCGCACCGCTGACGATTGCCCGTCCAAGCCGCATCCGGCCATGGTGACGGAATGCTGTGACGAAACCGGCATGAATGCGCGCGACGCCATTGTCATTGGGGACGCGGTTTACGATATGCAAATGGCAAAGGCTGCCGGCGCTAAGGCGATCGGCGTAGCCTGGGGCTATGCCAGCGTGGATGAACTGATCGCCAACGGCGCCGATGCGATTGCCTATCATCCGAACGAGATATTGCGCCATTTTTCCTGAGGTGAGCCCATGCGCGATCTGCTGAACGATCTTTCCGAAGGCCTGAGCCATCCGGATCCCATCCGCCGGGCGCAGATTCAGATGAAGAAACCGCTGCCGAAGCGCTTCTATGCCGAGGTCGCTGTTGCAGAGCACGAGGGCGGGTTTGCGATCACGCTCGACGGCAAGATGGTCCGCACGCCGGCGCGGCAGGTTCTCGCCGTGCCGACCGAGGCGCTCGCGCAGCTTGTCGCCGCCGAATGGCAGGCCCAAGGCCAGGAGATCGATCCCGTGACGATGCCGGTGACGCGGCTCGTCAACACCGCGCTCGACGGCGTAGCCAACAATGCGCAGGCGATCTTCGAAGACATCCTGCGCTTTTCCTCGAGCGACCTCCTCTGCTACCGCGCCGACGGACCCGAACTGTTGGTCGAGCGCCAGAGGGAGCGCTGGGATCCGGTCATCGACTGGGCGGCCAATGATCTCGGCGCACGCTTCATCCTCATCGAGGGGGTGATGCACCACGAGCAGCCCCGCGAGGCGACCGCAGCCTTCGCCGTCACGCTGGCGCGGCATCAGAGCCCTATGGCGCTCGCCGCTCTCCACACCATCACGACGCTGACCGGTTCGGCGATCCTGGCACTCGCCTTTGCCGAGCGCCGGGTGACGGTGGAAGAGGTGTGGTCGCTTGCCCATCTCGACGAGGACTGGACGATCGAGCATTGGGGGCGCGACGAGGAAGCCGAGGAGCGCCGCGCGAAGCGCTTTGTCGAGTTCAAGGCGGCGGCGGATGTTTTTTCGCCCTAAGCTCCTGAAACATATTGCCTTCCCAGGCATTATGACGAAACTGCGACTCCAACGGGGTGGGTGCGGGATTTTGTCATGAATTGGCTGAGGTCGTGTTTTTGCCGGGCCGTACTCGTCTGTATCGCGCTCACGGACTGCGCCAGCCTTTTGGGTCCGAAGCCTGCGGCGCCGCTCTACGATGTGCGCAGCGCAGTCGTTCTCTCCGGACCGAACATGCCGGCCGAACTGCTCTCCGGCATCAACGACCGCGTCAATGCCGCGATCAATGCCACAGTGCGTGATACCGCGCTACCGCGAGTTGTGCTGACGATCCGGGTGATATCCATCCAGAAAGGCCTCGGCTTCCAGAAGGACCGCAACGTCGCCAAGATCAGCGTCGACGCGGCTTCGGTCGAGGATGGGTCGGTGATCGCCGTCAGCGCCTTCGACGTGACCAGCATGGCCGCCGATCCCAAGCTTGCCGACGAAATCATCGCCGAGGATGTAGCGGCCAGGATACGCTCGGTTTTCTCGCTCAGCGGACGTAGCCGCTAGCGCAAGCCGCGGCAAGGGGAGATTGCATGAAGGAAATTCTCGAAGAACTGGAACGCCGCCGCGGCATCGCCCGCCTTGGCGGCGGCAAGGCGCGTATCGAGGCTCAGCATAAGCGCGGCAAGCTGACAGCGCGCGAGCGCATTGACCTCTTTCTCGACGAAGGCTCCTTCGAGGAGTTCGACATGTTCGTCGAACATCGCTCGACCGATTTCGGCATAGACAAGAGCCGTATCGCCGGCGACGGCGTCGTCACCGGCTGGGGCACGGTCAATGGCCGCACGGTCTTCGTCTTCGCCAAGGACTTCACCGTCTTCGGCGGCTCGCTTTCCGAAGCGCATGCCGAGAAGATCATGAAGGTGCAGGACATGGCGCTGAAGAACCGCGCGCCGATCATCGGCATCTATGATGCCGGCGGCGCCCGCATTCAGGAAGGGGTCGCCGCGCTTGGCGGTTATGCCGAAGTCTTTCAGCGCAATGTGCTTGCCTCGGGCGTCATTCCGCAGATTTCCGTGATCATGGGCCCCTGCGCCGGTGGTGACGTCTATTCGCCTGCGATGACCGATTTCATCTTCATGGTGCGCGACACCTCCTACATGTTCGTGACCGGTCCAGACGTGGTGAAGACCGTCACCAACGAGACGGTGACGGCAGAAGAACTCGGCGGCGCCGTGGTGCATACGGTGCGCTCGTCGATTGCCGACGGCGCCTATGAGAATGATGTCGATACGCTGTTGCAGGTGCGCCGGCTGATCGATTTCCTGCCGCTTTCCAACACGTCGCCGGTGCCCGAGATCGAATGTTACCAGTCGGTGACGGAGACCGACGCCTCACTCGACACGCTGGTGCCGGCGAGCGCCAACAAGCCCTATGACATCAAGGAACTGATCCGGAAGGTGGCGGACGAGGGGGATTTCTTCGAGATCCAGGCGAGCTTCGCCAAAAACATCGTCTGCGGCTTCGGCCGCGTCGAAGGGTCCACGGTCGGTTTTGTCGCCAACCAGCCGATGGTGCTGGCCGGCGTGCTCGATAGCGACGCCTCGCGCAAGGCGGCGCGCTTCGTGCGCTTCTGCGACTGCTTCAACATTCCGATCATCACTTTCGTCGACGTGCCGGGCTTCCTGCCTGGCACCGCACAGGAATATGGCGGGCTCATCAAGCATGGCGCCAAGCTGCTCTTCGCCTATGCCGAGGCGACGGTGCCGAAGCTCACCGTCATCACCCGCAAGGCTTTCGGCGGCGCCTATGATGTGATGGCGTCGAAGCATTTGCGTGGCGACTTGAACTATGCCTGGCCGACGGCGCAGATCGCCGTGATGGGCGCCAAGGGTGCGGTCGAGATCATCTTCCGCAAGGATATCGCCGATCCGGAAAAGATCGCCGCCCATACGAAAATGTACGAGGACCGGTTCCTGTCCCCCTTCGTCGCCGCCGAGCGCGGTTATGTTGACGAGGTGATCATGCCGCATTCGACCCGGAGGCGGCTGGCGCGGGGCCTGAAGATGTTGCGCAACAAGGATCTCGCCAATCCCTGGAAGAAACACGACAACATCCCGCTCTGACATTTGGCCGCGTATAGCCCGCTGTCGAAAAAGTGAACAGCCGTCAGCGATCCGTGTGTTCAATCGCGGCCGGGGACGGGCTAACGCTCGGCTGCATTTTCTTTGATGGAGAGGTTTAATGTCAAGTTTCGAGCGTCTTTCCGCCTATCGCCCCTATGGGCTGGCCGCTCTCAGAATCATCACCGCGCTGCTGTTCATCGAACACGGAACGATGAAGCTTTTCGGCTTTCCGGCGTCACAAATGTCAGGTTCGCTACCGCCGCTGATGTTGTTTGCGGCCCTGCTGGAACTGGTCGGCGGCATACTCATTCTCGTCGGCCTGCTGACGCGGCCTGTGGCCTTCCTGCTGGCGGGCGAAATGGCGGTCGCCTATTTCATGGCGCATGCCCCGAACAGCTTTTTCCCGGCCGTCAACCAGGGCGACGCTGCAATCCTGTTCTGCTTCGTCTTCCTTTACATATTCTTATCCGGTCCCGGCGCTCTTGCCGTCGATAACCGGAAGATGGCTTGAAATAGACATCGATTGCGGGGCGTTTCGGCGCCCCGCAGCATTTCGGAATCAGGCGGTGAGCTTGAGGCCGGCGATGCCGGCGACGATCAGCGCGATGCAGGCAAGACGGGAAACACTTGCCTCATCACCGAGCAGCCAAATGCCGAGGAGGACGGTGCCGACCGTGCCGATGCCAGTCCAGACCGCATAGGCGGTGCCGATCGGCAGGTACTTCACCGCCAGGCCGAGCAGCACGACGCTCACCACCATTGAAAACATGGTTAGCGCTTTTGGCAACGGCCTCGTGAAACCATCGGTGTATTTAAGGCCGATCGCCCAGCCACATTCGAACAGACCAGCGAGAAAAAGCAGAAACCAGGCCATACGCCTCTCCTTGTTCAAGAGCGAGGCCGTCCCCGCGACGGTTGCATCCTCAGGACGCCGCAGTCGTCTGCGATAGTGCCTATATCAGTGAGGGAACGGCTGTCTTCAAGGTAGGAATCGACATGGCTGCCATGCCACCCGTTTCTTGCCGGCTCCCGAAAGAGGTCATGGCCCGCCGTCGGCCTCGCCGGAAAGGCTCTTGGCGCGGCGGCAGAGGCGATCGAAGGTTTCGAGAAAACGTGAGCGGTCCTTCGGGCTGAACGCGGCGTTGTAGCCCTTGCTTTCGCCGGTTTCGCGCAAATGCGCACCGAGATCGCGCATGGCGCTCGCCATGCCGATGTTGGTCTCGTCGAAGACACGTCCGGTCGGACCGCTGACGAAAGCGCCGGTCGCGACGCATCGCACGGCCAGCGGCACGTCGGCAGTAACGACGACGTCGCCCGCGCCGGCGCGCTCGGCGATCCAGTTGTCGGCGGCATCGAAAGCGTTGGAAACGATAACGTTGTGGACCATCGGATCGCGGGACGGGCGCAGGCCCGAATTGGCGACGAAGGTGACTTCGAGGCCGTGGCGTTCGGCAACCTTCAGGACCTCGGGTTTCACCGGACAGGCATCGGCGTCGACATAGATCATGGCGGTGTCCTCATGGCGGCTGAATGGCCGGTTGTCTGATCATATCGATATGGGGAATGCCGTCTTCCAGATATTCCTGCGACGTCCCGACAAAGCCGAAGGATTCGTAGAAGCGGCGCAGATGGGCCTGCGCCGACAAGGCGATCCGATTTGCCGGATAAAGCCGCTCACAGGCGGTGATCGCTTCGCGCATCAATGCATCGCCCAGCCGTTTGCCGCGGTGGGCAGGCGAGACAACGACGCGACCGATCTTTGACGGGTCCTGCGGCTCATGCGGTTTCAGGATCCGCGCCGCCGCCAGGAGGTCACCGCCCTCCAGCAGCCGCAGATGCAGGGCATCGATGTCCTTGCCGTCGAGTTCCGGATAGGGACAGTTCTGCTCGACGACGAAGACATCGACGCGCATTCGAAGGAGGTCGTAGAGCTCCCGCGCGGGGAGCTCATCGAAATGCTTGACATCGACCCGGTAGTTGGCTGCCGCCATCAGTACACGACCACGCCGCGGATGCTTTCACCCTTGTGCATCATCTCGAAGCCGTTGTTGATGTCTTCGAGCGGCATGGTGTGGGTGATCATCGGATCGATCTGGATCTTGCCCTGCATGTACCAGTCGACGATCTTCGGCACGTCGGTGCGGCCGCGTGCGCCGCCGAAGGCGGTGCCCATCCAGTTGCGGCCGGTCACCAGCTGGAACGGTCGGGTGGAGATCTCCTGGCCGGCGCCGGCCACGCCGATGATGATCGATTTGCCCCAGCCGCGATGCGAAGCTTCAAGCGCCTGGCGCATCACCTTGGTGTTGCCGGTGCAGTCGAAGGTATAGTCGGCGCCGCCGATCAGGTCGCCACCCCGCTTGGTCATGTTGACGAGATAGGGCACGATGTCGTCGCCGACCTCCTTCGGATTGACGAAATGCGTCATGCCGAATTTTTCGCCCCAGGCCTTGCGGTCGGGGTTGATATCGACGCCGATGATCATGTCGGCGCCGGCAAGCCGCAAGCCCTGCAGCACGTTGAGGCCGATGCCGCCGAGACCGAAGACGATCGCCGTCGATCCGATCTCGACCTTGGCGGTGTTGATCACCGCGCCGATGCCGGTCGTCACCCCGCAGCCGATGTAGCAGATCTTGTCGAACGGGGCGTCGGGATTGACCTTGGCAAGGGCGATCTCCGGCAGCACGGTGTAATTGGCGAAGGTCGAGCAGCCCATATA
>NZ_JARFVE010000013.1:0-205973 GCF_029194105.1 Rhizobium mulingense | reverse complement strand
TATATGGGCTGCTCGACCTTCGCCAATTACACCGTGCTGCCGGAGATCGCCCTTGCCAAGGTCAATCCCGACGCCCCCTTCGACAAGATCTGCTACATCGGCTGCGGCGTGACGACCGGCATCGGCGCGGTGATCAACACCGCTAAGGTCGAGATCGGATCGACGGCGATCGTCTTCGGTCTCGGCGGCATCGGCCTCAACGTGCTGCAGGGCTTGAGGCTTGCCGGCGCCGACATGATCATCGGCGTCGATATCAACCCCGACCGCAAGGCTTGGGGCGAGAAGTTCGGCATGACGCATTTCGTCAATCCGAAGGAGGTCGGCGACGACATCGTGCCCTATCTCGTCAACATGACGAAGCGCAATGGCGACCTGATCGGCGGCGCCGACTATACCTTCGACTGCACCGGCAACACCAAGGTGATGCGCCAGGCGCTGGAAGCCAGCCACCGCGGCTGGGGCAAATCGATCATCATCGGCGTTGCCGGCGCCGGCCAGGAGATTTCCACCCGACCGTTCCAGCTGGTCACCGGCCGCAACTGGATGGGCACCGCCTTCGGCGGCGCGCGCGGCCGCACCGACGTGCCAAAGATCGTCGACTGGTACATGCAAGGCAAGGTCCAGATCGACCCGATGATCACCCACACCATGCCGCTCGACGACATCAACAACGGCTTCGAGATGATGCACAAGGGTGAAAGCATCCGCGGCGTGGTCGTGTACTAAGCCATGAAAACCATCTCGATCGACAAGTCTTACGGCGGCACTCAGGGCGTCTATGTCAACCGCTCCGAGGCCTGTGACTGCGACATGACCTTTGCAGTGTTCGTGCCGCCGCAGGCGGCCGAGGGCAAGCGCCCGGTTCTGTGGTACCTGTCCGGCCTGACCTGCACGCATGCCAATGTCATGGACAAGGGCGAGTATCGGCGGCTTGCCGCCGAGCTCGGGCTGATCGTCGTCTGCCCGGATACCAGCCCCCGCGGTGATCACGTTCCTGACGAGCCCGACAATTGGCAGTTCGGCAAGGGCGCCGGCTTTTATGTCGATGCCACCGAGCCGCCGTTTTCGGCGAATTATCGCATGTACAGCTACATCACCGACGAGCTGCCGCGCCTGCTTGCCGCGGAATTCCCCGTCGACATGGATCGCCAGGGGATCTTCGGCCATTCGATGGGCGGTCATGGCGCGATCACCATCGCGCTCAAGAACCCCGACCGGTTCCGCAGCTGCTCGGCCTTCGCGCCGATCAGCCACCCCTCGGTTTCCGGCTGGTCGAAACCGGCCTTGCGGAAATATCTCGGCGCCGACGAAAACACCTGGCGGGCCTATGACACCTGCTCGCTGATCGAAGACGGGCATCGCTTCCCCGAGCTCTTGGTCGACCAGGGGACGGCGGACAGCTTCCTGGAGGATGGGCTGCGTCCCGATGAACTCCGGCAGGCCTGCGAGGCGGCGGGTATTCCCCTCAGGCTGCGCATGCAGGAAGGCTACGGACACTCCTACTTTTTCATTTCGACATTCATGGACGATCATCTGCGCTGGCACGCGCAGAGGTTGGAGAACTGATTTTAGCGAGCTCGGCCGGGCATAACGCAAACGGCCAGGGAGGAAGGGAGACAAGCAATGAGCAGCATAGCCATTCATCCGGCAGTGGATTCAGGCTTTCGAGCGACTGACGCTGCTTTCACAGGCGGGACGCTCGTATGCAAATGCACGAGTAATCCCGTCAAGGTCAGGATCAAGGGCGATATCGCCCACAATCACGCCTGCGGCTGCACCAAGTGCTGGAAGCCCGAGGGAGCAGTCTTTTCGGTCGTGGCGGTCGCCCCGACCGAGAGCGTCGAGGTGCTGGAGAACGGCGACAAGCTCGCCGTCGTCGATCCCGCTGCCTTGATCCAACGGCACGCCTGCAAGCAATGCGGCGTGCATATGTACGGGCCGGTCGAGCGCGAACATCCGTTCCAGGGATTGTCATTCGTCCATCCGGAGCGCTTCCAGGAAAGCGGCTGGGCCAAGCCCACCTTTGCCGCCTTCGTCTCATCGATCATCGAAAGCGGCTTCGATCCCGCCAAGATGGACGCGGTAAGGGCGCAGCTGAAGGCTTCGGGCCTCGAACCTTATGATTGCCTGTCGCCCGGCCTGATGGACTATATCGCGACGTGGACTGCCAAGAAGAGCGGTGTGCTCGCCGCCTGAATTTTCCGGGGAGCGCCGACGCCGGTGCTCCCCGATCAAGCCGGGCATTGGACGATAGACGTTCCATGTTGCCCCAGCGCTCCGCCGGTTTGTCCGCGGCGCTTCCGACCTCCGATAATCTGCCGCGACGCCGGCTTTTCCCACACTTTGCTACGACAATCAGCTTGGAGAAGACTGCGCGATGCGTCGAGCGCCGCGGGGCCTGAGCACTCACATTCGCGGATGGCTCGGTCTTCGATCAACGCAACCGTCGTGGCGCCGGGAGAATTGTGTTTTCTTTGAATACTGATTGTGTACGCAAAGTACACAATTATTGACTCCTGCCGGGAGGCGTGTCATCGTCCCCGTCGTAGAGCAACGAATGGCCGGAGATCGACGATGGCGAAGACACCCAAGAGCAATCTCTACGAAGATCTGAAACGCCAGATTCTGACCATGGAACTGGACCCGGACACTGATCTGGACGAGGCCAGTTTGAGCGAAAGGTACGGGCTTTCCCGGACGCCGGTGCGGGACATATTCCGCCGTCTTGCCGGAGAGGGGTATATCGATATCCGCGAAAACAGGGGTGCGCGGGTCATCCCGATGAACCACTCGACGCTGCGGAATTTCTTCCTCGTTGCGCCGATGATCTATGCGGCGGTCGGCCGTCTCGCCGTGCAGAATTTCAAGCCCGCACAGCTTGCCGAGCTGAAACAGACGCAGGAACGGTTCCGCGCCGCCAGCCAGAATGCGGACGCTCTGGCGATGGTGCTGGAGAACAATCGCTTTCACGAAATCTTTGGCGAAATGTCGGGCAACGTCTACATGCAGCCGAGTCTCGGCCGGCTGCTCATCGACCACGCGCGCATCGGCCACACGTTTTTCCGGCCGAAAAACGAGGATATGAGGCGGCGGCTTCGACTGGCCGTCGAACATCACGACGGCTTTATCGCAGCGCTCGACGCTCACGACGAGGATGCCGTCGTCGATCTCGTTTTTGAACACTGGGAATTGTCCCGCGAGAACATGGAGATGTTCATCGCTCCGCAGGGCCTCAAGGCGGACGCCTTCGTGGGCGGTCCAGCCACGCAAATATTGGAGAAGTCGCCGTGAAATTTGAGGGGATCTACACGCCGGCGGTAACGCCGCTCGATCGCAATGGTCAGATTGACCGGGCGGGATTTGCCGCCGTGCTCGAGTCGCTGATCGAAGCGGGCGTCCACGGCATCATCGTCGGCGGCTCGACGGGCGAATATTACGCGCAGAGCAGTCAGGAGCGTTTCGAACTCGCGGCCTATGCGAAAGAGGTCATCGGCACGCGGCTGCCGCTCATCATCGGGACCGGCGCCACGCGCACCGAGGATTCGGTTGAATATGCCAGGGCGGCAAAGGAAATCGGCGCGGATGCGATCCTGGTGTCGTCGCCGCCCTATGCGTTGCCGACCGAGCGAGAGAATGCCGTTCACGCCCTGACGGTCGATCGCGCCGCCAACCTGCCGATTATGCTCTACAACTATCCCGCCCGCATGGGTGTGGTGATGGGCGAGGAGTATTTCTCGCGCGTCGGCAAGTCGAAGAACGTCGTCGCCATCAAGGAAAGCTCGGGCGACATGGGCAACCTTCACCGGCTCGCCCGCAAGTTTCCGCATATTTCGCTGTCCTGCGGCTGGGACGACCAGGCGCTCGAATTCTTCGCCTGGGGTGCGAAGAGCTGGGTCTGCGCCGGCTCCAACTTCCTGCCGCGCGAGCATGTCGCCCTCTATGAGGCCTGCGTTGTCGAGAAGAATTTTGACAAGGGCCGGGCGATCATGAGCGCGATGCTGCCGCTGATGGACTTCCTCGAATGCGGGAAATTCGTCCAGTCGATCAAGCACGGATGCGAGATCATCGGCCTCAAAGCCGGCCCCGTGAGAGCGCCGCTGCGCGGACTGAACTCCGAAGAGAAAAGAACCCTTGAGACCGTCGTTTCCACGTTGAAGCGCACGATCGGCCAGATCACGTCGGGAGCCAACCATGCATGAACCTTTGACCGCGACCGAATACAAGGCGATCGCCGCCGGTCTTCAACTTCCGACGAATGCCTTCATCGATGGCGCATTCCGTCCGGCAAATTCCGGCAAGACTTTCACCTCGATCAATCCCGCCACCGGCGAGGTCCTGGCCGAAATCGCAGCCTGCGATTCCAGCGACGTCGATTTCGCCGTTGAGAAGGCGAGAGAGGCCTTTGAAGACGGGCGCTGGCGGCTCCGCTCGCCAGGCGAGCGCAAGGAAGCGCTGCTGAAGCTTGCCAAGTTGCTGGAGCGCAACAGGCACGAACTCGCCGTCATGGAAAGCCTCGACAGCGGCAAACCGGTCCGCGAATGTCAGACCGTCGACGTTCCCGACAGCATTCATACGCTGCGCTGGCATGCGGAACTGATCGACAAGCTCTACGACAACACCGCTCCTGTCGGCGCCAACGCGCTGACGATGATCGTGCGTGAGCCGATCGGCGTCGTCGGCTGCGTGCTGCCGTGGAATTTCCCGCTGCTAATGCTCGCCTGGAAGATCGGCCCGGCGCTTGCCGCCGGCTGCTCGGTTATCGTCAAGCCGGCGCAGGAAACGACGCTCACGACGCTGCGCGTCGCCGAACTCGCCCTCGAAGCCGGCATTCCGGCCGGTGTCTTCAACGTCGTCACCGGTTCCGGCCGCGAAGTCGGCGAGCCGATCGGCCTGCATATGGATGTCGATATGGTGGCCTTCACCGGCTCGACGCCGACCGGCCGCCGCTTCCTGCGCTATGCGGCGGATTCGAACCTCAAGAAGGTCGTGCTCGAATGCGGCGGCAAGAACCCTGCCGTCGTTCTCGACGATGCCGAGGACCTCGATCTCGTCGCCGAGCAGGTCGTCAACGGCGCCTTCTGGAACATGGGCGAGAATTGCTCGGCCACCTCGCGCCTCATCGTCCATGCCAGGGTCAAGGACGAACTGATGAAGCGCATCGGCGCCTATATGCGCGAATGGAAGACAGGCGATCCGCTCGATCCTGAAAACCGTATCGGCGCGCTCGTCAGCAAGTCGCACTACGAGAAGGTCAAATCCTTTCTCGACGATGCCAAGACGGAGAAGCTGTCGGTCACCCAGGGCGGCGAAACCTATAATGGCATCTTCATCGAGCCGACGCTTGTCGAGGACGTGACGCCGGCGAGCCGCCTTTTCCAGGAAGAGATCTTCGGGCCGATCCTGTCGGTCACGACATTCAACACGCTCGCCGAGGCAACCGCTTTGGCCAACGACACCAATTACGGCCTGACGGCATCCGTCTATACGGGCAGCCTGCGCAATGCGATCCGGCTGACCCGCGACATCCGCGCCGGCCTGATCACCGTCAACTGCTTCGGCGAAGGCGACGCCACCACGCCGTTCGGCGGCTACAAGGAGTCCGGCTTCGGCGGCCGCGACAAGTCGGTCTTCGCTCACGACAACTATTGCGAACTCAAGACCATCTGGATCGACATATCCGACCGGTCGGTCGACGAGACGATCCGATGAGCCGCCATGTGATCAAGTACCTGCCGACAGACACCGGCGTTTCGGGATGGGAGGCGACCAGCGAACGCACCTTTCCCGTAGCGGCGCTTGAGCACGACATTACGGCCGACTGGCTGATCATCGGCGGCGGGTTTGCCGGCCTGTCGGCAGCGCGCCGTCTCTCGCAATCGCGCCCTGGGGACAAGATTGTCGTCCTGGATGCGCGTGAGCTTGCCAAGGGGCCGGCCGGGCGGAATTCCGGCTTCATGATCGACGTGCCGCACAACCTGTCGTCGGGCGAGTATTCGGTGGCCGACGAAGCGGCGACGAAGGACGAGATCCGTCAGAACCGTCTGGCGATCTCCTTCGCGGCCGATGTCGCAGCCGAATACGGCCTGTCGCGCGAGACCTTCGATCCGGCGGGCAAGGTGAATGCCGCGGCCTCCGAGCGGGGGATGGGGCTGAACGACAATTACCGGAAGTCGCTGGAAAAGATCGGCGAGGAACATCGTGTTCTCGATGCCGCTCAGATGCGGGAGATGACCGGTTCGCACTATTATCGCGGTGGGCTCTATACGCCGGGTGCGGTGATGATCCAGCCGGCCGACTATATTCGCGGCCTGGCGCGCGGGATCTCCTCCAAGGTGATCATCCACGAGCACTCGCCGGTCCTGGAGCTTTCCCGTAAAGGCCGGACCTGGAAGGCAAAGACGGCCTGCGGTTCCGTTTCTGCACCCAAGGTCATTCTGGGGGTAAACGGCCATATTCAGAGCTTCGGCCACTTCCGGGGGCGGCTGATGCACGTCTTCACCTATGCGTCGATGACATCGGCCTTTTCCCAGAATGAATTCGGCGGCGATGTCACCGGCGTCGATCGTTGGGCGCTGCTGCCGGCCGACCCCATGGGCGCAACGGTGCGCAAGATCACCAAAGACGGGCTTTCCAGGATCGTCGTCCGGACGAGGTTCACCTACGACCCGAGTCTCAAAGTGTCGGAGAAACGGGTCGCCGGCATCGCCGCCGAACAGCGCAGGTCGTTCGATGCCCGTTTCCCCGGGCTGGAGCGCCTGCCGATGGAATACAGCTGGGCGGGTGCGCTCTGCCTCAGCCGAAACCATGTTCCGGCGTTCGGCGAGGTCGAGGAAGGACTTTTCTCCGCCTGCTGCGAGAACGGTCTCGGCACCGTCAAGAGCACGCTTGCCGGGATCATGGCGGCGGATCTTGCGACAGGAGTGGCCGGCCCGGAGCTCGACAAATTCAAGAACCAGCCGGAACCGACGAGATTGCCTCCCGAGCCGATCGCTTGGCTGGGCATCAACTCGGTCATCCGCTTTCAGGAATTGCGTGCGGGCCGCGAGGGATGATCCCTGGTCGCGGAAAATGAAGAGCACCGCCTGCAGATTTCGATGGAGAAGGGACGAAAGCTAGGAGTAATAACAATGAAAACTTCGTGGAAGGCTTTCTGCGAGACGGCAGCGATCTTGTTCAAGATCCGTCCTCCCTTTGCGCTTCCGACCATCATGGCGGATCAAGCTGAGCCTAACGACGGCGTCCGGCGTGGCCGTCGTCGTGGGCATTGCGGGTTCAGGCCGGCTCGAAGGAATGTTCTGCGGCGCGATCAGGACGGTCGATATCGCGACCTCAATCATGCAGCAATCGCCATCGTGCTATTGACCATGGTGACTGACCGAATATGGCAGAGCGCCGCTCACTTGGGGAATTGGAAGGAAGTCATGAATAGTTTGGACTTGCAGTTTCCCTCCGGCGCTTTCCTGATGCCGGCCGTCGGCTGGCTCCACATGGCAGGAGATGAACATGCGAGCTGAGCAGCATCGGGTGGCTGACGATGGCGCAAAGCAGGCAGCGCGACTCAAAGTGGGGTTCGTTCTGTCGCGTTCCTTCACGCTGTCGGCCTTCGCCTTATTCGTGGATACGCTCAGGCTTGCCAGCGACGAACAGGATCGTTCCGGAAGGGTGCTTGCCGACTGGCAGGTGATAGGCAGCACGCGGCATCTGATCACTTCCAGCTGCGGCGTCCAGGTGGCGCCGACCTCGGATTTTGTCGACCCGTCAAGGTTCGATTATATCGTGGTCGTCGGCGGCCTGCTGACGGTCGAAAATCCCGTCGACCAGCAGACAATCACCTTCCTGCGGCAGGCGGATGCGAGGAAGGTGCCGCTGATCGGCGTGTGCACCGGTTCGTTCATCCTGGCGGCGGCGGGCCTGATGAAACGGCACGAATCCTGCGTCAGCTGGCTGCATTACAAGGAGTTTCGGGAGCGCTTTCCGGAGCTTGCCGTCCGCTCCGACCGGCTCTTCAATCTCGACCGGCAGCGCGGGTCCTGCGCCGGCGGCAGCAGCGCTGCCGACATGGCGGCATTGCTGGTGAGAAAGTACATCAGCCGCGACGCCGAAAGGAACGCGCTTGAGGTGCTTCAGATCGAGAAGGCTCGAACGCCATCGGATATTCAGCCGCGGCGTCCCCTCTATGATGACTATGACGACGCCCGCGTCAAGGCGGCGATGATTACCATGGAGCAGTTCGTCGACGGCAGCATGCCGATCGAGAAGCTTGCCGCCATGGTCGGGCTCTCGCGGCGGCAGCTGGAGCGGATCTTCATTGAAAAGACGGGAATGTCGCCCGCCAAGGCCTACAATCGGGTACGCATGGAACGGGCAAAATCGATCCTCGCCCAGTCGAAGGCGCCGCTCATCGAGATCGCGCTCGACGTCGGCTTCGAAAACGCCTCGCAGTTCACGCGGACGTTCAAGCGCACATTCGGGCAGACGCCCTCGCAGCATCGTGCGGCGGCCTTGAGAGCACACTGAAGCGTCAGTATATCCCGGCAGTTCCCGTATCGAAGACTGACGCGGTGTCGCTCAGCGTTCGATGACGAGATCGCTGAGCGGCTTCGAGCAGCAGGGCAGGAAGAAGCCGGCATCGATCTCCCTCTGGCGGATACCGCCATTGTGGTTCATGTCGACCGCGCCTGAGGTGAGCTTCGACTTGCAGGTGCCGCAGACGCCATTGGCGCAGGAGTAAGGGATCCTGACGCCCGCCTTCTTCGCGCAGGAGAGCACGCTCTCATCGCCTGTGACCTCGATGCTGCGGGCCTGCTTCGGGAAGGTGACCTGGAAGACCTTGGCGGATGCTTCCTGGATCGCGGGGATTTCAGGCGCGTCGATGACGGCGGCGTCGAAGCTTTCTTCGAGATAGTGCGCGGCGGGAACGCAGAGTTCGGCGGCAATGCCCCGCGCTGCCGCCATGAACGGCGCGGGGCCACAGCACATCACGGTTCGTTCGGCGATATCGGGAACCGCCAGCCTGACATAATCCGCCGAAATGCGGCCGGTGAGCCCGGACCAGGAGGGCTCGCCTGCAACCGTTTCCGGCAGGAAATGCAGCCGCAGCCCCTTCCGCCTGCGGGCGATGCAGGCGAGTTCGTCGCGGAAGATCAGATCGAGCGGCGTGCGCGCCGCATGCATGAAGACGACGTCGGCCGGCGCGCAGCTGTCGGCGAGTTCACGAAGAATGGACATGACGGGCGTAATGCCGGAGCCGCCGGAGAGCAGCAGAAGCTTCGGCTTCGATGCCTCGGACCGGACGAAATGGCCGAGCGGGCCGTTCGCCTTGACCGACGCCCCCGGCACCAGCGTGTCGTGAAGCCAGTTGGAGATCTTGCCGCCGGGAACGCGCTTCACCGTCACCGAGAAGGCGTTCGTGCGGTGCGGCGAAGAGGAGATGCTGTAGCACCGGCTCTCAGGCTCGCCGTTGTGCTCGAGGTCGAACAGGAAATACTGGCCGGCCTTGAAGGCGAAACGCTTGCCGTCAGGAGAGGCGAAGGTGAAGGTCTTGACGTCATGGGTCTCCTGCTGCACGTCGAGGCAGACGAGTGTGTCGTCTTCCTCCGGATTCCAGACGTCGTGACGGGTTGCCTTTGCGAGCGGCGCTTGCGGGTTCCTAGTATCCATGAGCGCGCATCCGGTCGATGTACCAGGTGGCGAACTTGTCGAGGTTCGTCTCGGAGAAGCGGGAATAGGGACCTGGCTGATAAGCAGGATCGAGAGCGCCGGCATGGGAGCGAGCGACGAGGTCGGCGTCCTGATCCGTCGTTGCGAACCAGACATCCGTCAGCTTGTCGAGGTCGTAATCGACCCCTTCGACGGCGTCCTTGTGGACCAGCCACTTGGTGCGGACCAGCGTCTTGCCGGCCGACAGCGGGATGACGATTGCCACGACGGCATGGTCGCCCATGAAATGATTCCAGCTGTTATGGCCCCAGAGATGGATGTCGCCGAGATCCTTGCGGGTCATCTGCCCGAGCAGCTTGGAAGAGGCGGCGGTGGCGTCATGCGTCTGGGATTCGCCGGCGCCAGCGATGATCAGCCGCTGCGTGCGGAAGTTGGTGGCGCAGTCGGCGAGCTGCTCGATGGCGGCGGATGGGAAGCCATCGGCTTCCCATGCCTGGGTGCGTTCCTCGTAAAGCCGGAAATGCTCCTCGGCCTGTTCCCGGTCCTCGGGGCTCAGCGCTTCGGGATCGAAGCCGAAATCGAGATCGACGAAGGAGACGCAGAGCTCTGGATGGTTGGCGGAGCAATGATAGCACTCGCGATTGTTCTCCATCGTCAGCTTCCAGTTGCCGTCCTCGATGACGTCGGTCTGGTGGGCGATCTTGGCGTTACGGATGTCGTAGGGCGCGAGACGCTCGACCATCGCCTGCTCGAGGCCGGCAATGTCCTCGGGCGGATTGTCGGACAGGCAGACATAGATCAGGCCGCCGATCGATTTGAAGGTAACCGGCTTCAGACTGTGACAGTCCTTGTCGAAATCCTTGCCCATATGGGGGGCATAGCTGAGCTCGCCCGTCAGTTCATAGGTCCAGGTGTGATAGGGACAGACGAGCTTCGAGACGATCGTCTTGCCCGGATTGAGAAGACGGGAGCCGCGATGGCGGCAGACATTGTGCAGCACGCGGATTTCGCCGTCGTCGTCGCGCAGCAGGATCAGGCTCGTCTTACCGATGTCGACGACGATGGCGTCGCCGGGCTCCGGAACATCGCAGTCGAGGCCGACACAGATCCAGTGCTTGTGGAAGAAGACATCGATATCCGCTTCGAACACGTCTTCGCGGATGTAGAGCCCGGCCGGCAGCGAATGGCCGTCCGCGCGGGAGTCGAGAAGTGCCGAAATGGAAGAAGGAAGCCTGTTTAGCATGAGAACCCCTTATGTGAGAGTTTCCCTAGATTGCTGTTGCAGCGCGGGGCTTTCAACGGCATAAAAAATCACGCTCACATAATATTTTCTCATGTGAATAGGATTTCGAGATGCAGTTTCGAAGACGGCTCCCGTCGCTGACGGCGCTGGTGACGCTGGAAGCGGTGCTGCGCAGGAAAAGTTTCACGCTGGCAGCTACGGAGCTCGGCGTCACTCAGGCGGCCGTCAGCAGGCAGATTGCATCGCTAGAGGAGGAGCTCGGCCAGACGCTGTTCCTGCGCAAGCACAGGGCGATCGAACCGACGCCGGCCTGCGTCAGCCTCGGCGCGACACTGGCGAAGAGTTTCGCCGATATCGCCGAGAGCGTGGAAGCGATCCAGTCGCGCAGCCAGGATGTGGTGACGATCGGCGCGACCGTCGCCTTCTCCTCTTTCTGGCTGCTGCCGCGGCTTGCCGAATTCCGCCGGGCCAATCCGGGCATTCTGGTGCGGGTGATATCTCAGGATAACCCGATCAGTCTTGATGACGGGGAGATCGACGTGGCGATCCGATACGGCGTGCCTCCCTTCAGCGATGGAACCGTCATTGCCTCGCGCGGCGACGTCGTCTGCCCCGTCTGCTCTCCCGACCACCTCCGGCGCAGGGGACATGGCCCGCTTGGCCCCGCCGACGAATTCATCGAGACAGATGTGCTCGATCGCTCGTGGTATGGCTGGGCGCAATGGGTGTCGCTGACCGGCGGTAATATCGAGATCAAGCCGGCGCTTCGCTTCAACCACTACACCGAAAGCATCGCGGCGGCGCGCGCGGGGCAGGGGATCGCCCTTGGCTGGCGCATGCTGATCGGCACTTTCCTGGAGGACGGAACCCTGGTGCCGGCCTCGGAAACCGAGCTTGCCGCCGAAGGCCGCTACAATGTCATCGTGCCGATCAAAGCCAAGCGCAGCAATGCGCGCGATCTCGCCGCCGCCTGGCTGACGGCATCGCTGCACGGTTGATCAGAGGCCGAGGCCTGGGGTAGCCGTTCGATGAACGCCCTTCGGAACGAAGGCGAACTGATCCGCCAAACCGAGGAAATCGGCCGCCAGGTGAATGACCGAAAGCCACATTTCCGTTCCCTGCAGGCTCGGTTCGCAGCCGTCGGCGAATGGGAAACCCCCGCCATCCCACCATCTGTCGAGTGCCCTGGATATCAGACCGCGGGCGATCGCCTCGCCATCGGTCCGGCGGTAATCGGTCTGCCGCCCGATCAGCAGCAGCGGATGGATCGTGTCGAGCAGGTTGCAGGCATTGTATTTCTCGGCAACGAAGCCTTTGTGGTTGCGATAATTCAGATGAACGGTCTCGATCGCGGCAAGCGGATGCGGAAGCGGCATGCCGAACTGGGCATAGGTGCCGCGCGTCAGGCGATAAAAACCGTTCACCGGCTGGAGCCATCCCTCCAGCGCCGTCGGCTCGCCCCAGAGGCCAGAGACGCCGTTGGCATTGCGGCTCAGCCATTCGAAGAGCGCCTGCCACGGCCCTTTGATGCCGAAATACCTGGCGT
The DNA here is from genome assembly GCF_029194105.1 of Rhizobium mulingense. Taxonomy (NCBI): domain Bacteria; kingdom Pseudomonadati; phylum Pseudomonadota; class Alphaproteobacteria; order Hyphomicrobiales; family Rhizobiaceae; genus Rhizobium; species Rhizobium mulingense. The sequence continues at coordinate 193,524 of NZ_JARFVE010000013.1, read as the reverse complement.
TGAAATACATCGCGGTTCCGATAGCATCCACGACGCTACCGGCATGCCATGCCCGGCTCGACCAGGGCAGGGCGCTCAGCCATTGCTCCAGCTCCTGAGCATCGATCTGAACCGCCTGGATCGGGTGCTGTGGCCCGGAGCCGAGCAGCTCGAGCGCATAGCCGATCGAGAGCACATTGTAGAGCGCCTTCGGATCTTCTTTCAACGCCCATTCCTGTGCACGCGAATGCGCTTCCGGAAAGAGGCCCGTCTCCCGATCCTGAAGGCCCTGGAGACGCTCGACGGTTTGCGCCGCATCGAGCCCGGGCGGCAGCTGATCGAAGCCGGCGGCGATCTCGATTGCATCGCAGAGATGCCGGATCGCCGGCCGCCTCACGCCGTCCGCTTCCAGCGATTCATAGGCCTCGGGTGTCTTCCAGTGCGCAAGGATATCAGGCCATTGCTCTCTCGCCTTCTGCCCAAGTCTGACCAACTGATCTTCGATCTCTCCTATGCCGGATTTCTTGGCCGGTGCGCCCCGGCTCCGCAGCACTTTTGCCGGTACGCCGCCGGCAATCGCAAGCGCAGGAATATCTTGCGTGACGACCGCCCCGCCGGCGACGACGGCGCCGTTGCCGATCGTGACGCCATCGAGGATCACGCAATTGGCGCCGATCCAGACATCGTTGCCGATGACGATGCCGATGCTGACGACGCCCTGGCGATGGATCGGCCGATCGGGATCGTCGAATCCATGATTGAAGCCGACGATCGATGCATGTGAAGCAATCCGCACGCCATTGCCACACGACACCTTGCCGGAAACGCAGGCATAGGGATTGATAGAGCAATCGTCGCCGAGGATGACGTCGCCCCGGACAAGCGCATGCCCCGCAATCCAAGACCGCTCGCCCATCCTCAGGCTCTCGGTAAAGATCGCAGCATTTTCGGCGATGTAGGAGGTCTCGGCCAGTTCCGCGCCGCATGACCGCCTGAGCTCCGCCTTGCGGGCGAGGTGGGCGCGATGATCGAGATCTGCCGCAATGCGTTCCCAGGGGAGATATTGCAGCCTGCGCCCCTCCCTCTCGTCGCTCGCCGACACTTTCGGACTGTTGGCTTGGTCCATGTTGTTCCTCGCTCTCAGATTCAGGCGCTGAATTTCGGCTGAGCAGGACTGTCGGCAGCCGTCTTCCTTCACGAAAGGCTCGACCCGAACTTGCCCCAGCCTTCCTTGATCGTCTCCATCGCCACATTGGTCGAGGTGTTGGCAACGTGGGGCAAAGTCGAGATGCGCTCGCCGAGGACGCGGCGGTAGCGGCCGATGTCGCGGGTGCGGATCTTGAGGAGATAATCGAACCGGCCGGCGATCATATGGCACTCTTCGACTTCCCGGATCTTCTTGATGGCTTCGTTGAAGCTTCTCAGCGCATCCTCGCGGGTGTCGGAGAGCTTCACCTCGACGAAGGCGATGTGGTCGAGCTGCATTTTCGACGGATTGAGCACGGCCTTGAAGCCTTCGATATAGCCGTCGGCAATCAGCCGCTTGAAGCGGATCTGGCACGGTGTCTTCGAAAGCCCGACACGGGCGGCGAGATCGGTGATCGACAGCCTGCCATCCTCGGCGAGTGCCGCGAGGATCTTTCTGTCGAACTGGTCCAATTCACTAAAGACCTCGGTTTCTGTGGCCATTTGAACTCTCGTTGCACGAGTTATAAGTTCATACAGCTGAAAAACCGTTGAAATCAAGTAAGATCGCGATTTGCGACTGTGGTAGATTATGCATCGGCAATGGGAGGAAGGGCGCGGCCGCTTGGCGCATTGCCGGGATCGATGGCTGCGACGCGCAAAGGGGAGATCACGGATGCATGAGAGAAAAGCGGATGGCGATCAAGAACCGGATCTGCTCGCTCACTACCGGCCGGTGGCAATAAGAGCGGTCGCGGCCGCATTCACCCTCAAGCGCGACAAGCGCAATGCACGTCCGCTTCGCGAGACGGAATATTCCGGCCCGATTTTCACGGACGATGCCACCTGGGATGATGAGCCCGGTGTTCCATTTATCCGTTAGACGCAACATTCACTGATCAGGATCTCCCATGTTGAACGCAGCGATCGACCCCGCATCCTCCAAAGAACCCGCCGGCGGCGCGCCGTTCGCCGCCTTTGCCCCGCCGATCCGGCCGCAATCGGAACTTCGCCAGGCGATCACGGCGGCATACCGCCGTCCGGAAACCGAATGCCTGCCGCCGCTCGTCGCTGCCGCGCGGGTTTCCGAAGCGAAGCGTTATGACATCCGCAACACGGCCCGCACGCTGATTGAAGCCTTGCGCGCCAAGCACAAGGGCACCGGCGTCGAAGGGCTGGTGCAGGAATATTCGCTTTCCAGCCAGGAAGGCGTGGCGCTCATGTGCCTTGCCGAAGCGCTGTTGCGCATTCCCGATACCGACACCCGCGACGCGCTGATCCGCGACAAGATCGCCGAGGGCAACTGGACCTCGCATATCGGCGGCGGCAAATCGATGTTCGTCAACGCCGCCACCTGGGGTCTCGTCGTCACCGGCAAGCTGACATCGACGGTCAACGCCCGCAGCCTGTCGGCAGCGCTGACGCGGCTGATCGCGCGGGCCGGCGAACCGGTCATCCGTCGCGGCGTCGACATGGCGATGCGCATGATGGGCGAGCAGTTCGTCACCGGCGAGACGATCGAGGAGGCGCTGAAGCGCGCCCGGCCGCTCGAAGCGCGCGGCTTCCGCTATTCCTACGACATGCTGGGCGAGGCCGCGACGACGGCCGCCGACGCCGAGCGTTATTTCAAGGATTATGAAAAGGCGATCCACGCCATCGGCAAGGCCTCGAACGGACGCGGCATCTATGACGGCCCTGGCATTTCGATCAAGCTTTCGGCGTTGCACCCCCGCTATGTCAGGGCGCAGGCCGGTCGCGTGATGGGAGAATTGTTGCCCAAGGTCAAGGCGCTCGCCGTTCTCGCCAAGACCTATGATATCGGCCTCAATATCGACGCCGAGGAGGCCGACCGACTGGAGCTTTCGCTCGACCTGCTCGAGGAACTCTGCTTCGCGCCGGAGCTTGCCGGATGGAACGGGCTCGGTTTCGTCGTGCAGGCCTATGGCAAGCGCTGCCCCTTTGTGCTCGATTACATTATCGATCTCGCCGGCCGGTCTGGGCGCCGGATGATGGTTCGTCTCGTCAAGGGCGCCTATTGGGATGCGGAAATCAAGCGCGCCCAGCTGGATGGCCTCGATGACTATCCCGTCTATACCCGCAAGATCTACACCGACGTCGCCTATATCGCCTGCGCGCGCAAGCTGCTCGGTGCGCCCGATGCCGTCTTCCCGCAATTCGCCACCCACAATGCGCAGACGCTGGCGACGATCTATCATCTGGCCGGTCCCGATTTCGCGGTCGGCAAATACGAGTTCCAGTGCCTGCACGGCATGGGCGAACCGCTCTATGACGAGGTCGTCGGCAAGGAAAAGCTCGACCGGCCCTGCCGCATCTATGCGCCTGTCGGAACCCATGAGACGCTGCTCGCCTATCTGGTGCGCCGCCTCCTCGAGAACGGCGCCAACTCCTCCTTCGTGCACCGCATCTCCGATCCGAACGTTTCGGTCGAGGCGCTGATCGCTGATCCCGCCGAGACCGTTGCGGCTATGCCTGTCGTCGGCGCTCCTCATGTGCAGATTGCTGCGCCGAAGGCGCTCTACGGCCATGCCCGCGCCAATTCGGACGGGCTCGATCTCTCGAACGAGGCGACGCTGACGGATCTGGCGCAGGCGCTCGCCGCCACGGCCGCAAGCCCGTGGCATGCGCTGCCGATCCTCGCCGACGGTTCCACCGACGGCGTAACCCGCGATGTTCTCAATCCTGCCGATCATCGCGACGTCGTCGGCACGGTCACCGAGTTGAAGGTCGAGGAGGCGGCCCGTATCGTTGCGATGGCGGCCGACTATGCACCGCAATGGGCGGCCGTGCCGCCGGCCGAGCGGGCGGCCTGCCTGGAGCGGGCGGCCGACATCATGCAGGCCCGCATCAAAACCCTGATGGGCATCGTCATGCGCGAGGCCGGCAAATCGGCGGCCAACGCCGTCGGCGAAGTGCGTGAGGCGATCGACTTCCTGCGCTATTACGCCGAACAGGCGCGCAAGACCCTCGGGCCGTCGCATCTGCCGCTCGGCCCGATCGTCTGCATCAGCCCGTGGAATTTCCCGCTGGCGATCTTCACCGGACAGGTGGCCGCTGCGCTGGTTGCAGGTAACCCGGTGCTGGCGAAACCTGCCGGCGTGACGCCAATCATCGCCTCGGAGAGCGTGAAGATCCTTCATGAGGCGGGCGTGCCTGTGGGCGCCCTGCAGTTCGTGCCCGGCAGCGGTCGGCTCGGCGCCGGCATGGTCGGAGCTTCCGAAACAGCCGGGGTCATGTTTACCGGCTCGACCGAAGTCGCCCGGATGATCCAGGCGCAGCTCGCCGAGCGGTTGTCTTCGACCGGCAAGCCGATCCCGCTGATCGCCGAAACCGGTGGTCAGAACGGCATGATCGTCGACTCCTCGGCATTGGCCGAACAGGTGGTGGCCGACGTTATTGCGTCTGCTTTCGACAGCGCCGGCCAGCGGTGCTCGGCGCTTCGGGTTCTGTGCCTTCAGGACGATATCGCCGACAGGACGATTGCCATGCTGAAGGGCGCCTTCCGCGAGCTGACGGTCGGCCGTACCGATCGCCTGAGCGTCGATGTCGGGCCCGTCATCAATGATGGCGCGAAGTCGGAGATCGATCAGCATATCGAGCAGATGCGCGGCGCAGGCTGCAAAGTGGAGCAGTTGAAGCTGCCCGCAAGTGCTGCGGCGGGCACCTTCGTTCCGCCGACGATCATCGAGATCAAGTCGCTGTCGGATCTGACCAAGGAGGTCTTCGGACCGGTCCTGCATGTCTACCGCTTCAAGAGAAACGGTCTCGACCGCCTGATCGACGACATCAATGCCTCGGGCTACGGCCTCACATTCGGGCTTCACACGCGGCTTGACGAAACCATCGCGCATGTGACGAGCCGCATCAAGGCCGGCAACCTCTATGTCAACCGCAATATCATCGGCGCCGTCGTCGGCGTCCAGCCTTTCGGCGGCCGCGGCCTGTCGGGAACAGGTCCGAAGGCAGGCGGTCCGCTCTATATCGGCCGCCTGGTGCAGCGCGCCCCGGTGCCGCCGCAGCAGGATTCGGTTCATACGGACCTTGCCCTGCGCGACTACATCGTCTGGCTCGACAAGAAGGGCCTGTCGGGTGAAGGGGAGGCGGCGCGCGGTTATGCCGGCCGCTCGGCGCTTGGGCTCGAACGCGAGCTCACCGGCCCGGTCGGCGAGCGCAATCTTTACGCGCTGCATCCGCGCGGCCGCATTCTGCTCGTGCCGCAGACGGAGAGCGGGCTCTATCGCCAGATCGCCGCAGCCCTTGCAACGGGCAATCATGTCGCGGTGGATGCCGGTTCCATCTCGAAATCGGTGCTCGCGGATCTTCCGGCGGCGGTCGCCAGCCGGATTTCCTGGACCTCGGACTGGGAAAAAGACGGACCTTTCTCGGGCGCGCTCGTCGAGGGGGATCGCGACAGGGTGCACGCGGTCAACAAAAGGATTGCGGGTTTGCCGGGTCCGCTTCTCCTGGTTCAGGCCGCCTCGAGCGAAGAACTTGCCAGCGATCCCGAGGCCTATTGCCTGAACTGGCTGCTGGAAGAGGTCTCCACCTCGATCAACACCGCCGCTGCCGGCGGCAATGCCAGCCTTATGGCGATCGGCTGACTGAGACCGACGAGGGCGCAGAAAACACGCCCTGGTCCCACCATCTGTGCTCCGACGAAACTCGACACGATTGACTATTTTTTTAAGAGTTATGCCTATCCTGATGGCCTCGGGCGCGGCCACCGCCAATTGAGGACAATGGTCAATTTGCACGCAAGCGTGCTGTTGCGTGGTGGGCGCCGGAGTGAAGAGCCGAATTTCCTGAGCGGGGGCCACCATTTCATGTCGTTGATTGATCGTCTGTTGCAGCGTATGCGGATCGTGACGAAGGTCCTCTTCTTTGTGGTGCCTCTCGTCATCCTCATCGCGGGCATCGGCCTGTTCGGTTATTTCACGGCTGGTACGCTGAATGGCCAAATGACTCTGACCCGGCAGACGATCGATACGCTTTCCAGTTTCCAGCAGCTGCGCTCGTCGCTCACCGCCTTTACCGATCTTCCGACACCGGCGAGGCGCGATCGGCTGGTCGCCAGCATCGGCGATCAGCAGAAGGGTGCGGCGACGCTCGATGCCATGTTGATCGATCCCGCCCAGAAACAGCAGATTTCCGCCGTGCGTCAACTCGGCGCCAAGATGCAAGGCGGCGCCGACGCGCTCTGGGCGGTGGCGCAGGAGCGTGCCAATACCGAACTTACGATCGATGGGGCGGTGGCGCAACTTTTCAAGGAAAGCCAGACCGCTCGCAAGCAGCTCGATGTTCTTCAGGACCAGGCCGATGGCAAGGAGGCCTTCGTCCGGGCACTGCTTCTCGACGCCTCGGTCTACAAAAATCTCGCGGGCCGGATTGCGAAATTGCGCAAGGCGACCGCAGGCGCAGCCGACCCTCAGAAGCTGGCCCAGGCTATCGGCAGCCTTCTGCCGCCGCTCGTCAAGGAAGTCGGCGAGAGCGAGGCGCTTGGCTCCGATAAGGCGAAAAGCCAGATCGCTTCGCTGAAGCCGGTTCTGGACAAGCTTGCCGCGATGGCGAAAGACAGCGCCAACCTGTCGCTCCAAGGCTATACTCCCGTCGACCAGGATCTGCAGCGTTTCGAGGAGCAGTTTGCAAAACTTGCTTCCGGCAATGCCGATACAGCGATCGAGCGGTTTGCCGGCATGGATGTGAGCATAGCAACGCTTCGCTCGATGGTGGCGATCGTCAATGCTGCTTTCAAATCGATCGACGATCTGCGACTGCACCTGAGCGAACTGAACAGGCGCGTCGACGCCGAGTCACGCGATGCGGTTCTGGTCGATCTGAAAGCCTTGCGCGAAAGCGCTGCAAAGCTCGAGCCCTTGAGCGGCAAGAACGCCGCTTTGAAGGATCTTGCCAAGAAGATCGAGCCTTCCCTTGCCTTGATCGAAAAGGGGACCTCGGCACTGATATCGATCGCGGATCAGTGGCAGGGCAATAAGCAGGCGGCGACCGAGCTGGTGGCGGCCGCAAGTCACACGCTCGAACAATTCGTCAGCACGGCGCAGGAGAGCGGCAAGGAAATCAGCCAGCGCTCGGCCACGATGTCGCTCTCGGCCATGATTGCCGGCACGGTGCTTGCCATCATCGGCGGACTGATGCTGATCGAGACGCTGCGCGGACCGCTGAAGCGGATCACCCAGACGATGACCAGACTTGCTGCCGGCGATCTCAATGTACCGATCGGCGATGGCAAGCGCGGCGATGAAATCGGCGATATGATCCGCTCCGTGACGGTCTTCCGTGACCAGGCACTCGAAAAGACGAGGCTCGAAGAGGTCGCTGAAACGAACAGGGCGAGGGAAGAACAGGAGCAGGCCCGCCGCGCAGCCGAGCAGGCACGCATCGAAGCCGAGCAGAGTGAGGCTCTGGACGCTCTCTCTGACATGCTCGGCAAACTCGCCGACGGCAACCTCGCTGCTGTGATGAGCGAGGAGCTGGCCGCCGATTATGTCGCGATGGCCAGGACCTACAACCAGGCGATCGATGCGCTGCGCCGCACACTCGCCGAGGTCCGCAACACCACCTATGAAATCGCCGAGGGGAGCACCAATCTTTCGGGTGCGGCCGACGATCTGGCGCGGCGCACGGAACAGCAGGCAGCCGCTCTCGAAGACAGCTCACGCGTGCTTGGCGAGCTGACCGCCAGCGTCCGTACGACGGCGGAAAATGCGCGCCAGACATCGGTTTCCGTCGCTGAGGCGCATCGGCAGGCGGAGCATTCCGCGGCCGTCGTCGCCAAGGCGGTCGACGCCATGGATGCCATCAACCGGTCGTCGGACAAGGTCTCCAGCATCATCGGTGTAATTGACGAGATCGCCTTCCAGACCAATCTTCTCGCACTCAATGCCGGTGTCGAGGCGGCGCGGGCTGGAGAGGCGGGCAGGGGCTTTGCCGTTGTCGCACAAGAGGTGCGCGAGCTCGCACAGCGTTGCGCCACCGCTGCGCGCGAGATCAAGGGTCTTATCTCCAACAGCGCATCGCAGGTCGGCGCGGGCGTCAAGCTCGTCGAGGAGACCGGCGAGGCGCTGGCGGCGATCATGGAGCACTTCACCTCGATCAACGGGCTGGTGCAGGTCATTTCGACGGCCACGAGCACCCAGTACAAGGGGATCGACGAGGTCAACAACGCCGTTCGTGACATCGAGCATATCACCCAGCATAATGCCGCCATGGTCGAGGAAAACACCGCCGAAATTCACCGGTTGCGGCAGCAGGTGGAACTGCTGAACGAGCGCATCTCCCGCTTTCAGACCGCTGACGGCCGCAGGGCGTCAACGGCCGCCAGCCAGCGGATCGCCCTAGCCTCCTAAACGGCGTCTATGTCTTTCCCCTGGGGCGCGCCTCTTTAGAAATCGGCGACTTTGCCCCAGGCGGACGCCGCGAAGCGGCTGGGATGGTAGGGCCGCGGATCGACGATGGGCTCATCGTCGGTGACGATGTCGGCAATCAGATGACCGGCGCCGGGTCCGATGCCGAAACCATGTCCGCTGAAGCCCGCAGCGAGGATGAAGCCGGGGAGGGTGGCGATCTCACCGATCCCAGGCACGCCGTCGGGCGTGCTGTCGATATAGCCCGCCCAGGCTGCACTGATGCCGCTATCCCTCAAGGCAGGCAGAAGCTCGAGCGCCCGCGCATGTGTCAGGGCAATGGTGGCCGCATCGACCGCCGGGTCGAGGATGCGCATGCGCTCCATCGGCGTCTGGCCGTCGAGCCGCCAGCGCGCCAGGGATTCATGGCCGGAACGAATTCCCTCCAATCCGCCTGGCGCGAGGCTGCGCCAGCGCCGGGCGAACATCGGCAGGAATTGGGGCGCGAAACGGAACTGCTGTGCAGTGGGATCGACGCGGCCGCGGCCGCTGATCGCCAAAGTGTAACCGCCATCGCCGCGACGCGTCACGGAAACCGCCGATGTATGCAGCGCATCCGGCAGGCCGCTCGCACCTGGTGACACAGAAAGGATCGACGAGCGGATCGAGGCTTGTGGGAAACGAATGCCAAGCTGGCGGCAGAAGGAGGAAGCCCAGGCGCCACCGGCGAGGATCGCGACCTTTGTCCGGATCGTGCCATGCTCGGTAACGACGCCCGCAAGCCTGCCGCCTTCGATGTCAACGCCGCGGGCCGCACAAGACTGATGCACCGTGCCGCCGAGCTTGACGATTGCACGCGCGACGGCCGGCGCCGCATTTGCCGGATCGGCGGTGCCGTCGGTCGGTGAAAATACCCCGCCTTTCCACACGGCGCCGGTCGCACGCCCGCGTTCGGTTGCCTCCGCGCTGCTCAGCATATGCGTCGTGACGCCGACCGACCGGGCGAATTCGCCCCAGCAGGCCCAGCCGGAAAGCTCCTCGTCGCTGTTGCTGAGATAGAAGAGACCGCAGCGGCGGAAGCCGGTGTCCTCGCCGGTTTCGGCCGCGAAGCGCTCCCACAAATCGAGGCTCTTCGTCGACATCGGCAATTCACGGGCGTCGCGGTTCTGCTGGCGGCACCAGCCCCAGTTGCGGCTCGATTGCTCCGCGCCGACAAGCCCCTTTTCGACGAGGGCGACTTTCAATCCGCGCCGGGCGAGATAATAGGCGGCGAAAACGCCGACAATGCCGCCGCCGATCACCACCGCATCGGCGGCAGCAGGCAGCTCCTGTGTGGTGTCGACGCGCGTGAGCGGTGCGGGCATGGCATGGTCTCCGTTTCGATCCTGAAGCGCGTCGCCCGCGCTTTAGCTTTTTGTTCTTGCATGTCGTTATCGCAAAACCGCTGCATTTTTTGCGCGACATGCCCTAGTCTAGCGGATCCGACGTTTCGCCTTTGCCGGAGATCGGCCGGCGACAGCAGAAGATTCTGTCCTGTGGGGAGTCCGGCAGCCATTTCTGCTTCGTCATGTGCCTCAACCTGATCGACACCGCCCTGCTATGTGTTAAGCTCGACGTTGGAAAGTCGCAGCATAATCTGCTGCGTCGTTGGCGACCTCAAGCAGACGAAGGCGCGTGATGAAACTCGACCGGATCGACATAAAAATCCTCTACGAACTGCAGAAGAATGGCCGCGTCACCAATGTAGAACTCGCCGAGCTGGTCAATCTGTCGCCGAGCCCGTGCCTGATGCGCGTGAAGAAGCTGCAATCCGAAGGCTACATCGAAGGCTATTCGGCCCAGATCAATGTCAGCAAACTCGGGCAGACGCTGACCGTGTTCACCGAGATCACCCTGAAAAACCATCGGCAGATCGACTTCGCCCGTTTCCTCGCGGCAATCGAGAAGGTCGACCAGGTGATCGAATGCCATCTGGTTTCGGGCGGCTATGATTATCTCTTGAAATTCGTCACGGCCGGAATCGACGAATACCAGACGATCATGGAGCGGCTCACCGATATGGACGTCGGCATCGACAAATATTTCAGCTTCGTCGTCCTGAAATCGCCGATCACCAAAGCCCACATGCCGCTGACCACTTTGTTTCCGCATTAGAGAGCGCGCATTGCGCCGGCATGTATGATCCGCACTTGGCCTCCTCGGTGACAGCTGTCGCAACACTCGGCAGGTGTGGCTGGGTCGTGGAGAGATTCCGAAATTTACGACTGAAGCAAGGCCTTATTCGGCAACGCCGAGGAGAGGGGCGGTGAGACGAAAACCTATCGTGCGGGTGACAGCTTCGTCATGAAGCCTGGGTTCGTCGGGGTTTGGCGTACGATCGAGACCGCACGCAAAATCTACGTTTGTGTTTACGAGTGACAGCAGAACTCAGGTGCGCCCACTAGAATAAAGGCGCAGCTGAGAATTCCAGATGAGGCGACTTCAGAAGCCTGAACCGGCTCTGCTGGCTGACGGAAGCATAGCCAAATACCGCGTTGTGACTGTCGTCAGGGCCGCGCGTTCTCACCAAGGGCACGCTGCCGCCGCCAACCGACTGTTACTAGAGCGCCCTGCGGAGACATCCTGAACGGACATACCGAAGTTTGAACTTTCACTCTTCCAAGAAGCCGACGATGCTCTTGATTTCGGTAAACTCGTGCAGTCCGAACTTGCCGTACTCCCGGCCGTTGCCGGATTGTTTGTAGCCGCCGAAAGGGGCGGCTGCGTCCCAGGCGGAGGCGTTGAGGCGAACGGTTCCGGCGCGCAGCCTGCCTGCGAGCGCACGCGCCTCCTTCGGATCGCCCTGAATGTAGGCTGCCAGGCCATAGGGCGTGTCGTTGGCGATCGCGACCGCTTCCTCTTCGCTGTCATAGCCGATGATCGACAATACCGGGCCGAAGATCTCCTCCCGCGCAATTGTCATCTGATTGGTGACGCCAGCAAACACGGTCGGGCGCACGTAGTAACCTGCGTTGAGATGCGACGGGCGGCCAGGGCCACCCGCGACGAGGTCCGCTCCTTCCGCGATGCCGCGTTCGATCAAGCCCTGGATCTTGTTGAACTGCGCAACGCTTGCGACTGGTCCGAGGTTGGTGCGCGGATCCGAAGGCGGACCGACAACGAGCGCAGCCGCTTCCCTTTCAGCGATCACGCTTGCTTCGTCCACTCGCTCCGCTGGCACCAGCATCCGCGTTGGCGCGGTACAGGTCTGGCCGGAGTTGCCGAAGCACCGGCGTACGCCGGCGGCGACCGCGGCTGAGAAGTCGGCGCTGCGCAGGATGATGTTCGGCGACTTGCCGCCAAGCTCCTGATGCACCCGCTTGACGGTCGGTGCGGCCGCCTGCGCCACGGCAATGCCGGCGCGGGTCGACCCGGTGAAGGACACCATGTCCACATCCGGGTGGCTGGCCAGTACCGCACCTACGCTAGGCCCGTCGCCCTGGACGAGGTTGAAGACTCCCTTCGGCACGCCGGCCTCATCCATGATCTCGGCGAAGATGACGGCGTTGAAGGGAGCGATCTCCGAAGGCTTCAGGACCATGGTGCATCCCGTGGCGAGCGCCGGAGCGACCTTGCAGGCGATCTGATTGATCGGCCAGTTCCACGGCGTGATCATCGCAACCACACCGACTGGCTCGCGCAGGATGCGCGTGGTCCCCTGCATGTAGTCGAAGGCAAAAGTCTCGATGGCCTTGATCGCCTGCTCGAAATGGACAGCGCCGATGCCTGCCTGATCAGCCCGGGCCATGGTGAGCGGCGCGCCCATTTCCCGTGAGATGACATCGCCGAGCTCATCGTTGCGGCGCTTCAGAATCGTTACAATGCGCTTCAGCAGTTCGATGCGCTCGCCATTGGACGTCTGCGAGAAGGAGGCAAAGGCTCGCCGCGCAGCCGCGACCGCCTTTTCCGCGTCGGCGGCACTGCCGAGTGCGATCGTACCGATCGGCTGCTCCGTCGAGGGATCGATGACCTCAAGTGTTTTCGATACGGACGGCTCGACCCACTTCCCGTCGATATAAAAGCTGTGGGCATGTTTCATTGGCGACTCCCATTTACGATGTCCTGCGCTCCTCGGCGGCGCGTTCCACCCATCCGGCGACAGCGACGATGGCGGCCTCCGTGTGCGGCAAGGCGGCAAGTTCGCCCAGCGTCACCGGTTTGATGGGTGGGCGCAGCCGAAAGTAACCGAGCTCGCCGGGCGCTACGCCACGGCATTGCGCCAGCAGCTCAGCCGCGGTCAGGCCGCATAACCGGCCCTGGCATGGTCCCATTCCGCATCGGGTGAACGCCTTCATCTGGTTAGGGCCTGATACGCCGAGCGCCGCAACTTCACGCAGCTTGCCAGCCGTAATCTCCTCGCAGCGGCAGACGATGACGTCGTCCTCCGGCACACGAAAGGTTTTGTCAGGCCGGAACCGGTGCTCGATGAAACTCCTGCCTTTGAGGGCTCGCGCGAGCTTTCGCGCCAGTTCGTTGCGGCGCTGTTCGTAGACACCCTGGCCAATTCGATTGAGATCGAGCGCCGCAGTCAGGCCCGCCAGCTCTCCTTGGTGAGCCGAGGCAGCCGCCCCGACAATTCCCGCCGCATCGCCGGCGATCGAAACCCCCGGAACCGAACTTGCGCCGCAAATGTCGACGGCCGTGCGGAAGGCTGCCAGGCGCTCGTCCCAGACGTAGTCGCAACCGGCTGCCAGTGTGAGATTGAGGTTGGGCACGATCCCCTGGTGCAGAAGGAGCAGGTCGCCTTCGATGTGCAGGGACTTGTTGCCACGATGAAGCCGCAAGGTGCTGAATTGTCCGGAACCAACCGCCTCGAGAGCGGTCGCCCCGCGGATGGCACGGGCTCGACGGTGAACCAAGAGGAGCTTCAGGCCCTTGAGGGCATAGGACGATGCGGCAAAGCCAAGCACGTGAGGCATTGCCAAGCGCCGGTTCTCGACCGGCGTGGTGTCGACGACCGCTATCACGGACACGCCTGCCCGGAGAAGTTGGCTTGCCAGCAAGTGCAGCAGCGGCCCCGCCCCAGCGAGGATGGTTCGTCCAGAGGGCACGAGGCCCGACGACTTCATCAGGATCTGCGCCGCCCCCGCCGTCATGACCCCTGGCATGGTCCACCCAGGGATCGGGAACGGACGCTCGAGCGCGCCTGTTGCGAGGATCACCCGATGGGCAGCGATCGGCCGAGCTATGCCGCCGAGTGAGATGCCGAGTTCGAGCGGATGCACTCCGTCGCCGGTTTCCTCGTCAGCGGGCCCGACGCTCCACACCGTCGCGCGGGAGGCATAGCTCACCTTCGCTCGCCGGAATCGTTCGAGGAGCGTCCGACCGTTAGCGTAGTCCGGCCCCATGCGGCCGAGATCGGCATCTGATGCATGCTCGACTGACCGATAAATTTGTCCACCGGGGGACTGGTTTTCATCGGCCAACAGTACGACGAGGCCGTGGTTCGACGCTTCGATGGCTGCCGAGAGCCCGGCTGGTCCCGCACCAACGATAACAACGTCGTAGTGAGGGGCGAGATCGGCCGCGTTGTGAATGTTTTGCATCATTCTTCCGCTCCAGCTGCGCCATCCTGTGTTTCGACAAGCATCCCGTTGGTGACAGCGATCATGCAAGCCTGCCGATTTGAACGGCCATCAATTCTGACTAGGCACTCAAAGCACACACCCATCATGCGATAGGGACCGCGGGCGGCGCCGGTTACCGGGGTCTGCCGCGTGGAGCAATGTCCAGCGGCCAATAACGCGGCAGCAACGCTGTCGCCCTGGCGGGCCGTCATCGGCACGCCATCGAATGTGAATGAAATCCAACTCTCGTTTCTGTCAGACAGCCGCCGGAACACTGAACCTCCGGGAATGAAATGCGGAGAGATCTGCGCAGAGCTCGCCGGCCGAAATTTGCCGCGGCAGAATCAGCGCATGGTTCGCCGCCAGGGTTACGCCGGAATGGCAGGAGAATGCGAACGCACCCGGAAACCTTTCCGATTGCTCGTAAATGGGATAGCCGTCCGGCGTCATCACGCGGAACGCGGCCCAGATCCGCACCGCCTGGACGTCCTTGAGCAGTGGGAAGGTGCGTAGAGCGCGTTCCGCCAGGACCGCGGTAATCGGCCCGCGCGGCCGCTGGTGATCGATCGTCGCTTCCTTGCTCTCGCCGATCAGCACTGAGCCCTCGTCTGTCTGCCGCAGGTAGCCGGTGGCATGGCTGAGGAAGGGCTTCAGCCGCTCGGTGACGATAATTTGGCCGCGGCTGGGCGAGAGCGGAACGTTCAGCCCAACCATCGGCGCGAGGGCGGTGTTGCCGATGCCGGCCGCAAGCACAATCTTGCCGGAAGTCAGCCTCCACCCATCCCCAGTCAATTCGAACGCGCCGGCCCGATGGCGGATTGCCGTCGTCTTCCGATGCGGCAGATAATGAACACCACGCTGCTGAAGCGCCTTGTGAAAGGCCGGGAACAGCCGCAGCGGGTTGACGTGTCCATCGAGAGGACTGAAAATCGCGCCTGCCACTGTCTCCCCCACCAGTGGCAAGCGGCGGCGTGTCTCCGCCTGATCGAGTATCTCATATTCGAGCGGCGGAGTGCCTTCCGCCTCCATTCCCGGCTGGCTGGCGAGCTTCGTCATGGATGCGACGCCGCGCTCCAGTTCCGTTGGCGTGAGTCGAATTGAGAAGCCGCCCGATTGGACAAAACCGGTGTCGATGCCGGTTTCTGCCTTGAGCTCGGCTGCCAGCCGATGCCAGTTCGCCGTCGAGGTTCGCGACCACCGCGAATAGGCGGCATTGCCGAGACCCTTGCTTGAGCTCCAGACGAGACCGAAATTTGCCCGGGCGGCCCTGTTTGCCAAGTCGCCTTCGTCGACAATTGCGACCCTTTGTCTGCATCTCGACAGGCCCCAGGCTATCGATACGCCTAACAGCCCACCGCCGATGACGATTACGTCGTAATCCATTGCGCTAGCTTTCCCCAGGCACCGCACAGCCTTCTCCGGATTTGGCCTCACGATCAGATTGCGCCGACTTTGACCTTCGAACCGTCAAGGAGGCGCGACAGGCTCCCCAGCTGTCGGCGAGTTCGACTCCCGCCAATGCAGGAAACTGCTCGGTGACCCGTTTCAAAACAGCCGCAATCGTGCGGCGGCTCGGTGGCGGGTCAAGAACGCGCATCCGCTCGAAGGCCGATGGTTTACTCTTGCTCAAGCTTCCGAATGCTTCCGGACCCTGGAGGAAGGATTTGCCGATGCCGAACTGCACAGCTTTCAGACGCTTCATGAACATCGGCATGAACCAGCGGGCGTAGCGAATGCCTTGTGGGGTGATGTCGAGCATCGCCCTGCCGCTGATCGCAAGCGTGTAGCTGCCATCCAACCGGCGAGTCAGCGCGCAGTCCGGCGTATAGATCGCCTCGCCCACATTCGCTGTGGGCCGCGTACGAACCGCTGTCTGGCGCACGCTCGCCTGCGGGAACAGAACCCCGTGCTGGCGACAGAACATGGACGTCCAGGCACCGCCGGCGCAGAGAACGGCTTGGGTCCGGATCAGCCCCTTTTCTGTGATCACCCCGGCTACTGCTCCATTCGCCAGATCAAGACCCCGCGCTGCGCACTCTTGATGGACCGTCGCTCCAAGTTTGCGAGCGCCCTCAGCGATGGTCGGCGCGGCGATGGCGGGCTCGCCCTTGCCATCGTCAATGGAATGGACCCCGCCGAGCCATCGGCGACCATTTGCCGGGATTGTGGCAGCCGCTTCTGCGGCACCAAGCATCTTCGTATTGACGTTGAACTGGCGGGCCGTCTCACGCCATGCCTCCCATTCCGCCAATTGCCGCGGATTGTCGGTAGCGTAGAGCAAACCGCATCGACGGAAACCGACGTCCTCGCCAATTTTGGATTCAAACTCACCCCAGAGCCGCAGCGCCACACCCGAGAGCGGCAACTCCCGCTCATCCCGGTTCTGCTGGCGGCACCAACCCCAGTTGCGGCTCGACTGCTCGCAGCCGACATGGCCTTTTTCGACCAGAGCGACCGAGAGTCCCCGCTCCGCCAGAAAGAAAGCCGCGGTTGCGCCAATGATGCCGCCGCCGATGACCACGACGTCCGCCTTGGCGGGGAGTGCTTCTTCGCTGTGTATTCGTTTGAGGAGTGGAGACATGGAGGCTGACCTGAGCTGATTTGGAACCGACTTATACGGCACTGTTTCTGCCCCTCCGGCAGAAGCATCTGAGCCGATGACGGCTATCGTATCGAGTTGAAATAGCGGTGCGAGCCGGCCGCAAATGCCGTGGGCAGGGGCGACTGCCTGGATCATAGATTGGTGTCATGGCGCGTCCTCGAAGTGAACTCAGCTGAAGCTACCGGAGGAAGGCGAGGAGTATGCGTCGAATGAAAATGCCGGTACGGCGGAATGTTCCGTGTTCGGCGGCATGACAGTCAAAACTTCGGCCGTTGAGCAGGTAAGTTGTAAAGCATCGTCTGACGACAACGGTTTTGAATCGACTTCCGGTCGTAGCACGACAGATGCCGGGTTCAGGGCCACATCAACCGACTGCTGCCGGCTCCAATTGATGAGCGCGCACAACCAAAATAGAGATCTAAGCCATGCCTACGGAAATTAATGATTGCCCTGCGCTTGCTATGATCCATACGGTTCCCGGAATCATACCCGTGTTTAACGAACTCGTCGGTCTCCATCTGCCCGGTTGGCGCTCGTTCAATATGTTAGATGAGAGCCTGCTGGGAAACACCATTCGCGAAGGCGCGCTGTCACCTCAAACTATGCGGCGGCTAGCGGGTCACATTTGGTCGGCGGTGGATGCAGGGGCTTCGGCGGTCCTCGTCACCTGTTCCTCACTCGGTCCTGCAGTGGATGCGGCAATGCCGCTCTGCCCCGTCCCGCTCTTCCGGATAGATGATGGCATGGCGATTGAGGCGATCCGGCGCGGGAACCGAATTGGCGTCCTTGCAACTCAGCCTACGACAATGAATCCTACAACCCGGCTAATTGAACGCCATGCTGAAAGAATGGGGCATAAGGTTTCCGTGACCGGTCGTCTTTGTGATGGCGCCTTTGAAAAATTGCGAAGCGGGGACAGGGCGACGCATGATGCAATGATACGTGAAGGCCTCGCCTCACTCGTGGGCAGCGTCGACGTGGTTGTCCTTGCTCAAGCGTCAATGGCGAATGCTCTCAATAAAATGAGCGCGGCATCGGTGTCGGTACTTACTAGCCCTGAGCTTGGTGTCCTGCACATGTCCTCCGCACTAAGCGCGCTCCCACGTTGAAGAAAGTGCACACAGTTAAGCCAGCGGTTCACCGGCTTTCAGCGGTTCGAAACAGGCCGGCTTGATGCTGCGCGATCCTGATCGCAAAGCAGCGATCAAAGAAGGTCTCGCGCATCAGGTGGGCGGCTCTAGACAAGGCAGTTTACCGCAAGCCGTCTGACTTCAGTGCCGGCAATAGCTCCGCACCAATTCCGGATCCTGCTGGAGCCCGTCGAGCCAGGCCGGGTCGAGTGTCGGCACGGAGGAGAAGAGCAGTTGCGAATAGGGATGTTGCGGCGCCTTCACTTTCGAGGGGGTGATTTCCTCGACTTTCCGGCCGCCGTACATCACGACGATCTCGTCGCAGATCGCCTCCACCACCGAGAGGTCGTGGCTGATGAAGATGTAGGAGAGGCCGAGTTCGCGCTGCAATTCCTTGAGCAGGTCGATGACGGCGGCAGCGACAACGGTGTCGAGGGCCGAGGTGATCTCGTCGCAAAGGATCAGCTTCGGATCGGCGGCAAGCGCCCGGGCGAAGTTGACGCGCTGCTTCTGTCCGCCCGAGAGTTCTCCCGGCCTGCGGTGGCGCAGATTGCGGGGAAGGCGCACCATGTCGAGCAGTTGATCGATTCTGGTGTTTCGCGCCTGTCGATCCATGCGGTGGTAAAAAACCAGAGGCCTGGCGAGGATGTCCTCGACGGATTTTGCCGGATTGAGCGCGGTGTCGGCATATTGGAAAACGATCTGCATCTCGCGCAGCTGATCGCGGGAACGCTCGCGCGCATTGCAGCGCAGCTCCGTGCCGTCGAAGACGATCTTGCCGACTGCGGCCGGCAGAATGCCGGCAATGGTGCGTGCGAGAGTCGACTTGCCGCAACCGGATTCGCCGATGATGCCGAGGTTGCGTCCCTTTTCCAGTGTCAGGCTCACATGCTCGACCGCGCGTACGAGAGGAAGGCCGTCGGCCTGGCGCTGCCCATAACCCGCAACGACATCCTCGATCTTCAGGAGCGGCGCCGTCGCACTCTCGGCAAGGCCTGCCGCGCCGCGCGGTTTCGGCTCGAAGGCTGCAAGCAGCTGCCGGGTATAGGGATGCTTGGCATTGTTGAGGATCTCTTCGGTAGTGCCGGTTTCTTGGGTCTCCCCGCCTTTCAACACGACGATGCGGTCGGCGATCTGCGCGACGACGGCAAGATCGTGCGAGACGTAGACACCTGATATGCCCCCCTTCTTCATAACCGATTTGAAAGCGCGCAGCACTTCGATCTGGGTCGTTACATCGAGCGCCGTCGTCGGCTCGTCGAAGATGACAAGTGTCGGATCGCCGATCAGCGCCATGGCGGCGGCGAGACGCTGCAACTGCCCGCCGGAAACCTGGTGCGGGTAACGGCTGCCGATCGTTTCCGGTTCGGGTAGGGACAGCGCCCGGAAGAGCTCGATCGCCCGAGCGCGGGCATCTTCCGGCGACATCAACTGATGAATACGGGTGACCTCGATCACCTGATCCATGATCGATGTGGCCGGGTTGAAGGCGGCGGCGGCCGATTGCGGCACATAGGCGACCTCGGTGCCGCGTATTTTGGCGCGCTGCTTTTCGCTGAGCCTGACCACATCCTTGCCGCCGACCGAAACACTGCCACCGGAAATGCGACAGCCCGGCCGGGTATGGCCCATCAGGGTCAGGGCGATCGTGGTCTTGCCGGAGCCGCTCTCGCCGATCAGCGCAACGATCTCGCCCGCGGCAATATCGAGGCTGACGCCTTTGATGATTTCGACGCGGCGGCCGGAATCGGTGGTTGCTTCGACCTTGAGGTCACGGATTTCAATGAAGTTGCTCATGACTCACTCCGGTCGCGGATCTTCTGCGGCAGGTTGTCTATCAAAAGGTTCACGCTGATCGTGAGGCTGGCGATGGCAAGCGATGGGAACATGACGGCGGGAGCCCCGAATGGCAGGCCGCCGATGTTTTCACGCACGAGCGCACCCCAGTCCGCATACGGTGGCTGCACGCCCAGTCCAAGGAAGGAAAGGCCGGAGAGCAGGAGAACGATG
This sequence comes from Rhizobium mulingense, assembly GCF_029194105.1. Lineage (NCBI taxonomy): Bacteria > Pseudomonadati > Pseudomonadota > Alphaproteobacteria > Hyphomicrobiales > Rhizobiaceae > Rhizobium > Rhizobium mulingense. Next base: position 173,633 of record NZ_JARFVE010000013.1, on the reverse strand, counting down.
AAGACGAAGCGGAGCCCGAGATCGGCAAGTACGGGACCCACGATATTGGGCAGAATTTCCGAACGGATCAGATAAAGGGTGCTTTCACCGCGGATGCGGGCGACAGTGATGAAGTCCATGGAGTTGACGTTCACGGCGAGAGCCCGAGCGAAACGATAGGAGCCCGGGATATAAATCACCGAAAGCGTCAGGATCAGTACCGGGATTGACGATCCGACTGCGGCGACCACGACTAGGCCGAAGAGCTTGGACGGAATGGAATTCATGGCATCGAGGAAACGAGAGAGCAACGTGTCGAGCCAACCACCGGCGACGGCCGCTATCATGCCGAGTACGACGCCGCTGAAGCAGGCGATCGTCACTGCCGCAAGAGAGATGCCGACCGTGTAGCGCGCGCCCATCAGGATGCGCGAGAAGACATCGCGGCCGAGATAATCCGATCCCATCCAAAACTGATGGGATATCGGGCCGAAATAGTCGTAATCGACGATTTCGCCCACTGGGTAGGGGATGAGCGTGTGCGCGAAGATCGCGATAAAGGCCCAGAACAGGATGACGGCAAGCCCCAGGAGCCCGACGAGATTGAAGCGGTAGCTGAGCCGGCGCGCCACGGCGGGCCGTTGTTCGATATGGGATGTCATCGCAGCCTCGGATTGGAAAGAATAGCAACAATGTCGGCAAGCGTGATGAGGATGAGGTAACCGACGCAGAAGACCATCGCGCAGGTCTGGACAAGCGGCAGGTCGCGCGTTGCGACCGCATCGACCATGAGCTTGGCAATTCCGGGATAATTGAAGATCGTTTCGACGATGATGACGCCGCCGAGCAGATAAGAAAGCGAGAGTGCAACCGCATTGACGATCGGGCCGAGCGCATTCGGCAATGCATGCTTCAAAACGATGCGACTGCGCGAGGCGCCTTTCAGCAACGCCATTTCGGCATAGGGCGTGTTCAGCGTTTCAATCACGGCAGCCCGCGTCATCCGGATCATCTGCGCCGATACGCCGAAGGTCAGTGTGATTACCGGCATCGCATAGACCCGTAGCATATCGGTGAAGGTTTTCGCTTCATTGGTCAGGGAGATTGCCGGAAGCCACTGCAGATAGACCGCAAAGAACAGGACGGCCGACGTCGCGATCATAAATTCAGGCACCGATATCACGCCAATCGTAAGCACGGTGACTGCACGGTCATAGAGCGTTCCTCGCATCATGGCTGCCGTGATGCCGAGTGTCAGGGCGATCGGCACCGCAAACAAGGCGGTGATGCCCGCCAGCTTCATCGAGTTTGCAAAACGGCCGCCGATGAGGTCAGCGATTGGCATATCGTTGGCGTAGGACGTGCCGAGGTCGCCCGACAACAGTCCCATCATCCAGTAGACGAAGCGGAGAAAAGCCGGCTGGTCGAGATGCATTGCCTTGCGCAGTCCTTCGACGGCCTCTGGCGTTGCCGCCTGCCCGAGCAGGATGGACGCCGTATCGCCCGGAAGCATGGTCGTGGCGAAGAACACCGCGAAGGATACAATAATCAGCGTGACGACTGCGATCAGCAGCCTGCTTGCTATAAGGGACAGGATCGGATTGTTCATCTTCATGCTCCCCGTCGGCCGAAGTCCGACAGCTTATCACGAAAGGGGAGGATGACCGGGAACAATCCTGTTCCCGGCCGGGTGCCTCGTCAGGATTCCAACCAGATATATTCCGGGAAGGAATAGCCCATCATTCCGCCGAGCGGGTTGGATTCAAGCCCCTTGACTTTGGACGACACCGCATCGACGTTGGAGAGATAGGCCGGTATGATGGTGCCGGCTTCTTCCGACACCATGACCTGCATTTCGTTGTAGATCTCCCGGCGCTTGGCTTGATCCAGCGAGCCGCGGGCCTCGATCAGCATCCGATCGAACTTCTCTGACTTGTACTGGCTCTCGTTCCAAGGCGCGTCAGACGCATAGAGAAGCGAGAACAAAATGTCGGGTGTCGGACGCGGATTAATATTGCCGAAATGGATCGGGGCTTTGAGCCAGTAATTGTCCCAGTAACCATCGGATGGTACCCGCTGCACGTCGAGCTTCATGCCGATTTCGGCGCCGGCCGCCTGGACGATCATCGCCATGTCGATCGCGGAATTGGCTGCGTCGGAAGCAATAACAGGGATCGACTGGCCGAGAAGGCCTGCCTTCTCGAATAGGAACTTCGCTTTTTCCGGATCGAATGCCTTCGGCTTCAGGTCGGCATTGTAATAGAAATTGGCCGGCGATATCGGCTGGTCATTGCCGATTTCGGCAAAGCCGCGCAAGGCCGATTTCTGAATCTGCTCGCGGTTGATCAGATATTTCATGCCCTCCACGAAGCCCTTCTTGTCGCCGGGAGACATGTCCAGACGGATATTCAGATCCGTGTAATTGCCGGACGTCGTTTTGGAGAGGAAGAAGCCGTCTTTGCCGTCCATCAGACGCACGGATCGTGGATTGATGGCTGCGGCGAGGTGAATATCGCCCGAGAGCAGCGCATTAATGCGCGCATTGTCCTCGCTGATGGCAAAGAACTCAAAAGAATCAACATTCGGGTGGTTGGTCTTCCAGTAGTTTTTGTTCTTCAGCCCGATCGAGCGGACGCCGGGCTCAAAAACTTCCCGCACGAAAGCGCCGGTACCATTGCCCTTAGAAAAATCGGTTGTACCGTCGGCAACGATCATGAAGTGGTGCATGCCGAGAATCGTCGGCAGATCGGCATTGGGGTTTTCCAGGGTAATCTCGACGGTCAGTTTGTCGACCGCTTTGAAGCCTGTCATTTGTTTGGCAATCTTGGCGACTTTGGAGCCGACCGCCGGGTCGAGATGGCGCTTCATCGAGAAGACCACATCGTCGGCAGTGAGCGGCTTGCCGTCATGAAAGGTTACGCCGCTGCGCAGCTTGATCGTCCAGACTTTCGCATCGCCGCTTTCGACAGATTCGGCGAGTTCCATCCGCGGCGTACCGTCCGACTGGATATAGGTCAGGCGGTTGTAGAAGGCGCAGCAGCGGACATAGTCGGTGGAGAGTGACGCCTTGGCGGGGTCGAGCGTGTCGGCCGTGGAGGACGACCAGCCGGCCGCCTTCAGCGCGCCGCCGGAAACGGGCGTGGCGGCGAGCGCCTTGCCGGCGCGACCGAGCACGAGTCCACCGGCGGACATGGCGACGCCGCCCGCGAGCAACATATGCAGCAGCTCGCGGCGGGTGGCGCCACGACGGATGGCGGTTTCGACCATGGCGTCGTCGGATCTGGTCCAATTGGTGATCTTGTCGTTCATCTCATTCCCCTTTTCTTCTGTGGCGGGCGGCCGTGCTGGGCGAGCCCGATCCGGTTTTAAAAGTCAGGCGCGCGCGGCGGCCACGGCATCGGCAAGGCCGGCCATGGACGTGAAATGATAGTCGGGCGTCGTAAACTCGGTTGGTTCGATCGTGCCGCCGTAACCCTTCTCAGCATGCCGCCGTTCGATCCAGCAATTGGTCACTCCGAGTTTCCTGGATATCCCGATATCGTGATATTGGCTCTGGGCGACATGCAGGATATCGTCCTTCGAATGGCCTTCCGAAGCAATGTAGGCGAAGACCGTCTCGAAAAAGGCGGGATCGGGTTTCTCGGTCCCGGTATCGTCGGCGGTGAAGGCGGCATGGAAGGGATTGCCGAGCTCCTTCTCGAAGAAGGCGAAGGCCCAGCGGCGGGCATTGGTCATCGCAACCAGGCGGTAGTTTTGCCCGAGCCTTGCCAGGGCTGCGGCGCTGTCTGCGAAACCCTTCCAGCTTTTCGCCGAGTCCCGCAGCCGCTCGCCATATTTGCGGTCGGCGGGCAGGCCGAGCTTCGGCGCGATCGCGAGGTAGACACGCACGAGGTCGTCGGGAAAGAGGTCGGCGTCGTCGCAGTAGCGGGCCTCGCGATAGAGGCTGAGCGCCTGTTCGCCATCGATTTCATTTCCCGTTTCGGCCGCGATCTCGGCGAAACAACTCTTGAGGCCGCCCTCGAAATCAATGAGCGTGCCGACGACGTCGAAGGTCAGGTACTTGAATTCCGGAAGGCTCTTGCGCACGTGAATTCCCCTGTGTTCGGCTCCGATGGGAGCACGCTTCTCAAAGAAGATATTCTGTTCCCGGCGGGATCATTGTCCCGCTCTTGTATGGAAGGCCCGCATTCGTCGGGATCCGGGCCTTTCGTTGATTTCAGTTTGTCACCTGCGCTGCGCCGGATTCTCCGAAAAGACGCCATGGAGCGGCACAAAATACCGAATCTGGCATTTTCGCGGGATTCTCAAGCCCGCAGCGCCCGGCGGACATCCGGGTCATCGAGCGTCTCGTCCAGCGTCATGCGCGTGCGCTCGACGATCGCATCGATTTCCGTTTCGGTGCAGCATAGCGGCGGCGCATAACCGAGGACGCCGTTGGCGAAGGCGCGGATGACGAGGCCGTTCTCCCAGGCGCGATCGAAGATCCGGCGGGCGGGTTCAGCGGATGCCGGCAGCGGCGTCTTGTCGATCTTGTCGACGACGAGCTCGACGGCGGCGAGCATGCCGCGGCCGCGAACATCGCCCACGAGCGGGTGATCTCTCAGCGACTGGAGGCCCCGCATCAGCCGCGCCCCGGCCCTGACGCCATTGTCGAGCAGGCCGTTTTCGTAAAGCTTCAACACTTCGAGGCCGACGGCGGCACTGACGGGATGGGCCGAATAGGTGTAGCCGTGACCGATAGCGGTGGCGCCCGCCCCCTCGGCAATCGTTTCATAGACGTGGTCGGCCATGAAGACGGCGCCCATCGGGACGTAGCCGGAGGTGAGGCCCTTGGCGGTGGTCATAAAATCCGGCACGACCCCTTCATCGCTGCAGGCAAAAAGCGGCCCGGTGCGGCCAAAGCCGGTGATTACCTCATCGGCAACGAAAAGGATGTCGTGCTCGCGGCAGAATTCGCGCATCGCCTTCAGCCAGCCTTTCGGCGGCACAAGGACGCCGCCCGAACCCTGGATCGGTTCCGCATAGAAGGCGGCGACGCGCTCTGGCCCGATCGCCTCGACCTTGCTTTTCAGCGCCGCGAGCGAGGCTTCGATGATCGCCTGCGGATCATCACCGACAGGGTTGCGGTAGGCGTAATGAGACGGAATCTTATGCTGCCAGTCGAAGGGGATGCCAAAACCGGCATGGAAGGCAGGCAAGGCGGTCAAGCCCGCACCGACTGTCGAGGAGCCGTGATAACCCTGTTCGACTGAGATGAACTGATCGCGCCGAGGCTGCCCTTTGGCGTTCCAGTAGTAACGGATGAACCGGATCGTGCTGTCCACTGCGTCGGAGCCGCCGAGCGTGAAGTACACATGGTTGAGATCGCCCGGCGCCCGGTCGGCGAGTTCTGAGGCAAGCCGGATCGCCGGCTCGGAGCCGAGGCCGAAATAGGCGGTTGCATAGGGAAGCTCCCGCATCTGCCGGGCCGCCGCTTCGACGATGCTTTCGTGGCCGTAACCGGCATTGACGCACCAGAGGCCGGCGAAGCCGTCGATCAGCTGTTTGCCGGAGGCATCGATGACTGTTGCGCCCTTGGCTGACGCAAGCACGCGCACGCCATGCTTTTCATGACTGCGGTAGGAGGCCACGGGATGAATGAGATGGGCGCGATCGAGTTCGATGAGTGAATTGCTGTACATTGGATCTCCGATCAGCCAAATGCCTGGCTGGCAAGGGCGAATGTGGTGGCGGCCCGGGCGGCGGCGTGATGGACAGACGGTTTTATCATCGCGATAGCACCGCCGACATGGACGAAACCATGGTCGGCGAGCCACGGAGAGAGTCCGGTCTTCGCCGTCGTATCCACCCTCAGGAAGTGTCCTGGCCGCCTGGCGATGTGATGTTCGATGAGCTTCATGGCGTCCTCGATATCCGCGGCGACCACGGGTCCGATCACCTCGCCGCGCCCGAAGGCACGCAGGCAGGCAAAGCCTGAAACGCCGTCGCGGCGAATGACGGCAAATTCGCCGACCTTGGCGAGATAGGAGAGCAGGTCTTCACGGTCGGCGCCGAAGGCAAGACGATCGAGCGCCATGATGGCACGGAGATCGTCGGCAGTGGCGACGTCCGTGCCGGCCGGCGCAGGAATGTCTCTGGCAAGGCCCTGGTGCTGCAGCACGGTTCCGGTTTCGTGAAAACCAAGCTTTTGATAGAGCGGCAGGCCGGCCGTCGTCGCGACTAGCCTCAACGACCGATCGCCTGCGATCTGCAGCGCGGCGTCCATCAGGCTGCGGCCGAGGCCGCGGCCGCGCATCGTTTCGTCGACGATGACCATGTTGATCGTCGCGCAATCTTGCTTGTATGGCGTGACGAGCACGGTGCCGACGACCCTATTGTCTTCGATTGCGACCATCCCTTCGCTCAAGGAGAGGGCCATCTGCCATTCTTCCACCCGATGCGGCCAGCCCGCCTGTCGGGAGAGCGCGAGGGCGGCGTCGAGATGGTCGGGCCTGAACGCGGCGATTTCGATTTGACGTGTTTGCATGGGCCGTCCTTAATGTTCTGCCCGCCAGTCTGCCGGAGCGCCGGCGGGCAGATCGTCTGAAGGCCGTGGTTGAGGCAGTATCTTATGGCTTTGCGATCACGGGTCGCCGCATCTTATGCTGGAGGACCGAGCCCTTCGCAAACCTTGTCACCGCATCATCGCCAGCGCAGCGGCGAAGAAATCCTCGCCGCCGAAATTTCCTGATTTCAACGCCAGCAGCATGTCGCCCTGCGTATTGCCGACCGTACGCAGCACCGGCACCCCGGGAGCAATTTCGGGGCCGATCAGAAAGGCTGGAATGGCGAGCCTGTCGACTGCGGCTCCCGAGGTTTCGCCGCCTGCGACCACGAGGCGCCGCACGCCTCTCTCCACCAGTTCGGCGGCGATGATCGATGTGGCGGTCTCGATCGCGTGGCCGGAGGCCTCCCGCCCATATTGCGATTGCAGCCGGGATACGGTTTCGGGTGCCGCGCTCGCGGCGACCACGACCGGGCCAGCAGAAATGCGGTCACCGGCCCAGGAAATCGCCGCGGCGATCTGATCCGGACCGGCGGCCAGCAGCCGCTCCGGATCAAGCCGCAGCACAGGCATGACTCGTTCGGCGATGTCGAGCTGGCGCAGCGTCGCCTTCGAACAGCTGCCGGCAATGATCGCTGAAAGCCCGCCCACAGGGCGAATGACGTCTTCACCTGTCGCGCTGCCGGAGATCCGGCCGGAACGGACAAGCGCGCGGGCAAGGCCGAGGCCGAGGCCGGACGCCCCGGAGGATACCGGCGTTTCCAGCGCGATTTCGCCCAGCGTTTCCAGATCCCGTTCGAAAATCGCGTCGGCGATAGCCATGGTCGCGCCCGTCCTGGCAAGGGCATCGAGCTTCGCCTTGGCGGCGGCCGCTCCGGCGGTGATGGCCGCCAGATCGATCAGCCCGACGGCGCCACGCGATTGCCGGGAGAGAACGCGCACGAGATTGGCGTCGTGCATCGGGTTCAGCGGATGGTCCTTGAGCGGACTTTCGTTCAATGGCTGGCCGCCGACAAAGAGATGGCCGAGATAGACGGTGCGTCCTGTCTCCGGAAAGGCCGGTGTAACCAGCACGCCGCCGCCGCCCGCCGCCTCGCTCAAAGCCTCGGTGACGGGGCCGATATTGCCGGCATCGGTGGAATCGAAGGTCGAGCAGATCTTGTAAAGCACATGGCCCGCGCCCTGGTGGCGCAGCCAGCGCTCAGCTTTGGTTGCAGCGTTCACGGCCTCCGAAGCCGGAACGGAGCGGATTTTCAGCGAAACGACCACAGCATCGATATCCGGCAGCGCGAGCGACGGATCGGGAATGCCGACCGTCTGCACCGTGCGCAGTCCGTTCTTCGTCAGCGTGTTGGCGAGATCCGACGCGCCCGTATAGTCGTCTGCGATCGATCCAAGCCATATAGCCATCGTCTAGCTCCTTGCAAAAGGTTTGAACCACCCAAGGCCGTCCAGCGTCTGGCCGCGCGGGATATATTCGCAGCCGATGAAGCCGTCATAACCCAGCCGGTCGATTTCACCGAACAGGTAGGGATAGTTCAGTTCCTCCCCGTCCGGCTCGTTGCGTGACGGCACGCTGGCGATCTGGATGTGGCCGGTGATCGGCAGCAGGCGCCGCAATGCCATCGTGACGTCGCCATGGAGGATCTGACGGTGATAGATGTCGAACTGCAGCTTCAGATTCGGCAGGCCGCATTCGGCGAACAGCCGCTCGGCGATCGCGAAGTCGTTGAGGAAATATCCCGGCATGTTGCGCCCATTGATCGGCTCCAGCAGGAGATCGATGCCTTTTTCCGCAAGCCGGCCGGCAGTGTAGGCGACGGAGCGCCGGTAGGAAGAGGCGGCCTCCTGATCGTGTGGATCGGCGATACCCGCCATCAGGTGCAATCGCCTGACGCGCGTCGCCGCCGCATAGTCCAATGCCCGCTCGACATCCGCTTTGAGGTCGTCGAACCGTCCGGGAAGGGCCGCGATGCCGCGCTCGCCCGCACCCCAGTCGCCCGGCGGCAGATTGAACAAAGCCTGCCGCAGATTGTTGCGGGCAAGCCGTTCGGCGATGGCCTCCGGTGCAGCCTCGTAGGGAAAGAGGTACTCGACGGCGGAAAAACCCGCGTCGGCTGCGGCGTCGAAGCGGTCGAGGAAGTCCCATTCGTTGAACATCATTGTCAGGTTGGCGGCGAAAGCGGGCATATCGATATTCCTTATCGGCTCTGCGGTTCTTTGGCCGGGCCGGGCAATTGCGCGCCGGAAAGCTGGGCATAGAGCCGGGCGAGCGAGGAATCGTCGTCACGGCCCATGCCGGCGCCTGCCGCCGCCAGGTACATTTGCAGGGCCGCTGCCGCGAGCGGTGCCGGATAACGTTGCGAACGGGCCATATCCTGGACGATGCCGAGATCCTTGACGAAAATCTCGATGCTGCTGAGCGGCGTATAGTCCCCGGCCAGCACATGCGGGACGCGATTTTCGAACATCCAGGAATTGCCGGCCGAGGCGGTGATGACCTCATAAACCATGTCGAGGTCGAGGCCCTGCTTGGCGGCAAAGCTTATCGCCTCGCATGCGGCTGCGATGTGCACGCCAGCGAGAAGCTGGTTGATCATCTTGAACGCAGCGCCTGTTCCGGGGGCGTCGCCGAGCTCGTAGACCTTGCCGGCCATGGCATCGAGGGCGGGGCGGGCCCTATCGAACGCCTGCCTGGAGCCGGAAGCCATGATCGTCAGCTCGCCAAGCGCGGCCTTGGCCGCGCCACCTGAAATCGGCGCGTCGAGATAGTGCAGGCCGACGGCCTCCGTCCGCCCCGCCAGATCGCGCGCGATAGCTGGATCCATGGTTGCCGACGAGATGAAGACGGCGCCAGGCTTCATCGTATCCGCAGCGCCCTGCGGTCCGAACAGCACGGTCTCGGTCTGCGCGCCGTTAACCACCACGGAGACGACGATATCGGCGTCCTTGGCGGCGTCGGCTGGGGTCGCCGCGCCGCGCCCGCCTTCGGCGGCGAAGCGGTTCACCGCTGCCGGGGTTATGTCATATCCAATGACGTCGAGGCCTGCGCGCTTCATCGACCGGGCCATTCCCAGCCCCATGGAACCAAGACCGATAACGGCCACGACGACGGCAAGGCCCGGGTTTTCAGCAAGCGGTGTCATGAGGAGGTTCTCCAGTCTCGTGAGGAAAGATCCGTGCCCCTCCGGAAGCCGTCCCGGAGGGGCTGTGGTTTAGCGATTGACGGTTTTCGCCGGGACCGTCAACACGGCCAGCGAACCGATGACCAGTGCGGCCGCCAGCAGATACATGCCGGCGCTGTTGGTGCCGGTGAAGTCCTTCAGATAGCCGACTAGAAACGGTCCGAGGAACCCGGCGAGATTGCCGACCGAATTGATCCAGGCGATGCCGGCCGCAGCGCCCGTGCCGGCGAGGAAAGCGGTCGGAAGCGACCAGAAAAGCGGTGCGCAGCTGATGGCGCCCGCAGCGGCCAGCGAGAGGCAGATGATCGACACCGTTGTGCTCGTCGCGATCGTTGCGGCAATGAAGCCGCCGGCGGCGATGAGAGCCGGAACGACGAGATGCCACCGGCGTTCGCGCAACCTGTCTGCAGAACGCCCGAGCGCCAGCATGGCGACGAATGTGCAGATATAGGGAATGGCGGAGATGAGGCCGATATTGAGATTTCCGCTGACGCCCGAGGCCTTCACGATGGTCGGCATCCAGAAATTCAGGCCATATTGCCCGAGCACGAAGCAGAAATAAATTAGGCACATCAGCCAGACGCGACGGTCGGTCAGCGTGCCCGAGATGCTGTGCGGGCTTGCCGTCTTGGCCTGATTTTCCGCCTCGATATTGGCCGTCAGCACCCGCTTTTCCTCATCATCCAGCCACGTCGCGTCAGCGATCCTATCATCAAGATAAAAGAACGTCGCGACGCCGAAAAGAATGGCCGGAACGGCTTCGATCAGGAACATCCACTGCCAGCCGGAAAGCCCGTGCGTTCCGTGAAAGCTGTCCATCAGAAGGCCCGAAAGCGGATTGCCGAAAATGGCGGATACCGGGATGGCGGACATGAAGGTTGTGATGATCTTGGCGCGGCGGTGCGCCGGATACCAGGATGTCAGATATAAAATGATGCCGGGGAAAAATCCTGCCTCGGCCACGCCCAGCAGGAAACGCAGGACATAGAAGACGGTTTCCGACGAGGTGAACATGAAGGCGGCGGAGATGACGCCCCAGGTGATCATGATGCGGGCGATCCAGACCCGCGCGCCGACCTTGTTCATGATGATATTGCTCGGCACTTCAAACAGGAAATAGCCGATGAAGAAAATGCCGGCGCCGATGCCATAGGCAGCTTCAGAGAGGCCGAGCTCGCTCGACATCTGCAGCTTGGCGAATCCGACATTGACGCGGTCGAGATAAGCGACGACGTAACACAACATCAAAAACGGCACGATGCGCCAGAATACCTTGCCATAGGCCCGGTCTTCCGTCGCCTCTGCGGGATATGCGCCAGCAATTGGCGCCTCTGTATGCAGCGTCATGATTCTCTCCTCCGATCGTTGCCGCGGTTTCCGACAGGTCCTCCCGCAGCACGCTTGGCCTTTTGGCAGCGCTGCCATTCTTGTTAGTTCATTTTGGCAGCGCTGCCAACTGCAAATTGGCAGCGCTGCCAAAAAAATCTTGCTTATTGCCTGAAGTAGTGAAAAATGAAGCTGGCCTAGAGACGGTGTTGTCAGACCGCTTCGCGCCGGAAGCTGCGTCATGTCGGGTTCAAAATTGACTATGGAATTCAAACACCAGGCGACGGTGACCCTTGCAGAGGTCGCGGAAGCGGCCGGCGTCGGCGAGAGCACGGTCTCGCGCGTGCTGCGCAATCATGGCTCGTTTTCAGGCAAGACCCGGGAGCGGGTGATGGCCGCCGTCGAACGGTTGGGCTATGTGCCGAACCGAATCGCCGGAACGCTGGCCTCCACCGGTTCGCGCCTCGTCGCTTTCGTCATTCCTTCGCTGTCCAACATCGTCTTTCCAGATGTGCTGCGCGGCGCCAGCGCCGTTCTGGAGGAAAACCGATATCAGGCGGTTTTTTCGGTCACCGACTATGATCCGGGCAAGGAGGAAGCGCTCGCCGCTGCGATGCTCGCCTGGCGGCCGGCGGCGGTGATGTTGGCAGGATTCGAACACACCGAAGGCACGGCGAAGATGCTGCGCGCCAGCGGCTGCCGGGTCGTGGAACTGCTCGATCTGGATGGGGATGCGCTCGACATCGCGGTCGGCTTCTCGAACCGCGCGGCCGGGCGGGAGAGCGCCGCCTTTCTGCTTAGGCGCGGCTACCGGCGGATCGGCTATGTCGGTCACGACCTGAACCGTGATACCCGCGCCGGGAAACGCTTTTCCAGCTTTTGTGAAACGCTCGATGCCGCCGGCACCCCAGTCGTCGCCCACGAAATTCTTGCCGGTCCTTCCTCGGTGGAGAACGGCAGGTTGGGGCTGGAGCGACTGCTTGCACGGGCGACCTTGGATGCCGTCTACTTTTCCAATGATGACATGGGGTTGGGCGGTTATTTTCATTGTCTCGCCCAAGGGATTTCTATCCCGTCGCAGCTCGCCATTTTCGGCTATAACGGCCTCGATATCGGCCGGGCGATACCGCAACCTTTGTCGACCATCCGAACGCCGCGCGTGGCGACGGGCGAGATAGCCGCGCAGCTGATCGTCGCCAACGCGCCGCCCCAGGCCGTCGATCTCGGCTTTGAACTGATCGAGGGGGCAACTGCCTGATATTGGAGGAAGTGTCATGTCCGACGCGCGCCAGCGTGAAGAAATTTGCCGATACGGCCGCTCGCTGTTCGAGCGCGGGCTGACGCCCGGCTCGTCGGGCAATATATCGTTGCGGCTGGAGGACGGCGGCTGGCTGGTCACGCCGACCAACGCCTCGCTCGGTTTTCTCGATCCGGCGCGTATTTCAAGGCTCGATGATGAGGGCCGGCTCCTGTCTGGCGACAAACCGACCAAGGAAATCCCGCTGCACACGGCCCTTTACGATACGCGCGGCAGCGCTCGCGCCATCGTCCATCTTCATTCCACCCATGCGGTGGCGCTGACCATGCTGCCGGAGATCGATCCGCGCGCCGCCTTGCCGCCGATGACGCCATATTATCTCATGCGCGCCGGCGAAACGGCGCTGGTGCCCTATTATCGCCCCGGCGATCCGGCGGTGGCCAATGCGATCCGCGGGCTGGCGGGAAAATATTCGTCGGTGCTTCTGGCCAATCATGGACCCGTCGTCGCCGGTGATAGCCTGGAGGCGGCGGTCTTCGCAACCGAGGAACTGGAGGAAACCGCGAAGCTCTATCTGCTGCTGCGCAACCTCAATCCCCGCTTCCTTAGCCCGGAGCAGGTGGCCGATCTCGTCAAGACCTTCGGTCTCGATCTTCCCTCGCATCACGATCACGATCACGATCACGATTGAACCCGTTGTCGCTTCGAGGATTACGGAGCTCGACGGCATGATCCGGCTGCGGGAGCGCGCAACCTTCTGCCAAACGCCGGTTTCGATACGATAGATTCTGCTTTCGAAGCCGCGGATTCAGGCAAGCCATGGGCAAAGCGGTGCCTATGATTGTGAACAGGTTCCCCCTAGTTCCGATCGCTCGAGGATATGCAGATGACCACGTTCCGTCCGAAATACATCACCTTCGATTGCTACGGCACGCTGACCAACTTCCAGATGGCGGAAGCAGCGCGCGACCTTTACGGCGACCAGCTCGACGAGCCGCGCATGGCGGAGTTCGTCAAGAATTTTGCCGCCTATCGTCTTGACGAGATCATGGGCGCCTGGAAGCCCTATGCCGAGGTGGTGCACAATTCGCTCGAGCGGACATGCAGGCGCAACGGCGTGACGTTTCGCGACGAAGCAGCGCAAATGGTTTATGAGCGTGTTCCGACCTGGGGACCGCATCGCGACGTACCAGAGGGCCTTGCCAGGGTTGCAAAGGAAATTCCTTTGGTCATTTTGTCCAACGCCATGAACGCCCAGATCATGTCGAATGTCGAAAAGCTCGGTGCACCTTTCCACGCGGTCTATACCGCTGAGCAGGCCAATGCTTACAAGCCGCGCTTCCAGGCTTTCGAATACATGTTCGACATGCTGGGCTGCGGACCGCAGGACGTGCTGCACTGCTCGTCCTCCTTCCGCTACGATCTGATGTCGGCGCATGATCTCGGCATCAAGAACAAGGTCTGGGTCAATCGCGGTCACGAGCCGGCCAACCCCTATTACGGCTATGTCGAAATCCCGCATATTTCGGGCCTGCCGGGCGTCGTCGGGCTCTGACGGAGACAAGCGGATGCAGTTCCAATCCTACTGGCACGACACGGCCCCTCCTTTTGCGGAGGCGGCCAAAGGTCCTGTCGAAGGACATTATGACGTGGCCGTCATCGGCGCCGGTTTCACCGGGCTTGCAGCCGCGCGCCAGCTCGCAAAGGCCGGTGTCAAGGTCGTCGTGCTGGAAGCCGAACGCGTCGGCTGGGGAGCATCGGGACGTAATGGCGGCCATCTAAACAACGGACTTGCGCATAGCTTCCTGGCCGCCAAAAGCGCACTGGGGACGGAGCGCGCCGTTGCCCTCTATCGGGCGTTCGACGATTCCATCGATACAATCGAAGCAATTATCGCCGAGGAGGGCATCGACTGCAGTTTCCGTCGCGCCGGAAAGCTGAAGCTTGCCTCCAAGCCGCAGCACTTCGAAGCCATTGCGCGCAATTTCGAGGCCGTGCACAGGGAAGTCGATCCGGACACGGCGCTTCTGACGGCAAATGAGCTGAAGAGCGAGGTCGGATCGCCCTTTCACGGCGCCATGCTCTCGAAGAAGAGCGCGATGATGCATATGGGCCGTTATGTCGTCGGACTTGCCGCCGCGGCCGTCCGCCACGGCGCGACGATCTTCGAACAAGCGGCGGTGGCCGCTCACAGGCAGGGTAACGGTCGCCACAGCCTTGAGACCGCGCGCGGCACCGTCACCGCCGACCACGTGCTGGTTGCGACCGGCGCCTACACGCCGTCGCTCTTCGGTTATTTCCGTCGCCGGATCATTTCCGTTGGCAGTTTCCTGATTGCCACCCGTCCGCTCAGCGATGCGGAGATCGCAGTGACGATGCCGGGAAATCGGACCTGTGTCACCTCGATGAACATCGGCAACTATTTCCGGCTGTCGCCGGACAAGCGGCTGATCTTCGGCGGTCGCGCCCGCTTTTCCGCAACGTCGGATCAGCGATCGGATGCAAAAAGCGGCGATATTCTGCGCGCCAGTCTCGCCGAGATCTTCCCGCAGCTTGCCGGCGTCGAAATCGACTATTGCTGGGGCGGGCTCGTTGATATGACCAAGGACCGCTATCCGCGCGCCGGCTATGTCGATGGCGTGTGGTACGCCATGGGCTATTCCGGCCACGGCGCACAACTCTCCACCCATCTCGGGATGATCATGGCTGACGCGATCATGGGCAAGGCGGAACGCAATCCGGTAAAAGGGCTCGAATGGCCCGCCGTTCCTGGTCATTTCGGCAAGCCGTGGTTCCTGCCGATGGTCGGACTTTATTACAAGACGCTTGATCTCTTCAAGTAAGCGGCGCGCACGCGAGCGCGGTTCGATCTTTCCAGAACATAGATGCAGCAGGGGCGCCGGGATAAATTTCCGGCGCCCTTTGTTTTTGGCGGGTCAGGAAAGCCCGCCGATGTGGAAACTCTTCATTTCCAGATATTCCTCGATGCCGCACTGCGCGCCCTCGCGGCCAAGGCCGGATTGCTTGACGCCGCCGAACGGGGCGACCTCGGTGGAAATAGCGCCGGTGTTGAGGCCGATCATACCGAATTCGAGCGCTTCGCCGACACGCCAGGAGCGTTTCAGGCTCTCGGTGTAGAAGTATGCAGCAAGGCCGAAGGGGGTTGCATTGGCGATGCGGATCGCCTCTTCCTCTGTGTCGAAGCGGAAGAGCGGGGCAACCGGTCCGAATGTCTCTTCACTGGCAAGCTGCATTTCGGTCGTCGCGCCGCCAAGCACCATCGGCGCCGCATATTGATCGCCGGCCGGCATCGAACCCGCCGTGGCGAGGATCCTGGCGCCCTTTTCGACCGCATCGTCCACATGACGCTTGATCTTTTCGATCGCCGCCTTGTTGATCATCGGCCCGATATCCGTGCCGGCATCCGTCCCGGCCCCGACCTTCATGGCCGCGACCCGCGCACCAAGTTTGGCGGCGAAGGCCTCGTAGACGCCGGACTGGACGAGAAGGCGGTTGGCGCAGACGCAGGTCTGGCCGCCATTGCGGAATTTCGAGGCAATCGCACCTTCCACGGCAAGATCGAGATCGGCATCGTCGAAAACGATGAAGGGTGCATTGCCGCCGAGTTCGAGGCTGAGCCGCTTGACGCTGTCGGCCGCGCCGCGCATCAGCAGCGAACCGACGCGGGTCGAGCCGGTGAACGAGATTTTGCGCACGGTCTGGTTCGCCATCAGTTCGTCGCCGATGCCGGCCGGCATGCCGGTGACGATATTGATCACGCCCTTCGGGATGCCGGCGCGCTCCGCCAGGACGCCGAGCGCCAACGCCGAAAACGGGGTCAAATCCGATGGCTTGATGACAACAGTGCAGCCTGCCGCGAGTGCCGGTCCGACCTTGCGGGTGATCATCGCATTGGGAAAATTCCACGGCGTGATGATCGCCGATACCCCGACGGGTTCCTTCAGAACGACGATGCGCCGATCTGCTGTCGGTGAGGGAATGGTCGTGCCGCCAATGCGGCGCGCTTCCTCCGAAAACCATTTGACGAACGAGGCGCCGTAGCGGATTTCGCCGCGCGCTTCCGCAAGCGGCTTGCCCTGTTCCCTGGTAAGGATCAGCGCCAGGTCCTCGATATTGTCGAGCATCAGATCATGCCAGGCTTCCAACAAGGCGGCGCGCTCGGCATGGGTCTTTTTCCGCCATGGACCGAAGGCTTTCTCCGCCGCCGCGATTGCGGCCCGCGTATCGGCTCCGTCCATATCGGGCACTGTGCCCAGCACCTGTTGCGTCGCCGGATCGGTCACCTCGATCGTGCGGCCGGCCGCAGCCCCGCACCATTCGCCGTCGATGAGCCCTTGCTGGCGAAGCAGGTTGCTATCTCTCAATCCGTACATTTTCTCCCCTTTCGTCAAAGCTTTTCTAAATTACTGCCCAGTTTGCGCGACGCGCTAACCGAGTGCGGAAAGCACCGATGCCGTGATCGCGTCGGTTTTGTCCTTGCCGGGAATTGCGCCGATGCCGCGCGCCGTCGTTGCTTCGATTGCGGCCATCACCTTTTCGGCGGCGGCCGTCTCTCCGAGATGTTCCAGCATCATCGCGCCCGACCATACGGCGGCGATTGGATTTGCGATCCCGAGATGGGCGATGTCTGGCGCCGAACCGTGGACGGGTTCGAACATGGAGGGCGCCGATCGATCGGGATTGATGTTGGCGGATGCCGCAAAGCCGAGCCCGCCCTGGATCGCGGCGCCAAGGTCGGTCAGGATATCGCCGAACAGGTTGGAGGCGACCACGACATCAAGGCTTTCGGGCGCCATGACCATGCGGGCGGCCATGGCGTCGATATGGTAGCTGGTCACCTCGACATCGGGATAATCCGCAGCGAGGCCGTGGGTGATCTCGTCCCAGAAGACCATCGAATATTTCTGCGCGTTGGACTTTGTCACCGAGGCAAGCTTGCCGCGCCGCCGACGTGCCTGCTCAAAGGCGAAACGCAGGATGCGCTCGACCCCTGTGCGGGTGAAGATCGCGGTTTCGATCGCCACTTCGTTGCCCGTGCCCTGATGGACGCGGCCGCCGGCGCCGGAATATTCGCCCTCGGTGTTTTCGCGGATGCAGAGAATGTCGAAGCCGTCGGACCGCAACGGCCCCTGTACGCCCGGCAACAGTCGGTGCGGGCGGATATTGGCATATTGCACGAAGGCCTTGCGGATGGGCAGCAGCAGCCCATGCAGCGATACGGAATCCGGCACTTTTTGCGGCCACCCGACGGCGCCGAGGAGGATGGCATCGAAAGACCGCAGCGTCTCGATGCCGTCGGCCGGCATCATACTGCCGTTTTCGAGATAGTAGTCGCAGGACCAGGGGAGGCGGGTTGCCTCGAGAGAAAATCCGCTCGATCCGGCCGTCTTTTCGAGCACGGTCCAGGCTGCTTCCGTCACCTCGCGGCCGATGCCGTCTCCAGGCAGAAGGGCGATATTGTAGGTCTTCATCGCAGCTCCTTAAAGGCTGATGAGCACGCTCTTGCTCTTGCGGTTGGCGTGATAGGCTTCGCGGCCGAGATCCTTGCCGATGCCCGACTGCTTGTAACCGCCGGTCGGCAGGATATGGTCGCGCGAGCGGCCGTAGCGATTGACCCAGATGGTGCCGGCCTGCAGGCGGCGGGTGAGGCGGATGGCGCGTGAGAGATCGCGGGTGAAGAGGCCGGCGGCGAGCCCATAGGCGGGATGATCGGCCAGCTGCAGTGCCTCCTCCTCATCCTCGAAGGTCTGGATCGTCAGCACCGGTCCGAAGATTTCCTCGAGAACCGCCGGTGATGTTGCCGTCACGCCGGAAATCAGCGTCGGTGCGTAGAAATAGCCGTCGCGGTCAAGGCGATGGCCACCTGTGAGGCACTCGGCCCCGCCGTCGATCGCGGCGCGGATGATGCCATCCATACGGGCAATCTGACGTTCGGAGATGACGGGCGAATAGTCGGTCGTTTCCTCCCAGGTGGGACCGGGGCGGATTGCCGCCAGCCGGGCAAGCAGTGCCGTCACAAGCGCATCCGCCACCTTCGCCTCGACGATGAGGCGGGATCCGCAAACGCAGGCCTGACCGGCATTGGACAAGATGCTGCCGGCGATGGCGCCTGCCGCGAGATTGAGATCGGCATCCGCGAAGACCAGCTGCGGGCTCTTGCCGCCGAGTTCCAGCGTCATCGGCTTCACACCCGTGCGGGCGATATTGGCCATGATCGCCGAGCCGGCCGCGGTCGAGCCGGTGAAACTGATCTTGGAAATTCCCGGATGGCCGGTGATGGCGGTTCCGGTGGTCGGACCGTCGCCGAGGACGACGTTGACGAGGCCGGCGGGCAGGCCGGCCCGCACCGAAAGCTCAGCAAGATAGAGTGTCGAAAACGGCGTCATCTCCGATGGCTTCAACACCACCGCATTGCCCGCCGCCAGCGCTGGAGCAAGCTTCCACCCCGCCATAGACAAAGGAAAGTTCCACGGCGTGATGGCGCCGACGACGCCATAGGGTTCCGTCACGATCATGCCGAAATTCGCATTGTCGGTCGGGACGAGATCGCCGCCTTCCTTGTCGGCGAATTCGGCGAAGAAGCGGATCTGCTCGGCGGTGACGGCGATATCGCCGGCGACGAGCTGGCCGACCGGGCGGGTCGAGGAGAGCGCTTCGAGCCTGGCGAGGGTTTCCGCCTCGGCTTCGATCAGGTCTGCCCAGCGCTGCAGTGCGCTAGTGCGCTCCCGCGGCCGTACGCCACCCCAATTACTGGTCTTCAACGCCGCTCCGGCCGTCTCGACGGCGTGGTCGACAAGGGCCTCGTCGGCAAGCGGGCAGCCCGCATAGGCCCTGCCGTCGGACGGCCTATGCATGTCGATAACGGCTTTGGCCGGAACCAGTCGGCCGCCGATAAAATGTCCGACGGGCAGGGAGATCGTGTTCGGATCGAAGCTGAGTGTCATTGCGCGTCCTCGGAATGAACCGAGGACAAACCTAGCCGGGGAAGGCGAGCAGCATGCATCGACCGATCGCGCTGCGGCGGCCGAAAATTGCGTTTTGCCCGCCGCGGCCAGTCAAATCTACGGCGGGTGGCCGGCGCCCATGCCGCGCTGTCTGCGGTCGGGAAACGCCTGCTCCGCAGGCGAGCATGGCGCGCGGCATCGGCGTCATGACACGGTCACGTAGATCTTGCGCACCGTCTCGATCGTCTTCCAGACGCCGACGAAACCCGGCTTCATGACAAAACTGTCGCCGGCCTTGTAGATCACCGGCTCGCCGTCGTCCGGCGTGAGCTCGACCAGGCCGGAAAGGATGTGGCAGAACTCGAACGTCTCGCCCTTGATCGAACGCGTCTCGCCGGGCGTTGCCTCCCATACGCCGGTATGAACCGTCTCTGCTCGGGCAACATCCTGCGCCCAGGTCTTGAAGGTGGGACTGCCCGAGATCAGGCGCTCGGGAAGGGGGGCGGACTCGCGCGGCGCCTCGGATGGGTTGGTGTCGATCGTCTTGAGCAGGGACATGGCTTTCCTTTCGGGTTAAGTTTGGCGTGGATGATTCAGTAGCCGCGGCTGCGGTCGATCAGCCCGATCGGGTCAAGGCCCGCGCGATGCCGTTTGATATTGTCGATCACCGCCGCCGCGGCGGTTTCAGGCTGCGTGACGCTGGCAATATGCGGCGTCAGCAGGATTTGCGGATGGCGCCAGAAGGCGTGACCCGCAGGCAGCGGCTCCGGATCGGTGACGTCGACGACGGCGCCGGAGAGATGCCCGGCATCGAGCGTGTCGACGAGCGCCTGATGATCGAGCTGCGCGCCGCGGCCGACATGCACGAGCCCGGCGCCGGCCGGCAGCCTTGCGAAGAGTTCGGCATTCAGGAAGCCGCGGGTCTCCTCCGTCAGCGGCAGCAGGCAGACGAGAATGTCGGTGGTTGCAAGCAGGGTGTCGAGACCTTCGCCGCCGCTCAGGCACCGGACGCCGCCGATCGTGCGCGGACTGCGGCTCCAGCCGGAAAGCGGGAAGCCGAAGGGTTGCAAACGTTCCAGCACCGTGCTTCCAAGCATGCCGAGACCGAGGACGCCGATGCGGCGTTCTGCGGCCTGTACTGGTGGGATCGGCTGCCAGATCCCGCGTCGCTGCTGCTCGAGATAGGCCGGCAGGTCGCGATGGAGCGCAAGGACGGCCAGCGTCGCATATTCCTGCATCATCCTGACGATCCCGCCCTCGACCATGCGCACCACCTTGACCCACGCAGGCACGGCATCGATGTGGAACTGGTCGATGCCGGCGCCGATCGAGAACAGGATTTCGAGGTTGCGGTAGCGCGCGAGATCGTCGGGCACGCTCCAGGTGATCAGGTAGCGCACAGCCTCTGGTTCGACTGATGCCGGGTTCATGGAAAAGGCGATGTCGGGCAGTTCGCGCGCGAAGGCTTCGGCGAATATGGCGCCGCGCTTTGCGTCGGAATTGAAGAGAAAGGTCATTGCATCGGCTCCGTGATCTCAAGTCAGGCGGCGCAGCGGCCGGCGAGGGCTTCGACCATTGCCTGGCAAGCCAGGAGTTCTTCAACGAGAATGAATTCATCCGGCTTGTGGGCCCGACCGATATCGCCCGGCCCGCAGATGATCGCATCGATGCCGGCGCGCTGGAAAAGGCCGGCCTCGGTGCCGTAGCTGACGGCGGCAAGCGGTTCGATGCCGGTCAGTTCGCCAAGCAGGCGCGCAAGCGCCGCATCGGCGGCAAGCGACAGTGCCGGATAGGCGCTGAGTTCGCGCCATTCCACCTCGAAGCCCAGTTGCGGCAGCGCCTCGGCCGCGGTCCGCAGCGGCGCCAGCAGTATGGCCGGATCGACGCCGGCAATGGCTCTCGCCTCGAACTCGGCCTCGCAGGTGTCGGGAATGATGTTGACCGCCTGGCCGCCTTTCAACGTGCCAACCTGAAGAGACGAGTAGGGCGGCTCGAACACATCTTCGAACGGGCCGTGCGCGAGCCGGGCGGCTTCGGCATTGGCGCAAGCCAGGACGCTGCTCATGGCATGGATCGCGTTCAGCCCCTGGTCCGGGCGGGAGGAATGGCCGGACCGGCCCCTGACGGTCAGCCGGGCGGCGGCCTTGCCCTTGTGGGCGCGGATTGCCCGCATGTTGCTCGGCTCGCCGATAATCGCGCCGAGCGGGGGCGCACAGAGGTTCGGCAGCCGTGCGATCATGTGCGGGACGCCGCGGCAGCCGGCCTCCTCATCGTAGGACAGGGCAAGATGAATGGGCCGGCGGAGCCGCGTCGCCGCGAGCATCGGGACGGCGGCGAGAACGGCGGCCAGGAAACCCTTCATGTCGGTGGTGCCGCGGCCGTAGTAGCGGTCCGCGTCGGCGCGCAGGCGGAACGGGTCGCTGCTCCAGCCGGTCTCGGCGGCGGGAACCACGTCCATATGGCCGGAGAGGATATAACCCGGCACCTCGACCGGCCCGATCGTCGCGAAGAGGTTCGAGCGGTCACCCTCGGGGCCGGGAAGCTCGGTGGCGGCGATGCCGTGACGTTGCAGATAGTGCCGGATCCAAGCGACGATTTCGCCATTCGGCGTACCAACAACGGAGGGAAAGCCGACCAGCGTTTCGAGAATTTCAATTGACTGCATGGGCGTCCTCACGGCACGGGATGTCGGGGTACAACCGGGCTCTTGCGGTCAACGGCGCCGTCGGCCCGTTGGGGTCTGGCCAATGACTGTAGAGACCGGCCCAGGCTTTATTTGCTGAAAGCGCATCGGATTTGGTCGATTGTTGTGTTTGCGCGGGCGTCGCCAGTGAATTGTATCGCGCGATCCGTCCTAATCTCGATAAAGCAGTTTTCTGTGGGACAGCTTTCCCTGGGGGACTTTGCCAGAAAACGCGGCAGGAGGGCGGGAGTGAGCGCACTGACATCCGAATCCAGGTTTGTCGACAGTTTCGAGACGCGCATCGCCGACATCGACAGCGTCGATATCGATAAGCTGCATGCGCTCTCAATGTCGGTCGCCTGGCCGCATCGCCGCGAAGACTGGCAGTTCTTGCGCGACTTCGGCCAGGGCATTGCGGCGATCGATGAAATCGGCCGTATCTTGGGCTCTGCGATGTGGTTTCCCTATGGCGGCCGATTCGCGACGATCGGCATGGTCATCACCTCGCCGCGCCTGCAGGCCAACGGCGCCGGGCAGTGGCTGATGGGCCACGCGCTCGATCAGGTTGCCGGACGCAATCTCGGGCTGAACGCGACGCGGGCGGCGCGGCGCCTTTATCTGTCCTTGAATTTTGTTCGCGAGGCGTCTGTCTTTCAATGCCACGGCGAAGCGATCTTGCCGCCGGATGTGGAACTGCCGCCAGGTGCCGCGATACGGGCAGTGGAAGCCGATGACCTGGAGGCGATCGCGGCATTGGATTCTTTGGCCTTCGGCACCGATCGCACGCTGCTCCTGGCTCGGCTCCTTGCAAATTCCAAGGGAGTCGTCCTGATCCGCGCCGGCCGGATCGAGGCCTTCTCGCTTTGCCGAAGGTTCGGGCGCGGCCATGTCATCGGTCCGGTCGTGGCAAGCAATGACGCCGATGCGATCGCCGTCGTCCATCCGCATGCGGTCGAGCATGCTGGAGCATTCTTGCGCGTCGACACACGCGAAAAAGGCGGGACATTTGCCGATTTCCTCTCCCGCTGCGGTCTTCCCATTTATGATATCGTGACGACCATGTCGCTTGGCGACCCTTGGCTCCCCGTTCCGGGACGCCGAGGGATGCACGAGCCGAAGACCTATGCGCTCGTCAGTCACACGCTCGGGTGAATTAAGCGCCGGGACAGAGGGCAGCGATGCCAGAGCCTGAGCCCGCTCGCATTCGGGCCGAAACGAGCGATATTGCCAAAAACCGTCCGGAGATTCCCGCCGGTAGACGCTCTCGAGCGCAGCACCTCGACCGGGATTTCGACAACAGAGAAGGCGGCGTGCTTCTCGCCGCCGGTCTTCGCTCAGTTAATCGAACGCAGTCCGAGATAGGCCGCCAAACTGACCGCCGAGACGGCGATCGTCAGCTTGGGTCTGCCGTCGTCGAACAGCGCCGCCAGCAGAACGCCGAGCATCAGAATGGCTGATTTCGCCCAAAGTTCCTGGTCGGAGATTGTGAAAGCGATCGTCGCCAGAAAGACGGCGCTGGCGACCATCGTTGCGGGAGCGGACTTCTCCGCCAGATCGCCGCTTGGGAAATAGGGCAGGAGAAAACGCCGCATGCTCAGGCCTGAGGCGACGCTAAGGAGAAGACAGGTCAAGACAGGTTGCAACATGGGGCCGTCGCCGATCAATCTGCAGGTGGAATTGCAGATGCAAACGCCGTGCCAGCCGTACGCCTTCAAATTACCGTCCGATAACGCCAGCGGCGAGCTCTGCTTGGCTATTTCCGCGGCGTCACGACCGTTTTTTCGGCAGGTGTACCCGGCCTGGCCCGATCGGCCAAATTATATCGCATTACGACTTGAGCGGCGGTGGTGATTTCTATATGGAGAATTATCCTCCAGCTTAATTCCAGAAACGAGATCTTTTCATTGGACCTTTCGTCAATCGTAATATTCCTCGCCGTTGCCAGCGATTGCAGCGTGACGAAGGCGGCCAAAGCCGTCGGACGAGTGCCGTCGAATGTGACGACGCGCATCCAGCAATTGGAGGAGGATCTTGGTGTCTCCCTCTTCAGCCGCGATGGCAAGAAGATGACGTTGACGCGGGAAGGCGAGACGTTTCTCACCTATGCCAACCGACTTATGGCCCTTGCACTCGAAGCGCGCCAAGCCGTGCGGCCCCATGCACCATCAGGAACATTGCGGGTCGGCACGATGGAGAGCACGGCGGCAAGCCGGCTGCCGGCGGCGCTCACGCAGTTCAACCAGATGTGGCCCGACGTGTCACTGCAGCTGACGATGGGCGCGTCCCGCGATCTCGCCCGCGATGTTCTGGCCGACGCGCTGGATTGCGCCTTGATTGCCCGGCCGCCGAAGACGATGCGCGAAGATGACCGCGATTTCGATGCCGAGCTCAAGGCGCTGGAAATGGAGACGGTCTTCGTCGAAGATCTGTTGATCGTGCTGCCGTCCGGGCATCCACCCATCAAATCCGCCGCCGACCTGCGTGTCGGAGCGCTCGCCGCTCTGGAGCCCGGCTGCACCTATCGCAGGATCGCCGAAACCTGGGCGCGTGAATCGAGCGCCCTGCCGACGAGCGAACTCGGCTCCTACCACGCGATCCTGGCGAGTGTAGCGACCGGCAATACTGCAGGCGTGATGCCGAAATCCGTGCTCGACCTCATGTACTGGCCGGCGGCTCTTCCGACCCATCAGCTTGGCCCCGTCGAGACGCTGCTGGTGTCCCGCAGGGATAACCGCCCCAGCGCCTTCAGCGCCTTCCATGAAGTCCTCAGCGCGACAAAAGGCAGAGACATGAGGCTGGCGACAAACTAGTTTCATCGTCTTCCTCCTTCGCCCGCCAGACAATACTCGCTTACAATTGGTCTTTGCATGCAATATCCCGTTTCCCCAAAGATGGGGCAGAGCCGTCTTCGCCGCTTTCGCCTTTTTTCGCCCATCCTGGCCGGTGCGACGTTAAGAGAGCGGCTGATCGCCTGTTTCGGCGCGTTGCTGGGCATCGGCCTCACCGGCGTCATCAGCGGCTATCTGTTCGGTCAGGGGCCGCATCTTCCCTTGATCGTCGCACCGATGGGCGCCTCGGCAGTGCTGCTTTTCGCGGTGCCGGCAAGCCCGCTGGCGCAACCCTGGTCGATCATCGGCGGCAACACCATATCCGCCATGATGGGCATCGTTGCCGCTTATTTCATTCGCGACCCGATTATCGCAACCGGCGTCGGAGTTTCACTGGCGATCGGCGCGATGTCGTTTACACGATCCCTCCATCCGCCCGGAGGGGCAGCGGCGCTGACCGCGGTGCTCGGCGGTCCCGTCGTTGCTGGTTGGGGGTTCCTCTTTCCTTTCGTGCCAGTCGCCTTGAACTCCTGCATTCTCGTCGGACTTGGCCTGCTGTTCCACAAGCTTTCCAAGCGCAATTATCCGCATGTCGTGCCGAAGCCGGCGGAGAATACCCATCAGACGGTCGACCTGCCGTCTGCGGTGCGGGTGGGCTTTCGCGAGGAGGATGTCGACGCTGCCCTGGAAGCGCTCGATGAAACCTTCGACATTGATCGGGCCGATCTTGGGCGGCTGCTGCAGCAGGTCGAGCTGCAGGCGGCCATCCGCTCGAACGGCAAGATCAGCTGTGCCGATATCATGTCGCGTGACGTGATCGCCATCGGCGAAATGTCGGAACCGAACGCCGCACGGCACCTTCTCCTGAAGCATAATATCCGGACGTTGCCGGTGAGGGATCCGGAGGGCCGTCTCGTCGGCACTGTCGGCCTGCGGGAGCTGTTCGCGAGCGGCGATACGATCGCGCATGCGATCTCCAAGCCGGCGGTGGCGAGAGCTTCGGACGCCGCTCTGTCGCTGCTGCCTGTTCTGACGGACGGGCGCACGCATGCCGTCATCATTGTCGATGACGATCATCGGATCCTCGGCCTGATATCGCAGACCGATCTCCTGAGCGCCGTGGCGCGGCTGCTGCCGAGTGACGGCGAGGCGATCGCGGCCGTGGCATGACCTCGCGGAGCGGCTCGGCCGCCGCAGGCCGGCCTTGGCGTCACGGCCACATGCCTTCGTCGTCAGTTCGGTGGGAACGCTGTGTGTGACCGTGGGGTTGGAGGATTTTCCGACACTATCCGGGCAATGACCTGCAGCGGATGCGGAATGCGCCTGCCGTCGATATCCTTCACTTGGGAGCGGCAGGAATATCCGGTCACCATGAGGATATCGGCATCGCCAGCCGCATCGAGCTCCGGTTTCCAGCTCATCGCATAAAGGCGCTCGGAGATCGGTCGGTTGCGGGCCTCGTGTCCGAAGGTGCCGGCCATGCCGCAACAACCGGTTTGCGCCACTTGAAGATCGACGCCGAGGCTGTCGAATACCTTTTGCCATTGTGCGACGGAGGCTGGCGCATTGGTGCGTTCGGTACAGTGCGCCATCAATCGGAAACGGCTGCCCTCTATGGCCGAAGGCGAAGCTGTGAGCCGGTCGAGGTTGGCGGCGAGCCATTCCTGGGGAAGCAGGACCGTTGCCTTGAGCATTCCCTTATATTCACTGCGGAAGGCAAGGGTCATGGACGGATCGAGCCCGACGAGCGCCACGCCGGTTTCATCCAGTCGCCGGAGATAACGCGTTGTCCGCTTGGCCGCAGCCTCGAAGCGTTCGAGATAGCCATGAACATGCAGGGCCTTGCCATTGACATGGGGCGCCGCAAGAAGGGGCGCCAGTCCCATTTTCCGGGCGAGCCCGATGGCTGCGAGCGCGACATCGGGATCGAAATAGGCGGTAAAGGCGTCGGCGACGAAAACCACGCTCCGCTGCCTTTCCTGCGGCGACAGGGCTTCGATCAATTGCGGCGTCGCAAGCGGCACGCCGAGGCGGGCGGCTTCCCTGGCGAGTGAGATTCGCGGCAGATGCGGCAGGGAGGTCAGCCCAGCGACGCGCATCATCGCTCTGCCCGCGCGCGTGCCCACGACCATATTATAGGCAGGCCGGATGCGCCGGACGAGCGGCAGGGTGGTTTCAATCGCTGCGACCAGCGGATCCTTCAGCGGGCGGAGGTAGCGTCCGTAATAGAGTTCCAGGAATTTCGAGCGGAAGGCCGGCACGCTGACCTTCACCGGACACTGCCCCGCGCAGGCCTTGCAGGCCAGACACGTGTCCATCGCCGCGCGCACCTCATGGGAAAAGTCATCGCGGTTTGCCGGGTTCAGCGAATTGAAGGCGCGCCGCGCCAGGCTGGCGAACGGAATGCTCCGCCGCAGGCGCGTCGCTTCCTGGCGGGGATCGATGTCCCTCTCGGCAAGCAGCCTCAGCCATTCCCGCATCAGGGCGGCGCGCCCTTTGGGCGAAAAGCGCCGGTCGCGCGTCGCCTTATAGGAGGGGCACATCGGGCTCGATTCATCGAAATCGAAACAGGCGCCGTTGCCGTTGCAATAGGCGGCGTTGTCGAAGGCGGAGCGGATTTCGTTGCCGATGATGCGATCGATATCTCCCCGCAGTGGAAGGTCGTCGATCTTCGTCAGCACTTCCGCGGAAGGGGTCGCGATCTTGCCCGGATTGAGCCGATTCTCGGGATCAAAAGCCCGCTTGATCTCCTGCAGGCTGGGATAAAGATCGCCGAAAAATTTCGGCACATATTCAGAACGCACGCCCTTGCCATGCTCTCCCCAGAGCACGCCGCCATATTTGCGGGTAAGCGCCACAACGGCGTCGCTGACCTCTCGAACCAGCCGGACGTGATCGTCGCGGGTGAGGTCGAGTGCCGGCCGCACGTGCAGGACGCCGGCATCGACATGGCCGAACATGCCGTAGGAGAGGCCGGCGCCATCGAGAAGCGCGCGGAACTCGCGAATATAGGCCGCCAAATTCTCCGGCGGAACAGCCGTATCCTCGACGAAAGCGACGGGCCTGACCGGCCCTTCAACATTGCCGAGCAGGCCGACCGCCCGCTTGCGCATCGACCAGATCGCCTCAACATCGACATGGCCCCGGGCGATCGTATAACCGGCATGGCGCGCATTCGTGCCGGTGTCGAGCGCGGCGGTCACCTGCGCAAGCTTGCGCTCGAGTTCATCTTCGTTATCGGCAAGCACTTCGGCGATGTTGATGCCGTTCGTCGCGCTGCCCGGATCGTCGGGAAAGAAGCGGGCGATGCCGGTCCAGACGATATCGCCTTTCGCGAGGCCGAGCACTTTCTCGTCGACCGTTTCCACCGAGGCGACCTTCAGCGCCACGAGATTGCGCGCGTCCTCCAAGGCGGTGTTGAAATCGCCGTAGCGGATGTTGATCAGCGCTGCATGGGCCGGGATCGGCAGAAGGTTGAGTTCGGCTTCGGCGATCATCGCCAGCGTTCCCTCTGAGCCGCAAAGAACGGCATTGAGGTCGAAGCGTCCGTCGTCACGCCTGATATGGGCGAGGTCGTAGCCGGTCATGTAGCGGTTGAGCTTCGGAAAGATCTCGGTGATCTGCTCGCGCTTCTCCAGCGCGATCCGTTCGACTCTCCTGTGGATCTCACCAACGCGATCCTTTCGTGCGCCGATCTCCGCGAGCGCCCCCGCTTCGAGCGGGCGCGACCAGAAATCGGAGCCATCCATCAGGACGATACGCAATCCGAGGACGTGGTTGCTGGTCTTGCCGTAGAGGCATGAACCCTGACCGCAGGCATCGGTTGAGATCATGCCGCCGATCGTGGCGCGGTTGGAGGTGGAAAGTTCGGGCGCGAAGAACAGGCCGTAGGGCTTCAGAGCCCGATTCAGCTCATCCTTGACAACGCCCGCCTGGACACGCGCAATCCTTCGGACAGGGTCGATGTCGAGAATGGATTTCATATGCCGCGAACAGTCCACCACGACGCCCGATGTCAGGGATTGACCATTCGTGCCGGTGCCGCCGCCGCGCGGCGCGATGCTTATCTCCCGGAAGGTCGATTCCGACAGCACGGCCGCCACGACCCGCAGGTCTGCGACGCTTCTTGGGAAGAGGACGCCGGTCGGCTCAACCTGGTAGATGGAATTGTCGGTTGAATATACGGTCCGGCTCGCCGCACCGGTCTCGATATCGCCCTCAAATCCCGCCTCGACGAGCCGCTGGAAAAGACCCGCGGCGGGAAGAGGGATGGGAGCCTTCGGCTGGAGGCGTGGGATCATTTCGAAACCTTCAGAATGCACTCGAGCCTTGTCACTAGCGCATTGGCCCGAAAATCGGAAGGCGTCGTCAGCGGCCTGTCAACCGGTCGGCGTGGCCGCCAACCGGTTGACGGCGCCGGCCGCTTCGAAGAGTCCGCGGGCCGCCTCAACCATCGACTGCAGGTGGTTGGGGTCGCGCACGCCCTGTCGGTAGAGTTCGATTATGATGCTCGCCATTCGTTCGGCTTCGTCACTGTCCCTTGCTATCGCATAATCGGTGCTGAGCTTGTCGAAGACGCGCTGGCAGGTTGCAAGATCGCGGGAGTCCAGCGGCACCTGCGATCGGTTTGTGATCGTTTGAACCATCTTAATTCCCTCGGAAAACAGCCCGCCCGGACATCATCCTGTCGGGGCGGGCCGGCGACTTCCGTCTCAGAAGTCCATGCCGGGTCCGCCCGGCATTGCCGGAGGGGCATCCTTCTTCGGCTTCTCGGCGACCATGGCTTCCGTCGTCACGAGAAGACCGGCGATGGAGGCGGCATCCTGAAGCGCGGTGCGGACGACCTTGGCCGGATCGATGACGCCCTGCGCATAGAGGTCGCCATATTCACCCGTCTGGGCGTTCCAGCCATAGGAGAAGTCGGTCTTTTCGCGCAGCTTGCCGACGACCACCGATCCCTCCGCTCCGGCGTTCTCGGCGATCTGGCGGGCCGGCGTCTCAAGTGCACGGCGGACGATGTCGATGCCGACGCGCTGGTCGTCATTGGCGGTCTGGACTTTTTCAAGCGCCTTGACGCTGCGCAGCAGCGCCACGCCGCCGCCCGGCAGAATGCCTTCCTCGACCGCGGCGCGGGTTGCGTGAAGCGCGTCGTCGACGCGGTCCTTCTTTTCCTTCACTTCGACTTCGGTCGAGCCGCCGACGCGGATAACGGCAACGCCGCCGGCGAGCTTGGCGAGGCGTTCCTGCAGCTTTTCGCGGTCGTAGTCGGAGGTAGTGTCTTCGATCTGCGCCTTGATCTGGGCAATACGGCCTTCGATGTCGGACTTGACGCCCGAACCGTCGACGATCGTGGTGTTCTCCTTCTCGACCGACACCTTCTTGGCGCGACCGAGCATGTCGAGTGTCACGGATTCGAGCTTAATGCCGAGGTCTTCGGAGATAACGGTGCCCGCCGTGAGCACGGCGATGTCTTCGAGCATGGCCTTGCGGCGGTCACCGAAGCCGGGGGCCTTGACGGCAGCGATCTTCAGGCCGCCGCGCAGCTTGTTGACGACGAGCGTTGCGAGGGCTTCGCCTTCGACGTCTTCGGCGATGATCAGGAGCGGCTTGCCGGACTGGACGACGGCTTCGAGGATCGGCAGCATCGATTGCAGGTTGGAGAGCTTCTTCTCGTGGATGAGGATATAGGGATCCTCGAACTCGACCCGCATCTTATCCGCATTGGTGACGAAATAGGGGCTGAGGTAGCCGCGGTCGAACTGCATGCCTTCGACGACTTCGAGTTCGGTTTCGGCAGTCTTGGCTTCTTCAACCGTGATGACGCCGTCATTGCCGACCTTTTCCATCGCCTCCGCCAGGAAGCGGCCGATTTCGGCATCGCCATTGGCGGAGATCGTGCCGACCTGGGCGATCTCGGAATTGTTGGAGATATTGCGGGCGTTGGCCTTCAGCTCCGCGACGATGGCGGCGACGGCAAGATCGATGCCGCGCTTCAGGTCCATGGGGTTCATGCCTGAGGTAACAGCCTTGGCGCCTTCCTTGACGATTGCCTGGGCAAGAACCGTCGCAGTCGTCGTGCCGTCGCCGGCGATGTCGCTGGTCTTCGAAGCGACTTCGCGGACCATCTGGGCGCCCATGTTTTCGAACTTGTCTTCGAGTTCGATTTCCTTGGCGACGGAAACGCCGTCCTTGGTGATGCGCGGCGCGCCGAAGGACTTGTCAATCACCACGTTACGGCCCTTAGGGCCAAGGGTCACTTTCACGGCGTTGGCCAGGATGTCGACGCCGCGCAACAGCTTCTCGCGGGCTTCGACGTTGAATTTAACTTCTTTAGCAGCCATGTCCTCACTCCTTCATAGGCAGCTGGCATTGAGCACGTCCTGAGGGTTCAGGCGGCCTGCTTTCCTTCGCTCCGGGCTTCGATGATGCCCATGACATCGCTTTCCTTCATGATCAGCAGGTCCTCGCCGTTGATCTTGATCTCGGTGCCGGACCACTTGCCGAACAGGATGCGATCGCCGACCTCCACGTCGAGCGCCTGGATCTGGCCGGCATCGTTGCGTGCACCGGGACCGACGGCGATGACCTCGCCTTCCTGCGGCTTTTCCTTGGCGGTGTCGGGGATGATGATGCCGCCCTTCGTCTTTTCCTCGGAATCGACGCGGCGGACGAGAATGCGGTCGTGAAGCGGTCGGAACGACATGTCTTCCTCCATCGACAAACAATGATGACGTTGTTCGCCAGACCGGACCGGATGACGAGGTCCGGGCGGGTGCAAGGTCGCGCGCCTTGCGGGATTGATCTGGTTCGATGGTTTTTCGATTTCAAGGGGCGGCGCAGAAAAATTAGCACTCGCTGCCGGCGACTGCTAATGGCCCGCGGGGAACAGAAGACCGGCTCCCGCGTTCGAACTAATGACGATGGTCGTCCCCTCGTCTCGAAGACGAGTTTAAAACTGTGCTCCGGCTTGAATCCGGATTTCGGCGTTCCTAGCTCTCAGGCGATCGAGGCTCGATGAGCTCGATCACCGTCCCACGTCTTTAGGAGTGAGTGACATGGAAGAGAAGACCAATATAATCAAAGACCTCAGTATTGAGGAACGCGAGGAGATCTTCGTCGATATCGCTCGCACGCTCGAGGATACTGCGCGCGAGGCCCTCGTCGAGGGCAATATGCACTTTGCTGTACTGTCGAACAACATGGCCGAAGCGATCCGCGTCAACGCCGACGAACTCGCTCGCGACGATCCCGAGAATGCCGAGCGCGTCTTGCTCGAGGCGACGGCGATGATCTCGCAGTTCGAAGCCGTGCACCCCTATCGTATGGTAAGCATGGCCGTCCACTGATTGCCCTGCGCAAATCAATCGCCAGCATGCGGAACTCTGGCAGCTGCCGAAGGTTAATGGATCACAGCAGCGAAAGGTGATCCATGACCACTTCGAAAAGCAACACGCCACCCGAAAGCGGAACTGACGACGCGCGCTCCTTCGACACGCAGCGCGCCGAGGTCGATCGCCAGAGAGCATCGGACGCAGCCCGGCGCAATGCGAGTTCGACATCGGATCGCGACAGCGGCACTGAAACTCCAAGCCTGAAACTCGCGAAAGAGTATCTGAGCCTCGGAGGACGCCGCCGGTCCAAGATCGACGACAACATCACCACTGTTCGCCAATGGGAGAAGGATCCGCCGGCGGCCGAGCGCTTCTGGCAGGAGAGGGTGGAGACGCTTTCAAAGGATGAGCGTAAGCAGGTGGAGGATTTTCTTCCCACCATCAACACGCCTTGAAATACGGCGAAGTCAAACCGCGAGGTCAGGTCGGAACTGGAGAAGATCATGGCCACAGACAAACACGAACAGATACGCCGGCGGGCCTACGAAATCTGGGAGGCCGAAGGCCGCCCTGAAGGGGCGGACCTGCGTCATTGGATGCAAGCCTGCGACGAACTGGCCGGCGAGGACGAGCATGAGACGCTGCAGGACCTGCTAGATCAAGACGACAGGGACGACGCGGCGCTGCTTCAAGGCGCCGGGGAAAGCGGTGATGTCGACCGGCCGCGCCCCGGACTTGGTCAGGGTGCCGGGGCGACTCCGCGCGATATCGAGATAACCACGGGGGAGGAGCCTTCCCGGCAGAAGATCAGAGAGACCGAAGGACCGTAATCGTCATGCAGCATCTCGACCACGCCACGCAGATCGCCATGGAGGCACATGACGGCCAGACGGACAAAACCGGCCGGCCCTTCTTCGAGCACTGTCAACGGGTCGCGCTTCTCGTGCCGGGCGACGAGGCGCGAACCGTCGCCTACCTTCACGACGTCGCCGAAAAGGGAAATGGCTGGACGCTCGACAGGTTGAAAGAGGAAGGCTTCCCGCCGGCGATCATCTCTGCTGTCGATGCGTTGACCCGGCGGCCCGATGAGCCTGACGAGGAATTCGTCAGACGTGCGGCAGCAAACCCGCTCGCTTTGCCTGTCAAGCGGGCCGACCTCGAAGACAATCTGCGCCAGGCCGAGCAGGCCGGCAAAGACAAGCAAAAATATCAAAGCGGCCTGGATCTACTAAGCGATATAGAGAACGGACAGTAGGTGTTCTCATCCGGCGGCTCCAGCGAACGTCCGGCCGGCAAGAGCCGTTCGTGTCGCTATTTCTGACGCGGCTGCCGCAAGCCGGCGCCGGCAGCGATCTGGCGGCCTTGGCGCCTGGCGGCAGCGGCTTCGTATAGCGTTCGAGCCGCATTGCGGATTTCCTCCTGCATCGCTTGGTCTTTCTCGTATGCCGCATGGCTTGTCGCATAGGGTTCCCAGTAACCAATATAGCGGTCGATTTCCGCAAGCGGGCCGGCTGGTAAAAGATCCATTGACCTAAGCCAGTCCGAGAGGTTCCTCCGGACATCCTCCGAACCTTCCGTATCACCATGAACGACGACGGAAAACAGACGACCTTCCAAATGTCGGGTATAGGGCCATCCGTCCATCTCTAGCTGTTTTGCCTGGTCAGCATTTTTTCCGTGGGTGCTTGTCGGATCCGGGTTGCCGCCGTCGGCACAGACAAGTCGGTCGATCATCAGCTTCAGGGATGACGGCGCCTGGTACCAATGCACCGGCGTGACGATCATGATGCCGTGCGCCTCGACCCACATCGGATAGATCTCGTTCATCCAGTCATGGATCTGTCCGAGCGAATAGTTAGGATAACAGGAACAGGGCCAATGACAGAGAGCCGCTGCAGTGGAGAAGCAGGCTTTGCACGGATGGATCTGCCGGCCGTATTCCGAGGCGAGCCGGCTCAAATCGAGGATTTCGATCTTCACATGGCGCTGTTGCTCCAGCACCTCCCTGGCGATATCGACCATGCGGTAGCTCTTCGAAATCTCGCCAGGGCAGGTGTGTTCGCTACGTGTCGAGCCGTTGACGAGAAGCAAACGGGTTGGCCCATTCGGATCGTCATGCCGCTTTTCCGCGTCACGGATGGCATCGCGGGCCGCCAGCCAGTCTTCAGCCAGATCATAATCGGGATCGGCGAAGCCGGGGCCGGCCTTGCGGGTCTTCGGGCTTTTTCGCGAATTTGCGTAGGCTTCCCAGGCTGCCGAAGCGAGCCGCGTAAGCTCTTCCTGCAATTTGCCGTAGGCTGGATCCTGAAATTGATTGAGAAAGCGCCGCTTGAATTCATGCTCATCGAGCCGCGGGCTGGGACTGCCCTTGCGGGGTTCGAGATCGGAGGCTGAAGTGGCAACGTTGGCTGGCATTGGAACCTCCTGAAGCCGGTGCTTTGCTGAACGCACCGGCAGATACTGTGTTCCCGTCATGCCCATCGATGGGCCTATGCAACCGGAGCGTCGAGCGCTAAATTCTTCTGGAATTTAAAGAGGTAGCTGCCACCCGCTAACCAATTCCTGAGCATGAAACAGGCCACGATGGGATGCCGACCAGCGGTAAGCCGCTTATTAACTCATACGACTTATAGTCGCGGCCACTTGAGCGAACGTGGAGTAGTCTTGTCCGACGAGCTGCACATGATCTCTGCAATGGGTGGTGCGTTGACGGGCCTGCCCGGACTTGGCGATTGCCTTTGATTCCTTGCCGAAAAGGCCGACCAGATTCGCAGCTCGGTTTCCCGTATGCTCGAACCGATGGAAAGCATTCTTGCTGCCGGGCGGCTGGATCATGGCCGGATCACCATCGTGCCCAAGCCGTGCTCAATTGCCGAAATCGTCGAAACCTGCAGCGCGCGTCAGGAAAGCATTTGGCGATCCCATCGCTTTCTGCTTGAACTCGATCGGATTCCTCAGACCATTTATGGCGATCGCCCCGCGCTCGATCAGGTCTTCGGCAACCTCTTCTCGAATGCCGTCAAATACGCGCCGGAATCTCCAAACGTCCACGTCACAGGATGGCAGGAAGGAGAAAGCGTCTGCATCACAGTGCGCGACGAGGGCATCGGCATCGATGCCGACGACCTCCCGAAGATGTTCCAGCGTTATTTCCGCGCCAGAAGCTCAACAGGCATTGCCGGCACCGGCATCGGCCTTAATCTCGTCAAGCAGATAGTTGAGCTTCACGGGGGAACGATCCAGGTGGCGAGCAGTCGGGGAAACGGCACGACGGTTACCCTCCGGATTCCGATAGGCGCCGAGACGTCGGACGAGATGCGCGTTGCGACGGGCTAGGCAGGGCGGGTCGCGAAGATAGTGCCAAATTTCAGTAGCGCCCCATAAGGGTTCAGAGGATTGACGATAATTTTTCTCCTTCGGCACGGCGAGACGATCTGGAATGCAGCAGGTCGGTTTCAAGGACAAAAGGATTCCCCGCTTACGGAAAGAGGGCGGTGGCAGGCGGATCAGGCTGGCAAACTTCTCGGCCGGGAACTTGAGCGGCATTCCGGTGAAATCGATGTCCACGTCAGCCCGTTGGGCCGCGCAAAGGAAACAGCGGCGCGCATCTCGCGCTATGTACCCGTGGCCAGCCGCGATGAACTACGATTGATGGAGGTAACGACCGGGTCCTG
Organism: Rhizobium mulingense; assembly: GCF_029194105.1. Lineage (NCBI taxonomy): Bacteria > Pseudomonadati > Pseudomonadota > Alphaproteobacteria > Hyphomicrobiales > Rhizobiaceae > Rhizobium > Rhizobium mulingense. Next base: position 137,860 of record NZ_JARFVE010000013.1, on the reverse strand, counting down.
GGATGGCATGAGCCATTATGAAATCGACATGGAATATCCGGGCATGCTCGAAGGCGCCAATGCTTTCAACTGGTTCTTTCGATCGCCGGATGGAGAAACATTCGATGCAGCTTGCGCACGCGTCAAGGAGTGGTTGTCACAGCTTCGGTCCACGACGATAGCCATATCCCACGGCCTGACGGGGAGGCTGATACGAGGCGTGTATCTTGGATTGTCCCAAGAGGAAATGCTGGAACTGCCGGTGCCGCAAGCCGGATTTTATCGGCTTCAGAATGGCCAGGCTCACCTTATCGAATAGCCCTGCGGCTGAACCTAAAGATCGGCTGGCTTTTCTGCTCTTTCTACCTCTGGTTAGCCGCCTGAGTCTTGCCAAAACTAAGCTACGACAGGAGGTCGAATGCCGGCACGCGCACGCCGGTTTCACGGGAGTGCCGCTCCAGCTCGTCAATGTCCGGTCTAGGTGGCGGAATGCCCAGCGCCTCCGCCCAGTTCTCGCGGCTGGGCAGGGCCATCGCCGCGGTGACCAGCACGGCGATTCCCGGGCCGAGTTCGCCGCGCAATTGCGGGAGCAGGGTTTTGGCGTGGATGAGGTTGGTGTTGGGGATCGGGCTCATCGCGTGGCCGGCCCTCGGACTGGATGACAGGTCCACGATGGCGCTGACATCCGTCTGTCCGTACCAGACGGCCCGGCCCTCCGCCTGTTCGGATAGATCGGCATTGAAATCGGCGCGTTCGATCGCAAAACCACCCTCTATGGTGCTGAGCGCACGCGGCGTGCTTATGCGGTGAATGCGGATGTGCCAGGGGTTTGCGGGAATGAGCCAGGTCTCGATGCTGACGTCCTGCCAGGGACGCCAGCGAGAATAAAGCCGGTCGCCCGCTATCAGCGCTTCTTCGAGGGTTTCCCGCATGCGGAAGTGGACCCCATCGTCGGAAAGGCCGAGCATGCCGTCGAAGCTGGCGGCGGCAAAGTTCCGGTCGTCGGCCTCGATGTTGAAGGCATAGCGGGTGGAGTAGGCGAATTTCGAATATTTCTCGTTTGCACCGCGCATCTTGTCGTGCTGCTGGCCGGAGGAGAGCACGACGACATTTCCCGGCGTATGCATGGCGACCATGCCGGCCGGCTTCAAAGCCACCGGCGCTGAGAATTCCGGCTGTGGCGCCTCTTCGGCGACCCAGAAGGGGTGATCGTGAGGAAGGGCGAGCGGCAGGAAGAATTTCAGCGCCCAATAGGGCGAGCCGGGAGAGTTATAGCTCTCGCTCATCAGGAGGTTCGGATAGCCGTAGCCGATGGAGAGTACGCCGTCACGGTCGGCGATCGGCATCGCCGACCACCATCGGATATGGCGCATGTAATAGCCTTTGATCTCGGTCCAGGGCAGCGCCTCGAGTCCGGCAAAGGCAAGCGCGCCCCAGAAGCCGCCGGCCGCGAAACGGTAGGTCTGGCTGCGGCCGAAGGCAAGGGCGGCGCCATCCGGGCCGAACCAGTGGCGGATATCAGCGGCGAAGGTCCTTGCGCGATCGCGGAAGCGGTCCTTGCGCGCCCCGTCGCCGCGCGCCAGCACGGCGTAGATCAGGCCGTAGAAATGCATGGCGAAGGGGATGTAGTGATCGACCCGCCTGACCGGTCCGTCGCGATACCAGCCGTCCCCGAGATCGAAGGCTTCCAATTCGTCGAGATAGGCGACGGTTTTGCTGTGGTCGAACGCCACACCGACACGCTCCAGCCCGAGATCGATGAGGACGCGGAAGAATTTCCAGTTGTTGTCAATGAATTCAAGGTTCCGCGCGGCGACAAGATAGGCGGAGACCGTCGTCTTCTCGTTGTCAGCAAGCGGCTCCCAGATATGTTGGGGCACCAGCGCCAACGCAAAGCCAACGGCGGCAAGCTCGACCAGCCGCTGGTTGCGATCGGCCAGATCACCCCAATATTCGGGATGGTCGGGATTGGTGCCGTTCGCGAGCCCGTGCCGATAGAGATCCCAATGCGGGAAATGGCCGCCGCCGGCGGCAAGAGGAACGATGCCCCAGAGCGGCCGCGCAAATCCCTCCAGATCCGCCGCCGCCCGGTCGAAGATCGCGCCCGCTGCGCCGAGGCGCACACGTGCGCCGCCTTCGGAGAAATAGGGCAGGAGCGGCTCGAACAGGTCGATGACGGCCTTTGCCAGATCGTCGCGCGTCTTCAGGGGATTGCCGGAAAGCGGATTGGCCCTGCTGGGATCATAGATCATCGTCAACTCGGAATTTCGTAAAACAAATTCGGCCGCGGGCCAGTGCTGACCCGCGGCCGCCGGTATCTTGCGAGACCTACTTGATGGCCTTCACGCCTTCGGTCATTTCCTTCAGCCCGTCATCAACGGAGGTATTGTCGGTCATGATCGCGTCATGGGCGCGGTTGAGCACCACCTCGATCTTGGCGGCGTTTGGATTGACGGCCATTTCCAGATAGGCTTTGGCCGGTATCAGCGCTTCCTTGCTGGCCTCATCCTGCGGGAAACCGGGCGTCGACGCGATCTTTGCGCTGACATCGGCGGTCTTCAGCGCCGGGAAGGTGCCGGTTGAGGCGATGACGGCCGCGCCCTCCGGGCCGGTGACGAACTTGATGAAATCGAGCGCGGCATCCTTGTGGGCGGAATTGGCGTTGACTGCGAGCCCCGAGATCTGCGCAGCCGTGGTGCCGGCGGCCACACCATCAGGATGCGGGAACTTCACGATGCCCCAGTTCTTGCTCTTCGATTCACCCGACTTGACCTTGGCGATCTGGGTGCCGACGAACCAGGTGCCCATCGGCAGCATGCCGATCGTGCCGTTGAAGAAGAGCGCCGAATAGTGCGTGTTCGACGTCTTCAGGAAGGCATAGGAGGGGATGGCGCCATCCTTCTGCAGGGTGAGCGCGCGCTCGTACCAGGGCTTCAGAAAGGTGTAGTCGCCATCGACCAGCGTGTGTTTTCCGTCGAGAATGCCGGGAAGCTGGACGGTCGAACGCCAGGTGTGCAGCAGTGCGCCGTAGGTCTTGTTGGTGCCCATGCCGCCTGCGAGCTTCTCGGCGGTCTCGTCGAACTGCGCCCAGGTCATGTCGTTGGTGGGGTAGGGGACGCCTGCCTTGTCGAAGATGTCCTTGTTGTAATAGACGATCCAGAAGTCGGAGCGGAACGGCAGAGAATAGATCTTGCCGTCGACGGTCAGCTCTTCGATCAGGCCGCCATAGGGCGCCGGATCGATCTTCTGATCCGTCACGAAGCCGCTGAGATCGGCGATGTTGCCGGCGCGCACCAGATTGGTATAGCCCGGCACGTCCTTGATGGTGACGATGTCGATATCTGTCGACCCGCCGGTCAGTTGCGTCGAAATCATCTGCTGGTAGTCCTGCGAGCCGAGATCCATCGGCTCGAACTTCACATTCGGATGCTTGGCCTGATAGGCCTCGATCAGCGGTTTGTAATAGGCGGTCTTGTCCCAGTCCCACAAAGCCCATTTCAGCGTCACGGCGTCTTGAGCAAGCGCTGCGCCAGCCGTCGTCGTGGCCAGAGTGAAACCTGCCACGGCAAGTTTCACCGTCCTCCCGAATTTGTCCAAATACATTCCTGTTCTCCTTCCTTGGATCGTCTCTGGATCAGTTATTTTATGAAGCGTCGGTGCGGCCGCATTGCCTTTGGCAGGTCCAGAACCAACACCGCTGCCCGATGGACGCCGAATGCGACGGCGAACATTCCGAGTGAAAAATTAACGGTAGCCGGCATGAACACGGAAACCGGATAGAAGAGGATGTGCGCCAGCCACAGCGTGGCGTTGACCGCGAGCGCGGCAAGCGCCGGGAGCGGGCGGGCGACGGAGGCGAGGGCGGCGAGGCGAAGGAGCCGCAGCGCCGGCAGGTCACGCATCACCATCAACACGATGAGATGGCAGGCGAGCACGGCAAGGAAAGCGGTCGCGACGAGCGCGATCGCCAGGGGTGCGGCGAGCATCAAATTGCCCCGCGCGCCGGCGGCATAGGTGACGATCGCATGGACGCCGATCGCAAGCGCGCCTGCCAAGGCCAGGCCCCAGGCGATGGCTCGCCAGAAATATTGCCGGAATGCTTCCAAGAAGTCCCTGAGTATATAGGTGTTGCGATCTTCGGCGAAGGCGACCGAGACGCGGGCCATGGCGGCGAGTGCTGCCGGCAGCGTCACCACGAAGAGCGAGGTGAGGATGAACAGGATGTTGAGCTTGACCATCTCCCACCATTCGCGGGCGAGGATATCGGCGAACAGGGCAAGGCCGGTCTTCGCAGGCGCATCCTTCGGAATGCCCGGCCCCGCCTTTGTCCACATGTCCCGCAACCACTGCATGGCCGTCTCCTCAGGCGCTCAGTAGAGAACCGATCGTTCGGTTTCCTTGTCGAACAGCTGCGCATTGCTCATGTCGGCGACAAGCGTCGCCTCCTCGCCGATATCGGGCCGGAAGCGTGGCGACACACGGGCGATGAGATTGCGCCCGCCGGCCACCATGTTCAGATGCACCTCCGAGCCCATCGGTTCGGCAAGCTCGACCACTGCCTTAACTGGCGCCAGATTTTCGGCCGGGATATCGGTCGGCGGCAGTTCGTGGAAATTCTCCGGGCGGATCCCCAGCACCAGTTCGCGGCCCTCATAGGGCGCGATCCTGCTCTTGTCGAAATGATCAGGCAGCGGCAGCTCCCGGCCATCGAAGATTGCGACATAGCGCTCGCCCCGGCGCTGAATGGTCGAGGGCAGCATGTTCATCTGCGGCGCGCCGATGAAGCCGGCGACGAACATGTTGACGGGGCGGTCGTAGAGGTTCTGCGGCGTGTCGACCTGCTGGATATGGCCGTCCTTCATGACGACGATGCGGTCGGCCATCGTCATGGCTTCCACCTGGTCGTGGGTGACGTAGATGAAGGTGGCGTTGAGGCGCTTGTGCAGCTTGGAAATTTCTGAGCGCATCGTGCCGCGCAACTTGGCGTCGAGATTGGAAAGCGGCTCGTCGAGCAGGAAAACGGCCGGGTTGCGCACCATGGCGCGGCCGAGCGCCACGCGCTGGCGCTGCCCGCCCGAAAGCGCCTTCGGCTTGCGGTTCAGGAGATGGGTGATGTCGAGGATTTTTGCCGCATCCTGGACCTGCTTGTCGATGAAATCACGCGACACTTTACGCAGCTGCAGGCCGAAGGCCATGTTCTTGTAGACGGTCATATGCGGGTAGAGCGCATAGTTCTGGAAGACCATGGCGATGTCGCGGTCCTTGGAGGGGACGTCGTTCATGACGTCGCCGCCGATCCGGAGTTCGCCGCCGGAGATCTCCTCGAGGCCGGCGATCATCCTGAGTGTCGTCGATTTGCCGCAGCCGGAGGGGCCGACCAGGATGATGAATTCCTTGTCGGCGATCTCAAGATCGATATCGTGGACGACGGTGAGCGCGCCGTAGGATTTGTTCAGCTCTTTAAGCGAAATGCTGGCCATCGGGTTCTCCTGACCTCACCAATAGGAAGACCAGCGGCGCGAAAGGCGCGTCAAAGCTTCCATGTAATAATAATCTCCCCAGGAGACGCACTCATCGACGCCCTCGCCGCGGCAGGTGTTGAAGGGCGATTTCTTCGAATAGGTGGCGTGCAGCACCAGGCCGTTGGAGACTGCGGGATCCTTGACCGCATAGTGATCGGCGAGGCTCTTCACCATGCGCCGCGCCAGCATGCGGTAGCGATCGGCGGTATCGGCATCGACGAGATCGGCCATCTCAAGCAGGCCGCAGGCGGTGATCGAAGCGGACGAGCTGTCGCGCGGCTCGCCGTCGCCATCGGAAAAGACGAGATCCCAATAGGGCACCATGTCGGCCGGCAGCCGGTTGAGATAGAAGGCAAGCAGCCGGTCGAAGGTCTGGCGGTATTCCTCGGTCCGCTCATAGCGGTAGGAGAGCGCCATGCCCGCGACGCCCCAGGCCTGCCCGCGCGCCCAGGCGCTGTCGTCCCGGTAACCCTGCTTGGTGGCGCCGCGCACCGGCGCGCCGGTGACCGGGTCCATGTAGAAGGTGTGATAGGTGGAATCGTCCGGCCGCACCGAATTGGCGAGCGTGGTGCGGGCATGGGTGAGCGCGATCTCGCGGTATTTTGGGTCGCCCGTCTCGCTGCTGGCCCAATAGAGAAGCGGCAGGTTCAACAGGCAGTCGATGATGTAGCGGTATTCTTCCGGTCTGCCCTTGCGGCCCCAGGCCTGGATGAACTGGCCGATCGGCTGAAAGCGCTCGATCAGCTGGTCGGCGGCCAGGATCGCGGCTTTGCGGCCGTCCTCGTCGCCGACGATTTTCCAGGCGGCGATGCAGGAGGGCGAATAGAGGAAGCCCATGTCGTGATGATCGGTCTCGATACGGTTGACGATCCGATGCAGGAAGGACTGGACCTGGATCTGCGCGGCATGCCGGAACACCGGATCGCCGCTATGCTCGAAGGCGAGCCAGAGCTCCCCCGGCCAGAAGCCGGCCGTCCACTGGTCGTTGGCAACGGCGGGATAGAAGTTGTTGACGCTCGAATGGTTCTGCGCAGCGTAAGTAAACTGAGGAAGGTTGCGCCTGACCTGCGTGACGGCGAGATCGAGCGCGGCGTTCACTTCCTTGTCGGTTATCGGCTGCGGGGCGACTCTTGAAACGGCATTCATGGCTTTAACCCTTCAGTCCCGTCGAGGCGATGCCCTCGACAAAGAAGCGCTGCAGAGCGAGGAAGACGATGAGAACGGGCACGAGGGCGACGACGGAGGCCGCCATGATCAGCCCGTATTCGGCCGAATATTGCGAGATGAACATGCGCAGGCCGATTTGGACGGTCTTCAGCTCGGTCTTGGTGAGATAGATCATCGGCCCGAGGAAATCGTTCCAGGTGCTGACGAAGGTGAAGATCGTCAGCGTCGAGAGCGCCGGCTTCGACAGCGGCAGCATGATGCGCGCCCAGATCTGGTACTCGTTCATGCCGTCGATGCGGGCCGCCTCGCAAAGTTCGGTCGGGATCGACATGTAGAACTGCCGCATCAGGAAAACGCCGAAGGCGGTGAAGGCCTGCAGGCAGATCAGCGCCAGATGCGTGTTGTTGAGGCCGAATTCGCGCATCAGCAAGAATTGCGGCACCATATAGACCTGCCAGGGCATGGCGATGGTGGCGATATAGCCGAGGAACAACGTGTTCTTATAAGGGAAGTTCAGCTTGGCGAACGCGTAGGCGGCAAAGCTCGATGTCAGAAGCTGCAGCAGCGTGACGATGATCGTCAGCTTCGAGGTGTTGTAGATGAAGAGCGCAAGCGGGATCTTCGTCCAGATGTCGACGTAGTTCTGCCATTGCGGCTGCGACGGTATCCATTCGATCGGGAAGGCGAAAACGTCGCGGCTGAGCTTCAGCGATGCCGAGAGCATCCAGGCGAAGGGCATCAGCATCACCACCGTCACCGTGATGACGATGACATAGAGGAGGACTGTTTTGACGGTGATCTTACGTCCGGCGATCCTCATGCCTCGTCCTCCCTCTGGCGGCGGAACTGGAAGACCGTGACCGCGAGCACGAGGAAGAACAGCACCAGCGAAATCATGCTGGAATAGCCGAGATCCCAGGAAATGAACGCCTCGTTATAGATGTGGTAGACGAGGACGAGCGTCGAAGTGCCAGGGCCGCCTTGGGTGATCATGAAGATCTGGTCGAACACCTTGAAGGACTGGATCGTCAGCATGACGGTGACGAAGAAAGTGGTCGGCCCGAGCTGCGGCACGGTGACATGGATGAATTTCTGCCAGGAATTCGCGCCATCGAGATCGGCGGCCTCGTAGAGTTCGGAATTGATGCCCTGCAGGCCGGCCAGGTAGATGACCATGTAATAGCCCATGTTCTTCCAGATGCCGAAGAGGATCACCGTCACCATCGCCCAGTGGCGGTCGGCCGCCCATCCCGGCATATTCTTCGGGTCGAGGCCGAGCGTGTAGAGGATCATGTTCACCGGTCCCATCTCGGGATTGAAGATCATGTTCCAGACCACGGCAACCGCGACCAGAGAGGCGACATAGGGGAAGAACATCGCCGTGCGGAAGAAATTGCGCCCCGCGATCTTCTGGTTGAGGAGGACGGCGAGGCCGAGCGCGCAGAGCAGCGTCGCCGGCACCGAGGCGACCGTATAGATGATCGTGTTCCAGAAGGCCGCGATGAAGGCCTTGTCGTCGAACAGCCGCCAGAAATTATCCAGCCCGGCGAATGTGATCGCATTCGAGCCGTCCCAGTGCATGAAGGCGAGCGCGAAGGCGAAGAGGATGGGGCCGAGGGTGAAGACGGCAAAACCGAGGAAATTCGGCGCGATGAAGGAATAGGCGACGAGCGCGCTGCGGATCTTGCGCTGGCGCTTGGATAGGGCCGCGACCTTCCGGCGTGGCGTTGCCGGGGCGTCATCCCTAGCGATGACCGAATTCGATATGGACACCGATGCTTCCTCCTGGTCGGGCATTCCGCTGGCGGCTTCTGAGTTTCCCTAATCTAAATCCAGAGCCGTTCGGGCGGATGGGTGCCGCCTGTTCTTCCTCCTGCCAAGGACATAGCACATCTCCGGTATTGGTCAAACAAGTTCTGAATAGATCATACAAATTTTATAGCAAGCACCGAAAACATATGATAGGTGGGAGTGAAGGCCAGACGCCCGTCAATGCTTTTCCAGTGCGGGGAGGGACATGTTCAGCGAGATTTCAGGCGCGTTGCCGGACATCCTCGGCGATTTCACGCCGGGAGCCGTCTACTCTGATCGCGAGAGATGGAAAGCGGTGCCGCAGGCCGTGCGGGACGTGGTCGTCCGCGACGCCGAGGTCGCGCTCCCGCGCGCATGGCCTTTGATCACCGCCTCGGATTACCGGGAATACACGGCCACCGGCAATCGTTCGCGCTTCGAGGAGCTTTATTTCACGCGGCGGCGGATGCTCAACGATCTGGTGCTGGCTGAACTCGTCGAGGGGAGCGGGCGATTCCTGCCCCGAATCGTCGACGGCATCTTCCTGATCGCGGAGGAAAGTGGCTGGCAGCTTCCGGCGCATAATGCCTATGGGCGTGGCGACACGCGTCTGCCGCTGCCCGATAATTCGCAGCCGGTCGTCGATCTCTTCGCCGCCGAAACGTCAGCCCTTCTGGCAACGATCGTCGCATTGTTCCGCGGTCCGCTCGACGGCATCAGCCCGGAGATTGCCGCGCGTGTGAAGCGCGAGATCGAGGCCCGCATCCTGACGCCCTATCTCGACCGGCATTTCTGGTGGATGGGCAGCGGCGACGAGCGGATGAACAACTGGACCGCCTGGATAACCCAGAACATCCTGTTGACCACCTTCTCGCTGAAGACTGATCAGCCGACGCGCCGCGCCGTTATCGAAAAGGCGCTCGGCAGCCTCGATGCTTTCCTCAAGGACTATGCCGAGGACGGCGCCTGCGAGGAAGGCGTGGTCTATTACCGCCACGCCGCTCTCTGCCTGCACGGCGCGCTGACCGTGCTCGATAGCGTCGCGCCTGGGCTGTTCGACGGAGTCTGGCGGCAGCCGAAGATCCGCAACATGGCCGAATATATCGCCCACATGCATGTGGCCGGCCGCCATTATTTCAACTTCGCGGATTCCTCCGCCGTGGTCGAACCCTGCAGCGCGCGGGAATATTTGTTCGGCAAGGCGGTCGGCTCCGAAATGCTCGCGGCCTTCGCCGCAGCCGACCGGGCGGCGGCCGAGAGCCCGCATCTGCCGGGGGAATGGAACCTCTGGAATCGCGTGCAGGAGCTGCTGACCGGGCCGGCAATTCCGGAGGTCGAGCCGAATCCCGTGTCCGCGCAGGATATTTTCTATTCCGGCATCGGCCTGTTCGTCGCCCGTGACGGGCAGTTTTCGCTTGCGGTCAAGGGCGGCAACAATGGCGAGGGCCACAATCACAACGATGTCGGCAGTGTGACGCTCTACAAGAACGGTCGCCCTTTCCTGATCGACGTCGGCGTCGAGACCTATACCGCCAAGACCTTCTCGCCGCGGCGCTACGAGATCTGGACGATGCAGTCGGCCTATCACAACCTGCCGACATTCGAAGGCGTCATGCAGTCCGCCGGCGAAGCCTTCGGCGCAAGGGATGTCGAGGTCGAATTCGGCGAGACGCGCGCGCGCATATCCCTCGAAATTTCAGGCGCCTATCCCCGGGAGGCGCAACTGCGCAGCTATCGGCGCACGGTATCCCTGCTGCGGGGGCGCCATCTCGAGATCGTCGATACCCATGACGGCGACCGGCCGGCGGTGCTGTCGCTGATGACGTGCTTCGCGCCTGTTATCACCGGGAACAGGATCGATCTCGCCGATCTCGGCAGCATTTCTGTCGACGGCGCCGGCGAAATCGAAATCGACGAGATCGAGGTGAATGACGCCAGGCTGAGATCGGCCTGGCCCGAGAAGCTCTACCGGCTGCGCCTGCCGCTCGCCGGCAAGCGCCTGAAATTGCAGATAAATTGAAAAGTTAGAGCATGATGTTGTCGGAAACCGCTTACACTTTCGGCATCATGCTCTGAGGAGGTCGAACATGGAATTGACGCTGAAGATCGTGGATGCCGATGGGTTCGTGCTGGGAAGCGCCACCGGGCGGGACGAGACCTTTCTCGTCTATCGCCAGAGCTATCGCGAAGGCGACTGCGTCGTCGTCGAGGCTTCCGAGCCCGGCCATGTCTTCCTCGCGCTCGATAGCGCAATTCATCCCGCTTTGGTCTATATCAGGGAAAGCGCCTATTCGCTCGCCGTGCCCTTCGGCGACAAGCGCAAATCCTACTCGCCGAACGCCTTCAAGGGCGATATCCACCGGCTTTCGGTGCGAAGCGCGCGGCCCGACGAGGGCGCCCAGCGGCGCAATCTCGCTTTGAACCCCTGGGACGATCACGCCAACCGGGCGCTCTTTCCGCATGCACGCGCCAATGTCGAAACCCGTGGCGAAGCGGTTTTTGCCGCACGCAACGCAATCGACGGCGAAAAGGCCAACGACAACCACGGCTTCTGGCCCTACACCAGCTGGGGCATCAATCGCGATCCCGAGGCTACACTGACGGTGGAGTTCGGCCGGCCGGTCCGGATCGACGAGGTCGTCTTCTACCTCAGGGCCGATTTCCCGCATGATTCATGGTGGGAGCAGGCGAGCGTCACTTTCTCGAACGGCAGGACCTCCGCTTTTCCGCTGGTGAAATCCGGCGCGGCGCAGCGTTTTCAGATAGAGCCCTGCACCGTCGAATGGGTGGAGCTGCACGGGCTTATCAAGGCCGAGGACAGTTCGCCCTTTCCGGCGCTGACGCAGATCGAAATCTGGGGGACGGAGGCGCTTGGCGCCGCAGCCGTCGCTGCCGAAGATCGGGCCGGGCCTGCCGCTCTTTCTCTTCCTCTATGAACCCAAAGCCGGCTTCGGCCGCGCCGCGCTCGGCGGGCTCTCATGCAGCCGGTTCCACGCCCGGCGCAGCTGCCGGGCCGAGCCGAAGCCTGAGCGCATCGCCACGGCCTCCATATCCAGCCGCGAGCCGGCGAGCATCTCGCGGGCGAGGGCCACGCGCATGCGGTTGACGAAATCAGTAACGCTCATGCCGGTCTGCTCGTTGAACAGCCGCGAGAGGTTCCGCGGGCTGGCGCCGCTGAGGTGCGCAAGCGAGGCGACCGACCAGTCGCGAGTGGGGTCGGCGGCAACCGCATCCTGGGCACGGTGAATGACCGGATGGATATGGTTGCGGCCTTCGAGCCAGGGCGAAAGCTGCGGGTCCGAGCCGCCGCGCCTGAGATAGACGACGAGATATCGCGCCACTGCAAGCGCGCAGGCATGCCCCGCCGCTTCGGCGACGATATGCAGCATGAGATCTATGCCGGCAGTGATGCCGGCGCTCGTCAGACGCTCGCCGTCCTCGACGTAGAGCCGGTTGTCCCGGATGCGCGCGGTGGGCGCGAGTCTGGCCAGGTCCTCCATGCAGCCGTGATGCGTGGTGCATTCTCGGCCGTCGAGCATCCCGGCCTCGGCGGCGAGCAGGGCGCCGGAGCAGATCGAGACCAATCGAATCCCCGGGCGGATGGCGCGCTTCAGCCACGCGACGATGGCGGCCTGCGCGGCGCGCTCCTGCTCGTCCCAGGGACGGTTGTTCTCCATCGGAGCGTCGGCGCTGCCGGCGATGACGACGAGCGCTCGATCTGGCAGGTGCTCCGGCAGGGCGGCGACACCGGTGACGGCAAGGCCGATCGAGCTGCCGACCGTTGCCGACGGGCCGATATAGGTGACGCTGAAGCGCACTGCCTGCTGTTCGAGATTCGCCTTGCGCAGCACTTCGATCGGGCCGGCGACGTCGAGCAGCAGCACGCGCGGCGGCACGACGACGAAGACGGAGATATCGAAGGGCTGCGCGGTGTCCGTCATGCGACGAGCGGCTCTCCGTGCCCCGCCAGCGCCTGTTCGACGGTGGCGATCCTGGCGAAACGACCCGACAGGACAAGTTCCGTTCGGCTGCGGATTTCCCCGGCGCTCCAGGTGCGTCCCGCCGCGTCGGTCATTGGGAAGGTCAGGGTCGCTTCGCCGACATAATCAACCTGATAGCCGAGATCCGAGGCGTGGCGGGTCGTGGTCTCGCAGCATTGTTCGGTGCGGATGCCCGAGACGATGATGCGACGCACGCCATTCTCGGTCAGCCAGACGTCGAGCCCCGAACCGACGAGGGCGCTGTGACGGCGCTTCTTGAAGACCACGTTCGGCGTGACCCTCAGCGGAGCGAGCGTTCTGACGAAGCCCGAGTTTTCCGAAAACGGACCGCTTCCATCGACATGGAAGATCTGAATGACGGGTACTCCTTTGGCCTGCGCGCCGTCGATCAGAGCCTGCTGGCGATCGATATAGGCGGATGCGAGGCTTTCATCCCAATAATCGCGTTGCCGGAAGGACTCCTGAGCGTCGATGACGAGAAGGATGGTATCATGGCCGGACATTTCTTGCTCCGTGGATGTTGATCATGAAGCCATATTCGGCGATCCAAGGACAGAGGAAAATGCACACGCCGGACAAATAGCGGACACTTCGCGCCATTCATGGTGGAGAGCGGTCCGATACTGCGAGCGGCAGGCGATATCGAATGTTGCCGGCCTTCCATGCGCGCGCTTCCGCGAGCCCCTCCGCACGTGCTAAGGGGATCGGATGCGACTGCTTGTGGTGGAGGACAACAAGGATCTGGCGGCCTGGCTGGGCAAAGCCCTGCGGCAGGCGCAATATGCCATAGACATCGCCCATGATGGCGAAGACGCGGAGCATCTGCTCAAGGTGGCGGAATATTCGGCGATGATCCTTGACCTTTCGCTGCCAAAGCTGGACGGGTTGACGCTTCTGAAGCGGTTGAGACAATCTGGCAACAAGCTTCCGATCATCATCCTGACGGCGAATGCAAGCCTGGACGGCCGCGTGGCGGGGCTCGACAGCGGCGCCGACGATTATCTCGCCAAACCCTTCGAAATCGCCGAACTCGAAGCCAGGATCCGCGCGGTGGTGCGCCGCGGGCAGGACCGGGCATCGTCCGAGATCACGGTCGGGAACCTGCGCTTTTCCGGCGGGACACGGCAGTTCTTCGTCGAAGGCGAGCCGCTGCAATTGACGCCGCGCGAATATGCCGTTCTCGAGCAGTTGGTCATGAAGCTGGGCAATACGGTCTCGAAGGCCGCCCTTTCCGAAAGCGTCTTCGGTTTCGACGACGAGGCGGATCCGAGCGCCATCGAAATATATGTCCACAGGCTTCGAAAGAAGCTCGAGGCCAGCTCCGTGCAGATCGCGACGTTGCGCGGCCTCGGCTATCTCCTCAGACATGTTCAATAGCGTCTACAGCAAGATCGGCGCCGCCTTCGGCCGGCTTAGCCAGAGCCTCAGGGTGCAATTGCTTTCGCTGGTGCTGCTGACGCTGTTCGGCGCGATCGGCTTCAATCTCTACGACAGCTTTTGGTCGGCCGATGCGACGGCGAAACTGGTGACGGATCGCACGCTCCTGGCCTCGGCCCGCGTCATTGCCGAGGCGGTGCGCGTCGACGAGGGCGGCAATGTCCAGCTCGATGTGCCGCCCGCAGCGCTCGAGATGTTCGATACTGGTTTCGGCGACCACGTCTTCTATCAAGTCATCACCGTGTGGGGCAATCTGGTGAGCGGCTTTCCCGACTTGCCGCTGCCGGCGGCCCAGCGCGTCGGCGAGGATCGCGCCTTCCATGGCGCCGATGTGCGCGTCCTGATGCTCGACCATCCCGTTGTCGGACTTCCCGATGACGGCACGATCTCCGTGACCGTCGCGGTGACGCATAACAGCCAATATGCGATGCGAAAGCAGCTGTGGCTTTCGGATTTTTCGAAGCAGTTCGTGCTCGTCTTCCTGGCGAGCCTGGTGACCATCCTCGGGCTGCAGCGCGGCCTGGCGCCGGCGTTGAGATTGCGGGACGCCGTGCGAGCGCGCGGCCGCAATCGTCTCGATCCGCTGCCGCCGGAGATGGTGCAGAGCGAGCTGCGCCCGCTCGTCCATGCGCTGAACGACCATATGGAGCGCGTCCAGAACCAGATGGCCGCGCAGCGGCGGTTCGTATCGAATGCGGCGCATCAGCTCAGAACACCGCTGGCACTGATTTCGACGCAAGCGAGCGTGGCCGCCCGCGAAGAGGATGCGGCTCGCCGGGACGAGGCGCTTGCGGCGCTCCGCGCCAGCACCCGGCAGATTTCCCGCCTCGCCGGCCAGCTCCTGACTTTGTCGCGCGCCGAGCCCGGGAGCCGGCGCCCGCGCAGCGATGTGACCGATCTCAGCAAGGCCGCCCGTGAGATATTGGAAGCGCATGCCGAAGAGGCGCTGAAACGCAACCTCGATGTCGGCCTGGAAGCGGACGGCCCCGTCATCGTCGGGGGCGACGGCACCATGCTGCGTGAAATGCTGGTCAACCTCATCGACAACGCCATCCGCTATAGCGGTGCGGACGGACGGGTGACTGTTTCGGTCACGCAGTCGGACGGAAGCGCAGTCATCACCGTCGAGGATAACGGGCCAGGCATTCCCGAGAGTGAGCGCGACCAGGTGTTTGAACGCTTCTACCGGATCATGGGGACCGAAAGCGAGGGGAGTGGCCTCGGGCTTGCAATCATCCGCGAGGTCGTCGAAGGCGCCGGAGGTTTGGTGTCGCTTGGCGATGCAGAAGGCGGCGGTCTGGTGGTGACCGTGCGGCTTCCGCTTGCTTAGATCGGAGGCTCATCGAATAGAAGAGAGCCGGGTAGCGCCCACCACCGGTTAATGACGCTCCTCGCTCTCTACCCCGCGTCATCCTCGGCCTTGTGCAGCCTCGTGCCGAGGATCTGCTGCCCTACCGAATGGAGGCAGATGCTCGGGGCAAGCTCGAGCACGACGAAGGGGAACCGACTTTGCCATCAAACGCACGAAGGCCGGGCTTTGCGCCCGGCCTTCCTTCGATCTGCCTTGGGAGGGAGGTCGATCTGGTTACTGCGTATCGAGCTGCTGCTGCGGCCTCCATTTCGCCAGGCGGTTCTCGATCAGCGTCATGATGTATTCGGCAACCAGCGTTACGACCATGACGAGGAGAATTGCCGCGAACATGCCGGCTGCATCGAATGTGCCCTTGGCGATCGAGATGAGCTGGCCGATGCCGAAACGGGCGCCGACGAATTCGCCGACGATCGCGCCGATGATCGCAAAGCCGAAGGAGACGTGCAGGCTCGCAAAGATCCAGCTCATCGCCGAGGGAATGACCACCGTGCGGGTCACCTGCCAGTCCGAGGCGCCGAGGATGCGGGCATTGGCGATCATGTTACGGTCGGCCTCGCGCACGCCCTGGAAGGCGTTGGCAAAGACGACGAAGAACACCATGATGAAGGCGAGCGCGACCTTGGACGGCAGGCCCAGACCCATGATCATGATGAAAATCGGAGCGAGGACGACGCGGGGGATCGAGTTGATCGCCTTGATGTATACGGAGAAGATATCCGACAGGAAGCGGTTGCGGCCGAGGCCGATGCCGACGAAGACGCCGGTGATCGAGCCGGCGAAGAAGCCGATCAGCGCCTCCTCCATCGTTACCCAGAGATTGTACCAGAGCGATCCCTCGGTGGTGCCCTCCGTCGCCCATTCGTAAAGGCGCTCGAGAACGCCGCTCGGGCTCGAATAGAAGAACGGGTCGATCCACTGCAAGTGGGAAGAAAGCTCCCACATGCCGATGACGAAGACCAGGATGGCGATCTGCCAGAAGCGCACCAGCGTGTTGCGCCGACGCATCGCCCTCAGTGCGGAGGCTTCGATCTCGGCGTCTGACGTGCCCGGGCGAAAGAGAGCGGCCGAACCGGCCTCGAGCGTGATGTGTGCCATGATATCCTCCCTCAGGCCGCTTCGCTTGCGCGGCGGTAGCTGGTCTCGACCTCTTCGCGCAGGTCTTCCCAGATCGTCTTGCAGTAATCGATGAAACTCTGCTCGTAGCGGATCTCCGACACCACGCGCGGCCGAGGCAGATCGATCGTATAGACCGACTTGACCGTGGCCGGACCGGCGGTCAGCACATAGACCTTGTCGGCAAGCGCTACTGCCTCTTCGAGATCGTGGGTCACGAACACCACCGAAGCCTTGCGCTCCGCCCAGAGCTTGAGAAGTTCCTCGTGCATGACCGTGCGGGTCTGCACGTCGAGCGCCGAGAAAGGCTCGTCCATCAGCAGGATCTCGGGTTCGTTGATGAAGGTCTGCGCCAGGGAGACGCGCTTGCGCATGCCGCCGGAGAGCTGATGGGGATAGTGGTGCAGGAATTTCGACAGGCCGACGCGGGCCAGCCAATCGCGGGCGCTCTTTTCCGCTTCGGCGCGTGACTTGCCGCGGAACAGCGGACCGGCCATGACGTTGTCGATGACGTTCTTCCAGGGAAAGAGCGCGTCGGTCTGGAACGCGAAGCCGACACGCGGATCGATGCCGGTGATCGGCCC
Organism: Rhizobium mulingense; assembly: GCF_029194105.1. NCBI lineage: Bacteria > Pseudomonadati > Pseudomonadota > Alphaproteobacteria > Hyphomicrobiales > Rhizobiaceae > Rhizobium > Rhizobium mulingense. The sequence continues at coordinate 120,894 of NZ_JARFVE010000013.1, read as the reverse complement.
GCCCATCAGGCGGACTTCGCCGGCGGAGGGGCGTGCGAGCCCTGTCACGAGATTGAGCGTCGTCGATTTGCCGCATCCGGTGGGGCCGACGACGGCGACGAACTCGCCGCGGCCGACCGTCATGTTGAAATCCCGCAGCGCAGTGAGCGACTTGCCGGTCGGCGAGACGAAGCGGCGGCTGACATTGATCAGCTCGATCGCCGGGACCTGTTTGTTGTCCTGTTGCATGGTGATACCTGAGGCGTGCTTGAGGGCGCGCACGCAATGCCCATGATCGAACGGAGGCCGCTCCCGCTTGGGAGCCGGGAGCGGCGCGGCTGACTTACTTGACGTTCTTGACGAATTCCGTCGTGTAGGTCTTGGAAAGGTCGATCTGCTTTCCCTTGACGTTCTTGGAGAACTCCGAGAGCACGGCAAGCACGGTCTTCGGGCCGTCTTCCGGCATGACGCCATCCGGCGTGAACATGCCCTTGCCCTCTTCGAGAGCCTTGATGTAGCCGTCCTTGTCGCCGACGTAGAAATCTTTCGGCATCTTGTCGGCGATTTCGGCGGCGGAATGGGTGTTGATGTATTTCAGCGTCTTGACGAAGGCGTTGGCGAGCTTCTGCGCCTCTTCCTTGTGTTCATCGACCCAGGACGTTTCCATGTAGAGCGAGGCGGCCGGATAGGTGCCGCCGAGCGCCTGACGGGTCGCTTCCACAGTGCGCATGTCGACGAGAACGCTCGCTTCGCCTGTCTTGATCATCCGGGAGATCGTCGGCTCCGTCGTCATGCCGGCCTGGATCTGATCCTGCTGCATGGCGGCGATGAAGGTGCCGCCGGCGCCGACGGGAATGGTGACGACATCGCCGGGCTTCAGGCCAGCCTTGGAGGCCATGTAAAGGGTCAGGAAATTGGTCGAGGAGCCGAGACCGGTGACGCCGAGACTCTTCCCCTTGAAGTCGGCCGGCGACTTGATCTCCGGATGCTTGCTCGACACCATCTCGACCTCGCCCGGCGCCTGGCTGAACTGGACGATGGATTCAACGAATTTGCCTTTGGCTTGCAGATCGACGCAATGGTCGTAGAAGCCGACAACACCCTGGACGGCGCCCGCCAGTAGCTGGTTTTCGGCATCGACGCCGGCCGCTTCGTTCAGAAGCTCGACATCGAGCCCCTCGTCCTTGAAGTAGCCGAGGGATTCGGCGAGCTTGGCGGGCAGATAGATTTGCTTCTCGTAGCCGCCGACCATGATGGTGATCTTGTCGGCCGCGTGGGCGGCGCTGGTGGTCAGCGATGCCGCGGCCAAGAGGGCGGAAAAAGCAACGGTGTGAAAAAGGCTGCGTGAAGAACGCATGGAAAACTCCTCCTAGTGGTTTACCCGCATCGTCGTCTCGCCACCTTTGACCCGTGTCTCCTCCACGATGCTGCCTTTTCCTATGACGCCGAAGCTTTCAACTAGCTTTCAGCCGCGGACGGGTAGACCGCACGTCCATGCCACATGCGGATAGGGCTGCGCAGCACCCTACAATAGACTCGGCGACGCAATCGGCCAGCAGATTCGCTTGCTGCGGCCGGATGAAGGCTTGGCCTCGCGATTCCCGAAGAGTTTGCGGCGCTTCCCGCCGCCCCTCAGCTCGTAAAGCTGCGCAGATCCCGCAGCAGATTGCGATATCGCGCCTGGCTGCCGACCAGATGCTCGCGCATGGCGTTGCGCGCCGCCTGTTCGTCCCTGTCGGAGATCGCGACGATGATCGCTTCATGTTCGCGATGGATCAGCTTGCGATAGGCGGTCTGCTCGGCAGTTCTGGTTTCCGGGACGAGCCTCGACTGCGGGATGATCGCCGAGCCCTGGGATTCAAGGAAGTGTTTGAACAGCGGATTGTTCGTCGCCTCGGCGATGGCGACATGGAGTTCCAGGTCCGCCTCGCGGATGGATTGATCGGCCTCGATGCAATGGAGGATTTTCCGGTGGCATTCGAAGATCGCCTCCTCCTGCGCCGGCGAACGGCGGAGCGCGGCAAGTCCTGCTGCCTCGATTTCGACGGGCGTGCGGATTTCGAGCACTTCGAGATCGGAAGCGACGCGGGCCTTGTCGACCTTCCGGCCCGCCAGCGCCGGGTCGGGGCTGATCACGAAAATTCCAGCACCCTGGCGCACCTCGACCAACCCGTCGGACCGCAGCGCGGCGACGGCCTCGCGCACCACGGTTCGGCTGACGCTGTGCGTTTCGGTCAGTTCATGCTCGCTCGGAAGCTTGTCGCCGGCGGCATACTGCCCGCTCAAAATGGCTTGCCGAAGGCTTTCGCCGACCCGTGAGACCAGCGACCCCGAGCCCCTGCCGCGCTCCTTCCCCTGCATAACCACGCCTTCACCCCTGCGTCGACCTTGATCCGGATGCCGGCGGCACTCCGAAATTTACGATTCATCACACATGTATGACGAATTCTCGGATCTTTCAATGGCGAGTGCCAAGTCCTCACAGCCGCCTGGTCGACTCCCCCCGCACGAATCTCGGCGTCAGGATGAAATCCTGCGGCGGCTCTGCCGCCGCCGCGGAGCTCGATATTCTTGCCAGCAGCCGCTGCGCCGCCAATTCGCCGAGCTTCTGGGCATCTTGCACCACCATGGTGATGCGCGGCGTGATGACGTTGCTCCAGGGCACGTCGTCGACCATCGCCAGCGATACGTCCTCGGGGCAGCGAAAGCCCATTTCCTGCATTACCTGCAGCGTCGCGAGCCCCATCATGTTGTTGGCGCCGATGATGGCGGTCGGCCGGTCGCGGCGGGTGAGCAGCCGCATCGCCTGCGCGTGGCCGCCCGGCCTCGTATAGCCGCCTTCGGTGACCAGCGAAGGATCGACATCGACGCCGGCCGCCGCCATCGTATCCATGAAGCCCTTCAGGCGCTCATCGGCGGTGTGCAGGCCGCTCGGGCCGGAGATGAAGGCGATACGCCGGTGGCCGAGCTGCAGCAGGTGCTCGGTCAGGATGGTGGTCGTCAGCGGATTGTCGGAACCGACGAAATCGCGCTCGGCACCTTCCACCTTCTGGTCGAACATCACGATCGGCGTCTTGAAGTCGCGCAGGAAGGCCGCGTACTCCGCGCCGTGGCCGTTTGTCGCCAGCGCGATGCCGGCAATCTTCTGCGCTTCCATCCGCTCCAACAGCGCCCGTTCGAGATCGGCCCTGCCGGAGGAGTCGGCGATCAGGACGAAATAGCCATGGTCGAGCGCCTGGTGCTCGATCTCGCGGCGGATATCGCCGAAGAACATATTGCTGAGATTGGCCGACACGAAACCGATGAGCGAGCTGCGCCCGCGCGCCAGCGTCTGGGCCACCGGATCGATGCGGTAGCCGGTCGATTTGATCGCCTGCTGGATGCGGTCGAGCGTCTCGGCGCCGACCCGTTTCGGGCTGTTGAGCGCAAGCGAGACGGTCGAGATCGAAACCCCCGCCAGGCGCGCGACATCTCGTATCGTCGTCATATTTATCGAACCGGTTCTAAAGCCCTTCTTTTGTCAGATTTCTTTCGTCTGCGCAACTTATCCTCGATAATTAGTCAGAATCTCCGGCAATACAATGAGTTCACGACTTCAGAATTTCAGCTTGACAGGCAAGTGATCAAGCAAGATGATCAGTCGCCGAACCGGTTCGATATGATGTCGAGCCGGAAAACAGGGAGGAGAAACCTGTGACGAGTTCGGAACGCCAACCGGAAAATCCCGGATCGGGAGGGGCGGCCAAGCACGCCTGGTTCAGCCATGATCGCCTTGGCATGTTCATCCATTGGGGCCTTTATGCGCTCGGGGCGCGGCATGAGTGGTTGAAGAACCGCGAAGAGCTGAACGACGACCATTACCAGCGTTATTTCGAGAATTTCGATCCCGACCTCTACGATCCCAAGGCCTGGGCGCGCCGCGCCCGGCTTGCCGGCATGAAATATGTCGTGGTGACGACCAAGCACCACGAAGGTTTCTGCCTCTGGGACAGCAAGGTCACCGATTACAAGGCGCCGAACACGCCCTGCGGCAAGGATCTGCTGACGCCTCTGGTCGAAGCGTTTCGCGCCGAGGGGCTGAAGATCGGCTTTTATTATTCGCTGCTCGACTGGCACCATCCTGACTTTCCGATCGACGTCCACCATCCCCTGCGCAACCATCCCGATGCCAAGGCGCTGAACTCAGGGCGCAACATCGCCATTTACGCCGCCTATATGCGCGAACAGGTGCGCGAGCTTCTGACCGGCTTCGGTCGCATCGACATCATCTGGTTCGATTTCAGCTATCCCCGCCGCGAATATCGCGGCCTACCCGGCAAGGGGCGCGCGGACTGGGAGAGCGAGCGGTTGGTGGAGCTGGTGCGTGAGTTGCAGCCCGAAATCATCGTTAACAACCGACTCGACCTGCCGCCGGGCAAGCTGCCCGACGTAACGACACCGGAGCAGTATACCCCACGCGTGGCGCCTGCCATCGCCAGCCAGGGGGTACTCTGGGAAGCCTGCCACACCTTCAGCGGCTCCTGGGGTTATCACCGCGACGAGGACAGCTGGAAGAGCCCGGAGCAGATCATCCAACTGCTGATCGATTCCGTGGCGCTCGGTGGCAACCTCCTGATGAATGTCGGCCCGACCGGCCGCGGCACCTTTGACGCCCGCGCCATTGCCGCGCTCGAGGTCTACCAGAACTGGATGGAGGTCAATGGGCGCTCGATCTATGGCGCCGGTCCGTCCGAATTTCCGGTGCCGGCCGGCTGCCGCTACACCCAGCGCGGCAACCGCCTCTACCTGCACGTCTACAACTGGCCCTACCGCCACATTCATATCGAAGGCCTCGCCGACAGGATCGCCTATGCGCAGTTCCTGCACGATGCCAGCGAAGTGCGCTGGCTCAGCCAGACGAAAGACGTGGATTCTAATATCGGCGTGATGGTGCCGGAGGGCATGATCACGCTCGAACTGCCGGTCCGGCGACCTGACGTTACCGTCCCGGTGATCGAGATCGTCCTCAAGGCGTGAACTCGGTCGCACTCGCGTGTTCATTGCGTCATGGAGGGAGGAGAAACCCATGAAGGTTCTGAAGAAAGCGCTTTTGCTTGCCGCTGTCGGCGGCAGCCTCTTTGCCACAACAGCATCGGCCGAACAGATCAATCTGACCTGGCAGATGTGGACCGGTTCCGAGGCCGATACCAAGGGCTGGCAGCACCTGGCCGACATGGTGACCGCCAAATATCCCGATATCAAAGTGACGCTGACGACGACGGGCTGGGTCGATTACTGGACGCGGCTGCCTGTGCTGGCGGCGTCAGGGCAGCTCGCCGACATCGTTTCCATGCAGTCGCTGCGCATGCCGAATTTCTATTCCTTGCTTGAACCTCTGAACGAACGGATCGAGGCTGATAAATTCGACATCGGCGCCTTTACGCCATCGATCATCGGCGGCATGTCCGTTGATGGGCAGCTTTATGGTCTACCCTATGACGTTGGTCCCTGGGTCGTCTATTATAACCAGGATGCACTTGAAGCAGCAGGTATCCCGCTGCCGAAGCCGGGCTGGACGCTCGCCGAGTTTACCGACGCCGCCAAGAAGCTGACGAAAGACGGCAAGTACGGCTTCGGGATCACTCCGCAGAACTATTCCGTCCTGGCCGCGGCTTGGGGTGATAAATATGTCAACGATGCCGGAGAACTCGATCTTACCAATCCCAGCGCCATTGCCGCCGCCGACAGGGTGATCAGCTTTCCCGCCAAGGATAAGATCGCGCCGCTGGTGCCGTCGAGCGCCGATGTCGGCACATTCATCCAGGGCCGGTTCAATTCGGGTAACGTCGCCATGTATGTCGACGGACCCTGGTCGATCATCGGCATGAAGGACAAAGCCAAATTCAAGATCGGCCTGACCACCCTGCCGCGCGAAAACGATAAGGACCTTGCCGCCGTCACGGCCGGCTCCGGTTTCGGTATCGCCACGACGAGCAAGAACAAGGATGCGGCCTGGAAGGCGATCCAAGTGCTGACGAGCCCCGAAGCGCTGCAATATCTCGCCGAGCAGGGTCGCGCGCTGCCGGCCCGCTCGGCCTCGCAATCCTCATGGTACAAGGTGGCAGCCAAGGACATCACCAATGGCGGCGAGGCGCTCGATTATTCGCTGGCGCATTCGGTGCCTTATGTGATCACCAACAACTGGGCGGCGGTGGAAAACCTGTTCAACCAGTATTTCCCGCCGGCCTTCGGCGGCAGCGCCGACGCCAAGCAGACGATGGAGTCCATCCAGAGCCTCGCGCAGCAATAGAGCGCTGCGGCAGGGTTTGCCGCCCATGGAGCAAGAGATGTCGGAAAGCGCCGTTGCCGAAATCAGCCTGCAGCCCGGTCAGCCTCGGCGCTTCCTGAAGCCGGAAACGCAGACGGCCATGCTGTTCCTGCTGCCGAGCTTCCTCGGTTTCATGATCTTCATGGCCCTGCCGATCCTGGCGTCGCTGGCGCTGTCCTTCACGAACTGGCAGCTGCTGACGACGCCGTCCTTCGTCGGCTTTCAGAATTATATCAAGCTCTTCACCGTCGATCCAGCCTTCTACACCATCCTCGGCAATACGCTGTTCTTCGCGGTCGAATATCTGGCTCTGAACATCATCGTCTCGCTGACGCTGGCGGTGTGGATATCGAGCCTCAAGCGCGGCAAGGCGATCTTCCGGGTGATCTTCTTCCTGCCGACCTTCACGCCTACGATCGCAGCCTCCGTGGTGTGGTTGCTGATCTTCACGCCGGACGGCCTGGCCGACAGCGTCATCCGGTGGCTCGGCCTCGGCCTGCCGAATTTCCTGCTGAGTTCAAGCTGGGCGATGCAGGCGGTCGTGCTCGTCACGCTCTGGGCCAATGTCGGCTACAACGTCGTGATGTTCAACGCCGCGCTCGACCTGGTGCCGAAGCACTATCTCGAGGCGGCGATGATCGACGGCGCGGGTCCCTGGCGGCGCTTCTGGCGCATCCGCCTGCCGCTCATCTCGCCGACAATCTTTTTCGCCACTGTGATGACGGCCATCACCTCGCTGCAGGTCTTCGACGAGATCTTTGCGATGACGCGCGGCGGTCCCGGCTCGGCGACCGCGACACTCGGCTTCGCCATCTATCAGAAGGGCTTCACCAATTTCCAGATGGGCTATGCCTCGGCGCTCGCCTGGGTGATGTTCGTCATGATCATGGGCCTCACCATCCTGCAGTTCCACATGCAGCGCAAATGGGTGCATTATGACGACTGACGCGCCCTCACGGAATCCGCACTCCCAGTCCCGGAACCGGCAGCGCATCCTGCGGCCGATCGGCACCTTGATCAGCTATGCCGGCCTTTCGCTGGTCGCGCTGCTCTTCCTCTTTCCGTTTTTCTGGATGGTGTCGAACGCGGTGCGCTCCAATACCGAAGTGCTGGCCGTGCCGGTGCGCATCCTGCCTGAGGAATATCAGTGGGGCAATTTCGTCGAGGCGCTGGTTTCGCTGCCCTTCGGTACCTTCCTGATGAATTCCTTCATCGTCGCCTGCGGTGTGACCGCGATCGTACTCGTCGTCTCCTGCCTTTCCGCCTATGCTTTTGCCCGGCTCAGGTTTCCCGGCCGCGAGGGGCTGCTGCTCACCTATCTCAGCACGCTGATGATCCCGCAGGTGATGCTGGTCATTCCGCTCTTCCTGGTCGTCAGCAAGCTCGGCTGGATCAACACCTATCATGGCATGATCCTGCCGGTCGCCTTCTCGTCTTTCGGCACCTTCCTGCTGCGGCAGTTCATCCTCGGCATTCCCAAGGATCTCGACGAGGCGGCGATGATGGACGGGGCTTCGCGCCTGCGTATTCTGGTCACCGTCATCGTGCCGCTTGCCATGCCGGCAATCGGCCTGCTCTCGCTCTTCACCTTCATCGCCCAGTGGAAGAGCTTCCTCTGGCCGCTGATTGCCACCAGCGGCCTCGACAAAGCCACGCTGCCGCTCGGGCTCACTCTGTTCCAGACCCAGCAGGGCACCTCCTGGAACTACATCATGGCCGGCGCGACAATATCGATGGTGCCGGGCATCATTCTCGCGATCGTGCTGCAGCGGGTGATCTACAGGGGCATCACCGTCGGCTCTGGCTTCGGGGGGCGGTAATACCTAAAAAACAAAGACTTGATGCCGTTGCATCAAATCCGGATTGGCCTTTTCAAATCCGGCCACGTGCCGCTGCAAGATTTATATCCCCCGCGTTACCTCTCTCTTCCGCACGCAAAGTAAAATTTAACCATGATTTGAAATAACGCAGTTCCATTCGAATGCGCAGGGGAATTCATGAAAACGGCCACGCTTGCATCCATCGCCTTGGCGATGTCGGTCACTGTTGCGAATGCGCAGACGATCGGCGTTTCGATGTCCGATCTCGACAAATTCAGGACGGCGTTGCTCAACGGTGTCGTCTCGCATGGGAAGACGGTCTCAGGCCTCAAACTCGTCACCGAAAACGCCAAGGGCGACAATGAACTGCAGAAGAAGCAGGTTCAGAAGCTCATTGCCGACAAAGTCGATGCGATCATCCTGGCCGTATCAGACGGCGATCTCGGGCCGCAGATGACCAAGATGGCGGCGGATGCCGGCATTCCGCTGGTCTATATCAACAACGTGCCATCCAACCTTCTCGATCTCCCTGAAAACCAGGTGGTGGTCGCTTCCAACGAGAAGGAATCCGGGACGCTGGAAACCAAGCAGGTCTGCACGCTTCTCAAGGGCAAGGGTCGTGTCGTCGTGCTGATGGGCGAACCCTTCCACGCCGCAGCCCGCGCCCGCACCCAGGACATTTCAGACGTAATCGCCACACCGGAATGCAAGGGCCTCGAGATCATCGAGCGCCAGGCGGCTTATTGGTCGCGTGACTACGCCGATGAGCAGATGCAGGAATGGCTTTCGGCCGGCGTCAAGTTCGATGCCGTCATTGCCAACAACGATGAGATGGCGCTGGGCGCAATCCGCGCCATGAAGAAGGCCGGCATGCCGATGAAGGACGTCGTTGTCGCCGGCGTCGACGCGACCGACGATGCACTCGCCGCCATGGCCGCTGGCGATCTCGACGTGACCATTCTTCAAAGCGCTGTCGGGCAGGGGGCCGCCGCAGTCGAGGCTGCCGTGAAGCTCGTCAACAGGGAGAAGGTCCCGCGCGAGAACGACGTTCCCTTCGAACTCGTCACCCCTGAGAACATTGCCCAATACCTGCCGAAGAGCCAGTGAGCATAAGAGGCCTATAATGTTGCATTTCTGGAATAAATTCGGCATTCGCGCGCAGATCACCGCAGGCTTCATGCCGCTGATCCTGTTGATGAGCATCCTGACCGTCAGCGCGATCTCCGGCATGAACGGGCTCGCGTCGATCTTCGCCTCCTACCGCGCCACGGCCGGCCAGAGCCTCGCCATCTCGGATTACAGCGAGCAGCTGCACGAGATCCAGATGTCGGCCGAAGCCTTCCGCACCACGCCGACGCAGGCCGTCGTCGACAGCTTCCGCGCCGGCGTGAAGGCCTTCGAGGTGGAGGACCCGCGTTTTACTGGCAACAAGGACCTGCAATCCGGTCTTGCGGTCATCCGCCAGGATATCGCCGCCTATGGCAGGGCCTTCGAACAGATCGTCTCCCTTCAGGCCCGGCGCGACCTGTTGATCTCCAAGGTCACCGAATTCGGGCCCTGGACCAGCATCGCGCTCAACGATGTCATGCGCAGCGCCTGGCGCCAGAACGATGTCGCGTTGCTGCATATGACGGCAGCGACGCTGGAAGCATTGAATCGCAGCCTCTATTTCTCCGAACGCTTCGTGCATTCCGAGGATTTTGCCGCTTACGAAACGGCTCAGGCAGCGCTCGCCGAAGCGGTGGCACTCAACGATGCCGCCGCCAAGGCCGCGAAAGACGAGCTGCAGAAGAAGCGCTTGATGGGCGCCGGCCAGCTCATGCAGAATTACACCGCCCGTCTCGGCGACATGAAGGAGGTGCTGCAGGCTTCCGGCAATATCCGCCAGACGCAGCTTGGCGTACTCGCTCCGAAAATATCAGGCGAATTCAAGGATTTGCAGGAGACAGTGACCGGCGCGCAGAAGAAGCTGGACGGTTCAGTAGAAGCAACCGTTGCCTCCGCGACGAGCGCGACGCTGGTCATCAGCGGCTTGCTGATCGTCATCGGGCTTATTCTCTCCTATTTTGTCGGCCGTTTGATTTCCTCGGCGGTGCGCGGGATGGCGCAGTCCATGGAGCGGCTCGCCCGTGGCGACGACGCGATCGTGATCACTGGGGTCGAGCATCGCCACGAACTCGGCGCCATGGCGCGTTCGCTGAAGGTATTCCAGGAGACCGGACGCGCCAAGCTGATCGCCGAAGCCAATGCCGAACGCGCCCGCCTCGCTGCCGAAGAGGAGCGGCTGCGCCAGGAAGCCGAGCGGCTCAGCGATGCGCAGGTGATGGAGCATGCCTTCCGGCAGATTTCCGTCGGCCTCGACGCGCTGTCGAAGGGCGATCTCTCCGTCCGCGTCGGCGAGGTGGACGCCCGCTATGTGAGGATCCGCGATCACTTCAACAATTCGGTGGCAAGCCTCGAAGAGGCGGTCGCTTCCGTCATCCGCGCGGTGGCGACAATCCGCTCCGGTCTGGCGGAGATCTCAACCGCCTCCAACGATCTTGCTCGCCGCACCGAGCAGCAGGCGGCGTCGCTGGAAGAGACCGTCGCGGCGCTGGGCGACGTGACGCGAGGCGTCAACGGCACGGCCGAGGGCGCCAGCCGCGCTCAGGCTGTCGTGGCAACGGCCCGCACCAACGCGGAAAAGGGCGGCGAGATCGTCGCCCGCGCCATCGCGGCGATGACGGAAATCCAGAACTCGTCGTCGAAGATCGGCAACATCATCAGCGTCATCGACGAAATCGCCTTCCAGACCAACCTGCTGGCGCTGAATGCCGGCGTCGAGGCGGCGCGCGCCGGCGAAGCCGGCAAGGGCTTTGCCGTCGTCGCCCAGGAAGTGCGCGAGCTCGCCCAGCGCTCCGCCAATGCGGCACGGGAGATCAAGGAGCTGATCTCCACCTCCTCGGCGCAGGTCAAGACCGGCGTTGAACTCGTCGGCGAATCCGGCCTCTCGCTCAAGCAGATCGTCGAGCAGGTCACGGCCATGAACGCGACCGTGGCCGAGATCGCCGTTGCCGCCCGCGAGCAGGCCACCAGCCTGCGCGAGGTCTCGGCCGCCGGCGACCAGATGGACAAGGTGACCCAGCAGAACGCCGCGATGGTCGAGGAGACCACGGCCGCCGCCCAGAGCCTGACGCACGAGACCGAAAGCCTCGCCGAACTGCTGCGCAGGTTCAGGACGAGCAGCGGCCGGGCATCGGACAACCACCTCCATTACGCAATGGCGTCCTGACGTTCTGAGAAAGGGTAAGCAAATACCGGCGCCCGAAAGGGCGTCGGTGAGCGAGCGGCTGACGTCGCGTCAGTGGCTCCCGGATGTCGGCGCGTGTGGCGTGCCTGTGATGCTTTTGCGGACATGGCGAACCGCGGTCCAGACGGCGAAGAGCACGAGCGGGATGGCTCCGAGAACGGCGAGCTTCGTTACGTGCGGATCGACACCCAAGGCGGAGACGCTCTCGAGACAGATCTTCGCCAGGCCGACGGTGTAATAGGTGATGGCAATGACCGAAAAGCCTTCGACCGCCTGCTGGATATGCACCTGGATGCGCGCCCGCTCTTCCATCGAAGTCAGTAGTGAGGCGTTCTGATCTTCGAGCTGAACCTGTACGGTGGTTCTCAGCAGGTCTCCGGCCAGGCTGACGCGTTCGGCCAGTTCGTCGAGGCGCCGTTCCGCCGCATAGACCGAGCGGACAGCCGGTTGGAAGCGCCGGTCGATGAAGGTGCCGAGCCTTTGCCGTTGCTCGACCCGCTCTTCTCGAAGCTCCGACAGTCTGCTCGCTACGATCTCGGCATAGGCTTTCGTTGCTCCGAAGCGGTGGCGGGCAAGTGCCGAGAAGTTGAGCACATCGGAGGAGAGCCTCGTCACCTCCGACAGCAGCGCCTTGTCGACTTTGACGGCGCTCTGCATATGCACGATCAGGAGATCGAGGCGCTGGTCGAAGGCGGAAAGCTTCGACACAGTCTCGCGTGCCATCGGCAACGCCAGCAGCGCCATCATCCGATATGTCTCGATTTCGAGGAAACGCCGAACCATGCGGCCGGTGCGATAGGCGTTGAGGTTGCGGTTGAAGAACAGGAACTCGAGGAAGCCGCTATCGGTCAGTCGAAAGTTCGAATGCACCTCGGCGTCGCCGCCGCCGACCCGCGAGGCGACATAGTCGAGCTTGGGTTTTTCCAGGATACGCCCGTCCTTTTCGTCACGCACCAGCACTCGCACGGCGGCGATGATCTTGCCGCCGATCTGGCTGCAGCAGGCTCGAAAGGCTTCCGGTGGGTTGCTGCCGGGTTCGGCCGATGCCGGCACGACGAAGGTGAGGGTCAGAAACTCGGTATGGGCTTCCCATTTCAGCCGGCCGTCGCCAACGCGGCCGATGCCGTGGTTGCCCTCGCCGGTCGTGGTCACATCTTCCAATCCCGGCAGGGAACCGGGCAGCGAAGGAGGGCCGTTCTCGCCGACGATGGCGACGTGCCAGACATCGGTATCGCCATCGAAATAAAGCGACGGGCGCGCATGGAGCTCGTTGTGAAGTTCCCTTCGCAGCGGATGCTCGGAGCCGAGTGGCATGGAAAATGCACCTCATTGGGGTGGACTGCCGCCGGTTTGCCGGCTTCAGTAAGTTGAGCCTGACGCCGGCGCGGCGCGCAGGCCGACACGCCTATAGCCGCTCGCGAAGTCCGTGTCACGACGGCAAAGAACCATCCTTTCTATCCGCGCGAATCTGACGCGGCGGGTGCTGATCGTCAGAGGCGCCCAAAAACGATCAGCCACGGCCCGTTGCGAGGCCGTGGCTGATGCAGCGCGCAACCTGTGGGAGACAGGCGCGGCCGGTTACTTGTTGGCGGCGAGCGCCACGTTGACCTTGTCGACGTCGGCGCTCATCGCCTTGAAGGTGTCTTCTAGGGAAAGTTCGCCTACGATCAGCTGGCTCATCCGCTGGACGATGAGCTGATAGATGGCGGACGAGCCCTTGAGGCGTTCGAGGTCGCGGGCTGCCTTCGGCGCGCTGTTGCGGGCCGAAAGGAAGACGGCCATGGCGTCCTTGGCATTCTGGCTCTCGAGCTTGTACTGCGGATCCTTGATGTCGGCGCCGGTTAGGATGACGTAGTTTTCGGCGATTTCACGCTGGATCTTTTCAGAGCCGAGGAACTCGATAAAAGCGGCGACAGCCTCAGGGTGCTTGGTACGCTTGAAGCCGACGATCGCGGTGCCGCCCGGCATCGCATAGCAACCGGCATCACCGCAGGGCGCGCTGATCGCCGTCCAGTCGAAGGCGTTGCCGATCTTCTTCTGGAACGGATTGACCATCCAGTTGCCGGCGAGATAGGTCACGACGTTGCCGTTGACGAACTCGTCACCCATGTTCTTGTACTGGGTTCCGCCGGCCGCACCCCACATTTCCTTCGGGAAAGAACCGTCCTTCGTCCAGTTGTAGAGATCGGTGATGTAGCGCTTGGCGGCATCGTCGGGGAAGGAGAACTTGCCGTCCTTGACGTAGTTCGAGCCATAGGAGAAGGCCGCGCCGGAGAAGCGGTGGCCGGAGCGGTCCATCGTGAAGGGGATCTGGGCGCCGGTCGCCTTGGCAACGCGCGCGGAGGCTTCGACGATCTCCTTCAACGTGGCAGTCGGCTTCGGAAGCGGCTCATTCGCCTGTTCGAAGAGCGTCTTGTTGACGAAAGGCAGATTGAAGGTTTGCGAGGCGACGTAGCCGTTGATCGAGTTCGGATCGTTGACCCCGGGGAAACGAAGCGTGTTCAGGCTGTCGCCGTGCAGCTTGGCGAAGCCATCCGGGTCTTTCATCAGCGGGCGCATGTCGAGGTAGTAGGGCGCGAGCTGCCAGTCGGTGATCTTGGCGATGTCGGGACCTTCGCCGATGGCAAGCTGCACCGGCAGTTGCTTGGCGACGGCATCATAGCCCGAGGAGACGAAGTTCACCTTGATGTCGGGATGCGCGGTCTCGAATTCCTTGCTCAGCGCTTCCATGCGCTCGACATAAGCCTGGTCGTCGTCGGTGAAGAGAAAGGTGATCGTCTGGGATTCGGCCATGGCCACGCTGGACCAGGCGAAAGAAACGGTGGCCAGCGCCAGTGCCAAAGCCCCTGAGAGATAGGTTTTCATTTTCATCCTCCCATGAAAACATTTTCATCAATCGCGGCGTCAGCCATCGATAAGTGAATTTCATATACTTGACATTCGTGCCGTCAAGCTATTTTCTAGGCGAATAGCGATGTTTTTGAGCAATATTCAGAAATAACGCGCCAAATTCACCTAATGAAAATATTTTCATGTGATTGCGGAGGAGGCGATCTGTGAAACCGGAAAGCATCATGCAGCCGGACAACATGGCGCCAGCCTATAGCGTGGCCGAGGGGCAAACGATCACGGCATGGGCCGTTTCCGCCCTCATCGAGCGCTATTTTCCCGGCGAGCCGGCCCCGGCCGAAGATCGCGTGAACTATCGTTTCATCAACGGTTTCGTCGATGTCGGCGACCTACCGTGCCGCAAGGCCTTTTGGTCCACCATGGTCGGTCGCGAGCTCGCCCCCGACACTTCCTGGCCGCCCGAAAGCCTCTATCTTCCCGGCTCGAACCGCCGTGTCGAATTCACCAGCTTCTGGCATGTGCCGACACATGTCAGCCGATGGCTGAAGGGCACGTTCAGGACGGACGCCCCGCGCACGCTTAATCTGGCGCTCAAGACCTGCGGTGGCGTTCGTATATGGGTCAATGGGCAGGAGTCGGTGCGTTTCGAGCCGTTCAAGCGCAACACCGAGAGCGCAACAGAGATCGCGCTGCCGCTCGACGCCGGCGATAACGAGATTCTCGTCCATACCGAAGATCTCGCCGAGCGCGACACGACCTGGTTCGTCGAGCTCGAAATGCTGGACAAGGAGCCGCTCTCGGTTCTGCTGCCGGTCGCACTTGATCAGGAGGGGGTGCGCGAACTGGAAGCCCTCGTGCGCGGCGTGCGCCCGGCCCGCGACGCCTTCGTCAACCAGCCGCTGGAGATCATCTTCGATGCCGCACCAGAATGCGACCTGCCGGTGGAGATCAAGGTGGTCGGCCACGGCCACGAGAGGCCGGTTCTCGCCCATTCGAAACTGATGCTTCACGCTCAGCAGGACCGGCTGATCGCTGGGGATGTCTGCGGCATTGCCGACGGTTATCACGGCATCCACATGACCATCGGCTCCGGGCCCGGCTCGGTCACGCGTGTCATCGATGCCGCCTTCATGAGCGGCATCTCGCCATTGCCGGCCGAGGCGTCGCTTTCCGCGCGCAAGCGCCAGGCGCTGGAATACAGCGCCCGCTTCGGCGCCAATCGCGCCGGGCGCCTCATCGCGATGATGGAAACCGGCCATCTCGACCAGGAAAGCTTCGACCGCATCATCGATGCGACGCTCGCCTCCATCGATGCGCGCGAGGATTGCTCCGATTTCATCATGGTGCCGCTCCTGTGGCTGCTCGGCGCCTATGGCGATCGGATGCCGGAGGCGACGGTCGACCGCATCCGCCATTCCGTCCTCTCCTACCGCTACTGGGTCGACGAGCCAGGCAATGACGCGATGTGGTTCTGGAGCGAGAACCATGTGCTCTGCTTCCATACGAGTCAGTTGCTTGCTGGACTTCTCCTGCCCGACGAGGTGTTCTCGGCCTCGGGCCGCACCGGGCGGCAGCAGGCGGAACTCGCCGTTCAGCGGCTCGGGCGCTGGTTCGACAGCGTTGAGGCCCATGGGCTGGCGGAGTGGAATTCGGCCGCCTATTACCCGATCGATTTCATCGGCCTCCTGGCGCTGGAGCGCTGGGCTGAGAGCGGAATCGCCGATCGAGCCCGCGGCCAGATCGACCTCATCTTCCGCATGATCGCGCTCCATACGCTCGCTGGCGTTCCCGCCGGCTCACAAGGTCGCGCCTACGACAAGGAGCTTCGCGCCGGCCCGCTGACCGAGCTTGCGCCCTTTGCCCAGGTCGCCTTCGGCACCGGCTGGCTGAACAACGGCGTTGCGGCGCTGACCATGTTCTGCGCCGGCGGCTATGAGCCGCCGGCCGATCTCGCCGAGCTGGCTTCGCTGTCGCGAGGAAGAAGCATCGAGGCGCGTTACAGCCAGGGGCTGGAGAGCGGAAAGCTTGTGCTCTTCAAGAACGAGGCCGCGCAGCTTTCCACGGTGGTCGATCACAAGACCGGCCGGAAGGGGCATCAGCAGCACGTTCTGGATGTCCGGCTCGCCGGCCATCCGATGGCGCGGCTGTGGGTCAACCATCCAGGCGAAGACGACCCGTGGGGCAATCAAAGGCCGTCCTACTGGGCCGGCAACGGCATCCTGCCGCGCGTCGCCCAGCATCGCGATGTCGCCCTGCTGATCGAGGACACGGGTGACGCACGGCATGCATGGACGCATGCCTATATCGGCCGCGACGGCCTGGATGATCTGATCGTCGAAGACAAGTGGCTGATTGCCCGGTCGGGCAGAGGATTTGCCGCCCTCTGGGCATCGAACGGCCTGGAGCTGGTTACCGACGGCCCGACGGCCGGCCGCGAGGCGCGTTCTTACGGACCGCTCTGCGGCTGGGCGGCCATCGTTGGATGCGGCAATGGCGATGCCTTCAAAGTCTTCCTCGAGCGCCTGTGCCAGACGGCGGTGTCTTTCGATCCCGTGCTTCGGCGTTTCTCCCTGACGCCGCCGGGCAGTCCGGCGATCTCCCTCTCTTATGCCGACGGTCTTTCGATCGCCGGCGAGCCCCGGCCGTTCACGCATGACCAGCCGCACCCAATCCTCACCCACGACAGCGCGGCCTCCGGCGGCGCCGCTGACGGGCCGGTTTACTCCTAGAAAACATAGGATTTCAGCATGAACATAGCAGCTGTCGACAACGCCGCTCTCCTGACGACGATCGATCGTGTGGCGACGGCTTTCAGCCGGCTTAGGGGCATCAAGGAAGGTCTCGTGACCGATAGTGCCGCCTCCGGTATCCAGTTCGACGAATGGGACTGGGAAGTCGGCGTCGGCCTTTACGGATTCCTCAGGCGCGCGATTTCCGCCAATGACCAGAAGGCGCTGCAGGAGCTCTTTGCCTGGTACAGCGCGCAGATCGAGCGCGGCCTGCCGCCGCGCCAGATCAACAGCACCGCGCCGATGCTGCCGCTCGCGATCCTCGTCGAGCATGTCGACCGCCCGGATTTCCGCGCCCTCGTCGAGGATTGGGCCGAATGGCTCGTCAAGGAATTGCCGAAGACCGAGGAAGGCGGCTTCCAGCACGTCGTCAAGGAACGCCTCAACGACGGCGAATTGTGGGACGACACGCTGTTCATGGCCTGCCTGTTCCTTGCGCGGGCCGGCGTGCTCTGCAAGCGCAACGACTGGATCGACGAGGCCGTCTACCAGTTCGTCATCCACACCCGCTATCTTTCCGACCCGGTGAGCGGGCTCTGGTATCACGGCTGGACCTTCAACGGCCGGCACAATTTCGCCAATGCCTTCTGGGCCCGCGGCAATGCCTGGATCACCGTCGCCATTCCCGAACTCTTCGATCTCGTGCCGACGCTCGGCGAGAAGGACCGGCGGTTCCTATCGAACGTCCTCGTCAGCCAGGTGCGCTCCCTGAAAGCATATCAGCGGCCGGACGGCATGTTCACGACGCTGCTCGACGATCCCTCTTCGCCGCTGGAAACCTCGGCCACGGCGGGCATTGCCTACGGCATTTTGCGCGCCATCGACGCCGGCATTCTCGACGAGAGCGACAAGGTCCATGCGGAGCGCGCGCTGAAAGCCGTGCTGGCGCAGATCGACGAGGAGGGCGTCGTCCACGGCGTTTCGGACGGCACGCCGATGGGCCATGACCTCGATTTCTACCGGCGCATCCCGAACCTGCCGACGCCCTACGGCCAGGCGCTGACCATGCTGCTCTTGACTGAAGTGCTGATCGGGAGCGGACGACGCCAATGAGTGCCTCCTCCCGCGTCGCGATCGAGCCATTCGACGGCGACAACACAGATCGCCTGCAGGCGGCGATCGACAGTCTTTCAGCTTCCGGCGGCGGGCGCCTGGAGATCCTGGCGGGCATCCACCTCTGCCGGGGGCTCCGGCTGCGCTCCGGCGTCGAGCTTCATCTGACCGCTGGCGCCATCCTGCGTCCCATTCCCGACTATGCGGCCTATGCGCATACGACGGTTTCGGTGATCGCTGAAAAATCCAATCGCGGCATGATCGTCGCCAAGGATGCGCGGCGGATCGGTTTGACTGGGGAAGGGCGCATCGAAGCCGGCTGCGAGAGCTTCATCATTGGGGACGATGAGATCGTCGGTACCTTCATTCCGGCCGAATTCCGTCCGCGCGTCGTCGTCTTCGAAGGCTGTGACGAGGTAGAGATCAGTTCCATCACCATCAGCCGCTCGCCGATGTGGACGCTGCACTTCGTCGACTGCACCGATCTTTCGGTCCGCAACGTCACCATCGAAAACGACCGCCGTCTTCCCAATACCGATGGCATCGTGCTCGACGCCTGCCGCGGCGCCGTCGTCGAAGATTGCAGGATATCGACGGCCGACGACGGCATATGCCTGAAGACGAGCATCGGGCCTGACGGTATGGCCATCGGGCGATGCGAGAACATTCTTGTGCGCCGCTGCGCTGTTCAGAGCCTCAGCTGCGCGCTGAAGATCGGCACGGAAACGCATGGAGATATCAGCAACGTCGTGTTCGAGGATTGCAGCATTTCCTCTTCCAACAGGGCGCTCGGCATCTTCTCCCGCGACGGCGGCCGGATATCAAATGTCAGGTTTTCCCGGATTGCCGTAGAGTGCCGGGAAACGCCGGATGGTTTCTGGGGCTCGGGCGAGGCGCTGACCGTCAACGTCGTCGATCGTATCGCCGAGCGGCCTGCGGGCGCCGTCGAAAATCTCATCGTCGAAGACGTGACCGGCCGCATGGAAGGGGCGGTCAGCATCATCGCGGCCGCGCCGGCGGGCATCCGCAACGTGTCGCTCGCCCGGATCGCCATCGATCAGCAGCCCGGGCAGCTCGGCACCGGGCGGACCTACGACCTGCGTCCGACCAATGCCGATCTCGCGCCGGGGGCCGATGGCGGCGGACGCGCCAATGCCTGGACCCGCGGTGCAGACGGCCGCGTGATCGGCCTGCAGGACTATCCCGGCGGAATGCCGGCCGCCTATGTGGCCGACGTCGCCGGCATCACGATGAACGAGGTGTGGATCAATAGGCCGACACCGTTGCCGCAAGGCTGGAACGAAAACGACGTCGTCATGGAAACGGCGGCACCTGATGGGAGTGGGGCATGGCAGAACTGAAACTTTCCACCGTCAACAAGGCGTATGGCACGGTCAAAGTCCTGCATGACGTCGAACTCGATATCAAGGACGGCGAGTTCGTCGTCTTCGTCGGCCCGTCCGGTTGCGGCAAGTCGACCCTGCTTCGCGTCATCGCCGGCCTCGAAGAGGTCACGGCAGGCAAGATCGCGATCGGCGGGCGTGACGTCAGCGCGCTCTCGCCGGCCGAGCGCAAGATCGCCATGGTCTTCCAGTCCTATGCGCTCTATCCGCATATGAGCGTGCGCAAGAACCTCGCTTTCGGGCTGGAGAATCTGAAGTTCAAGCGCGCCGAGATCGAGGCGCGCATCGCCGAAGCCGCCAGGATGCTGGCGATCGAACCCTATCTCGACCGGCGTCCGAAGCAACTTTCGGGCGGCCAGCGCCAGCGTGTGGCGATCGGTCGGGCGATCGTGCGCGAACCCGATATCTTCCTCTTCGATGAGCCGCTTTCCAACCTCGATGCGGCGCTGCGCGTCCAGACCCGCGCCGAGATCACCAAGCTCCATCGTGAGATCAAGACGACGATGATCTATGTCACCCACGACCAGGTCGAGGCCATGACCATGGCCGACAAGATCGTCGTGCTGCGCGCTGGACGGGTCGAGCAGGTCGGGGCGCCGCTGGAGCTGTTCGACAATCCGCGCAACCTCTTCGTCGCCGGCTTCCTCGGTTCGCCGCGCATGAACATCATCAAGGGCAAGGTCGCCGCCATCACCGAAGGCGGCATCGCTATCGATGTCGCCAACGGCGGCCGGATCGTCAGCGATGTCGAGCCCAACGGCATTTCGGTGGGCCAGCAGGTTCTCGCCGGCATAAGGCCCGCGCATTTCTCCCGTTCCAGCGAAAACGGCCTGCCGTTTATCGTCCAGTATCACGAAGGACTCGGCACCGAGACCTATGTCTACGGCAATCTTGCCGGGCAGGAGGAGCAGATCATCATCCATGAAGCCGGTCATTTCGCGCCCGTGCAGGGCGACCGGATCATGATCGATGCCGATCCGGCCCGCGTCCATCTGTTCGATCCCGAAAGCGGCTTAGCCTTTGCCCGCCGCTCAGGGCAGGGGAGGCGCTGACCATGGCTGCTACTGCATTGCTCTCCCAGGCGGGCGACACGGCGATGAAGGTGGTCGAGGCGCCGATGAATGCGTTCGAGCGCCTCTTCGGCCGCAAGCGCATGCCCTGGCTGTTTTTGGCGCCGAACCTCGTTCTCTTCGCCATCTTCACATTCCTTCCGATCGCGATCGCGGTCGGTTACGCCTTCACCGGCGGCACCAATCTCTTCGTCTCGGAGCGGCCCTTCGTCGGCTTCGACAATTTCCGCGCCCTGCTTTCCTGCGGCAATTACTTGCAGCCGGGAACCTGCCAGGAATCGCTATTCTGGACGGCGGTGTGGAACACGCTCTGGTTCGTCGCATTGAACGTCACCGCCACTTTGCTGGTCGCGTTGGTCACGGCGCTGATCCTCAACCGGGCGATCTTTGCGCGCGGCTTCTTCCGGGCGATGTTCTTCTACCCCGTTCTGCTGTCGCCCGTCGTCATCGGTCTGATCTGGAAATGGTTCCTCGATCGCAACGGCCTGCTGAACGCCTTCTTCCAAATGCTCGGCGTTCCCCCTGAAATCTTCCTGCTCGATGTCGGTTGGTCGCGCTTCTTCGTCGTCGTGGTTTCGGTCTGGTTCCACATGGGCTTTTACACGCTCATCCTGCTTGCCGGCCTGCAGGCGATCCCGAAGGAACTCTACGAGGCAGCCTCCATCGACGCCGCTTCGCCGCGCCGCACCCTGTTCAGGATCACGCTGCCGCTGCTTGCGCCGAACCTGCTTGTCGTATTCATCCTTCTGATGATCAAGTCCGTTCAGATCTTCGACGAAGCTTGGGTTTTGACGAATGGCGGCGGTCCGGGCACGGCCAACAGCTTCATCGTCCAATATATCTACCAGATGGCCTTCAGCAGCGATCTTCGCCTTTTCGGCCTTGCCTCGGCCGCCTCGGTTCTCATGGGGCTGGTGCTTCTGGTTCTTACCCTCATACAGCTGCGCCTCGGCAAGCGAATGGAGTCCTGAGATGAACAGATCTTTGAATCCGATCCGCTTCATGGCGCGCACGCGCCGGGCCGGACGCATCGACATAACAGATATTCTGTCATGGGTCTGGCTGATCGGCGGCACGCTCGCCGTGCTCGTCCCCGTGCTCTGGGCCGGCCTCTCCTCGCTGAAGCCGGCGGCCGAAATCACCCGCTTTCCGCCGACGCTGCTGCCGCGCACCGCCGTGGAGCAGACCGTGACCGGCTTCGACAAGCCGCTCAGCATCTGGCAGGTCACAATCGACGGCCAACAGCGTGAAATGGCGATGGTCCGGCGCATCGGCCTCAAGGCCCAGATGGTCGATCCCGCAAATCCGGGACAGCCGGTCAGCGTCGACGTGAAGGGGATCACCCCGGTGCAGCACATGACCGTTGCGACCGAAAACTACACCGATCCGCTGACGCGTTTCAACTTCCTGACCTTCCTCAAGAATTCGGTGTTCGTCACAGTCGTTGCGACGCTGCTGACACTGATCGTCAACGCCATGGCCGCCTTTGCGCTGTCGAAATATAAATTTCGCGGCGACACGACGGTTTTCGTCATCATCATCTCGACGCTGATGATCCCGCTCGCCGTGGTCATGGTCCCTGCCTATCTCGTCATTGTGGGGGTTGGGCTTGCCGACAATCTCTGGGGCGTCATCTTGCCGACGATCGCCTCGCCGACCGCCGTCTTCCTGCTGCGGCAATATATGCTGACGATACCGGACGAGTTGATCGAGGCGGCGCGCGTCGATGCGGCGAGCGAATTCTCCATCTTCTGGCGCATCATCCTGCCGCTGACGGCGCCGGCTCTCGCGGTTCTCGCAATCTTCTCCGTGCTCTGGCGCTGGAACGACTTCCTCTGGCCGCTGATCGTCCTCAACAGCCGCGAGAATTTCACCCTGCAGGTGGGCCTCAACGCCTTCCAGGGCGAGTTCTCGGTCCAGTGGCACTATATCCTGGCCATGACCTTCCTCAGTCTGCTGCCCGTCACCGTCGTCTTCCTGTTCCTGCAGAAATACATCACCACGGGCATTGCCGGCACCGGAATGAAGTGAGCGAGTCCCGGGGCAGGCCCAATCGGGGTGGAGATGCGGAGACCTCCCGATTTGAACAGGAGCGGTTCAGGCTTGATCGCCAGAGCCGCTTCGATCTCGTGTGAGCCTATGCCCGCAACCAGCACTCTCTAGTGGCCGGAAAGTCACAAAACGGTTTCGAAGAGCGGGATCAAGGCCGCGCCGATCGCACCGGGGGCATCGATGATCTGCGCCACGGCAAGCCGCGGAACGTCGCGCAATGCGCCGTGCCGAGGCAGATTATTGAATTCGGTCCGTTCGATCAGCATTCTTGCAAGTGAATGCGGAAGCTCGCCGCCGAGCACGATCAGGGCCGGATCGAAAATCGCGCAGATCGCATTGATGGCCCGATTGTGGGCCGGTGTGACACGGTCGACCCATTCCTCGACGCCGTCCCAATCCACTAGGTTTTCGTTCTTCAGGTCCTTCAGGGTCAGGCCCAGCCGCCCCTTGGTGCGAAGATGTTCGAGCAGTTGGTTGAGAGCGGGTCGATCGTCGTAATCCTGACGCCCGAAGAGAACGGAGAATTCCCCGGCGTTTCCGAAGCTGCCGCGAAATGGCATGCCTCCGCAAACCAGGCCGCCGCCATAGCCATGAAGGTGGGCGATATAGGCGAAATCTGCGACGTCGCGGCCGACGCCGAAGATTGCTTCCGCCAAAGCAGCAGTCCTGGCGACATTGTCAGCCCAGACCGGCAGACGAAGGCGCTCTCCAAGCACGGGCGCCAGATCGATCAGCGACCAATGGGCGAGCGGCAGCGGACAGTTGAATGCCGTCTCCAGCATGCGGTGGCCGGCGACCGCCAGGCCGACGCCGAGAACGTCGCGTCGCCCGGCGCCGCGACGGGCAAGAATGTCTTCGACCGCCGCTTCGATTCGGTCCATCTCCACGGATAGCGAGGAGCCGGTCTGCGGAATTTCCATATTCTCCAACGGCTCGCCGAACCCCATGAGGCAAAGGCCGATGGAGCCGACGTTGACGGAGATGCCGAGCGTAAGACACCAATCCTTTCGGAGCGTCAGCTCAGGACTCGGCGGTCCGGCCCGCCGGTTCTCCGACTGAGAAAAGACGAGCATTCCTCGCTCGTGAAGGCGTCCGACGATCCTGTGCAGGGATTGCTGGGTCAGGTCGAGCGGCTCGGTCAGGTCGGAGCGCTCAATGCCGGGTGATTTCCAGATCAACCGCAAGACGTCCCGTTCATTGCGAGAAGCCACCCGCAGCGGTTGTGTATCTTGCAGAAAATGGGGGGCGACATGGTCCAGAGGAACGTACTTCATTTTCCGATCATTTTGATTTACACTGTGAGTGTGAAGCAGGTGAAGGGGACGCTTTGCTTCTGCGGGGCAAGGAAGTCATCCGTGGTTTCGCCGGTCCTGCTTACCTCATCGAGATTGGTCATACCAGTCGAGATGACGTGTCATGTGGCAAGGAAAAAGAATCGAGTTGCATGAGATCATTGAGACCTGAGAATACGGCCCGCGCTCCCGAGCATGAGAGTTACGGTTTCGCGCCGACGCATGAAGGCGCGAACTTCGAATCGATGGTTCAGGCCTTTTCGGCAGGCTATGGGGTTTTTGGCGGGCAGCCGCTGAGTAACGACCGTTGTTTTGCCTGGGCGGCGGATTTGAGAAGGACTGAAGCATTCACGATGTTTCATTCCGTATATCAGAGTTCCTGGACAATCCGAACGCTTGACGAAAGCCCGCAACATCTTGCGTTTTACATGCCGTATACAGGTTCCTTTCGCTTGTCAGTTGGCAAGAGAACGGTCGAAAGCGGGGCCGGCCACCTTCTCATGGCCAACAACCATGAGGCCGGTGATCGCGTGATCCAGGGTGGGCCGCATCGCTCGGATGTCCTGTTCCTGGACTGGAAGGTCGTAAAGCGAGCGCTCGCTTCGCTGGTTGAGACGCCGCTCTCCGAATCCCTCGACCTCGAGCCCGTCCTGGATCTCTCGACCCAGCCCGGGCAACTCATCGGCAATCTGGCCCGGACGGTTGTGCAGGGCATGCGGGACGGCGGTCCGTTGCTGTCTTCACCCCTTGCCGCAGCGGCGATGAGCGAAACTCTCGCTCATCTTGTGATCCGATTCGGCCGGCACCGTCTTTCCGACCATCTGGAAAAAAGGAAAGTGGCATTGATTGCACCTTGGCATGTCCGACGGGCCATCGACTACATGCATGCCAATATTGCGGAACCTCTGACCATGACGATGGTTGCCGATGATGTCGGTGTTTCCCTGCGCGCGCTGCAGACAGGCTTCAAAGCCTTCCGGGGGACCTCGCCGGCCGGTTACCTCCGCACGATCCGGCTGCAGGCCGCCCGCGAGCAGTTGCGGGATCCGACGAACCAGCAATCCGTCCGGGAAATCTGCGCGATATGGGGTTTTGCCCATGCGGGCAGGTTCTCCATTGTCTACCGCAGCACCTTTGGTGAGAGCCCGCGGGATACCCGGCTACGGGCGGAGCGCTTGCGCTGATTGGAATTTTGGGATTTTGAGATCCAGGCCCTTCCGGGGCTTAAAGCGCGTCGCGTCAAATATTATTCATGCGACGCGCTTTCGCCTGCTTTGATGCATTGGTTATCCCGGAACCGCTGCACACTTCCGGGCGACATACATTAGCGCGGCGGTGCGACGCTGCCGCGCAGGACGAGATGGCATCCGAGCTCCAGGCGATGAGCCGGCCGTTGCGGGTCGTTGGCGATCAGCCTCTGTTCGATAAGCGCGAGCGCCGCAGCGCCGAGCTTGTCGGTGGGCACGCGGATCGTGGAAAGCGGCGGGCGGCTGAATTCACCGGGAACGATGTCGTCGAAGCCGAGGACGGAGATTGCTTCCGGCACGCGGATATCGCGGTCGGCCAGTGCCTTCAGGCAGCCGAGCGCCAGGTTGTCGGCGGCGCAGAAGACGGCGGTAGCGCCTTTCATCGTCGGATCGCGATCGAGCAGCGCGTTGATGGCAGCCTCGCCGTGCCGGGGCTCATATCCCTCGGCCTCGACGAGCATCTCCTCGGGCACCGGAAGCTGAGCGGCGAAATAGGCATCGGAGAAGCCGTCATATCGGCGCTGGATGGTCGTGCGCCCCTTCCAGGTCAGGTGCAGGATGCGGCGATGTCCCAGCGCCAACAGGTGCTCGATGCCGAGCCGGGCGCCGAAGCGGTTTTCGGGTGTCACCGTATCGACCAGCATGGTCGGATCCTCGCCGTTGACGATGACGACGGGCATATCGGCCGATGCGAGACTGCGGATGAGTTCCGGCTGATCGTCGTTCAGGACCACGATGCCGTCGGCGTGCTCCGCAAGCGCGATCTGCCGGACCTCAGCGCCGTCGATGCGCCGGCCGGTGCTGACGAAGGGCACGATTCGAATGCCGCGGCGCTCGCACTCCTTTCTAAGGCCGTTGAGGATTGTCCAGCTCACCAGGTTGAGGTCGCTCTCCGGAGCCGCATCGCCCGGAATGGCGAGAAGCAACACGCGCAAGGCGGCAATCGTCGCCTTCTTTCTCCGTCGGTCGAGGTAACCCAGGCGTTTGGCCGAATCCAGAACCCTTTCGCGCACTTCGATCGTCAGCGGTGCGGTTCCATTCAACGCGTGCGAGGCCGTGCTCAGCGATACATCCGCGTCGCGCGCGACATCCTTGAGATTGACTTTGCGTTCCACTTTATTCCGTCACGAGTTCAGGTGGCGCCTTTGAAGGCACGAGCTAACTCAATGTTTTCACATAACGACTTCAGAAAAGCTACGTGCCTCGCAGCCTATTTTTCCGCTTTCGGCGAAAACCGGCTGCAGCGCTGCCGCAATCGAACGATGGATGCGGGCGCAGCCATTGCCGATTAGTGAGGCTTGGCGAGCAGACCGTTGAACAGGAGGTCGAAATAGGTCCGCAGGAAGGCCTCCTTGTTGGGAGTGGGCACGCGGCGGTCGTCGAATATCAGCCGCAGAACCGTGGTCGTCAGAATGGGCGCGACCACGATGTCGGAGAATTCCACCGGAATTGGGCGAAATTCACCCGACGCCACGCCCTCCAGGATCAGGGCGTCGATCTTGGCGATGATCGGCGCAATGAATTGATCGTGGTGGCGATCGATCAGGTCGGGGAAACGCTGCCCCTCCGAGATGACGAGCCGCGTCAACTCACGCGTTGCGCGGTCCTCGGGAATTTGTTCGTAGAACAGGCCGAGAATGGAAATCAGCCTGTCGGTGGCGCTGCCGCTGAGGCGATCGGCGATCGCGAGCAGTTCATGAAACGGCACGGAGAAGTGGTTGATCATGGCTTCGAAGAGCTTTTCCTTCGTCTCGAAGTAGACATAGACCGTGCCCTTGGTGACGCCGACCCTGTCGGCGATGTCTTCCACGCGCGTGCCGGCGAAGCCGCTTCTGACGAATTCCTCGAAGGCCGCGTCCAGGATCTGGGCGGGCCGCAGGGCCTTCTGTTCCGCCCGCGTGAGCTTCTTCTGGGTTGCCATTTCCTGCGTCCCCTTGTTGCGTGCGCCCTCTTCGTGCGGCGCAAAGTTTCATTGACTAATGCGTTAGTCAATTATATAGAAGCTGCCGTTGAGAGCAAGAGGTCAACTATGAGAACCATTCTGATCGCCACAGCGATCGTATGCGCCATCAGTCTCGGATCATGCAGTGATGAGAGCAGGCCCGCCGAGCCGACCCCGCGACAGGTCGGTGTCGTTGTCGCCAAGCCTGAGCCGCTGGTTCAGGGCGGTGCGATCACGGGAGAGGTGCGGGCGCGTGTCCAGACCGATCTGTCCTTCCGCGTCAGCGGCAAGATCATCGAACGGCTGGTCGAGGTCGGACAGTCCGTGAGAGCGGGGCAGCTTCTCGCGCGCATCGATCCGGAAGAGCAGAAGGCCGACCTGGATGTGGCCGCGGCCAATCTTCAGTCGGCCGAGGCGCAGCAGACCCAGGCCCAGCTTGCATTCGACCGCCAGCAAAGCCTGTTTCGAACGCAGGTGACGACCCGCGCGGCGCTCGACCAAGCACAGGAGGCACTTCTGACAGCGCAGGCATCGACGAAATCGGCGCAGGCGCTCTTCGAAACCGCCCAGGACAGCCTGTCCTACACAGAGCTGAAGGCGGACGCCGACGGGGTGATCACCGCCCGCAATGCCGAGGTCGGGCAGGTGGCGCAGGCCGCCCAGGTCGTCTTCACCCTTGCCCATGATGGCGACCGTGATGCTGTGTTCGAAGTGGTGGAAAGCGCCTTCCTGCGTCCGATCGACGGCGACGGCACCGTGGCCCTTCTGTCGGATCCGACGCAGAAGATCACGGCGAAGGTTCGTGAGATTTCGCCGACGATCGATTCCTCCACCGGCACCATCAAGGTGAAAGTCGCAATATCGAGCGATGCTCCCATTCCGCTGGGCGCTCCCGTCGTTGGACGGTTCAACTACCTCTCGCAGGACGTCATCCAGCTGCCCTGGTCGGCAATGACCTCGAAGGACGGCAAGCCGGCCATCTGGATCGTCGATCCCACATCATCCGTGGTTTCGGCGAGGACGATTGACGTCGCCGACTACGAGACCGGCAGCTTCGTCGTGAAGTCGGGCGTGTCGGCAGGAGAGGTCGTGGTGACCGACGGCACCAAGTTCCTCAGGCCCGGTGAGATCGTGTCTTACGTCAAGGAAGCTTCCAAGTGAGTATTCGTCTAAAGATAGTCGCACTTATGCTGGGCACGGCCCTTGTCTCCTCTTGTGCGCCGAAGGCAGAAGAGAGGACGGACACGCCTCGTCCGGTTTTGTCGATGACAGTCAGGCGGACGCCCGCCACGAGCCTCAGCCTGACTGGAACGATCGAACCGACAATCGAGACCGAACTCGGCTTCCGCATTCTCGGCCGAATGATTGCCCGCAACGTCAATGTCGGCGACGTCGTCAAGAAGGGTGACGTCGTGGCCGCCATCGATCCGGTGGCGCTGGAGCTTGCCGTGCGCAGCGCCCAGTCCGATGTGGAAAACAGCGACGCTCAACTCCGAAACGCAGTGACCACGGAGCAGCGCCAGCGCGCGCTGGTGGAATCGCGCTCGGGCACGACAGCCTCGCTTGAAGAGGCCGAGCAGGCGAGGCGGACGGCCGCGGCCGCCGTCGCCAAGGCACAGGCCAATCTCGACAAGGCCAAGGAGCAGTTGGGCTATGCGCAGCTGCGGGCGGAATTCGATGGGGTTGTGACGGCGACGTCGGCCGAGGTCGGGCAGGTCGTGTCGGCCGGCCAGACGGTTGTGACCATCGCCCGGCCCGACAAACGCGACGCCGTCGTCGACGTGCCGCAGGCAGCCGCTCAGAAACTGAAGATCGGCGCGCCCTTCGAGGTGACGCTGCAACTCGATCCGACAATCCGCGCGTCGGGGGCCGTTCGCGAGATCGCGCCGGAGGCGGAGACTGCCACCCGCACCAGCAGAACCAAAATTGCGCTCGCCGATCCGCCTGAAGCGTTCCGGCTCGGCTCGGTTATCACTGCCGCTGCAACCATCGCCGCGGAGCCTGAGATTGTGCTGCCTTCCTCGGCCATTCTTGCCGGCAGCGACGGCCCGAGCGTCTGGATCGTCGATGTGCCCGGCAAGAAGGTGTCACTGCGCCCCGTGAAGATCGCGGGCGACGTCGTCGACGGCGGCACTGTCCGCGTCACCGAAGGGCTTGTCCCCGGAGACAGGGTGGTCGTGGCCGGCGTGCATAAACTTGAAGATGGCCAGGCCATCAGGATCGATCAGGAGATCAACCAGTGAAGTCCTTCAACCTTTCCGACTGGGCGCTCGAACATCGTTCGCTCGTCTGGTACTTCATGATCGTCTTCATTCTCGCAGGCGCCTTTTCGTACTTGAACCTCGGCCGTGAGGAAGATCCCAATTTCACGATCAAGACGATGGTGATCACCGCCCAGTGGCCCGGCGCCTCGGCCGAAGAGGTGACGCGGCAGGTGACCGACCGGATCGAGAAGAAGCTGCAGGAACTGGAATCGCTCGACTATACCAAGAGCGAGACCGTTGCCGGCCAAACGACGGTCTTCGTCGAACTTCTGCCGACGACCAAGGCGAGGGATGTCGCGCCGACATGGCTGCGCATCCGCAACATGATCGCCGACATCAAGGGTGATTTTCCGAGCGGGGTCGTCGGTCCCTTCTTCAATGACCGCTTCGGCGACGTGTTCGGAAACATCTATGCCTTCACGAGCGACGGGTTGACGCAGCGCCAGCTTCGCGATTTTGTCGAAAATGCCCGCTCCGAGGTTCTGAAGGTGCCGGATGTCGGCAAAGTCGACGTGATCGGCGCGCAGGACGAGGCGATTTATCTGGAATTCTCCACGCGCCAGATCGCAGCGCTTGGCATCGACCAGCAGTCGGTCATCCAGACCCTGCAGGCCCAGAATGCCGTGACGCAGTCCGGCTTCGTCGATGCCGGTCCGGAGCGCATCGCCTTGCGGGTGAGCGGACAGTTCACATCCGAGGATAGCCTGCGGTCGATCAACCTGCGCATCAACGACCGCTTCTTCCCGCTGACCGACGTCGCCACGATCACCCGCGGCTACGTCGATCCGCCGTCGGCGCTGTTCCGCTTCAACGGCGAGCCGGCGATCGGGCTTGCCATCGGCATGAAGCAGGGCGCCAATCTTCTGGAATTCGGCGAGGGTCTCGACGCGCAGATGAAACGCGTCGTTGTCGATCTTCCGATCGGCGTCGATGTGCACCGCGTATCCGACCAGCCGCATGTCGTCGACGAAGCCGTTTCGGGCTTCACCCGCGCGCTCTTCGAAGCGATCGTCATCGTTCTCGTCATCAGCTTTATCAGCCTCGGCCTGCGCGCCGGCATGGTGGTGGCGATCTCCATCCCCCTTGTGCTCGCCATCACCTTTGTGGTGATGGAATATTCCGGCATTTCGCTGCAGCGCATCTCGCTCGGTGCACTCATCATCGCGCTCGGGCTGCTCGTCGACGACGCCATGATCGCCGTCGAGATGATGGTGGCACGCCTGGAGGCGGGCGACGATCTCAGGAAGGCGGCAACCCACGTCTATACATCGACGGCTTTTCCGATGCTGACCGGAACGCTCGTCACCGTTGCGGGCTTCATCCCCGTCGGTCTCAACAACAGCGCCGCCGGTGAATTCACCTTCACGCTGTTCGTGGTGATCGCAGTTTCGCTGGTCGTTTCCTGGATCGTGGCAGTGCTGTTCACACCGCTCCTCGGCGTCACCATCCTGCCGAAGACGATGAAGTCGCATCACGAGAAGAAAGGACGCTTCGCTGCCGTGTTCTCCTGGCTGCTGAAGCTCGCGATGCGCTGGCGCTGGATCACCATCGTGCTGACGGTCGGCGTCTTCGCCCTTTCAGTCGGCGGCATGGGCCTGGTGCAGCAGCAGTTCTTCCCGAATTCGGACAGAACCGAGCTGGTCATCGACTGGAATCTGCCTCACAACAGCTCGATTGCCGAGACCAACCGGCAGATGGCCAAGTTCGAGAAGGATATGTTGGCCGGCAACAAGGACATCGACCGCTGGACGACCTATGTCGGCCAGGGCGCACCGCGCTTCATCCTGTCCTTTGACGTGCAGACGCCCGACGTGTCGTTCGGGCAGACGGTAATCGTCACTAAGGGGCTCGAGGTGCGCGACAAGGTACGGGCCGATCTGCAGGCCTATCTGACAAAAACCTTCCCCGGCACCGACGCCTTCGTCAAGCTCCTCGACATCGGCCCGCCGGTGGGCAAGCCGGTCCAGTACCGCATCAGCGGCCCTGACATTCAGAAAGTGCGCGACATTTCCCAGCAGTTTGCCGGCGTGGTCGGTTCGCATCCGCTGCTGTCGAATATGGTTCTGGACTGGAACGAACCTTCCCGCGTGGTGAAGGTCGATGTCCTGCAGGACAAGGCGCGCCAGCTCGGCGTCTCCTCCGAGGACATTGCAACCGCTCTCAACGGCATTGTCGAAGGCTCGACGGCAACGCAGATCCGTGACGACATCTATCTAGTCAACGTGGTCGGGCGGGCCAGGGCATCTGAGCGCGATTCCATCCAGACGTTGCAGAACCTGCAGCTCTCCAGCTCCAACGGCAAGGTCGTGCCTCTGTCGGCGGTTGCGAACTTCCGCTACGAGCTCGAGCAGCCGACGATCTGGCGTCGCGACCGGCAACCCACCATCACCCTCAAGGCAGCCGTCATCGGCTCGACGCAGCCGGCCACGATCGTCGACCAGCTGAAGCCGAAGGTCGAAGAGTTCCAGAAGAACCTTCCCGTCGGATACAAGGTGGAAATCGGCGGCGCGGTCGAATCCAGCGCCGAGGCCCAGGGGCCGATCGCGGCCGTGGCGCCGCTGATGCTGTTTACGATGGCGACGATCCTGATGATCCAGCTGCAGAGCTTCAGTCGCCTCTTCCTTGTCTTCGCGGTGGCGCCGACGGCGCTGATCGGCGTGGTCGCGGCGCTCCTGCTGAGCAACGCCCCCATGGGCTTCGTCGCGATCCTCGGCATTTTGGCGCTGATCGGCATCCTGATCCGCAACTCGGTCATCCTGGTCGTGCAGATCGAACATCTGCGCGCCGAAGGTGTCGCTGCGTGGCAGGCGGTCATCGAGGCGACGGAACACCGGATGCGGCCGATCATGCTGACGGCGGCGGCGGCCACACTCGCGCTGATCCCGATCTCGCGCGAGATCTTCTGGGGGCCGATGGCCTACGCCATGATGGGCGGCATCGTCATCGGAACCGCGCTGACCCTGCTGTTCCTGCCGGCGCTCTACGTCGCATGGTTCAGAATCCCGAGGGATGAGCAGGTTCGGGCCCACGCCGCGGCGGAAGCATGAGGACAGGTTTTGACAGCCCCCTCATGCCTCCGCGGCTTGCAACACGGACCGAAACGCAATGCGTGGGATGGCGCAAGCAAAGCCATCCCACGCGGGAACAGCGTGTGGGACCTCGACATGAGCGCACTGAAACGCGCCTTCGGCTTCGAAGCGGAGGGGGCGATAGTGAAACGGCGTTTGAAATTGCTGCCGAAAGTGGGTTCGGCGATGCTGCCGGCGATGGCGCTGACGATGTTCCGGGTTGCGCCACAAGGCCGTCGCCGGAGGCTCTCAAGCCGGTTCATCTGAATGAGGCGCTTCATTCCGAGTCACCTCCGACCGGGTGAGCGTCCTAGTGCGACCAACCGGCGCGCTGATGCCATGCGAGGCGAGTTCGGGAGCGCTTGGTCCGAGACCCTTACCTATGAACAGTACGAATTTTCAGTCCCTCCCGGCAGGAAGGGCACGTGAATGAGCTATCCGACCCTAAGGCCGGATCATCGACATAACGTCGATCCAGGCGTCGGACGGGCTGGAGCACGACCGCTACGCGTCGCTCGCCAAGTTCGGCGCGCAGTCGCAAGCCCGTTTCGCCTGGCCGGACGTTTCGTCGGCGCGTATTGAGCAGCCCGGGCGCGCTCTGGAGGATCTGTACAATGCGGCGATCAGCATTGTGTACAATGTGACTATTAAATTGTCAGATGCCTAAATGAGGCGCAAACTTCCTTCCGTGGTCGAGTCGCCACAGGGGATATGGGAGGGCATTCATGAGCATTCGAGATCCGTCTCCCTCGTTGTATAACGAGGACCTTGCACCCGCCGCGGAGCGCAAATGGGGTGCATTCAGCATCTTCAACGTCTGGACGTCTGATGTCCACAGCCTGTGGGGCTATTATCTGGCGGCGAGCCTGTTCCTGCTGTGCGGCAGCTTCGTCAATTTCGTCATCGCTATCGGCATCGGCTCCCTGGTGATCTTCTTCCTGATGAGCCTGGTCGGCAATGCCGGTGTGCGCACCGGCGTACCCTTTCCGGTTCTGGCGCGGGCCTCCTTCGGTACCTTCGGCGCCAATGTTCCGGCACTCGTCCGGGCGGTGGTCGCCTGCTTCTGGTACGGCGCGCAGACCGCCGCCGCATCCGGCGCCATCGTCGCCCTCCTGATCAGGAACGAGAGCCTGCTCGCCTTCCATCAGAACAGCCACATGCTCGGCCACTCGACCCTCGAACTCATCTGCTACGTCATCGTCTGGGCGCTGCAGCTGCTGATCATTCAGCGGGGGATGGAAACGGTTCGCAAGTTCCAGGATTGGGCCGGCCCCGCCGTCTGGATCATGATGCTGATCCTGGCCGTCTATCTGGTCGTCAAGTCGGGCACCTTCTCGTTCGGTTCGGAAATCCCGCGCGATGTGCTGATCGAGAAGACCAAGGATGCCGGCGTGCCGGGTGAACCCGGCTCGATTGCGGCACTTGCCGCTGTCGCCGCCACCTGGATTACCTATTTCGCAGCGCTCTACCTGAATTTCTGCGATTTCTCGCGTTACGCAACGAGCGAAAAGGCGCTGCGCAAAGGCAATCTTTGGGGCCTGCCGATCAATCTTCTGGCCTTCTGCCTCGTCGCAGGCGTCACGACCACGGCCGCCTTCACCGTGTACGGCGAGGTGCTGCTGCATCCGGAAATGATCTCAGCGAAATTTGATAGCTGGTTCCTGGCGCTGCTTGCCGCTTTGACATTCGCAGTCGCCACGCTCGGCATCAACGTCGTGGCGAATTTCGTGTCGCCGGCCTTCGATTTCGCCAATGTCTTCCCACGCCAGATCAATTTTAAACGGGGGGGATATATCGCCGCCCTGATCGCTCTCGTGCTTTATCCGTTTGCCCCCTGGGAGACGGGTGCGGCGCATTTCGTCAACTTCATCGGTTCGACGATGGGTCCGATCTTCGGCATCATGATGGTCGACTATTATCTCATTCGGAAGAGCCAGCTGAACGTCGAAGCGCTCTACCGCGAGAATGGCGAATTCCGCTTCCAGAACGGATGGCACGGCAATGCCTTCATCGCATTCGCGATCGGCGCGCTATTCTCCTCGATCCTGCCGACCTTCACCTCGATCCTGCCGGATTGGTGGGGCACCTATGGCTGGTTCTTCGGCGTTGCCATCGGCGGAGCGATCTATTTCGTGCTGAGAATGGGCGCGCGGCGCAATCCGGCCTTCGCGTCATGACGAAATGAAGGGTGCCCGGTACTGGCCGGGCGCCTTCTTATTGTATTTGCGTGAGCTGTCGTCAGGGCAGGGGTCTGTCATTCGCCCCTGTTCAGCGACGTGCCGCGACCGTATGGATGGCGGCGCGGGCTGTCGGCTGCGACATCGTCCTCGCTGTCGAGCGAAGAGCTGCCGACTGGCCGTAGGCCGCATCGTAGAGCCTGAACTGGCTGATCAGCTCGCGAAGCTTCTGGGCTTCCTGCGCGAGCGAGTCGGATGCCGCGGTCGACTGTTCCACCATCGCTGCGTTCTGTTGTGTGGTCCGGTCC
Organism: Rhizobium mulingense; assembly: GCF_029194105.1. Lineage (NCBI taxonomy): Bacteria > Pseudomonadati > Pseudomonadota > Alphaproteobacteria > Hyphomicrobiales > Rhizobiaceae > Rhizobium > Rhizobium mulingense. The sequence continues at coordinate 85,984 of NZ_JARFVE010000013.1, read as the reverse complement.
ATCTGATTGACCGCGACGTTGACTTCGCTCAATCCGATCGACTGCTCTTTCGCAGACGTGGCGATCGAATCCATATGGTGATTGATCTGAGTGATGAAGCCGCCGATGGTCTTCAAGGCCTGGCCAGTATCGCGCACCAGCCTGACGCCGCTTTCCACCTCCTTCGAGGAGTTCTGGATCAGGCCCTTGATTTCCTTGGCAGCGCCCGCGGAGCGCTGTGCGAGTTCGCGCACTTCCTGGGCAACGACGGCAAAACCCTTGCCGGCCTCACCGGCTCTCGCCGCCTCGACGCCGGCATTCAGGGCCAGCAGGTTGGTCTGGAATGCGATTTCGTCGATGACGCTGATAATGTTGGAAATCTGCTGCGACGAGGTCTCGATGCGTTCCATCGCTTCCTCTGCATGGGAGACGACTTCTGCGGAGATCCCGGCGCTGCGATTTGCCTCGGTGGCGACCGTGCGCGTCTCCTCGGTCCGCTTGCTGGAATTCGACACGTTGGCGGTGATCTCTTCCAGGGCGGCGGCCGTCTCCTCGAGCGAGGCGGCCTGCTGCTCCGTGCGCTTGGAAAGATCGCTCGCACCGGAAGAAATTTCCCGCGTGCCTTCGTCGATCGTGCCGATGCTTTCGGAAATTGCTCTCAGCGTCGCGCCCAGTTGCGTTACCGACTGGTTGAAGTCGTGGCGCAGCGCCTCGAAGTCGGGAGCGAAGGCCTCGTTGAGCTGGAAGGCGAGGTCGCCCGCGGCGAGCCGTTTCAAACCGGCGGCAAGACCCGAGGTGGCAATGCGCAGCCGCTCCGAAGCGTCTTCTTCCGCCTGTTTTTGGGCGGCAGCGCGCTCGGCCTCCGCCTTGTTGCGGTTTTCTTCGGCTTCCAGCGCCAGTCGCTTGTTCGTGATCGCCGCTTGGCGGAAGACCTCTACTGCCGCAGCCATCGAGCCAACCTCATCGGCGCGGTCGGCAAAGGGGATTTCCGAGCCAGTGTCGCCCTCGGCCAGGCGCCGCATCGAGACGGTGATGCCGGTGATCGGGTTGGCGATGCTCTTTAGCACGAAGGCGACGGCGCCGAGAACGAGCAATCCCGCAAAACCGATCGCGGCAAGAAGGTAGAATTCTATCGAGGCGAAGGTTTCCTTGCTGAGTTCGGCAGCCTCGTTGCTGCCGCTGACATCCAGCTCGACGAGGCTCGTCGTCGCTTCCTTCAGCTTGTCCGAGTAGGACCGCATCCCCGCGCCTAGGTATTGCCCGGCTTCCTCGGTCTTGTTGGCGCGCGAAAGGGCGAGCAATTGCGAGCTGCTGGCGATATAGCCCTCAACGCTCTCCTTGATCGTCTTGATCAGTTCGCGCTCGTGGTCTGAAGAAGCAAGCGGAAGATACGCGTCCACCGATTTGCGAATGGCATTCTCGGCGACGGCAATGGACTCTTCGCGCGTCTTTTTCTCAGCCTCGGTCTGCGCGATGACGTGATCGCGGTAGGCGAGGCGCAAATTCGTCATGTTGAGATTGATCGCCTGCGAAGCCTGCACGCTCGGCAGCCAGCGGGTCGCGATCTCCTCGGTGGAACCGTTGGTATTTCGAAGACCATCGACGGCGAGATAAGCGACAAGACCAAAAAGCAGGGCGATGCCGCTGAAGATCAACAGCAAACTCGATTTTATGTTTGGACGACGCATTAAAGTCCCCATCGAACGGTCCCGGCGTCATACCGGCTTCACGTGATCCCATTGTAACGAAAAAAATTTAACGATGTGTTCCGGGAGGTAACAAGGCCGTTTACCAATTTTCCGGAAACTCGCCGCCCCTTGCGTGTTCATGAGCCCGCTCAGACAGAAAAATGCCTATCGATAGTGGGTAAGGGATGACAGGAACCAGTTCATGATGAAGCGCATATTTTCAGTTCTTCTGCATTGATACTTCCGGTACAGGCGGTCGTTTCCCAAACCCCGGACGAGGCGCAGGCCCGCAAAGCCCGGCTATTGCTCAGCTTCAGTCGGAAGGCGTGCCGACATCAGCAGATGATCGAGCCAGAGCGGCAGCATCCGCCGTGACTGGGACGATATTTCCACGGAGACTTGATGCCGTCCTGCGCCGAATCGGCTTCCATCGAGGCGGATGCATATTGGGCGAAATAGCATTATGATCGCACGACACGGATCGGCGAGGCCGGCCATGGCGAGGCTATGTCTGGAAATGGAGGACGGCAGGATTTGGAACGGTTGAAGAAGCCGGACGGTGTTCCTCCGCAGGCTGGCAGCGGCTCTGCATCGCCGCGGCATGAGCGGCGGGGCGTGGTAGCCGCCGCCGTATACCAGCACGGGCAGCGCATTCGCGACATCAGGATAGAAGAAGCCGGCGAATGGCGTAGCCGCGAGAATGCCATCGTCTGGATTGGCTTACATGAGCCGGATGAAGTGCTGCTGCACCAGGTGCAGGCAGAGTTCAATCTCCATCCGCTGGCGATCGAGGATGCGGCGCAGCCCCATCAGCGCCCGAAGCTGGAGATTTACGGGGATGCGATGTTTATCGTCGCCCGCACCGCCCATATGAAGGATGGCGAGATCATCTTCGGCGAAACGCATCTGTTCGTCGGCCGCGGCTATGTTGTCTCCGTTCGCCATGGAGAGTCCTCTTCCTACCTGGCGGTCAGGCAGCGATGCGAGGCAACGCCCGCCGCTCTTGCTCATGGCGAGAACTACATCCTTTATTCCATCCTCGATTTCATCGTCGACAACTACATGCCCGTCATCGAGGTCGTGCAGGAGGAGGTCGAGAAGCTCGAGGATCTGGTACTGCGCGAACAGTTGGAAAAATCCGACATCGAACGGCTTTACCTGTTGCGGCGCAAGCTCTTGCGGCTGCGCAACGCCGTGGTGCCGCTGGTGGATGTCTGCCGGCGATACGAGCACATCGACCTCCCCGGCATGGACCCGACGCTGCAGTCGCTGTTTCGCGATGTGACCGATCATGTGCGCCGGGTTCAGGAGGATATCGACGCGCTGCGCGAGGTGCTGGCCTTCGCCTTCGAGGCGAGCGTCATGATCGGCCAGACGGAACAGACCGCGATCGCCCGCAAGCTCGCCGCCTGGGCGGCGATCCTCGCCGTTCCGACCGCCATCGCCGGCATCTACGGCATGAATTTTGACGATATGCCGGAACTGAAATTCCAGTACGGCTATTTTGCAGTGCTCGGCGTCATCTGCGTCCTTTGCCTCAGCCTGTTCACCTTCTTCCGCAGGCGTAAGTGGCTTTAGTCAGGACAGCCCTTTCAAAAGCCGATTTCGGTGCATGCCGAGATAGCCGATGTCGTTCAGATAGAGGCGTGCGTCTCCCGCCGAGACATCCTCGGCAAAGCTCTCGTCTCCGGCTGCGGCACTCGCCACCATGAAGTCGACGAGGGCTTGAAGCCGCCTGCAGATCATATCCGGAAGCCGGCGCCGTTCTTCGACCGTCGCCCCATAGGCGGTGCAGAAGATTTCCGCCCGCCGCATCTGCTCGTCGAGGTCGAATGCAACAGCCGGATTGGCGGGATCGGAGAGGGGCGCCCAGCGATAGACCGCATAGGCGAGATCCCAGAGGCGCGGCGCGGGATGGGCAGTGTCGAAGTCGATGATCCCGACAGCCTCGTGATCTACGGTGGCGACGTTATAAGGCGCAAAGTCTGCATGGCAGACGATCTCCCGCGGCTCCTGCGGCGGCAGCATCCATGCCTTGATCTCACCATCCGATTCCAGAAAACCTTCGGAGGCCGAATGAAACTCGTGCAGAAGCCTCGCTGCCGATATCAGCATGCGCTCCGATCCGACAAGGGGATCGCTGAGGTCTTCGCAGACGCGCCCGGCGACGTAGCCGACGACTTCCTGGCCTTCGGCTGATATCGCGATGGGCTCCGGCGCCGCCCGGAAGCCTCTATTCCTGAGATGGCGCAAAAACCGATGCACCGTCGGCGTCCATGCGCCTGATGGTCTGATCACGCTATCGCCGTCGCGCCAGATCTGCCCGGTCCGCCCGCCCTCCAACAGCTTCACGTCCTGGTCTCCCTGTGCGACAGCTACGCGGATTTTCGCTTTTCGATATGAGCCTGAACCGCGGCGCCGAGATTTGTCTCATGGCAGTTCCGGTAGAACGCCAAAGTATCTGAAGGCATGTCGTCCGGAATGGCAACGAAGTCTTCCAGCCTGAAGCCGGTTTCACTGCCGAGTTGCGGATCCGTGAACTGGCCCTCGCTCATGGATCCGACACGATCGGCCAGGGTATCGAAATAGGCGAGGTTCTTATCGACTGTCGAAGGAGAGGACGTCCTGCCATGGGCGGGGATGACCAGCCTCGCATCAAGGTTGCGGATACGCTCGAGAGAGGAGCGGATCAGACGCAGATCATCAGCGCTTCTGCTCCAGACCTCAGGAATGGGATATTCCACCGCGTCGACGGCCAGGCAGATGCGCAATTCGGGAATCCAGACGGCGAGATGGTCGGGCGTATGTCCCGGCGTGTGAATGAGTTCGAGCGTCAGATCGCCGCCGTTCAGTACCATCGAGCCGGAGAAAGTGATGTCGGGGCCGATGAGCCGCACAGCGCCAAACCGCGATTCCTCGCCGGCTTTGTCCGTCAGGACCTGCTGTGTCTCGCGACCGCGCAGACGGTCGAGTGCTGCGGCATGCGCGATGATGGGAGCACGCCCTGCAATGGCGGCGTTCCCCCAGAAGTGATCCCAATCCATATGCGAATTGACGACGATCAGCGGGCGGGCCGCGGGTTTTTCCTCCAGCAGATCCAGCGCCCTCCGACACAGTTCGGGTGTACCGAGTGTATCGATCAGGACGTTGAACCTCTCGGTCCTGACAAACACGGCATCCACTTCGTCTCCGGCCCTGACGATTACGATCCGCTCGTCGAGTCCGGGATGCGAGTGCAATTCTATCGTTGGGTTCACGCTGATCGCCTTTGCAGTCGCACTGAATTTGCCGAGTTCTGTGAATCTCCATCGAGCAACCGCCGCCGAATGACAGTTGATAGTCGCAGGCGACGCGATCACGCGGGTTCGATTATGCTGACCACCCTGGCGACGATTTCGTCAGTCGTGGGGATGTCCAACGTATCCACAAGCCGAGCGGTTTTAAGTCTTACGCGCTCCATGATGTCGAGAGCTCTGACTTGATTGCAGAGAGCGACCCCGGTCGTCTTGTGGCCTGAGATGTTCACAGCCAGTCCAGCCTTACGAGTAAACACTCCTCCCGTAATAATGGGGACGGTGAGGCACAGTCCCACGAGGTTGATCTCGCGAGGACTGATCACGACGCATCGATGTGCATCCTTCATTTCATTCCCGACAACCGGAATCAAGTCGACCAGAAAGACGTCGCCACGCTTCGGAACATTGCTGCGGACCATCAGGATGCTTCATTACCGACAGGCGGGCTGACGTTCCAGGCGGCAGCCTGCTTGTTCAGCTCAGACATCTCATCCGCCCCATCGAGGAGCTCCGCCAGCGTATATCTCTTCTTCGCTCGCGTTGGCGTTGCGACAAGCGCTCCATTGCTGACGACCAAGGTCAACTCCGAGCCGACTTCCACGCCGAGCATTTTCAACAGGGCGGGAGGAATGCTAAATACGGTCGCGCCGCCCTGACGGCGAATCTTTGCTGTGATGGTCATCGAAGCACCTCTGATTTGTGCTACAAAAATAGCACATTCATCGGCAACGACAAGGGCGTCGGAGTTTTCCATCTGCCAACGGCAACCATTGGACGTTCGATACGTTTTCCGCGTCACAGGAACATGCACCTCCCACCGTCATCGCGGCCTGCGAGTCTCATGCAGCCGTAAATTGACGGGTTGAGTGGAACAACCTCCGCCAAAGGAAGTTTGCCTGAAAAGAAAACGCGAGGCGGCGGCCGATGTTATTCTCTGTGAAGCAGGGTGCACTCAGCACCCCACCCCGGATCTATTACGTCAATCCGCTGCTCCTCCAGGGGGCCGATGCATGGCACGAGGTTTTCGACCATGCGGCGGATATCGGTTTCGACCATGTGCTGACGGCGCCCCTTTTTAACAGAGGCGGGGAATGCAGCGTCTTTTCCTCTCAAGACTTTGATCGCGTCGATCCTGAACTGCAGCTCGAAAGCGCGGTTGCGGATGGAGTGTCGCGGCTGGCTGAGGTCGCCGGCAAGAGCGGCGTCGGCTTGATGATGGACCTGATGCTCGACGGGAAAGCGCGGGACCGACAATCGGTGTATCGCCCCGTCGACCCCCGGCGCTCGCCGTTCGACCCGCCGGAGCCGATGACCACGATGGGGGCGGAGCAGCAGTCGCAGCTGCTGGTGGAATGGACCGATCGGCTGCAGCGCCTGTCCGACGCCGGCCTCTCAGGATATAGGGTGGTCGGGATCGATCGGGCGGCACCGGCCTTTTTCAAATCGCTGATTGCGGGCGTGCTAGAGAAGGCCGGGGTGCAATTCTTCGCCTGGACGCCCGGTACCGATTTTGCGGTGAGAAGCGCCATCGCCGATTCGGGTTTCGCGGGATGTTTTTCATCGATGGCCTGGTGGGATCTGGACGAGAGATGGTTCGTCGAGGAGCATCGTATCCAGGAGCCGCTCGGCTGGCAGATCGCCTTTCCCGAGCCGCCCTTCGCCAGGCGTGTCGCGCATGGGACCGAGAGCCGCGAAATCCTCGAGCGGCGCGCCGTCCGAGCGCTGCGGCTTGCCGCTTCGCTCGGCGGCGGCCTCATGGTTCCCATGGGTTTCGAATATGGTGCGGCAACGCCGCTTGATCCGACGCATGGCGATGGCTCGGGCTTGCGCAAGCTCCGTCATGATCTCACCTTCGACATCTCATCCGAGATCCGTCTCGCCAACAGCGAGATCGGCAAGGCCAGGAAGGCGCGGGCTCCGTCGCTTCGCCTGATCCGCAATGCCAGCGGGCCGGTTTCGGTGCTTGTCCAATCCGAGGCGCAGGATCTTCGCAGCGCGTCCGATGTGCGCTTCATCCTGCTCAATCGTGACCTCAGGCGAAGCGCGCCTGCGCCGGTAACCGCGCTTCGCGAGGCCGCCTCCGGTTTTCTTCCCATCGCCGCCGATGGCGCAGCCCTGCGCCTGCGGGCAGGCGAGACCCGGGTGATTGAAGGCAAGGCGCCGGAGCCGATCACATCCAGGCCTGCCCTTGAGGTCGAGCAGGCGACGGCGTCGGCGCGGATTGCCATCGAAAACATCATGCCGCGGGTTGATGACGGACGCTTTCCTGTCAAACGCGTGGTCGGCGAGAGCGTCACCGTCGAGGCGGATATATTCGCCGATGGTCACGACCCGCTCGCAGCCGTCCTGCTCTGGCGGCCGCATGACGCCATGGCGGAGTGGAACGAGACGCCGATGCAACTGGTCGAGAACGACCGCTGGCGGGCCGAATTCCTGCTGGAGCGCATGGGGCGCTACGAATTCGCGGTCGAGGCGTGGAAGAACCTGTTCGCGATCTTCCGTTACGAGCTGACCAAGAAGAACGATGCGAGACTTGACCTGAAGCTGGAGCTCCAGGAGGGATTAAACCTCGTTCACGCCGCGAAGGGGCAAGCGCCGGCAGCGCTCGGCGCCGGATTGCAGGCGCTGATCGACAGTCTCGAAAACGCTTCCGATCCCGAGCGCACGGCGATCCTGCTCGATCCAGAGACGTCCGAACTGATGAACAAGGCCGACAGGCGGCCGTTCCGGTTTCGCTCAACGGCAAGCGCTGTCGACGCCGAACGCAAGGAAGCGGCCTTCGCCAGCTGGTACCAGATCTTCCCGCGTTCGCAGAGCGGCGATCCCAACCGGCACGGCACCTTCGACGACGTCATTCCGAGACTGGCCGACATTCGCGGCATGGGCTTCGACGTGCTCTACTTCCCGCCCATTCACCCGATCGGCTCGACCAACCGCAAGGGGCGCAACAACAGCCTGAAGGCAGCACCCGGCGATCCCGGCAGCCCCTATGCCATCGGCTCGGAAGATGGCGGCCATGACGCCATCCATCCCGAGCTCGGCGATTTCGAGGATTTCGGCCGGCTGGTCGAGGAGGCGGGCCGGCATGGGCTGGAGATTGCGCTGGACCTCGCCATCCAGGCCTCGCCGGATCATCCCTGGCTGACTGAGCATCCCGGCTGGTTCGACTGGCGCCCCGACGGCACGATCAAATATGCCGAGAACCCGCCGAAGAAATACGAAGATATCGTCAATGTCGATTTCTACACGAAGGACGCCTTGCCTTCCCTATGGGTGGAGCTGAGGGATATCGTCCAGCTCTGGGTCGACCAGGGGGTCAAGCTGTTTCGCGTCGACAATCCGCACACCAAGCCTTTTCCGTTTTGGGAATGGCTGATCGGCGATATCAGGGCGCGCCACCCCGATGTCATCTTCCTGTCGGAAGCCTTCACCAGGCCGAAGGTGATGTACCGGCTGGCGAAGATCGGCTTCTCCCAGTCCTACACCTACTTCACCTGGCGCAACACCAAATGGGAACTCGAGCAATATATGCGCGAGCTGACCGAGACGGCGCCGAAGGAATTCTTTCGCCCGCATTTCTTCGTCAACACGCACGACATCAATCCGGATTTTCTGCAGAACGCGCCGCGCCCGGCATTCCTCATCCGCGCAGCACTTGCCGCCACCCTCTCGGGATTATGGGGTGTCTATAACGGTTTCGAACTCTGCGAGGGACGTCCCGACGCCAAGCGCAAGGAATATGCCGACAGCGAGAAATACGAAATCCGCGCCTGGGACTACGACCGGCCGGGCAACATCATTGCCGAAATCAGGATGCTCAACCGCATCCGGAACGAAAACATCGCGCTGCATTCGCATCTCGGGCTGACGCTGCTCCCCGCCTGGAATGACAACATCCTGTTCTTCGAAAAGGCGAGTCGTGCGCGCGATAACGTCTTGCTGATCGCGATCAACCTCGACCCCCATAATTTCCAGCAGAGCGACGTCGAACTGCCGCTCTGGAAGTGGTCGCTCGGGGACGGCGGCGCGCTCGACGCCGAGGATCTGGTTGGTGGGCATCGTTTCAGGTGGAACGGCAAGCGGCAGACGATCAGTCTCAATCCTCACATTCTGCCCTTTGCAATCTGGCGCGTTCGCGCAGCGGAGGCATGAATGGACACGTTGAAATCCGGTAACACCGAGCCGCTGCTCTGGTACAAGGATGCGATCATCTACCAGCTGCACATCAAATCGTTCTACGACGCCAATGGCGATGGCGTCGGCGATTTTGCCGGTCTGCACGCCAAACTCGATCATATCGCGGCGCTCGGCGTCAACGCCATCTGGCTCCTGCCTTTCTTTCCCTCGCCGCGCCGCGATGACGGCTATGACATCGCCGACTACGGCAATGTCAGCCCCGACTATGGGACTCTGGAGGATTTCAGGGCGTTCGTCGACGCCGCCCACCATAGGAATATCCGCGTCATTATTGAGCTCGTCATCAATCACACCTCCGACCAGCACCCCTGGTTCCAGCGCGCCCGCCAGGCGCCGGCGGGTTCACCCGAGCGCGACTTCTATGTCTGGTCGGATACCGATCAGAAGTTTCCGGAAACGCGCATTATTTTCCTCGATACAGAAAAGTCGAATTGGACATGGGATGCGGTGGCCGGCGCCTATTACTGGCATCGCTTCTATTCCCACCAGCCAGACCTCAACTTCGACAGCCCACTCGTCATGGACGAACTGCTGAAGGTGATGCGCTTCTGGCTGGAGACCGGCATTGACGGTTTCCGTCTTGACGCAATCCCCTATCTCGTAGAGCGCGAGGGGACGATCAACGAAAACCTGCCGGAAACCCATGGAATCCTCAAGCGCATCCGCGCCGCCCTCGACGCGACCCATCCCGGCGTGATGCTGCTTGCTGAGGCCAATCAGTGGCCGGAGGATACGCGCGAATATTTCGGCAACGGCGACGAATGCCATATGGCCTTCCACTTCCCGCTGATGCCGCGCATGTATATGGCGATCGCCAAGGAGGACCGGTTCCCGATCACCGATATACTGCGCCAGACGCCTGAGATTCCGGAGAATTGCCAGTGGGCGATCTTCCTTCGCAACCACGACGAGCTGACGCTGGAAATGGTGACCGACGCCGAGCGCGACTATCTCTGGGAGACCTATGCTTCCGACAAGCGCGCCCGCATCAATCTCGGCATCCGGCGGCGGCTGGCGCCGTTGATGGAGCGTGATCGCCGGCGCATCGAGCTGATGAACGCCCTTCTTCTGTCGATGCCTGGAACGCCTGTCATCTATTATGGCGACGAGATCGGCATGGGTGACAACATCTATCTCGGCGACCGGGATGGGGTGAGGACGCCGATGCAATGGTCGCCTGATCGTAATGGCGGTTTCTCGCGTACCGATCCGGCCCGCTTGGTCCTGCCGCTGATCGCCGACCCGCTCTACGGTTTCGAGGCAGTCAACGTCGAAGCACAGAGCACCGACGCGCATTCGCTGCTCAACTGGACGCGCAAGATGCTGGCGCTGCGCGGCCGCCATCCTGCCTTCGGGCGCGGCTCTCTGCGTTTCCTCTCGCCGGAGAACCGCAAGATCCTCGCTTATCTCAGGGAATATGACGGCGAGACGCTGATGTGCGTCACCAATCTCTCCCGGCTCCCACAGGCGGTCGAACTCGACCTTTCGGCTTTCGAGGGGCGCGTGCCGATCGAGCTGACCGGCATGTCGCCTTTTCCGCCGATCGGGCAGCTGACCTATCTCTTGACCTTGCCGCCCTACGGCTTCTTCTGGTTCCAGCTGGAGGCCGATGCCGATCCGCCCGCATGGCGCACGGCGCCGCCCGAACAGTTGCCCGACCTCGTGACGATGGTCATTCGCCGCGGCCTGCTCGATCTCGTCGACGAGCCCGCGCATATGCGCATGCTAAGCAACGAAATCCTGCCTGCCTATCTCTCGCGGCGGCGGTGGTTCGGGGCGAAGGACCAGCCGCTTCAGGCGGCGCGGCTGATCTCCGCGACGCCGATCCCCTTTGTCGACGGTGTCGTTCTCGGCGAATTGGAAGCGGTGCTGCCCGACCATACCGAATTCTATCAACTGCCGCTGACAGTCGCATGGGACGATGCCCATCCCTCGGCGCTGACCCAACAGCTGGCGCTCGGGCGGGTTCGCCAGGGCAGGCGGGTCGGCTTTCTGACGGATGGATTTGCCGTGGAGCCGATGGCGCGCGGTATCCTGCGTGGGCTCGCCGACCGCTCGCGCACCACCGGGCGCACGGGCACGCTGGAATTTCTCGGCACCGAGCGGCTTGATCGGCTGCAGGTCACCGATGACATGCCGGTGCATTGGCTATCGGCTGAGCAATCCAACAGTTCGCTTATCGTCGGCGATATCGCCATGATCAAGTTGATCCGGCACATCTTCCCGGGTATCCACCCCGAGGTGGAGATGACGCGATTCCTCACCCGGGCCGGCTATGACCACACTGCGCCGCTGCTCGGCGAGGTCGCGCATACGGATTCCAGCGGGCGCCGCTCGACCCTGATCATCGTCCAGGGCGCGATCCGCAATCAGGGCGACGCCTGGAACTGGATGCTGAACAATCTGCGCCGCGCGGCCGACGAATTCGTGCTGAATGACCCGGCAATTGAGCCAGACGATGAGGTCTTCCAGCCACTAATCAGCTTCGTCGGAATGGTTGGAATGAGATTGGGCGAGTTGCATGTTGTGCTCGCCGGAGAGAATGCGAACGAAGCTTTCAGCCCTGTCGTTGCTGGGGACGACGAGGTTGCAGCAATCAAGAAGGCCGTCGCGGGAGAAGTGGCCTATGCGATGTCGAAGCTTGCAGAACGCGAGGATAATGCCGATCCCGGGGTAGATCTGCTGGCCGCACCGCTCATAGAGCGCCGTACCGAACTCGTCGAGCTCGGCGCAAGCCTGGCGAAGAGCGCCCGCGGCACGTTGATGACGCGCACCCATGGCGACTTTCATCTCGGACAGATCCTGGTCAGCGAGGGAGATGCGGTCATCATCGACTTCGAAGGCGAACCCGCGAAAAATCTTGCCGAGCGTCGAGCTAAGACGGTTCCACTGCGCGACGTCGCCGGGTTTTTGCGGTCGTTAAGTTATTTGGTCGCCACGGCTCAACTCGAGAACGACGCGGTCACCGAACATGAAAACGAGGTCCGCCGCTATGCCATCGCCCGTTTCGGGCAAAATGCCGAGACAGCCTTTCTCGATGCCTATTGGCAGGCGGTCTCGGCCTCGAAGGCGCTTACCATGCCGGATGAACAACGCAGGCGGGTGCTCGACGCTTTTCTCCTGGAGAAGGCCGCCTATGAAATCACCTATGAAGCCCGCAACAGGCCGAAGTGGCTACCGATCCCGCTCGCCGGGCTTACGGAAATCGTATCGCGCTTAGCGGGGGTTAATGCATGAATGTTGAACGCTCGGAACTTCTCGCAGGCATCGGACACGATGCGCTTTGGGCCCTGATCGAGGGTCGCCATGGCGATCCCTTCTCGATCCTCGGTCCGCACGAGATCGGCGGCATGACTGTGGTGCGCGTCTATTTGCCAGGAGCAGAGGCGGTCGATCTCATCGACGCATCGAGCGGCAGGGTGGTGACGCCATTCAGCGTCGCTCACCCCTCCGGCCTGTTTGCGGCGGCCACGGCCTCGAGAATGGGGTACCGGTTGCGGATCCACTGGCCGGATGGAGAGCAGATCACCGAGGACCCATATAGCTTCGGTCTCCTGCTCGGAGAGCTCGATCTTCACCTGATATCCGAAGGCACACATTACAGCCTGAGCCGGACGCTCGGAGCAGTGGCCATGTCGGTCGATGGTGTCGCGGGCGTTCGTTTCGCTGTTTGGGCCCCGAATGCGCGCCGAGTCTCGGTGGTCGGCGATTTCAATGCCTGGGACGGACGACGAAACCCGATGCGGCTGAGACAGTCGGGCGGTGTCTGGGAGTTGTTCATTCCGAGGCTTGCTTCGGGCGAACGATACAAGTTCGAGATTATCGACGCGCATGGCAATTGCCTGCCGCAGAAAGCCGATCCGGTGGCGAGAGCCAGCGAAGCCGCTCCGTCCACCGCCTCGATCGTCGCGTCTTCGACGCCGTTTCGATGGACCGATGATACCTGGATGAGAGGCCGGTCCAGGCAGGAAAGGCTGGAGGGCGCGATTTCCGTTTACGAGGTGCATGCCGGCTCCTGGCTGCGCGAGCAGAAGGACGGCAACAGGTCGCTCGACTGGGTCGAGCTCAGCCAGCGGCTCGTTCCTTATGCGCGCGAGATGGGTTTTACCCATATCGAGCTGCTTCCGATTATGGAGCATCCCTTCGGCGGCTCCTGGGGCTACCAGCCGCTCGGCCTGTTCGCTCCGACCGGCCGCTACGGCACGCCTGAAGATTTCGCCTATTTCGTCGATCGCTGCCACGGCGCCGGGATCGGCGTCATCCTCGATTGGGTGCCGGCGCATTTTCCGACCGATGTCTGGGGTCTTGCTCGCTTCGATGGCACCGCGCTCTACGAACACGAGGATTCGCGCGAGGGCTTTCACCGCGACTGGAACACCCTGATCTACAATCTCGGCCGCAACGAGGTGAAGGGCTTCCTGATTGCCAGCGCGCTCGAATGGCTCGAGCGCTACCATGTCGATGGACTGCGCGTCGATGCCGTCGCCTCGATGCTCTACCGCGATTACAGCCGCAAGGAGGGAGAGTGGATTCCCAACCGTTACGGCGGCCGCGAGAACCTGGAAGCGGTGGAGTTCTTCAAGCATCTGAACAGCATCATTCACGAGCGCTGCCCGCATGCGATGACCATTGCCGAGGAATCGACGGCCTGGCCGGGCGTCACCAAGCCGCCGGCAGAGGGCGGGCTTGGCTTCGATATCAAATGGAACATGGGCTGGATGCATGATAGCCTGAGTTACATCGAGAAAGATCCGGTTTATCGCAGCTACCATCATGGCACGATGACCTTCGGCATGATCTATGCCTATTCCGAGCGTTTCATGCTGCCGATTTCCCATGACGAGGTGGTCTACGGCAAAGGCTCGCTGCTGACGAAAATGCCGGGCGATGAGTGGCAGAAATTCGCCAATTTGCGCAGCTATCTCGCCTTCATGTGGGGGCATCCAGGCAAGAAGCTGCTGTTCATGGGGGGCGAAGTTGCCCAGCCGGGCGAATGGAACCATGACGCCTCAGTGAATTGGGACGTACTGGACCGACCGGCGCATATGGGCATCCAGCGTCTGGTGAAGGATCTGAATGGCCTCTACGGCGACGAGGCGGCACTTCAGTTCGGCGATTTTCATCCCGAGGGTTTCGAATGGGCAACTGCCGACGACAGCGTCAACTCCGTTCTCGGTATGCTGCGTTATGCCCCTGACCGTTCTTCCTCGGTCCTCGTCGTCTCGAATTTCACGCCGGTGCCGCGCTACGGCTACAGGATCGGCGTGCCCCACGATGGCGTATGGATCGAGCGGATAACGACGGATGCGCGGGAGTATGGCGGCTCCGGTCTCGTCAACGGCGCAGTTTCGAGTGAACCCATCCCCGCCCACGGCCGGCCCGTCTCCCTGTCACTGACGCTGCCGCCGCTGGCGACGGTCTTTCTCAAAGGACCGTCGCCCTGACAGGCTTCATTCGGCGTGCGGAGCCGGATGAATGAAAGGCCAGGGGCTGGCTTCGGATCCTTTTTCGATCGGAACCTCGATAAGCACGGGCTCATTGAGCGAGAGCGCCTTTTCCAATACCTCACGCAATTCGCCGGGGCTCGTCGCCTTAAAGGATTTGACACCGAAGCTCTCGCCGAGGGCGACGAAATCCGGATTGGTGAGGTCCGAGCCGAGATAGCGGCCTTCGTAAGTCTGCTTCTGATCGCGCAGCACATTGCCATAGGCGGAATTGTTGAAGACGATGGCGACGACGGCGATCTTGTGCTGGACAGCTGTGGCAAGCTCCTGAACGCCGAACATGAAGCCGCCGTCACCGGAAACGGAGATAACGGCCTTATCGGGATTGGCGACCTTCACGCCGAGCGCCGTGTTGAAGCCGAAACCGAGATTGTCCTGATAGCCGCATGTCACATATTGGCGCGGGCCATAGACCGGGAAGGCGAAGCGGGCGGTGAAGCCCATCTGGCTGATTTCCTCGACGAAGAAGCCGTCTCTCGGCAGGATTTCGCGGATGGAATCAAGATAAGCAAGCTGCGGCTGCACCGCATGAAAGCGAGACCTTGCGTCTGTATTGAGTTCGGCAAACTCGCCGGTGCGATCCTCACGTCTCGCGCCTGCCAGCGCATCGGTGAGCGCCCGCGTTCCATCGCTTGCATCCGCGACGATGCCGACATCGGGCTTGAGGCGGACCATCTCGGTCGGGTCGATATCGATGCGGATGATCTTGAGGCCCTTCGGCAGCCATTTCCATCGCATGAACTGCAACTCAAGCCGGCTACCGATCCCGATCAGCACATCGACCTTCTTCCAATATTCATAGGCGGCGACGAAATTGAGATAGTTCGGGTGGTCATCCGCGACGATGCCCTTGCCGGAGCGGTGGGAAGTGACAGGCGCCTGCAGCAGCTCGGCGAGCGCCGCGATCTCGCCTCCGGCATCGGTCGCGCCGCCGCCGACCATCACCATTGGATTCCGAGCGCCTGAAATCAGCGTCGCCGCTGCCGCGATCCGATCGGGATCGACGGCCGGATGAGCGGCTTTGGTGCCGAGCGGTCGATCGGTTTCCGGGCCGGTTTGCCCGAACACATCCCAAGGGGCTTCGACCGCTCCTGGACCCTGCCGCCCGGAGAGCATTTTGCTGACGACTTCTGACATGACGGGACCGGCTTCTGACTGATGGTTGATGCGCTCCGCAACCTTGGTAATCCCGCGCATCGTCGCGAGTTGGTCCGGCAGTTCGTGCAGCTGTCCTCTGCCTTGCCCGATCAGGTGCGACATGATGTTGCCGGTGACGCAGAGCACCGGCGCATTGGCACCGTATGCGGTGCAGAGAGCCGCGCCGGAATTGAGGACGCCCGGGCCGGGGACAACGGTATAGGCACCAATCCGGCCGGTAGACTTCGCATAGCCGTAGGCCATATAGCCGGCACCCTGTTCATGCCTTGTATGGATGAATCGAAGCTTGTCGCCGGCGCCGTAAAGAGCGTCATTGAAGTCATACATGTGGGCGCCCGGAATGCCGAAAACCGTGTCGATTCCATGGGCGATGAGCGAACGGGTGATCGCCTGGCCGGTCGTTTCTTTACTGCTCATTTGGAAATCCAATGACTTGAGTCGGTTATGTCACTATTGCTTCAGGCAACCTTCGGCTCGAAGTGCGGTGATGATGGCGCCGGCATCGGCCGGCTGCATGCCGGCAAGGTTCATGCGGCCGGAATCGGCCATGTAGATGCCATGCCTGGCGCGAAGCGCCGCCGCCGTCTCCCTCGACATGGCGAGATTGGAAAACAGGCCACGCTGCCGGCTGATGAAGGCGAGATCCGGCGCGGCGGCGGCGAGCGCTGCCCGATTGCCGTTGACGCGCTCGCACATTTCTTCGAGCTCGGCACGCCACATTGCCGACATTTCGGCGCTTTCGAGAATGGTCCGGACGATTGCGGCGCCGTGATCCGGCGGCATGGACCAGTTGACGCGGGCAAGGGCGGCCATGTTGCTTTCGGCTTTCCCAATGTCATCGGCAGTGCGCGCCATGGCATAGAGGGCGCCGACCCGCTCGCGGTAGAGGCCGAAATTCTTGTCGCAGGAATAGGCGATCAGTGCTTCGTCGACGGTCTCCAGGATCATGCGTGTCGGTGCGGCATCGTGTTCGAGACCGTCGCCGAGCCCCTGGTAGGCAAGATCGATGAAGGGCATTAGCTTCCGCGCAACGAGGAGCTCGGCAATCTGCCGCCACTCTTCCGTGGTGAAATCGATGCCGGTCGGATTGTGGCAGCAGCCGTGAAGAAGCACGACATCGCCCGGGTCGGCAGAAGATAGAGCCTCGATCACGCTTTCGAATTTCACCTGCTGCGAGGTGAGGTCGAGAAAGGGATATTCCTTTACTGCCAGTCGCGCTGAACCGAAAATCGGGGCGTGGTTGGGCCAACTCGGCGTGCCCAGCAGGACCTTCGCCGTTGGATTTGCCGTCTGGATGAGCTCCGCGCCGAGACGCAGCGCGCCGCTGCCGCCCGGTGTTTGAATGCCGACAAGACGCTGACCGAAAGTCGGCGATTTCCCGAAAACGATTGGCTGCAGCAGGCGCACGAACTGCAGATCGCCTTCGGGGCCCAGATATTTCTTGCTGTCCTGCGTTTCCAGAAGAAACTGTTCCGCTGCTTTGACGGCCCGCATGACAGGCGTGCGGCCCATCGCGTCACGATAGACGCCAACGCCGAGGTCGATCTTTCCAGCGCGTTCATCGGCCTGGAAGGCCTTGATCAGGGCGAGCAGGCTGTCAGCCGGCCGGTTCTTCAGTTCTTCAAACATATAGGTCCACCTCCGTTCTATACTCTGCTTGGAGATTAACTGAGTTTGGCGGCGAATTTCTGCGATCCTCTCCCTGTTCAAGCATTTATATGCAGACATTCCGCGCCGCGCGGCTATATTATGCAGAAATTCCCCTCAACACGGGTGAGTCATGCTTGATCAGTTCGATATCAAATTGCTCGCGGCGCTTCAGCAAAACAGCGAGATGACACAGGGCGAGCTGTCACAGAAGGTCAATCTCTCCGCCACCCAATGCGCACGCCGTTTGGAAAGGATGCGCAAAGAGCAATATATCCAGAGCGTCGTGGCCATTCTCAACCCCGCGAAACTGGGTTTCAGCGTTGTCGCTCATACGCTTGTCAGCCTCAGAGCCCATACGGAGGGAGGAAACGAGCGGCTCCATCGCTTCATCGAAACCGCGCCGGAAATCCTGGAATGCTATTCGCAGACCGGCGACGCCGATTTTCTGATGAAGGTCATGACGCGCGACCTCGACCATCTCAGCCAGTTTCTCGAAAGAATGATCCGGGTCACCGACAATCTGGCCTCGGTCAAGTCGAGCATCGTCCTGAAGACGATCAAGAAGACCACCGCTTTGCCGTTGCAGATCGTGACGTGAGGGCGGCTTCAGCCGCTCTCATCTGAGATAATGGATGTGAGGACGTGAATGATGGGGCGAGGCTTCGATGCGGGCCTCGACGGAAAAGACGTCGCGCAGAAGCTTTTCGCTCAGCACGTCCTCAGGCGCGCCGCAGGCGACGATCCTGCCTTGCTGCATGATAACAAGCTCATCGCAGAACATGGCGGCGTGGTTGAGATCGTGCAGGGCGACGATGCTGGTGATCGGCAGGCCGGAGACGAGCCGCATCAGGCCGATCTGGTGCTGGATATCGAGATGGTTTGTCGGTTCGTCGAGGATCAGCTCCTGCGGCGACTGGGCGAGCGCCCTGGCGATATGGGCGCGCTGCTTTTCGCCGCCCGACAGGCTCTGCCAACGGTCGTCGCGTTTCTCCGCCATGCCGGCGCGGGCGAGCGCCGCTTCGACCGCCTCTTCGTCGGACCTGGTCCAGCCGGAAAACATGGAGCGGTGCGGGAAGCGGCCGAGCTTGACGACATCGACGACCTTCAGATTGGCGTTGGTCGTGGCATGCTGCTCGACGAAGGCGATGCGCCGGGCGATCGAGCGGCGGCTGATCTTGCCGATATCTTTGCGGTCGAGCGTGACACGGCCGGAATGCGGCCGCCTCAGGCCGGCGAGAAGCCGCAGCAGTGAGGTCTTGCCGGAGCCGTTCGGCCCGAGCAGTCCGAGCATCCGGCCAGGTTGAGCCTCCATGGAAACGCCGTCCAGAATGGTCTTCCTGCCAATTTTCCAGGTGAGGTTGTCGGCCTTGATGCTCATGACGCGCGCTGAAACCGATAAAGGATGATCGAGAAGAAGGGAACGCCGACCAAGGCGGTGACGACGCCGATCGGCAAGATCTGGCCGGGAATGAGGGCGCGGGCGGCGATATCGGCGAACACCATGAAGATCGCCCCTGCAATGGCGCAGGCCGGCAGGAGGCGGATATGAAGCGGCCCGACGATGAAGCGGGCGACATGCGGCACGACAAGCCCAACGAAGCCGATCGAGCCGACCATGCTGACGATAGTCGCCGTCATCATCGCGGTCAGCGCGAAGAGAGCCATTCGCGCGCGGCCGACATTGACGCCGAGCGAGGAGGCGGCTTCGTCGCCGAAAGCGAAGGCGTCGAGCACGCGGGCGTAGAACAGGCAGGCGGCGAGACCGATGCCGACAACGATCGAGACCAACGCGAATTCCGGCCAGCGCACGCCGCCGAAACTGCCGAGCAGCCAGAACATGACGTCGCGGGCCTGCTGCGCATTGGCCGAGGTGGTGACGATATAGGAAGTCGAAGCGTTGAAGAGCTGCGATGCGGCGACACCGGCGAGGATGGTGCGGTCCGCGCCTCCGCGCGTGCCGTTCGAGAGCAGCGCCACGAAGAAGAAAGCTGCAAAGGCGCCGGCAAAGGCGCCGGCAGACAGCGACACCGCGCCGGCACCGAGCCCCAGGATGACGATCGCGACGGCGCCGGTGGAAGCCCCGGCGGAGATGCCGAGCACATAGGGTTCGGCAAGCGGGTTGCGCAGCAGCGACTGCATGATGGCGCCCGAAAGCGCCAGCCCGGCGCCGCAGAAGGCGGCGACAAGCGCTCGGCTCAGCCGATAATCCCAGATGACGGTCTCGTGGATGCGGTTCAACTCGACCGCGGTCCAGCCGAGCCGGTTGGTGACGGCGGAGAATGTGGTCGCAAGCGGAATCGGCAGATCGCCAATTCCAACGCTGACGCCGATGGCGACAGCGATGAGGCAGAGGGAAGCCACAAGCAGTGCGGTGACTGCTCCCAGCTGCCGGAAGAGACGGCCTGCCTCGGTCACTTCAGCAGACCGAGGGCCTTCAGCTGCTCGGCCACCTGTTCGGCGCCGTAGATCGTGCGGATGGTCGGGTTCATCGCCTGGCCGTCCATGACGACCAGCGCCTTGTTCTTGACGGCAGGGATCTGGCTGACGGCGGGATCGGTGTTCAGGAACTTGATCTTTGCCTCCGGCTTGTCGAGCTCCCAGCGGTTGCGGTCGAGGCTGGCGACGACGATGACATCGGGATTGGAGGCGATGATGCCTTCCCAGCCGATGGTCGGCCATTCCGCTGCCGCGTCGATTGCATTACGTCCACCGAGCAGGTCGGCGATGAAGCTGGAGGCGCTGTTCTTGCCGCCGACATAGGCATCGGCCGACGGGCTGGGGCTGGAGAACCAGAAGACGTAGGACAGTTTCTGGCCGTCCTTCGCAACCCTTCCGCGCAGCTTGGCTTCACGCGCCTTGAAATCGGCGATCAGTGCCTGGCCGCGGTCGGCGACGTCGAAGATCTGCGAGAGCTCGTCGATCTCCTTGTAGAGAAGATCCATGTTCCACAGCTCGCCGCGGCTGCCGTACTGATCCTTGACGTCCTTGGTGCTGAGGCAGGTGCTCGGAGACAGATAGGTGGCGACGCCGACCTTGTCGAAATCCTCGCGCTTGGCGACCTTGCTATTCGGCCCGACCAGGCTCGGCAGCGCCGCCGCGACGAAATCGGGATTCTCGGCAAGCATCGATTCAAAGGTCGGCATTTCGACGGTCAGAAGCTTGACCTTGGCATTGGCCTCGGCGAGCTGCGGCAGCACCTTGCTCGGCCAGAAGGCGGTGCCGACCATCTTGTCCTGAAGGCCGAGCAGCAGCAGGATTTCCGCGCTGTTCTGGCCGAGGCCGATCGCCCGCTCGGGTGCCTTCTTGAACGTCACCTCTGCGCCGCAGTTTTCCAGCGTCAGCGGATAGGTGGTCGAACCCGCCAAAGACGGCGTTGCGGCAAGGCCGATCAGGGCGGAGAGGCCGCAGGCGGCCAGGAGCGATTTGAGGTTGGTCACGAAGAAATCCCCGGTGCGTGAGTTATGCGGCCGGGGTATAGCCACAGGAGCAGCCGGAAAACAAGACCGATTAAATCAACTTATCGCAAAAATCGACAGTACCGGACATGCGGCGGCGAAGGCTCTCCGTTCCGGAGGCAGGCGATCGTTCATCCTCAGCTTGGCTCTTGCGTTTCGATCCGTGCGGCCTTGCGCGTGGCATGGAGGAAGGCTCCAATAAAGGCGATCGCGAACAGAAGTACGATCGTCGGGGCCGGCGCGCTGTCGATAAAGAAGGAGAGATAGACGCCTGCAAAAGCCGTGATCACCGCGATTACGACCGAAAAAGCGAGCATCGTACTGAAGCGGCGCGTCAGCAGATAGGCGATGGAGCCTGGTGCAATCAGCAGCGAGATGGCGAGAATGATGCCGACCGACCGAAGCGCTGCCACTATCGTCAATGAAATCAGGCAGAGCAGGCCGTAGTGAAGCAGGTTCACCCTCAGCCCGACCGCTCTCGCCTGCGCCGGGTCGAACGCGTGCAGCAGCAGGTCACGCCACTTGATGGCGATGATGGCGGCCGTCAGCAGGGCAACGGCTCCCGTTTCCACGATGTCGGGAAAGCCGATGCCGAGCATGTCGCCGAAGAGGATGTGATCGAGATGCACCTCGGACTGGATCTTTACATAGAGAACCAGACCGAACCCGAACATTCCCGAAAATACGATGCCCATCACCGTGTCCTGCTTGATGCGGCTGTTATTCTTGAGGAATCCGGTGGAAACCGCGCAGACCATCCCGGCCGCAAAGGCGCCGATCGCGAAAGGAAAGCCGGCGATATAGGCAATCACCACGCCCGGGAATACGGCATGGCTCATGGCGTCGCCCATCAACGCCCAGCCCTTGAGCACGAGAAAGCAGGAGAGCAGCGCTGTCGGGATGGCGATCAGCACCGAGATGATCAGGGCGTTGATCATAAAATCGAACTGGAACGGCACCAGCAAGGCGGCGAGACCGTTCATGGAGATGTCTCCAGCGCTTGAGCAGCCCTGCGCCGGCTCGCCAGCATTCCGTGCTTGGGCGCCAGGAAGAAGGCGGCAAGGAAGATCAACGTCTGGAAAACGATGATGATGCCGCCGGTCGCGCCGTCGAGGAAATAGCTCACATAGGCTCCGACGAAGCTGGTCGCTGCCCCGATCGCTACGGCGATGGTGAGCAGGCGCGGGAAACGATCCGTCAGCAGGTAAGCCGTCGCGCCCGGCGTCACCACCATACAGATGACGAGAAAGGCGCCGACTGTCTGGAGGGCCGCGACCGTCGAGGCCGACAGCAGCGTGAAAAACATGATCTTGAGCCGCGTTGGATTGAGCCCGATTGAGCGGGCGTGGGTCTCGTCGAAGAAGACGACCATCAGGTCCTTCCATTTCACCAGCAGGATGGCGAGCGAAACGAAGCCGATGATGGCCAGCTGCAACGTGTCCTCGGGCGTGATTGCCAGGATGTTGCCGAGCACGATCGTCTGGATGTTCACTGCAGTCAATCTCAGCGATACCATGAAGAGGCCAAGCCCGAAGAAGGAGGAGAAGATCAGACCGATGATGGCGTCTTCCTTCAGTTTGGTGCGCTGGTTGAGAAAGAGCATCGCCGCGGCGGCAAGGCAGCCGGAGAAGAATGCGCCGATCGAGAAGGGAAGTCCGATCATGTAGGCGCCGGCGACACCCGGCACGATGGAGTGCGAGAGTGCGTCCCCGATCAGCGACCAGCCCTTGAGCATCAGATAACAGGAGAGGAAGGCGCAGACACCGCCGACAAGAGCCGAGACCCACATGGCGTTCAGCATGTAGTCATAGGTAAAAGGTTCAAGAATGGCGGCCATCAGCCGTGGTCCCCGCTTCCGTCCGCCGGGGCAGGCGCGAGCAGCTTGCCCTCCCGCAGGACCAGCGGCCGCTCGTCGTCAGTGAGGATGCCGACGGGATATGGCTTGCCCCCGGAGCCACTCAACACGAGATGGCGAAGCACGCCGCCGAAGGTTTTCTCGAGGTTTTCCTGTGTAAAGGTCTCGTCTGTGGGTCCGTGGGCCAGTACCGTACCTTTGATCAGCACTGTGCGGTCGCAGAATTCCGGCACGCTGCCGAGATTGTGCGTCGAGACCAGCATCACCCTGCCATCGTCGCGTAGCGAGTGGAGCAATTTGACGATGGCCTCTTCGGTCTTGACATCGACACCGGTGAAGGGTTCGTCGAGCAGGATGACGCGACCGTCCTGCGCCAGCGCGCGAGCGAGGAAAACGCGTTTCTTCTGGCCGCCGGAAAGCTCGCCGATCTGGCGCTTGCGGAATTCGCTCATGTTGACGCGGGCGAGCGCCTTGGACACAGCGTCGTGGTCGGCCGCTTTCGGTATGCGCATCATCCCCATGTGGCCGTAGCGCCCCATCATGACGACGTCCTCGACCAGCACCGGAAAATTCCAGTCGACCTCTTCCGATTGCGGCACATAGGCGACGAGATTTTTCCGCAGCGCTTGTTCGACCGGCATGCCGAGCACCGAAATCTCGCCCTTGGCGAGGCGCACGAAGCCCATGATCGCCTTGAACAGGGTCGACTTGCCGGAACCGTTGACGCCGACAAGCGCGGTGATGGTGCCGGTCGGGGTCTGGAAGCTGGCGTCGCGCAGCGCCGTGTGGCCGTTGCGATAGGTGACCGTGGCATCCGTCACAGCAATGCCGGCCCCCGCATCCGAAGATGCGGGGAAAACAGGGGAATCGGTCGCGTTCATTGCGACAGGCCTTCGGAAAGGCCCTTGACGACGGTGTCGGAGGTGACGCGCAGCAGGTCGATATAGGTCGGCGTGGGGCCGTCGGCTTCGCTTAAGGAGTCGACATAGAGCACGCCGCCATAATGGGCGCCGGTTTCACGGGCGACCTGCCGGGCCGGCTTGTCCGACACCGTGCTCTCGCTGAACACGGCAGGAATCTTATTGGCCCTGACGGCATCGACGACTTTGCGGACCTGTTGCGGCGTGCCCTGCTGATCGGCATTGATCGGCCACAGATAGAGTTCCTTCAAGCCGAAGTCGCGCGCGAGATAAGAGAAGGCCCCTTCGCTCGATACAAGCCAGCGCTTGTCCTCGGGGATGGTACCCAGCTTCTGGCGGATCGGCGCAATGGTCGCCTCGATCTCCTTCTTGTAGGCCTCCGCATTGGCCTTGTAGACCTCCGCATTCTCAGGATCATATTTGACGAAGGCATCGCGGATGTTGTCGACATAAATGATCGCGTTCTTCGGCGACATCCAGGCATGCGGATTGGGTTTACCGCTATAGGGGCCTTCGCTGATGCCCATCGGCTCAACGCCTGTGGAGACCACGACGTCGGGAACATCTTTCAGGTTCCGGTAAAATTTCTGAAACCACAGCTCGAGATTGAGGCCGTTCGACAAGAGGATCTGGGCGCCCTGGGCCCGCTGGATATCACCCGGCGTCGGCTGATAGCCGTGGATCTCGGCCCCTGGCTTGGTGATCGATTCCACGATCGCGGCATCGCCGGCAACGCTCTTTGCCATGTCGGCAATGACGGTGAAGGTGGTTACCGCTTTCAGTTTTTCCTGCGCGGCAGCACCGCCTGCCAACAGGCTGAGCGCGGCGACGGCTACTACCCCGATTATGACTCTGCGTCTTATGCAACTCAGCATGAACTTTCCCTTCTTTGCTTCATCCATCCCTCACGATCCCGGCCCCCGAGACTGCCTGGTGTGTTCGTTGGGCAAAAAACGTTCAGCGCGACAGCCGGCAACGAATTACCCGATGAAAATGCGACGCATATGCAGTTGCCGCCGATCAGCCTCTTTAGTCTATTCTGCAATTGCGACTGAATTGCAACAAGGATTTTAGAAAAAAGGCGGACGAACTGTGATGCTAGCTCGGGGCAACCCCCGACGATATCAAGCCAATCGACAGGCGGGACCATTAACGGGCTTCAAGAAACGTCCGGATCGCCTGCGAGAGTGCAGACGGATTTTCCTCGGCCACATGGTGGCCGCTGTCTATCCCAAAACCTCGCACGTCATCGGCCCAGTTTCGCCAGATGAGGGTGGGGTCGCCATAGATCTGTTGCAGGTCGTCGCGCAACGACCAGAGGCATAGCGTGGGGCACGTCACTTTTCTGCCGGCATCGCGGTCCTCGCGGTCATGGAGATGATCGATGCTGAGACCGGCGCGATAGTCTTCGATCATACCATGGATGACAGCTGGAGTATGAATGACGTCGACGAGATCGTCATAAGCTTCCTTACCCATCAGCCCGGGCGAGAGCTTGTCGTACCATGCCAAGGGATCAGTTGAGATCGCTCGTTCAGGCTTTTCCGGCTGGGCGAAAAAGAACCAGTGGTACCAGTCCCGGGCAAATTTCCAGTCGGCGCGCTCGAGATGCTCGATAACAGGGAGGCTGTCGACGACGATGAGCTTGCGCACGCAGGCGGGCTGGTCCATCGCCATCCGGAACGCCGTCAGGCTTCCACGATCGTGGCCCACGACGAAGAAGCTTTCGTACCCCAATCGCCTCATCAGCTCAACGAGTGCGTGAGCCTTGGCGCGCTTGGAGGAATTGCTGCTATCGGGAGTGTCAGTTGGCTGGTAGGAGCGGCCGAAGCCTGGAAGATCGGGACAGACGACGGTGAAGTGCGGTGACAGCAATTCTGCCGTCCTGCCCCAGGTCATATGCGTGCGGGGATGCCCATGGAGGAGGAGAACGACGGGCCCCGAGCCTCCGTAGCGGACCCGCAGCGAACCTGGGCCGACGTCGACAATATCGAGGGCAAAGCCATTAAACATCGTCAGGTCAGTTTTCCCACAAGCTTTGCATAGTCCGAAAACGTGAAGCGTTCGCCTCGCTTGTTTGCCTCATCGGCAAGCATCAGCACACGGATGGGAAACAGGATGGCGGCGCGGTTGGCATCGGACAACTCGTGGTCATCATCGTCCTCGACGGCCTTCCTCGCTTTCGCGAGTGCCGCATTGAGTTCCTGGTGGGTGAGCAGTTCTTTTTCGACAATTGCGTCGCAGATCGACGCCATTGCCATGATCAAGCCTTTGAGCTGCAGGTTGGCCGTATTCATGAGAGCTCCAATGAAAAGAGAGACCTTTAATCCGGCTCAACCGGTCGGATCGTGTCGACGGAGATGACACCGTCGACGATGCCGCGGGTGACATCGCGCCTGTCCCGGTCGATCTCGATGACGGTGTAGAGCTTGTCGTCGCGAAAAGCGCTGGCATTGGCCGTCGTCACATCCTCGGCGGGCGCCGCATCCACTTCCATGAAATCGAGCTCGCGCGCTGCGGCGACGATCCTGGCATCGCCCGGCGTTCTGGCGGCGACGACAACGATGCCATGGCCGGGGGCATTGTCCCATCTCGGATCGTCGGGGGCGGCAATCGGTTCCAGCCGATAAATGTTGAGCATTTCATCGCCGGCATCGCGTGAGGTTTCCGCCGCATCCTGGATCTGCGCCTGGCTTTCGACCGATTTTCCAAAGGTGGTCGGGCTGGTCGCGTTGTTGATCTCTTCCTTACCGGTCCTCGAGACGTTCGACATGTCGCTCTCCATTGTCAGGACGGAAACGACGTCCGGCGGAGAACGGTTCCAGCCCGCGCAAAAAACCGCAAAGCCGGCTTTCGTACAGGGCGTTGGTTTATGCAGCTACTAAGTTCATTTTGAAGGACAAACCATGATAAGCTCTACCGGGGATGGCCCATACCATTTTCCAAGTTGAGCACTAAATTACCAGTCGTCAAAGAAGGGGATTTTCGTGAGCAACCAAATCAGCGAATTCGCGCGTGACAACGCCGCGGCAGAGAGCCTCAATGGGCACGACCACAAAACCATGGCGTTCGATGATGCCAGCGCGCTCCTTGAGGTTCTGGTCGCGGTCAGGCGCGGTGATTTCTCCGTGCGAATGCGCTCTGATCTCACGGGCGTCACCGGCAAGATCGCGGATGCCCTCAATGACATTATTGCCGCCAACCAGCGTATGGCCCAGCAGCTCGAACATGTCGGTCAGGTCGTCGGCCGCGATGGGCGAACCAGCACACGGGTGCGCTTCGGCCTCTCCGATGGGTCCTGGTCCGAGATGGAAGGATCGATCAACGGCCTGATCGACGATCTCCTGTGGCCGACGACGGCGGTGACGCGCACGATCACCGCGGTCGCCAAGGGTGACCTGCTGCAGACCGTGCCGCTGGACGTCGACGGCCGGCCGCTCAAGGGCGAATTCCTGCGCTCGGCCGATATCGTCAACACAATGATCAAGCAGCTGAGCGTTTTCACCTCCGAGGTGACGCGTGTCGCCCGCGAGGTCGGCACCGACGGAAAACTCGGCGGCCAGGCCCAGGTGTCCGAGGTGACCGGCGTCTGGAAGGACTTGACCGAAAGCGTGAACTCGATGGCGTCGAACCTGACGGCGCAGGTGCGCAACATCGCCGAAGTGACGATCGCCGTTGCCAACGGCGACCTTTCCAAGAAGATCACCGTCGACGTGCGCGGCGAAATCCTGCAGCTGAAGGAAGCGATCAACACCATGGTCGACCAGCTGCGCTCCTTCGCTTCGGAAGTGACGCGTGTGGCCCGCGAGGTCGGCACCGAAGGCAAGCTCGGCGGCCAGGCGCTGGTGCCGGGAGTCGCTGGAACGTGGAAGGATCTGACCGATAGCGTCAATGCCATGTGCGGCAATCTGACGGCCCAGGTGCGCAACATCGCCCAGGTGACGACGGCCGTGGCGCGCGGCGACCTGTCGCGCAAGATCACCGTCGACGTCTCGGGCGAAATCCTGGAGCTCAAGGAAACCATCAACACCATGGTCGATCAGCTCAACGGCTTCGCCGGTGAGGTGACGCGCGTCGCCCGCGAGGTCGGTACCGAGGGGCGGCTCGGCGGTCAGGCGCAGGTGCCGGGCGTCGCCGGCACCTGGAAGGACCTGACCGACAACGTCAATTCGATGGCCTCGAACCTGACGGCGCAGGTGCGCAACATCGCCGAAGTCTCGACCGCCATCGCCAACGGCGACCTGTCGAAGAAGATCACCGTTTCGGTCTCCGGCGAAATCCTCGAGCTGAAGGAAACCATCAATACGATGGTCGACCAGCTGAACGCCTTTGCCTCGGAAGTGACGCGCGTTGCCCGCGAAGTCGGCACGGAAGGCCGGCTCGGCGGCCAAGCCAATGTGCGCGGCGTCGCCGGCACCTGGAAGGACCTGACCGAAAACGTCAACTCGATGGCCGGTAACCTGACGGCGCAAGTGCGCAACATCGCCGAGGTTTCGACCGCGATTGCCAATGGCGACCTGTCGAAAAAGATCACCGTCCCGGTTTCGGGCGAAATCCTGGAGCTGAAGGAAACCATCAACACGATGGTCGACCAGTTGAACGGTTTTGCTGGCGAAGTGACGCGCGTCGCCCGTGAAGTCGGCACGGAAGGCCGGCTCGGCGGCCAGGCCAATGTGCGCGGTGTCGCCGGCACTTGGAAGGACCTCACCGACAGCGTCAATTCCATGGCCTCCAACCTCACCGGCCAGGTGCGTAACATTGCCGAAGTCGCGACCGCGGTCGCCCAGGGCGACCTGTCGAAGAAGATCACCGTCCCGGTTTCGGGCGAAATCCTGGAGCTGAAGGAGACCATCAATACCATGGTCGATCAGCTGAACGGCTTTGCCGGCGAGGTTACGCGCGTCGCCCGCGAGGTCGGCACCGAGGGGCGGCTCGGCGGCCAGGCGAATGTGCTCGGCGTCGCCGGCACCTGGAAGGATCTGACCGACAGCGTCAACTCGATGGCGGGCAATCTGACGGCGCAGGTGCGCAACATCGCCGAAGTCTCGACCGCCATCGCCAATGGCGACCTGTCGAAGAAGATCACGGTGTCGGTCTCGGGCGAAATCCTCGAGCTCAAGGAAACGCTGAACACCATGGTGGATCAGCTGAACCGCTTCGCCTCGGAAGTGACGCGCGTCGCCCGCGAAGTCGGCACCGAAGGCAAGCTCGGCGGCCAAGCGCAGGTGCCGGGCGTCGCCGGCACGTGGAAGGACCTGACCGAAAACGTCAATTCCATGGCCTCCAACCTGACCGGCCAGGTGCGCAACATCGCCGAAGTGACGACCGCCGTGGCGCGCGGCGACCTGTCGCGCAAGATCACCGTCGACGTGAAGGGGGAAATCCTGGAGCTGAAAAACACCATCAACACCATGGTCGATCAGCTCAACGCCTTCGCCGGTGAAGTCACCCGTGTGGCCCGCGAAGTCGGCACCGAAGGCAAGCTGGGCGGTCAGGCGCAGGTCTCCGGTGTGGCCGGCACCTGGAAAGATTTGACCGACAGCGTCAACTCGATGGCCGGCAACCTGACGGCACAGGTGCGCAACATCGCAGAGGTGGCGACCGCGATCGCCAATGGCGACTTGTCGCGCAAGATCACCGTCGACGTGCGCGGCGAAATCCTGCTGCTGAAGGACACGCTGAATACCATGGTTGACCAGCTTCGTTCCTTCGCCGGCGAAGTGACGCGCGTGGCGCGCGAAGTCGGCACCGATGGTCGCCTTGGCGGTCAAGCCGTCGTTCCCGGCGTCGCCGGCACCTGGAAGGACCTGACCGACAACGTTAACCTGCTCGCCGCCAATCTTACGACCCAGGTTCGAAACATCGCCGAGGTGACGACCGCCGTGGCGCGCGGTGACCTCTCCCGCAAGATCACCGTCGACGTAAAGGGGGAAATCCTCGAGCTGAAGAACACCATCAACACGATGGTCGACCAACTCAACGCCTTTGCCGGCGAAGTGACGCGCGTCGCCCGCGAGGTCGGCACTGAGGGCAAGCTCGGCGGCCAGGCTCAGGTGCCGGGCGTCGCCGGTACCTGGAAGGATCTGACCGACACCGTCAACGTCATGGCCGCCAACCTCACCGAGCAGGTGCGCGGCATCGTCAAGGTGGTGACGGCGGTCGCGAATGGCGACTTGAAGCAGAACCTCACTGTCGCCTCCAAGGGCGAAGTGGCCGCACTTGCCGAAACCATCAACAACATGACCAACACGCTTGCCACCTTCGCCGATCAGGTGACCACGGTGGCGCGCGAGGTGGGCGTCGAGGGCCGCCTCGGCGGCCAGGCCAACGTGCCGGGCACGGCCGGCACCTGGAAGGATCTGACGGGCAACGTCAACTTGCTCGCCGCGAACCTCACGACGCAGGTGCGCGCCATCGCCGAAGTGGCGACCGCCGTCACCAAGGGCGACCTGACGCGCTCGATCAAGGTCGATGCGCGGGGCGAAGTGGCCGAGCTCAAGGACAATATCAACACGATGATTGATAATTTGCGGCTCACCACCGAGCGCAACACCGAGCAGGACTGGCTGAAGACGAACCTAGCGCGCTTTACCAACATGCTGCAGGGGCAGCGTGACCTGACGCTGGTTGGCAAGATGCTGCTGTCGGAGCTCGCGCCGCTGGTCGGCGCCCATCAGGGCGTCATCTACCAGGTGGATGCCGACGAGAGCCAACCGTTCCTGTCGCTGCTGTCGGTCTATGCGCAAGGCGGCGAGGCGGCGCATCCGCCGCGGCTCGACTTCGGCCAGGGCCTAGTCGGCCAATGCGCGAGCGATGCCCGCCGCATCCTCGTCACCGATCTGCCCGATAACGTCGTACCGATCAGCTCCGGCGTGTTCACCACTCTGCCGAGAAGCGCGATCGTGCTGCCGGTGCATTTCGAGGGGCAGGTGAAGGCGGTTATCGAGCTCGCCTCCGCAGGCGAATTCACCGAGCTGCAGCTCTCTTTCCTCGACCAGTTGACGACATCGATCGGCATCGTTCTCAATTCGATCGAAGCGACCATGCAGACCGAAGGCCTGCTGAAGCAGTCCCAGCAGCTCGCCGCCGAGCTGCAGACCCAGCAGCGCGAACTGCAGCAGACCAACGAGCAGCTCGGGCAGAAGGCGCAGCAGCTCGAGGAACGCAACGTCGAGGTCGAGGCGAAGAACCAGGAGATCGAGCAGGCGCGGCGGGCGCTGGAGGAAAAGGCGACCGAACTGGCGCTGACCTCGAAATACAAATCCGAGTTCCTCGCCAACATGTCGCATGAGCTGCGCACGCCGCTGAACTCCATTCTCATCCTCGGCCAGCAGCTCGGAGAAAACCCCGACGGCAACCTGTCGGGCAAGCAGGTCGAGTTCGCAAAGACGATCCACGGCGCCGGCACTGATTTGCTCAATCTCATCAGCGATATTCTCGATCTCTCCAAGATCGAGTCCGGTACGGTCTCGGTCGACGCCGAGGAGATCTTCGTGAACAATCTGCTCGAAGTGATGGCGCGACCGTTCCGGCACGAAGCGGAAACGCGGAACCTGTCCTTCGCGGTCGAGGTCGGCACCGACGTCACAAAGAGCATTATCACCGACTCAAAGAGGCTCCAGCAGATCCTCAAGAACCTGCTGTCGAACGCCTTCAAGTTCACCGCGCAGGGCGGCGTGACACTTCGCGTCGCATCGGCGACGAGCGGCTGGTCGTCGGATCACCCCTCGCTCCGGCACGCGCCGTCGGTGATCGCCTTTGAAGTCGTCGATACCGGCATCGGTATCCCGCCGGAAAAACAGCGTATCATCTTCGAGGCATTCCAGCAGGCGGACGCCTCGACGAGCCGCAAATATGGCGGCACCGGCCTCGGGCTGGCGATCAGCCGCGAACTGGCAAACCTGCTCGGCGGCGAGATCCAGCTGCGCAGCACGCCCGGCGTCGGCAGTACCTTCGTCCTCTACCTGCCGCTCACCTATGTCGGCGCCGGTGCGGTTGCACCCAGGCCGGTTTCGCCGCCGGCGAATGTCGTCGAATTCGCCGAGGCGGCGGCAAGCCGCCGCGCCGAGAAGCCCACCGAACATGTCGCAGACGATCGACACCGGATCGCGACGGGTGACTCGGTGCTGCTGGTCGTCGAGGACGACGCGCATTACGCCCGCGTCCTGGTCGATCTCGCCCGCGACAATGGTTTCAAGGTGCTGGTGGCGATGCGCGGCAGCGATGCGCTGACGCTCGCGCAGGATTACAAGCCATCGGCGATCTCGCTCGATATCTTCCTGCCCGATATGCTCGGCTGGACGGTGCTGAGCCAGCTCAAGCAGAACCCGCAGACGCGGCATATCCCGGTGCAGATCATCAGTCTGGACGAGGATCGGCAGCATGGGCTTACGCGCGGCGCTTTCGCCTTCATGAGCAAGCCGACGACGGCGGAGGGTTTGGGCAAGGCGCTGTCGCGTCTGAAGGCCTATGCCGAGCCGCGCCGCAAGCAGTTGCTGCTCGTGGAGGACGACGAGGCGGAGCGCTTGAGCGTCACTGCGCTTCTCGGACATGACGATATCGACATCACCAGCGTCGGCTCGGGATCCGAGGCGCTTGCCGCTCTGCGGAGCAATTCCGCCGACTGCGTCGTGCTCGATCTTTCTCTTCCCGATATGTCGGGCTTCGACGTGCTGGAGCAGATACGAGACGATGCCGAGATCGGCGAGGTGCCGGTGGTCGTCTTCACCGGCAGGGAGCTTTCTGCGGAGGAGGACGCGACGCTCCACAGCATGGCCCGCAGCGTCGTCGTCAAGGGTGTGGAGTCCCCCGAGCGGCTTCTCGACGAGACGGCACTGTTCCTGCACCGGGTGGTCGCCGATCTCCCGGCGGCAAAGCAGGCGACATTGCAGGAACTGCACAGCTCGGACGAGGATCTTGTCGGCGAGACCGTGTTGCTTGTCGACGATGATGCCCGCAACATCTTCGCACTCAGCAGCGTGCTGGAGCGCCGCGGCATGAGGGTGCTGACGGCGACGACCGGCAGCGAAGCCATTGACATCATCAATAATGAACCCTCGGTTGCGATCGTGCTGATGGACATCATGATGCCCGGGATGGACGGCTATGAGACGATGCAGGTCATCCGCTCGGAGCCCCGCTTCCGGCGTCTCCCGATCCTGGCGCTGACGGCGAAGGCGATGAAGGGTGACAGGGAGAAATGCCTGGAGGCGGGTGCGTCGGATTACCTGGCGAAGCCCGTCAACACCGAGCAGCTCCTGTCGGCTCTGCGCATGTGGTTGCACCGCTGAGGATCCGGCCCATGAACCCCGTCAACATCCTCCTCGTCGACGACCAGCCAGCGAAGCTCCTGAGCTACGAAGTCATTCTCGAAGAGCTCGAGGAAAACCTCATCAAGGCGCAGTCGGCCCGCGAAGCCTTCGAGCACCTGCTGCGCACCGAAATCGCCGTAATCCTCGTGGACGTCTGCATGCCTGAACAGGATGGATTCGAGCTCGTCAGCATGATCAGGCAGCATCCGCGCTATCAGAATACGCCGATCATCTTCGTCTCCGCCGTTATGCTGGCCGAGCCTGACCGGCTGCGCGGCTATGCGGTCGGCGCCGTCGACTACGTCTCCGTCCCGATCGTGCCCGAAGTGCTGCGGGCCAAGGTCAGGGTCTTTGCCGATCTCTACAGGAAGACGCGGGAACTCGAACGCCTGAATGCCGAGCTGGAGGCGAGGGTGCACCAGCGCACCGCCGAGCTCGAAACATCGGCGGCGCAATTGCGTCAGCTTAATGAAGAACTCGAGCACCGGATCGATCAGCGGACCCGCGAGCGCGAGGAGGCGCTGGCACAGCTTTTCGAAGCGCAGAAGCTCGACACGATCGGCCATTTGACCGGCGGCGTGGCGCACGATTTCAACAATCTTCTCATGGCGGTGCTCGGCAGCCTCAGCCTGCTGAAGAAGCGGCTGCCGGCCGATGAGCGCAGCGAACGCCTGGTGACGAACGCGATCCAGGCCGCCGAGCGCGGCACGGCGCTCACCCAGCGCCTGCTCGCCTTCGCCCGCCGACAGGAGCTGAAGCCGCAGGCGGTCGACTTCCTCCGGCTGTTCGAAAATGTCGAGGATCTGCTCGCCAAGGCGGTCGGTCCGCGCGTCGAGATTCGAAAGAGCATCCCGGCGGATCTGGAGCCGCTGCTGGTGGACAGCAACCAGCTGGAGCTAGCGCTGCTCAACCTCTTCGTCAATGCGCGCGATGCGCTCGAAAGCGGCGGTGCGGTGACGGTCGCCGCGGCGCCGGAAGAGGCACGGCCGACCGGCCTTGCGGGCGGGAATTACATCAAGATATCGGTCTCGGACGATGGCGAGGGGATGGACGAGGCGACGGTTCTGCGTGCTGCCGAGCCATTTTTCACCACCAAGGGGATCGGCAAGGGTACCGGTCTCGGCCTGTCGATGGTGCACGGCCTGGCAGCGCAATCGGGCGGCTCGATCCAGATTTCGAGCGCGAGAGGCAAGGGCACCACCGTCTCCCTCTGGCTGCCCGTCGCCGAGAGCTTCACCAAGGCGCAGCCGGCGGTAGTGCCGGCGGCCGCGGAACCCGTGAAGCCGGTGTCGCGATCGCTTGCCATTCTTGTCGTCGACGACGATGCGCTCGTCAGGACCGGAACCGTGGCGATGCTGGAGGACCTTGGACACCTGCCGCGGGAAGCGACTTCCGCTTCCCAGGCTCTGGAATTCTTCGCCGGCGGACAGGAGTGCGATCTTGTCATCACCGATCACGCCATGCCGGGCATGACCGGCGCCGAGCTCGCGCGCCACCTTCGTGCAGCTTTCCCCAACCTGCCCGTTATTCTCGCTTCCGGCTATGTCGAGCTTACCGAGGACCAGGGGCTCGGCCCGATGCTCAGGATGACGAAGCCGTTCACTCAAGAGCAGCTTCAGGCGGCCATGGACGAAGCGCTCCGGGACAAGGTCGCTGCGGCGTAATCGACGAAGCGAGCGGCAGGGCGGATCATACTTGACAGGCGGGCAGCGCGCGATTCTCACTAGTCCAGAAGCTGCTAGCTTTCCTCGTCAAACCGCTGGCCGGCGTAGAGGATACGGATGATAATGACCTCGGTAGGCTCGACGACGAACGCTACGCTTACCCGGCGCTCAAAGCCGACTATACGCAAGCCTGGGCGAACATGATCACGGAGGCTGCCACGTTCGGGATTACATCTCGGACCATCCATGAAGGTCCTGATGCGGGCCACTCAATCGCGGGCGACGGTAGCAGACGTGGATTTCCTACGAACGAAGCCATAGATACGCACCAAATCCAGCTCCGCCTCATCGGTCAGGCGGATATGATAGTGCTTCATCAATCCTTTTCCCGATCGATCTCGTCCATGCTCGCTTCAAGGCGCCTCCAGACCTCATCGAGGGGTTTAGCTTTAGTGGGATCGGCCTTATATGCGTCATAGGTGGCCGCAACTTCCGTTCGAAGCCAATGCTCGACAGCGTTTTCGCGTTCTTGCAAGGCTCTCAAACCTTCGCGAATGACTTCGCTCTCTGAGGCGTATTCGCCGTTGGACACTCGCTGCTTAACCAGCTTCGCCATTTCCACGGGCAACGTGATGCTCATCTGCTGCGTCGAACGCATCGATTGCACTCCTATCTTTCTGCACATGATAGGATAGAATCCTACTTTTTCTCAGCCCAAACACTGCCGACGGCGGCCGCTTTCCCACGTCCGCTTGCAGACGAAACTTTTTGCTCCCACGGCAGTTACCCAGATCCCGTCCATTCATCAAAGGCTCTCCCTTGACCAAAATGATGTTCGGCCCCGCTTTCAGCGAAGACGGCGTTCTGTTCCGCCTCTGGGCTCCTCTGCATGAAAGCGTATCGTTGAGGATCGTAGGCGCGGATCGCCGTCCGATGCAGGCGGACGACAACGGCTGGCATCGTTGCGTGGTCGCGGAAGCCGGCGTCGGCACGCGCTACCGTTTCGTGCTGCCGGATGGTCTCGAGGTCCCCGATCCCGCCTCGCGGTTCCAGCCTGAGGATGCGCATGGCCCGAGCGAAGTGGTCGATCTTTCTGCCTACCGCTGGAAGACCATTGCCTGGAAGGGCCGGCCCTGGGAGGAGATGATCATTTACGAAATGCACATTGGCTGCTTCACGCCGCAGGGTACTTTCAAGGCCGCGATCGAGCGTCTCGACCAGCTGCGGGAACTGGGCGTGACGGCGCTGCAGATCATGCCGGTCGCTGAATTCCCGGGCCGCTATAGTTGGGGCTATGACGGCGTGCTTCCCTATGCGCCTGACAGCAGCTACGGCAAGCCCGAAGATTTGATGGAGCTGGTGGATGCGGCGCATGAGCGCGGCATCTCGGTCTTCCTCGACGCGGTCTACAATCACTTCGGGCCGGATGGAAACTATATTCCGTCCTACGCGCCGCTCTTTACCGATCATCACAGGACGCCTTGGGGCAACGGCGTCAATTATGACGGCGACGGGTCGGAGATGATCCGGGAATTCATCATCGAGAACGCCATCTATTGGATCACCGAGTTCAGGCTCGATGGTTTTCGCTTCGATGCCGTCCATGCGATCAAGGACGACAGCAGGGAGCATCTTCTGCATGCGCTCGCCCGTCGTGTCAGGGCAGCGGCCGGCGACCGGCAGGTCCACCTGATCGTTGAAAACGAGGAGAACGACAGCGACCTGCTGCAGCGCGATGAGAACGGCGCGGCCCGGCTTTTCACCGCCCAGTGGAACGACGACCTGCACCATGTGCTGCATATCGCTGCGACCGGCGAGACCTTCGGCTATTATGCCGACTACGCCGGCGATGCCGATAAGCTCGGCCGCGCGTTGGCCGAAGGTTTCGTGTTCCAGGGTGAGCATATGCCCTACCGCGGCGGGAGTCGGGGCAGGCCGAGCGGCCACCTGCCGCCGACCGCCTTCGTGTCCTTTATCCAGAACCATGACCAGATCGGCAACCGGGCGCTCGGCGACCGCATCATGGCCGCGAGCCCGGCCGATGCCATCAAAGCCGTCACATCAATCTACCTGTTGGCGCCCGAGATCCCGATGCTGTTCATGGGCGAGGAATGGGGTGCCAAAGAGCCTTTTCCGTTTTTCTGCGATTTCGACGAGGATCTGAACGACAAAGTCCGCAAAGGCAGGCGCGAGGAGCTTTCGCGCCTGCCGGGCTTCGATGCCGACGAGCTTCTCGACCCGACGGCGGCGTCGACCTTTGCTGCCGCCAAGCTCGACTGGTCGAAACGCGCCTCCTCGGAGACCCTTGATTTCTACAGGATGCTTCTCGATCTGCGACATCAAAGAATCATCCCCTTGCTGAAAGGCGGAGCCGGACATGGGGCTTACCGGTCGGCCGGCACTGCGGTGGCGGTGGATTGGACGTTTGCCGGCAACCGGCGACTTCACTTCAGCGCTAATCTCAGTGACGAGGCCGCGACGCTCGGCGCTCAGCATGAGGGCGGCGAGACGATCTTCCGTCTCGGCCGCAATGACGATGGCGATCTTGCGCCTTGGACGGTGATCTGGACCATCGGTGAAGTGTAAGGGGCTGAGATGAAGGCGATCGAACCATGAGGCGCGCGGAGATCGAAAGGCTCGCCCGCCGGCACGGCATTAGCCCGACAAGGCCCAGTCCCGACAATCGGGAAGTGGCGATCTCCAGCGACACGAAGCGCAAGCTGCTTTCGGCACTGAAGGTTGACCTCTCGGCGGCGGCTGATCGCGAGACAGCCGGGACGCGGCAGGAGCCGAAGCCGACGCTCAAGGAGATCCCAAGGTCATACCTCCCGGATTTTCTCTCCGGCACGCGCGTCTGGGGCATCAGCCTGCAGCTTTACGAGCTTCGCTCGGCGCGCAACTGGGGCCTTGGGGACTTCGAGGATCTGTCCACTATGACAGGTCTGGCGGGATCGCTTGGCGCCGATTTCATCGGTCTCAACCCGCTCCACGCGCCTTTTCTCGCCGATCCCGATCGCTGCAGCCCCTATGAGCCCTCGAGCCGCCAGCATCTCAACCCGCTCCATATCGCCGTCGACAAGGTGCCGGGCTTTACCGGCAATGCCGACCTCGAGCGGCAATTGCAACGCCTTCGCCAAACAGAGCTCGTGGATTACGCCGGCGTCGCACGAACCAAGCTTCAAGCGCTGCGGGATCTCTGGCCGGAGTGGCGGGCGCGAGCGGCGACCGACAAGACCTATGATCCCCGGGATTTCGACGCCTTCGTCGCGCAAGGCGGCGACAGCTTGCGGCGGCACGCTCTTTTCGAATGCCTGTCGCTTTCCATGACCGCTCGTGGCGCGGGTGCCGGCTGGCAGAAATGGCCGTCCGACTTCCAGCGTGCCGACAGCGCTGCCGTCGCCGAATTCGAGCGCGAACATGAAGACGATGTGCGTTTCCATATGTGGCTGCAATGGCTCGCCCACCGGCAGCTGATGCAGGCGGCCGCGCGGGCGCTGAAGGCCGGTATGCGGATCGGGCTCTACCTTGATCTTGCCGTCGGCGAAGCAGTCGACGGATCGGCGACATGGAGTGAGCCGGAAGTCTATATTTCCGGGGCCACCGTCGGCAGTCCTCCCGATCCCTTCGCCGTCGACGGGCAGGACTGGCATCTTGCCGGCTATCTGCCTTCCATGATCGCATCAAGGGAAACCTCTCCCTTTCGTCGTCTGGTGAGCGCGGCCATGCGCTATGCGGGTGCGATCCGCATCGATCATGCCCCGGCGCTTCGCCGCCTCTTTCTGGTGCCGCTCGGCGCCAGCCCGCAGGGCGGCGGCTATGTCCGCTATCCCCAGGATCGGCTCCTGCAGATCCTTGCCGAGACGTCGGCCGAGCATCGATGCCTCGTCATCGGCGAAGCCTTGGGGATGATCCCCGAGGACCTGCCCGATGATCTGGCGGCGGCCCGAATTCTCTCTTATCGGATCCTTTCCTATGAACAGGACGACGACGGCTTCAAGCCGGCGGCTGCCTATCCCATTCTTGCCTTAGCGTGTATTTCGACGCACGATCATCAGACCCTGGCCGGCTGGTGGCGCGGCGCCGACATTCAGGACCGGCGCGACCACGGCATCGTGCCGCCGAATCTTATCGAAAAGCATCTCGAACACCGCAAGCGCGAGCGGCGACGCCTGAAGGCGGCGCTCAGAGCTGCCGGTTTTGGCTTGCCGAAGCGTCTTGACGCAAGGGCAAGTCGGGAGGCGCTGAGGCAGCTGACCGTCAGCGCCTATCGCTTCATCGCCAGAACCCCATCCCTTCTCGTTGCGGTGCGCCTTGCCGATCTCACCGATGAGAAAAACCCGACCAATATTCCCGGCACGAGTGACAGCTATCCGAATTGGAAGCCGAAGCTTTCGGTTTCGCTCGAGGACATGATGTCGAACCCGCTCGTCCAGCGCGTAACGGAGGCGATGCGCAAGGAAAGGCCGCAAAATCGATTGGCAAGGGAACGAATAGGAAGCCGGCGGATTCTGAATAGATAGGAAAAGGATCGCCGAGATGATTTCCAAGAAACACCTGGTCGAAGTCGCGGTGGATACCGAAGAAGGGCGCGTCCCTCTCGGCATCATGAACGCCAGGCAGGCGCTCGCGCTTCCCGATGATCTCGATGTCGAAATATCGCATCCCGATCACGAGCCGGGCAACACCGACCGCTTCGTCCAGAAGGACGAGTTGCGACGGCATCTCGACAAGCGGTACGGCCGGCCTGGCGGTCCATCCGGCTGATTTGCGTTCGATCCCGGAACCTCGGTGGATCTGGATTGTTTGATACGACCAAGGAGAAAACCATGGCACATGCCGACCGGAAACATATCGGCGCTGGCGCGAAGGGAAAAGGCGATGGCAGCGGCGCCTTGACCGATCTCGAAGAAGAGCAGCTTCCTGAAAATATGGTCCTGTCGAACCGCGACAAGACACAACACTCCAAGGAGCGCGGCCTGGACGGCAAGACGGTTCAGACCGAGCAATATTCGGATCACAGCTCGAACCGAGACCCCGACTGGGGAGAGACGTGATGAGCAGCAAGCTACCTCCTGTTCCAGCCGGCAACGTCAGCAGCAAGGGCGCAGGCAAGCCGATGAAGACCAAAGCAGAAGACGCCGCAATGGCAAGCGGTGTAGAAGACCCGGATAAGAAGGGTCAGCAAGGCAACAGTAAGATCAATACCAGCCATCAGCAGGACCGCTAGGAGGCATCGATGTCCACGTCCAAGAAGAGCGCCGCGACCATCCGCCAGGGCGGTCCGGGCGCTTCGCGTGAAAATGCCAAGGAGCCGCTCGACATTCAGAAGCCGGCAGCAGAGCCGGACAAACGCACGCAAAGCAAGGTCTCCGGCGGTGGCGGCGAGCATGATCGCCACCACGGCCACGACCCGCGGCGGAAGTGAGGGGCAGACTGGCGGCGGACTAACTAGCCGAAGGGATGAGGTCCGTCGCTTCATAGGATCAACATGATGGAAGACAGACCATGACGACCGTATTCATCCTTGTTGCATTGGCTCTCATCGTCATCTACGCCGGCCCGACACTGCTGTTTATCTGCGTCGGTTATGCCGACTACATGCTGGAGAGGCGCAGACACTTGTTGGCTTTGAAGCACGCGGTAAGGCGTCGCAGCGACGAGCTTTAGGCGTCTGACAATATCATTGAGGCGCGAGCGCGAGGCAGGTTGCGCGTTGTCGCGACATGCGCTGTCAATTGATTATCAAAAAGTTCTCATGGAGGGACCGCGAGGTCGGAACGTTGATTTTGGGAGATGTCAAAATGCCGCGTCGCAAGCACAGTGAAACGACTACCCTCGACACCAGCCGAGCCAAGCTCGGCGAACCGGTGCCAAAAGCCATTATCGACACCAACACCGCATCCGTCGGCGTCCCCCGGCAGCCCGAAGAGGACCTGCGCGTGGAATTGAGTACATTGCGGAAACAGATCGACATGCTCAAGCAGCAGGTGCTGGAGGCCGGGCGATCGGCAAAGGACAGTGCTGGAAAAGCGATCCATCAGACCGAGGCCGTGGTCAAACATTATCCGCTTGCCACGGTTATGCTCGTGACTGCTGTCGCGGGTGTGTTCGCCTTTGCCTCACATCACGTCTCCTCGCCGCGTCGCGGGCCGTCCGCCTTGCGAGACGTCAGGGACTTCTACGACTGGATGCGCCAGCGGATCTGACAAGATTTCAGGATTGTCAGCACCCCGATTTTGTCCGAGGCTCTCTCACGCACAAGGGAAAATCGGATGCTCGATATCATCATACGCAGCGCTCTCGCCATCGTCGGGCGGGCGGAACGCTTGATCGAAACGGCGAGGCGGCTGCTTGACGGAGATGATCTCGACGAAGCGGGGGTGTATGAACTCAATCGTGAGATCGAACGGTTGAGGGACGTGCTTTTTGGGGTGGACGAAGCGGTCCGGTCGCTCGCACTCACTGTCGAATGCTGGCCGCAAGCCGTTCACGCCCACGGGCTAGAGAAAACCTTGCATTGATTTCAGCAGTGCCTCGTGCTTTCCTAAGCTGCTGTTATAAAACAGTTTTCCAATACGGATCTGCATGTCACGTGACCGTGGAGGCAATATGTGCTTGATTGGGGCGTTCGGTGCTTCCGATTTCCAGGCCGGGGTGCGCCTGAAACGCGGAACATGAGGGGGCGCTATCATCGTTGGGGCATGGGCGATGACTTTGAAGACCTCCGGGCAGATATCCGAGCGCGACGAATTTATATTTCCGGTTCACACCCGGACGATTGCGCAGATACGCTATGATATTCGTGGTCAGGTCATGACGGTCGTCTATCATGATGGCCGCTCGCGGACCACGACCGGCATAGAGGGCTCGGCGATGCTCAGAATCCTTGCCCAGCGTCCGCTGGAGCCTTCCCCGTTTCTGTTGCGAACGGTCATCTGATAGAGAAAATCGGAGCGTCCGCAGCTAAATCGTCCTCATGGTGCATCCATTTCCCGGGAACTGCGTTCATCCTCGATAGCCAGTCTATGGAGGGAAGACGATGACCTTTCCACGGCCGAAAGCCGAGGCTCCCGCTCAGCGCTTCCAAGAAGCGAGCGCTGCTGCACGCGACGCCTTGGAAAAGCTGATTGCTGCCGCCAATGAAGCCGGATGGGGGACCGAGGAAATATCGGTCGCATTCCTCGAGGCCGCGCGGTTTTTGAACGAGGCCAACAGAAAAGATCCCGACCCTGCCGACGATCCGATCATCAGCGAGGTACCGGGCAAGCGTGAACAGATTGGACATGGCGAGCTTTTTGATTGAAGCATGTCGCGCAACAGTATGCAGCGGTTTTCGGCAGCGACATGCGTAGGCCCGCAGGGCCAGGTCGGCGAGTGGGATCAATTTGAGCCATCAGGCGTTCTGCGGTGAGGAAACACGGGAGACGCATCATGTTCAAGAACGAATCCGGCACTAGCGCCACCAAAAGCCTCGACGACGTCGGCATCCCGCTCGCAAATAAAGAAGAGGCGGATATCAATCCTGACCTCATCCGGCGCGACGGCTTCGCGAACGAGGCTGAATACCGCGCCTATCTCGCCACGCTTGGTGGGGAAATTCCGTTCGACGCCTATGTCGCGGAAACCGTCGAGACCTCCGAAGGACATGCTCTGGAAGGCCGTCTGCGGGAGTTGCGGGAAGAGTTTGAAAACCTCCAGGCCCGTTTGCAGGTGATCCGGCGGCAGGCCGCGACCGTCCTGACCGAAAATGCTCGCTGGGCCGATGCCAGTGCCCATGCCCAACTCGGTGACCGGCCATGGCTCAAGCTGGCGGGCGCGATTGCGGCAGCCTTCGTCGTCACCAGGGGGCTCCGGCGTTTGCCTCTCGGGACTGTGGCGACCGCGGCGCTGCCCCTGGCGGCCGCCGCGATCAATCGGAAGCTTGCCAGAGATTGATGTCCGACGGATAGCTGAAACGAGCGCCATCTTCTCGCCGAAGTGTTCGCGCCATCTTACGGTTTGGAAGGGAGATGAATATGGCTGGACATGACGACCGCTATATCGAGATCACGACGCGTCTTCGCTCGATGCGGTCCTTCTGCGACTTCCTCTCGCAGGGCGGTACCGTCCGCGTCGCCTTGTCGGACGGCGAGCCCTTTAAGGACGTCACCGCCGTTCTGCTGGAACGGAATCGCCGGGAGGCAGAAGCGCTCGCTCGCACCCGCAGGCAGCTTTATCCCGATCTCGCAGACGAAGATGTGATGCCGCCGCTCTACAGCCGTCACTGACTCCCCCTCAGGCAGCGGCCACGCCACGCGCCTGTCCGTTTCTTCCTGAGCAGGTTTGAAGGCGATGTCGTCCATGACGCCGATGATCTGCATGATCTTGATCGGCAAGCCTGGCGGTGACGGCGTCGCGATTTCCTGCGTGGCATTGGCTAGGAACTCGGCCATTGCCGCCGACAGATTGCGAAAACGGCTCAAGGATTGGAGGACGGAGTAATATCCATCCGCCCCTGAAGCAGGCTCGTTGCATAAAAGCCCCCACGGCGCCCACGGCATGCTGTCCGGATGTGCCACGCCGACGATCAGGCGAAACCGATTTCCGCAAGCAGAGGCAGGTGGTCCGAGGCGATCCGCGTCAGCCGATTTTGCAGGACGGCGGCATTTTTGACGACGAGATCGTCGGTGACGAAGATGTGGTCGAGACGCATCAGCGGGTAGAGGGACGGAAAGGTCGCTTTCGCGGCGGCCTTGCCCGCGAGCTGGGCGTCCTTCAACGACCGCGCGGCAAGTCGGTACGTCGCCGATGATGGAATTGCATTGAAATCGCCGCAGAGAATGCAGGGAAGAGGTTCGTTCGCCGCGCCGCGCAGCCAGCCTGTGTTCAACAGCGTCGTCATCTGCCGGATGCGCTCGCGCCCGCGAAGGCCGAGATGGGTGTTGATCACCAGGAGCTTCCTGTCGCCGACCAGGATTTCGACGGATAGCGCGCCGCGCTGTTCGCCGATGGAGGGCAGAGGGCCGGCCTTGACCGCGCCTGTCGGCAGCGCGGTGATGATCGCATCGCCATACTGCTCCTCGGCAACCGACAGCGCCGGATGGAAATGCACCTGCATCTTCAGCAGCGATGCGATCGTATGGGCCTGATCGACGCCGCCGGTCCGATGTCTCATCACATCGACTTCCTGCAGGGCGACGATATCCGCTCCAGCCTCGGCAATGACCGACGCGATGCGGCCCGGGTCGAGCTTCCGGTCGTTGCCGATGCAGCTGTGCACGTTATAGGTCAGGAGTTTGATCGATCTATCCGGCATTGGCCCGCTAAAGCTGGTCTCCCCTCGAGAGACAGGGTTCGTCCTCCCAGAGGGGAACACAATACTCTTTTGATCGTTCCAGTTGATCGAGTTATCGCGCTCGCACCTCGAAACGGACAATCGATGAGTCTGAAAAACGCAATCTGGAATGGACTGCTCGTTGCCGCCCTTTGTATCGCGGGCTTTCTTCTCTATCGGATCTTCCGCCAGTACAGCCTGGAGCAGATCGTTCAATCGGTTCGCAGCATACCTTTTCCGAGCTTCTGCACAGCACTCCTGTTTACGGCGGCATCCTATCTATGCCTGAGCTGTTTCGACTTGCTGGCGATCCGCTCGCTCGGCAAATCCCTGCCTTACCGGAAGATCGTGCTCGCCTCCTTCATTAGCCTTTCGCTCGGCCACAATATCGGATTTGCGGGGCTGAGCAGCGGCGCCTTCCGCTTTCGCTATTATTCCCGCTGGGGCCTGACGGCCGAGGACGTGGCGAAGATCATCCTGTTATGCGGCGTCACCGTCGGCTTAGGGTTGATCACGCTCGGCGGCCTTGCACTGATCGTCAATCCCGGCGATGCCGCGCGTCTGCTGCGCATCGACCCGGCGAGCACCCGCCTATTCGGTCTGCTGGCGCTCGTCGTGCCGGTCCTCTATGCGGGGTTGGCGTATTTCATC
Source organism: Rhizobium mulingense (assembly GCF_029194105.1). NCBI lineage: Bacteria > Pseudomonadati > Pseudomonadota > Alphaproteobacteria > Hyphomicrobiales > Rhizobiaceae > Rhizobium > Rhizobium mulingense. The sequence goes on along the minus strand of NZ_JARFVE010000013.1, from coordinate 41,343 downwards.
CGCGGCCGGCTGCGGCTCTGGCACTGGTCGTTTCAGCTGCCGCGATTTTCGATCGCGCTCGCCCAGGTCGGGGTCGGGACAATCAACTTCATGCTGGTGTCCGCATGCCTGCACCAGATGCTCTCGGTTTTCGGCGACGTTGCCTTCTTCAGGTCGGTGACGGCTTACGTGCTCGCCAATTCCGCGATCCTTGCAACGCATGTCCCCGGTGGTCTCGGCGTACTCGAGGCGACGGTCTCCTATGTCGTGCCGCAGGAAGCCTCGATCGGTGCGCTGATTGCGTTCCGCTGCAGCTATTTCTTCATTCCGCTGGCGCTCGGCACCACGCTTCTCATCATCAGCGAAGTGATCTTCCGGCGCCAGTCACGCGGGGCGGACCAGGAGACGGAAGAGCGCGCCGAGGCCCAGTCGATCTAGGAGCCCGAAGGGCCGGGCCGGGTCGAAGAACGCGGTGCCCTTTATCGGCGAAATGCTGCCCGATAGATCGACGGCAAATTCCCGCAAGCCCCGAGGCCCATCATTGAGCGTGTCGATTGCTTGGATGATCGAGCCGCTCTGCGCAAAGGCTGCCGCAAAGGTCTCGGTGGTCGTTCCAAGATATTCGGCCAGCAGACGATGGCGCAGATCCGCGATTCCGCCGCGATGCTCGTCATTGTCGGCCTCGAGAAGCATGTCGCATTCCGAATCCAATCCCTCCGAGCGGTTGTTGAGATTGGAAGAGCCGATGCGGATCAGTTCGTCGTCGGCAATGATCAGCTTGGAATGGATGAGCACGTCCACCCCGTCGTCCTTTGGCGGCCCGGGCACTGTCGGTCCGGGCACTGGCGGTCCGGGCACGACGGGATAATAGATCCTGAACCGATCAGCGCGATCGGCGCGCTTGAGACGACGGATGACGCGGTCACGATTGCCGCCCATGACGAGTTTTTCGATCAGGCCGTGCGAACGGCGCGTGCAGATGACCACAATCTCGGGGCCATCTTCCTCCTGGAGACGCGCGGCAAGGGCGTCGGCGACGCGGAAGGAGGCGAGATATTGCGCTTCGATGTAAAGCTGCCGCCGCGCCCGGGCGATGACGTCGAGTGTCGAGGCGATGCCGTCGCTGATCCCGGTGCGGAAAGTCGTCGCCGGCTCCGTCAATACGAGGCTGACGGGGATCTGCTTCAGCGAAACGGCAAGATCGTCCGGCCATGTGAAAGGGTAGCTCTCGGCAAGCGGTCCATGGCTTTCGCCGGTGGCCTTTTCCCAGCGCCGCCGCGAGATATTGCCGATCAGCCTGGCGGCGTCACCGGTGACCATCGCCTGAACGTCATGCAGCGGATCGTAGGAGACGCCTTCGGGGTCACGTCGCAATACCTCCTTGGCGCGATGGCGTCTCGTATCCCATCGCCGCGACGTCAGGTCCAGGCCACCGATGAAGGCAACGGCATCGTCGATACAGACGAGTTTCTCATGATGGCAGCCGCGCACGGTGTTTTGAAAATCGAAGCGCAGATCGATCCTGGCATTCCTCGGAAAGTTTTTCTTCCGAAGCACCTGCAGGGATTTTCCCGAATAGATCGGTCCGAGCGTCCAGATGAGAATGCGTATCTCGATCGCCGGGTTTGCCTCTGCCAGGGCGTGCAGCAGCTCGGCCAAGGTTTCGCCAGATTTCTCCGGCTCCATCGGAATATCAGGATTAAAATCCCATCCGACGATCCAGACCCTGCGCCGCGCCTGCCGCAGCGCGCGCGCCAGCTCGGCGAAATACCGGTTGCCATTTACCAGGAAGGCGGCTTTTTCGGCGTAGCCTTCCAGTTCCTGTTTTTCACCGCCGCCTGGCTGTTGCGCTTTTGTTCTAAGCAGGTAGGGTTGATTGAGCATGGTTTCTAACGCGGTCATGGTTGCCTCGGCTTTTCGACTGAAAGCAAACGCCCCGGACTTTCCCGAGTTCCCGATCGCCGTCGGCGATGAAAATATAAGGAAAAGAAATGTCACAGCGAGCAGGCAGCGCCGATCTTCCCCTCCACGGGGGACGTGTGCCGCATTGGCTTGGCGAGCGGATGACGCGACTCGGCACGTTGATCACCGAGGCGATCGTTCATCATTACGGCCGCGATGAGTTTCTGCGCCGGCTCGCTCACCCTTTCTGGTTTCAGTCCTTCGGTGCCGTCATGGGCATGGACTGGCATTCCTCCGGCATCACGACCAGCGTTCTCGGCGCGCTGAAGCGCGGGCTGAAGCCCCGTGCGGGCGAACTCGGACTGCATGTCTGCGGCGGCCGCGGCCAACACTCGCGCAAGACGCCGCAGGAGCTCGTCTCGATCGGCGGCCGCGTCGGCCTGGACGGTGAGGGGCTGGCGACGACCAGCCGTCTGATCGCCAAAGTCGACAGTGCCGCCCTTCAGGATGGGTTCGACCTTTATCTCCACGGTTTCATAGTCGCCGATGACGGTCATTGGGTGGTCGTGCAGCAGGGCATGAACGGCGATCGGCGGCAGGCCCGGCGCTATCATTGGCTATCGGAGGGGTTGGAGAGCTTCGTCGACTCACCGCATGCGGCAATCGAGGGACGCAGCCAGGGCGAGATCGTCAATCTCGCAGATAAACGCGCGGAGCGCTCGCGGCGCGGGCAGCTCGACCTTCTGGCGACGCTCGGCCCCGACCGGATCGTTCGCGAAGCTGCAGCACTCTTGCGCGCCGAAGAGCCGGAGCCCGAGCCCGCCGAGCAGCCAATGCTGCCGCATCTCATCATGCCTGCCCATCACGATGTCCGCGAGAGCGACGTCAACATGCGCCGCCTGCGCGGAAATCTGGCCGCCGCGGCCGATCGCGGGCCTACGGATTTCCAGGAATTGCTGCTTGTTCCCGGCGTCGGTGCGCGCACGGTGAAGGCGCTGGCGATGGTGGCGGAAGTCGTACACGGCGCACCCTGCCGCTTTTCCGACCCTGCGCGCTTCTCGATCGCCCATGGCGGCAAGGACCGACATCCCTTTCCGGTGCCGCTCAAGGTCTATGACGAGACGATCGGCGTAATGAAGTCGGCTGTGCTGAAGGGCAGACTCGGGCGCGAGGAGGAGCTGCAGGCGCTGAAGCGCCTGGACGAGCAATCCCGCCAAATGGAACGCTATGTGACCGGCCCCGACCTCAAGGAAATCATCGCCGGCGAATTCCGCCAATCCGCCGATTTCGGCGGCCGCAGCGTCTTCGGCTGGGAGCCGCCGCCGGTCGCTGACGATTGATCTCAGTGACCATCGGGCGGGACGGCTTCGGCCGGAACGGTTTCCTTCAAATTCTTCCGGTGGAAGATGAACAGCCCGGCAAAGACGATGATGGCGGCGCCGATGACGATCTGCGTGTCGGGAATGTCGTTGAAGAAAATGTAGCCGAGCACGATCGCCCAGAGCAGTAGCGTATATTGCAGGGGCGCCAGCAGCGATGCCGGTGCGAGCTTCAGCGAGCGCGTGATGAGCAGATGCGCGCAGGTGGCGACAACGCCAAGCAGCAGCATGCCGGACCAATCGACGAGTGTGGCCGGCTGCCAATTGCCGATGCTCAAGCCGATGCCGGTGACGAGGGCGGCAACCGTCTGCCACGTCACGAGCGTCGTGTCGCTCGTCGAGCGCAGATATCGGCTCATGACAAGCGAGAGCGCAAAGGCGAAGCTGCCGGCGAGGCCGAAGAAGGATGGAAGCGACAGCATCGCCGTGGAAGGCCGAAGCGCGATGACGACGCCGGCGAAGCCGACCAGCACGGCAAGCCAGCGCCGCCAGCCGATCTTTTCTCCGAGAAAGAAATGCGAGAGCGCGGCGATATAGATCGGCCCGGCCATATAGAAGGTCATCACGTCGGCGAGCGGCAGATAGGCGACGGCTGCGTAGAACAGGGCGACGTCGCCGGTCGCCATGACGACCCGCATGAATTGCAGGCCCTTCTGCTCGATGCGAAACTGAGCCATAGGTCCCTGCCGCAGGATCATCGGCCCGAGCACGATGAAGGCGCCGACCGAGCGGATCACCAGCACCTGGCCGACGGCGAAGCTTGCCATCAGCCACTTGCCCATTGCATCGTTCAGCGCGAACAGCAGATCGCCGAGCAGCATCAGGAGGACACCTGTCATGATCAGGTTCCCGGCATTGGCGACGGCCGTCTTGGTCTTCATCTCTCGCATCCTTGCAGAAACGGTCTCGCGTCCGCGGCCCCGCACTTTGTTGACAAGCTTCGTTTTTTACTCGCCGTCGTCCTCGGCTTTGTGCCGAGAATCCGCTGCGCATCGATCGGTGCGGAAGCCTAAGCATGACGGGAGTAGTTGGTGGGCTTGTAAGTCGGCGACCGCGCATGCACGGCCGCCGACTGCGAATTCTGCCTTAACACGGTCGATGTCAAGCCTTCGGAGACGACATCAACAGCCGGTATCAGCCAAGTCGTACCACGAGCGGCCGCATCATTCCTGCCGGGCGGTGGCGCCGATCACATTGACGAGAAGGCGCGCCGCCGTCAGGGCCGACAGGCCATCTCTGTCGGCGGGAGGATAAAACTCCACGAGGTCGAAACCTGCGATCCGGGCGCGCCTGCCGAGCCTAGCTATTAGGTCGATCGCTTGAGTATAGGTCAGGCCGCCGGGCGTGCGCGCCGCGACACCGGGCATGATGGCGGGATCGAAACTGTCGCAGTCGAGGGTGACGACGACCGGCACTCCCTCGGGAATATGGCGCAGGGCGGCTTCGGCGCCCTCAGCGTGAATTTCGCGGGCGGTGACGAAGCGGCTGCCATAGACCCGCGCGGCTTCGACGTCCGCCGGCCGAGCGCTGCCGACGCTGCGGAGCCCGACCTGCACCATGCCGGCGACATGCGGCATCTCGCTTGCCCGCCGCATCGGGCTCGAATAGCCCAAGCGTTCCCCATGCAGTTCGTCGCGCCAATCGATATGGGCATCGATCTGCAGGACCCAGACCGGCCCGCGATCCGCAAAGCCGGCGAGGAAGGGAATGGTCACGGAACAATCGCCGCCGATCAGGATCGGCACCGATGGCAGCGACAGGACCTCGCGCGTTTTCGCCTCGATCCGCGCCCGGTTGCCGGCATTGTCATGCATGATGGTCTCGATATCGCCGGCATCGGTGCATGAGACGGGCTTGCCGTCGAACAAGGGGCCGCCGAGATCGAAGTCCCAATGCTCGATAAGCGGTGCATCGTCCTGGCTTGCGGCGCGGATGGCGTTGGCGGCCAGGGCATAGCCGCAGCTGTCCTTGCCGGGATAGGTGCTGCCGTGACCGGCTCCGAAGATCACCGCACGGGGCGTGCGGCCGTCGTCGAGACGATTGGGAAGGCCAAGGAAGAGAGGCGAGGCGGTCATGTCCGTCGTTCCGATGAGGCGCGGGGCTACGCCCTACCATACATCCGGCTCGCCCGCAGCAGGCGTTGCGAATAGGGATGTTCGACCGCGCCTCTTCGCAAGGCCTCGATATCGACCTGTTCGACGATCTCGCCGGCTTCCATGATCGCGACGCGGCTGCACATGTGGGAGACGACGGCGAGATCGTGGCTGACGAGGAGATAGGTCAGCCCGCGCTCCTTGCGCAGGTCCTGCAGCAGATTGAGGATTTCGGCCTGGACGGAAACGTCGAGTGCGGATGTCGGCTCGTCGAGAAGCAGGACATCAGGGTTCAGCATCAGGGCGCGGGCGATCGCCACGCGCTGCCGCTGCCCGCCCGAGAGCTGATGCGGAAAGCGGTAGCTCAGCGCTGGATCGAGGCCGACCGATCGCAGCACCGCGTTCACGTCGACGGAATTTCGGTCCAAGCCTTGGTTGCGCAGCGGCTCCTGCAGCTGCGAGCGGATGGTCTTGCGCGGATGGAGCGAGCCGTAGGGGTCCTGGAACACCATCTGCACCCGCCGATAGAACGGCCTGCTGCGCTGGCGCTCAAGCGCCTCGCCGTCGAGGGCGATGCGACCGTCATAGTTTGCGTTGAGGCCGGAAAGCGCCCGGAGAACCGTGGACTTGCCGCAGCCGGATTCGCCGACGAGACCAAAGGCCGTGCCACTCTCGATGGCGAGGTTCACATCCCTGACGACAGGCCGCTGGCCGTGACCGAAGCGGATGGTGAGATTGTCGATACTGATCATCGCGGCGCCTCCGCTGTCACGTCATTCAGCCAGGCGGGATCGCGCTTCAGGATCGGCAGCCGGGCGGGCGGATCCTCGATCGTCGGCAGCGATGCCAGCAGCCCTTGTGTATAGGGGTGTTTGGCCTTGTCGAGATCGCGCGCCTCCAGCACTTCCACGACGCGGCCGGCATACATGATCAGGACGCGGTCGCAGAAATTGCGGATGAGGTTGAGATCGTGGCTGATGAAGATCAGGCCGAGATTGCGACGTGAAACGAGTTCGTCGAGCAGCGCGAGGATCTCGAGCCTTACGGTTACGTCGAGCGCCGAGGTCGGTTCGTCGGCGATCAGCACCTCCGGTTCGGCAATCAGCATCATGGCGATCATCACGCGCTGGCCCATCCCGCCGGAGATCTCGTGCGGATAAAGGCGGGCGACGCGTTCGGGATCGCGGATCTGGACGGCTTCGAGCATGTCGAGCGCCTGGGCGTAGGTTTTTTTTGCGCTCACCTTGGGATGATGGAAGCGGTAGGTCTCGGCGATCTGTTCGCCGATCCGCATGACAGGATTGAGCGAATATTTCGGGTCCTGCAGGATGAGGCCGATCCGCCGCCCGCGGATCGTCATCATCGTCCGCTCGTTCGCCTTGAGGAGATCCAGATCGTGAAAGCGCATTCGCTCGGCGGTGATCATGGCGGTCGGCGGCAGCAGTTTCATGATCGCCCGGCCGACTGTGGATTTGCCTGACCCGGATTCGCCGACGATGCCGAGCTTTTCCTGGTCGAGCGTAAAGCTCACGCCGCGCACTGCGCGCATGTGGCCGCCGCCATAGGCGATTTCGAGGTTGCGGATATCGATCAGGGGCTGCGTCATTCCGAACCTCTCGGGTCGAGCACGTCGCGCAGCGCATCGCCGACGAGGTTGAAGGCGAGGCTGACGAGCGCGATGGCGATGCCGGGCGCGGCGATCACCCAGGGGCTGTCGAGCATGAATTCGCGGCCGCTGGCGGCCATCGAACCCCATTCCGGCCATGGCGGCTGTGCGCCGAGGCCAAGGAAGCCGAGACCCGCGGCGGTGATGATGATGCCGGCCATGTTGAGCGTGACGCGTACGATCACCGAGGGAATGCACATGGGCAGGATGTGGCGGGTGATGATCGCGATCGACGTCGCGCCCTGCAGGCGCACGGCGGCGATATAATCCGCCTTGCGCAGGCTGAGCGTTTCGGCGCGCGCCAGCCGCGCGATCGGCGGCCAGGCCGTCAGCGAGATGGCGATGATCGCATTGGTGATGCCGGGGCCGAGAGCGGCGGCAAAGCCGAGCGCCAGCACCAGCCCAGGGAAGGAGAGGAAGATATCGGTGATGCGCATCAGGATCTCGTCGACGATGCCGCCGAAATAGCCGGAGAAAGTGCCGATCAGCAGGCCGAGGGGGGCGACGATGATGGTGACCAGCATGATGATGTAGAGCGTCGTGCGGGCGCCGTAGATCACCCGCGCAAAGACGTCACGGCCGAAATTGTCGGTGCCGAGCCAATGTTCCGCGGAAGGCGGCGCAAGCCGCCTTGCCATGTCCTGAACGATCGGGTCGTAGCTCGTCAGCAGGGGAGCAGCCGTCGCTACGACGATCAGCAGCACGATGATGAAGAGGCCGGCAAGGCCGAGCGGGTGAAGGCTGAATTTCTGCCAGCCCTGATGGACCTGCTGCGCCGACGACTGGAACCAGCCCTGAGGCTCGGGCGCGTGCAGCCAATTGCGGAAGCCGCCGGCATGGGTGGTGTCTGCGTCTTCGGTGGAGATCGTCATGGCGTCACCGTGTTCTCGGATCCAGGATGCGATAGAGGACGTCGGACAGGATATTGATCGTCAGGAAGACGGCGCCGATCGTCAGCACCGAGCCCATCACGACGTTCATGTCGTTCATCTGCAGCCCGCGGGTGAGGTATTGGCCAAGCCCTGGCCAGCCGAAAACCGTCTCGATCAGGACCGCGCCTTCGAGCAGGCCGCCGAAGGTCAGCGCCAGGATCGTCAGGAGCTGCACGCGGATATTGCGGAAAGCATGGCGCCAGACAACCTTTCGGGTGCCGAGCCCCTTTGCCCGGGCGGTGACGATATATTCCTGGCTCAGCTGCTCCAGCATGAAGCTTCGCGACATGCGGCTGATATAGGCGACGGAGTAATAGCCGAGGATTGCCGCCGGCAGGATGATGTGGCCGAGCGCATTGTGAAACACGTCCCATTGGCCCTGGATCGCCGCATCGATCAAGAGAAAGCCGGTCACGGGCGTGACGAGGCCTTCGTAGAAGACGTCGACCCGGCCCGACGCGCCGACGAGCTTCAGCTTGGCGTAGAAGATGAAGAGCGCCATCAGGCCGGTCCAGAAGATCGGGATGGAATGGCCGGCAAGGGCAACGATGCGTGCAATATGGTCGATGATCGTCCCGCGCCTAACGGCCGCGGTGACGCCCAATGGGATGCCGATGATCGCTCCGATGATCATGGCAATGATGGCAAGCTCGATGGTCGCCGGAAAAATCGTCATCAAATCGGTCAGGATCGGCTGGCCGGTCGTCGCCGCCATGCCGAGATCGCCGGTGGCGATCTTCCCGACATAGGAGAGGAACTGCATCCAGATCGGCTGCCCGAGGCCGAGCTCGTTATAGACGCGGTCGTAAACCTGCTTGCTGACTTCCGCCCCGGTGATTGCTAAGACCGGGTCGGCAGGCAGCAGGCGGCCCATCGAAAAGGTCAGGAAGAGCAGGCCGAGCAGCGTCGTCACGACGGCCACCACGCGTCCCGCCAGCCGCCGCAGCAGGCTCAGCAGAGGGTGCGGGGCCGCCTCGGCGAACCCGCTCCCATCCCGCTTCGATGTCAGATCGGCACTCGCCACGTGCTCTACTCCTTGGTCACATCATGCCAGCGCGTCGACCACGTCGTGTGCCCGTGATAACCCTTCACGTTGGCACGCATGACGTAGGGGTCGGTTCGCTGGAAGAAGATGACGAGCGGCGAAGCCATGCCGGCATAGATGCCGTCCATCTTCTTGAAGATGTCGGTGCGCTTTTCCGTGTCGCGCTCCCGCATCGATTGGTCGATGAGCGTGTTGAGCTCGTCCACCTTCATGCCCGTGCGCCAGAGATAATAGCTGCCAAGGCGTGCCTCGTCGCTATTGTCGGGGTTGAAGGCGTATTGCGTGGCGACGGCGAAGGGGTCCGGCAGGCGGGCGCCGGAATTGCCGAGCAGCACCTCGAATTTACGCTCGCGGAAGGCGGGCGTGAACTCACCCGGCACGAGATCGAGATCGAAACCGGCGGCGCGCGCACTCGCCTGCAGCGCCTCCGCGAAGGGCAGTGTCGGGGCCCCCGACGGATTGAGCACCTTCTTCAAGCCGTTGGGATATCCAGCCTCCACCAGCAGCTGCTTGGCCTTGGCGGGGTCGTAGTCATAGCGAACGGCGGCCTCCTCGGGCGCGCCAATCATGCCGCGCGGAATCATCGACTGCCAGGGAAAGCCGGTATAACGCATGATGTTGCCGGAGATCGCCTTCCAGTCGAAGGCATGCTGGAAGGCCTCGCGAACCTTCGGCTTCTGCAGATCGGGGTCTTTCTGGTTGAGGGCGATGTAGTAGAAGCCGAGGCCCGGCACATTGTCGATCACCATGTCCTTGTTGGTGGCGAGCGCATCGAGATCTCCGCTCGCCACATACTGGCCGACATCGACGTCGCCGGCTTCGAGCTGGAGCCGGAGATTGCCGGATTCCGGGATGTGGCGGGCGACGACGCGCGCCATGGCCGGCTTGCCGCCCCAATATTTCGACTGCGCATTGAAGATCGCCACGTCGTTCGGCCGCCATTGCGCCAGGCTGAACGGACCGCTGCCGGCGGAATTGGCCGAAAGCCAGGCGCCGCCGAAGTCGCCGTTCGCCTCATGCGACAACACCGTCTTCTTGTCGACGATGCCGATAGAAGAGCCGGCCAGCGAATAGAGAACGAGATCCGTATTCACCGCCTGCGGCAACTCGATCTCCAGCGTATGCTCGTCCTTCGCCCGAACGAGCTTTTCGACGTTATCGGCCGTGAAGCCCCAGAGCGCGACGTCGGTGGAGCCGACCTGGCCCATCTTGATGACGCGCTGGATCGACCAGGCCGCATCCTCGGCGGTCACCTTGTTGCCGCTCTGGAAGACCGCATCGTCGCGCAAGGTCAGCGTGATGAGCTTACCGTCGGCCGAGACCTCCCATTTCGTCGCAAGCATCGGCTTCAGCGTCTTGAGGTCGTCGGGCGAGAGCTGCACGAGGTTGTCGTAAAGATTCGAGATCAGCTCGGACACCGTGCGGGCGTTGTTCTGAGCCGGATCGAGTGTGCGGATGCCGGTGAGGTTGGTGCCGATGACCAGCATGTTGGGCGGCGACGCCGCCGAAGCGGGTTGCGCTGCCATCAGGGCACCGGTGATTGCGATCGTCGTCAGTACTTGTCTCAGCATTTCAAGACCTCCCAATCCTGTCGCTTGTCAAAATCGTGTCGAACTCAAAGCATGGTGCCGGAAAGCGTGAGCGCGTGGGTCCGGCGCCATGCCTAACTCTTTAATCTGGAACGGCATTTAGACCGATCGGCCTAAATCGCCTTATTCTAGCCGGCCGCCTTCGCGTCCTGCCGGCCCGGGTCGGATCGAATGTCGCCGTCGGCCTCCCAGCCTTCCAGCAATCGATGAAGCTCCTCGCGGTCATGCTGGTCGAGCCGCGGCAGCCCCGGCACGCGCACCGGCCCGACGTCGAGGCCGGCATAGGTGACGGCCTCCTTCACAACGGTGACATTCGCGCCGTTGCGGAATTTGGTCCGCATCCGCTCGAAGGGTTCGAGCTTGTTGACGATCGCCCTTGCACGGCCGAAATCGCCGTTTTCAAGCGCATCATGGACCGCAAGCGAGAGCTTCGGTGCGACGTTGACGAGGCCGGAAGTGAAGCCGCGCGCGCCGGCAGCGGTGAAGGTCGGCGCCCAGCTCTCCGCCAGCCCGCAGACGAAGAGCGCACCGTTCGGATCGGCTGCCGGGATCGCGCGCGACAGCAGCATCAGGTCGGTTGTGGCAAATTTGATGCCGGCAATGTTGCCGTGGTTTGCGAGGCGGACGATATCGGCGACCGCAAAGCCGTCGGCCCTGACATAGGCGATGAGCGGCAGGGCGCAGGCATCGGCGAGATTGCAGAAATAATCGATCTGAGCCGAAGGTGCGGCGAAGGGATCGACGGGCTGGTGCGACATGACAGCGGATGCCCCGATCGCCGCCGCATCCCTCGCCATGCCGATCGCCTCGTGCAGCGACCGGCCGATCGCCGCCGTCACCGGCGCCCTGCCGTCGACGCCCGATACCGCCGCCTCGTGGACGATCCGGATTTCCTGCGGCGTCAGCGCATAGAATTCCCCGGTATTGCCGGCGGCGACGATGTTGTGAATGCCGGCCGCCGCCACCCGCCCATAGACCTGCGCGGTGATACGCGGTTCGACTTCGCCTTTTCCGTCATAGGCCGTGACGGGAACGCCCGACACACCTGTCAGCGCCTTGCGCATGATTGCGATGCTCATTCTTCTCCCCGTTCGCTTTCCATCAAAATGAGTGATTGCCAAAGCGGAAGGGCGCCAAGCCCTCCGCATCCACGTCGAAGGCGATGACCGTGCCGGCCTCGAAACGTCCGGTACGGTCCGTCGACAGGCTGGTGACGAAGAGCGTCCTGAAATCGGGCCCTCCGAAACATGGCATGGTCGGCGCGGCCGCCGGCAGCTGATAGATTTCGACGATCTCGCCGTCGCTCGATATCCGGTTGAGCCGGCCGGCAGAGACGCCGGCGCTCCAGTAAAAACCGTCGCGATCTGTGGCCGCGCCGTCCGGCCGCCCCTCTTCCTCGGTGAAGCTGCGAAGCCGGCGTGCTTCGCCGAGCTCGCCCGTCGCCGGATCGAAGTCGAAGGACTGCAGGAAGCATTGCCGGCTGTCGGAATGGTACATCCGCCGGCCGTCCGGCGACCAGGCGAGGCCGTTGGAACTCGTTAGACCAGTCGCGACGGCGCGCGCGCTGCCGTCTGCTCCCACGCGAAAAAGTGCGGCGTCATTCACCTGCGGCTTGGCTTCGCTGATCGAGCCGACCCAGAAGTGTCCGTCGGGTCCGACCTTGCCGTCGTTGAGGCGGCCGTTGACGTGGCGCCCGGTCGGATCGCAAAGAAACTCGATATCACCGGAGACGGGATCGAAAAGATGGACGCCCGTCTGAAGACCGACGACGATCCTGTTGTCACGGCAAAGCCCGAGGCAGCCGACCGCGGCCGGCATTGCGAAGCGGTCGACCGTGCCTTCCGGGGAAAGCCGCAGGACTGCCGGCGCCAGGATGTCGACAAGCCAGAGAGCACCGGTCTCTTCGTCCCACACGGGCGATTCACCGACCGTCAGCGGCTGCTGCAGCACCGAACGGATCTTCGGTTCAACGATGCGCGGCGCCGTCACGACGCCGTCTCCGGGTCTTTGACGAGCCCCTCGGCATCACGCATGCGGATGTTGCCGTCATGGTTGAACTCGCAGAAACCGCCGCCCTGGAACGCGCGGGCGACCCGTCCCTCGGCTCCGTCCTCGATATGGGCGTGATCGCGCGGCCGGTCCTGAGGCTGGTAGCCGAGCCGCCTTGCCAGATCATTGTTCCACCATTTTTCGTCCGTATCGGATACGCCGTAGACCACAGTCGCGGCGATCAACGGATGGGTGAGCCCGATCTGCACCAGCTGCGCGAGATCCCGGGCGCTTATCCAGATCGCGATCGAGCGTTCGCTGTTCGGATAGGTGCCGGCATTGCCGATGCGAATGGAAAGCGAACGGATGCCCGATGTGTCGTAGTAGAGTCCCGCCACCAGCTCGCCCCAGCATTTGGATAATCCGTAGGGACTGTCCGGTCGCATCGGATCAAGCGGCGATATGACTTCGCCACGCGGATAAAAGCCCGTCGCGTGGTTGCTCGAGGCGTAGACCATCCGCCCGACCTTGTTGGTCCGAGCGGCCTCGTAGAGATTGTAGGTCCCGAGCACATTAGCCTGCAGAATGGCGTTCATGTCGACGCCGCTCGCGATGCCGGCAAGATGAACGACGCCGTCGACCTCTCTGAGGGCGGCCGTCGCCTCGTCGAGCTTCGAGAGATCGGCGCTCACGAACTCCTCGTTTTCAGCTAGCTCGGCAGGCTCATGAATATCGATCAAACGCAAGTGCTCTGCGTGTTGGCGAAGGAGCGGGCGCAGCAGCGTCCCGACGCGTCCGGCAGCACCCGTCATGGCGATCCGTCTCATCGTCTTCCTCCCATTGTCGCTCAAACCCCCTGAAACATGCGGGCGCGCGCATTCAGTATGTGTTTCTTCATCGCGTTATGCGCATCGGACTCCCGCCGCGCGAAGATCGCCTCCACGATCACCGCATGCTCGTCCTGGACACTGCGGATCTGTTCCGGCGTCCGTTTCAGGCTCAGGCTTCGCGTCACGGAATGGCCTATGGCGAAATGCGGCTTGAACCATTCGCGTACGGTGATGTGAAACTGGTTGCCTGTCGCCGCCGCGATTGCGTCGTGGAGGGCCTGGTCCTCCTCGGCGCCGAGCTCGCCGTTGCGCAGACATTGCTCGAGCGAGAGAAGTGCGGCCGTTATCCGCTCCTTGTCGGCCGGCTGCCAGTTGCGTGCCGCAAGCTCGGCCGCCTCGGCTTCGAGGCCGGCGCGGAATTCGAAGAACCGCTGGACGTCGGCGAGCGAACCGACCGGAACCATTGTCAGCATCGATGAATCCGGCCGCTGCCGAACGTAAGAGCCCGAACCCTTACGGGAGACGACGAGGCCGTCGGTTCTGAGCCGCTCCAGCGCTTCGCGCACGACCGGTCTCGACGCGCCGAAATCGCCGGCGAGCTTCGTCTCCGAAGGCAGCCGCTCGTTTATGGGAAACGTGCCGTCCGCGATCATCCCTACGATCTTTTCGTAGATGATGTCGCTGAAGCGCGTTGCGCCTCTGTTGGAAACGGCATCGACGGCGACGGTCATTATCGTCCTTTTCTCCCCTGCTACGCGGCATTTCAGTCGTTGCTCTTTCGAGCCGGCAGGCTGGCTCCGAATATTTCTGTCGCCCATGCGCCGAGGCCGCAAAGTGGCGGGCGTACAGCATCTGACAGATCAGCCACCTTTTCATTCCATAATCCGCCTCGGGAACGGGCCTGAGCGGGGTGCTTGATGCTGCATCGCTATCGAATCTGTAATTATCTGTCAACTCTTGTAATCATCTGGGAACGTGTCTATGGTTTCGTCCGTAGCGCCGAGGAGGGCGTGAAGCGGCAGGTTGGGAGACCGCCGCACCAGCCGGTACAAGAGCTGCGCCGGTCTAAAACAGGGAGGAAGTGGATGCCCAATGAAATTCTGTCGCGCGGTGTCACCCGCCGCGCCGTGCTTGGCGGTATGGCCGGCGTCGCAGCGTTGTCTGTCACCGGTCGCGCTTTGGCTGACCCGGGAGGTGAAGCGCCGGCATTGGCGCAGCTCGTCAAGGACGGAAAACTGCCGCCGCTCGCCGAGCGCTTGCCGAAAAAGCCGATGGTGGTGACGCCGTTCGAAAAGGTCGGCACCTATGGCGGTTCGCTGCGGCGCGGCCTGCGCGGTTCATCGGACCATAACGGCATCCTGCGCATGGTCGGCAACCAGAGCCTCGTGCGCTGGAACCTGGAATTCACCGCCGTCCAGCCGAACCTGGCCGAACGCTGGGAGGTCAGCGACGACGCGACGCAATTCACCTTCCATCTCATCGAAGGCGTGCGCTGGTCCGACGGTCATCCCTTCACCGCCGATGACATCGTTTTCGCGATCGAAGACTGCGTCAAGAATACCGAGCTCTACAGCGCCACGCCGGCGCAGCTTGCCGTCGCCGGCAAGCCGGTCACCGTCGAGAAGATCGACGATTACACGGTGAAGTTCACCTTTGCAGCGGCCAACGCGCTTTATCTGGAAAATCTTGCCACGCCGCTCGGCCAGCACCCGACGCTATTTCCGAAGCATTACTGCAGCCAGTTCCTGCCGAAATATAATCCCAACATCGAGGCCGATGTGAAGAAGGCGGGTGTCACCAGCTGGACGGAACTGTTCCGCAACCGCTGCGGCGACATCGAAATTCCGACGCGCTGGGGCAATGTCGACAAGCCGACGCTCGATCCCTGGGTGGTCAAGGAGCCCTATGTCGGCGGCGCGACCCGCGTCGTCATGACCCGCAACCCCTATTTCTGGCAGGTCGATACCGCAGGCAACCAGCTTCCCTATATCGACGAGATCAACTTCGGCATTTCGCAGGACGTCGAATCGCTGATGCTCAACGTCATCTCCGGCAAGATCGACATCCAGGAGCGGCACATCAGCGTGCTCGCCAACAAGCCGACGCTGTCCCAGAATATGCAGAAGGGCGACTACCGCTTGCTGACGCTCGTGCCTTCGGCCGCGCAACAGTGCCAGATCTACTTCAACATCACCCACAAAGATCCTGCCATGCGCAAGATGTTTGCCGACAAGTCGTTCCGGCAAGCGCTGTCGATCGGCATCAATCGGCCGGAACTCATCGACATCGTCTATTTCGGACAGAGCGAACCCTACCAGGCCGGGCCGCGTCCGACCCATCCCTGGTACAACGAGAAATACGCGCGCCAATTCACCGAATATGATGCCGACAAGGCAGGCGCGATGCTCGATGAGGCAGGCTATAAGAAGGGCGGCGACGGTTTCCGCCTCCGGCCCGATGGCCAGAAGGTATTCTTCTCGATCGACGTCATTCCGACACTCTATCCCGACCTCGTTGATGCCCTGGAACTGGTCAAGACTCATTGGGCACAGATCGGTATCGACATGAAGGTCAACACGATCGAGCGGGCGCTCTATTATACCCGCGGCGACGACAATGCCCATGATGCGGCGGTGTGGCCTGGCCCCGGCGGTCTCGATCCGATGCTCGATCCGCGCGATTTCTTCGCCTTCCATCCGCAGGGCTCTCGCTACGCCATTCCGTGGACGCTCTGGTACACTTCCAACGGTGCGCGCGGTGAGGAGCCGCCAGAAAGCCAGAAGAAGCGCATGAAGCTGTTCGACGAGGCGCGTTCGACGGCCGATCTCGACAAGCGCGGCGCGATCATGAAGCAGATCTTCGATATCGCGGCGGAAGAATTCGAGACGGTCGGGCTTTGCCTTGCCGTGGGTGGCTTCGGCATCATCCGCAACAATCTGCGCAATGTTCCCGAGAAGCAGCCGGATAGCTGGTCCTGGCCTAATCCGGGGCCCGCGATGCCGCAGCAGTTCACCTTCACGAGCTGATTTTGATCGAGCGCCGTATCGTCGGTACGGCGCTTTTTCTTCGGTTCGCCTTCAAAGATGCCTCGCCGGCGCTGAGAGCCGACAGGGCCTGAGGGCGGCGTTCAATGCAAGAGGCGCCTCATGCTGGTCTTTATCGCCAAACGCTTGCTGTGGATGATTCCATCGCTTTTTGCCGTCAGTTTCCTCGCTTTCGTGCTGATCCAGCTGCCGCCGGGCGACTATGTCACCACCTATATCGCGACGCTGGCAGCCTCCAACGAGATCGTCGACCAGAACACGGCGGCGCAATTGCGTGAGCGCTTCGGCCTCGATGATCCGATGCTCATCCAATATTTCAAATGGATGTGGGGCATCCTCTCCCGCGGTGATTTCGGCATCTCCTTCGAATGGCAGCAGCCGGTCTCCGACCTGATCTGGGAGCGCATGGCGCTGACCCTTGTTCTGGCTCTGGCGACATTGATCGCCACCTGGGCGATCGCGCTGCCGATCGGCGTTTTTTCGGCCGTGCGCAAATATTCGATCGGCGACTATTTCTTCACCGCCTTCACCTTCTTCGGCCTGGCCGTTCCGTCCTTCCTGCTGGCGCTGGTGCTGATGTATATCGCGGCGGTCGAATTCGGCCAGGATGTCGGCGGGCTGTTTTCGCCTGAATATGAGAATGCGGCCTGGAGCTTCGCCAAGATGGGCGACCTCTTCTCGCATCTCTGGCTTCCCGTCATTATCCTTGCCGTCTCCTCGACCGCCAGCCTCATCCGCGTCATGCGCGCGAACATGCTCGACGAATTGCCTAAGCCCTACGTGACGACGGCGCGGGCAAAGGGGCTTTCGGAGTTCCGGCTGTTGATGAAATATCCTCTGATGATCGCACTCAATCCGTTCATCTCGACGATCGCTTGGCTGCTGCCCAATCTCATTTCCGGCTCGGTCGTCGTCGCCATCGTACTCAACCTGCCAACGGCAGCGCCTCTGCTCCTGCAGGCGCTGATGGCTCAGGACATGTATCTCGCCGGCGCCTTCGTTCTGCTGATCTGCGCGCTGACGCTGATAGGCTCCCTGATCAGCGACATACTCCTTGCGCTGGTCGATCCCCGCATCCGGTTGGAATAGGAACCCGATATGGCTGACATCGCCGTTACAACTATTCAGCCGGATCGCGCCGCTGTCGCTTCGCAATGGCAGCTGATCTGGTGGGCATTCCGCCGGCATCGGCTGGCCATGGTGGCGCTCGTCGTCACCGTGCTGATGTATATCGTTGCCTTGGTGCCCGGCTTCTTTGCCATCAACGATCCGAACCTGCAAAATGCGCGGGCGACCTTTCATCCGCCGCAGAGATTGCATCTGATTGATACTCAGAACGGGTTCTCCTTCGGCCCGCATTATTATCCAATGAAGCTGACCCGTGATCCGGAAACCTTAGCGGCCGTCTTCAAGGAAGACACGACGAAGCGTGTCGACGTCCAGTTCTTCGGGCGCGGCTACGAATATTCCGTATTCGGGCTCTTCAAGTCAAACATCCATCTGATCGCTTCGCCCGACAAGACCACGCCGCTGCTTCTCTTCGGCGCCGACCGGCTTGGGCGCGATGTCTTCAGCCGAACGGTGCAGGGTTCGCAGGTTTCGCTGTCGATCGGTCTCGTCGGCGTCTTCCTGTCGTTGATGCTCGGCATCGTGATCGGCGGCATCTCGGGATATTACGGCGGCCGCATCGATTTCTTCATGCAGCGCGTGATCGATTTCGTGCTGTCCCTGCCGACGATCCCGATCTGGCTCGCCATGGCCGCGGCCTTGCCGCAGGACTGGCCGGCGACGCTGCAATATATGATGATCACGGTCATCCTGTCGCTGACCGGCTGGGCACAGCTCGCCCGTGTGGTTCGCGGCCGCTTCCTGTCTTTGCGCACGGAAGAATTCGTCGCGGCCGCCAGGCTCGACGGCGTGCGCGAAAGACGCATTATTTTTCGTCACATGCTGCCGAGCTTTGCCAGCCATATCATCGCGTCGATCACGCTCGCGGTGCCGGCGATGATCCTTGCCGAAACCTCGCTGTCTTTCCTGGGGCTCGGGCTGCAGCCGCCGACCATCTCGTGGGGCGTGCTGCTGCGCGAGGCCCAGAACATTCGCTCGATCGCCACCGCACCCTGGCTCTTCATGCCGGGATGTGCCGTCGTGGTCGCCGTGATGGCGCTCAACCTTCTCGGCGACGGTCTGCGCGACGCGGCCGATCCCTACAACAAATGAGGCCGGTATGACCGATATCGTATCCCTTGCCAGCAAGCCGCTGCTCCAGGTGAAAAATCTTACGGTCGAGTTCCCGTTGCGTACCGGCGTCTTTCGCGCCGTCAACGATCTGTCTTTCTCGATCGAACCGGGCAAGACGCTCTGTGTCGTCGGCGAAAGCGGATCCGGCAAGTCGGTGACGGCCCGTTCGATCCTGCAGATCGTCGATGCGCCCGGTCGTATTGCTGCCGGATCGATCGTCCTGAACGATCACCACGGCGGCTCGACCGATCTGACCAGTCTCCATCCGCGGGGACGCCAGATCCGGGCGATCCGCGGCCGTGACATCGCCATGATCTTCCAGGAGCCGATGTCGTCATTGTCGCCGATCCACACAGTCGGCAACCAGATTGTCGAGGCGCTTCGTCTCCACACCCGGATGACCAAGGCGGAGGCGCGGGCGGAGGCGATATCGCTGCTGAAGCAGGTCGAGATTCCCTTTCCGGAAAAAGCGCTGGATCGCTACGCTTTCCAATATTCCGGCGGCATGCGTCAGCGTGCGATGATTGCCATGGCGCTTGCCTGCAAACCGCAGCTGCTGATCGCCGATGAGCCGACCACGGCCCTCGACGTGACGACCCAAGCCGAAATCCTCGACTTGATCGCCCGGCTGCAGAAGGCCAACGGCATGGCCGTTCTCTTCATCACGCATGACATGGGCGTCGTGGCGCAGATCGCCAACGATGTGCTCGTGATGCACAACGGCGTCGCCAAGGAATATGCGCCGGTCGAGCAGATCTTCCATGCGCCGAAAGACGACTATACCCGCATGCTGATCGGTTCGGTGCTGAAGCTTGAGCAGAAGGCCGAAATCCGGCTGGCGCGCGCGCCGCTCGACAGGACGGCGGCCCCAATTCTCGAGCTGCGAAATCTGTCGATGAATTTCGGTGATTTGAAAGCGCTGGACGATGTTTCCATTTCGCTTCTGCCGGGCGAGACGCTCGGCATTGTCGGCGAAAGCGGATCCGGCAAGACGACGATGGGCCGCTCGATCATGCGGCTGCTCGATCCGACTGCCGGCGAAATCCTCTACCGCCGCACCGGCGGCGAGGTCATCGATCTGGCAACGGCAAAGGGCCAGACGCTCGCCGCCGCACGGCGCGAATTGCGCATGGTGTTTCAGGATCCGTTCGGCTCCCTCAACCCGCGCATGACCGTTTCCCAGATCATTGGCGAGCCGTTGCTGGTCAACGGCGTTGCAAAGGGGCGGGCGCTGGAGGAGCGCGTTTGCCATCTCATGGAGCAAGTCGGCCTCGATCCGAGGGCGCGCGAACGCTATCCGCATGCCTTCTCCGGCGGCCAGCGCCAGCGCATCGGCATTGCCCGCGCCATCACGCTCAATCCGCGTGTCATCGTTGCCGATGAGGCGACCTCGGCGCTCGACGTCTCCGTGCGCTCGCAGGTTCTCGATCTCCTGATGCGCCTGCAGGACGAACTTGGTCTCGCCTATATCTTCATCAGCCATGACATCGGCGTCATCCGCTACATGTGCGACCGGGTGGGCGTCATGTACAAAGGCCAGCTCGTGGAAGTCGGGGATGCGGAGAAGGTCTGCCGCACACCCGAGCATGCCTACACGCAGGCGCTCATCTCGGCGATCCCGCGCCCTGACCCGCGCGATCGCGATCATTCGAGACGTTTCCGCTACGTCGCGCCAGATCATCTGAAGCCCGACAGTCTGAAGAATGGAAGTTCTCAGAGATGAAAATCACCGGAATCCGCACGTTTCTCATGCATGTCGGCCAGCCCGATCCCTCGAACTGGGCGTCCGACCAGCGTTCCGGCGATCGCACCTCCAAGCAGTTCGGCGGCACCCGGAACTGGCTCTTTCTGAAGATCGATACCGATGACGGCATCACCGGCATCGGCGAGTGCTCAGGCTGGCCGCGCGTCGTCGAGACGGCGATCCATGACCTTGCGCCGTTGCTCATCGGCGAAGATCCGGCCCATATCGAACGGCTGTGGCAGAAGATGCATATCACGATGATGAGCCATGGTATGCTGGGAACGGTCGGAGGCGGCGCTATGACCGGCATCGACATGGCCCTCTGGGACATCAAGGGTAAGGCGCTCGGCGTGCCTGTCTGGATGCTGCTCGGCGGCAAGGTGCGGGATCGGATTCCGATCTATTCCCATGCCAATACGCCCGAGCGCGCGCTTGCGCTCAAGGAGCGCGGCATCAAGGCAATCAAGTGCGGCGGGGTCGCCGACCCCGTACGCAAGGTCGCCGCACTCCGCGATGCTGTCGGCGACGATATGGACATTGCCATCGATCTGCATGGACCGCCTTGGCTGACGCCCGGCGATGCCTGCCGGCTGGTGCGGGCGCTCGAACCCTATGAGCTGATGTGGGTGGAAGATCCGATCGCGCCGGAGAATTTCGACGGCTACCGCCGCATCCGCGACGCCGCTTATGTGCCGCTTGCGGCTGGCGAGCGCTCGGCAACCATCTTCGGCGAACGCGAGCTGATCGAGAAAGAGCTGGTCGACGTGATCCAGCCGGATACCGGCCGGGCAGGCGGCATCACGCAGATGAAGAAGATCGCGGCCATGGCCGAAGCCCACCATATCCAAATGGCGCCGCATTCCGGCTCGCTCGGGCCGGTGGCGGAATATGCCGCCCTGCATCTGCTGGCTGCCATCCCGAACGCGCTCATCCTGGAGCGGCTCGACGACGATTGGGACGGCCGCCGCCAGACGATCCTGCCGCATCCGCAGCAGGTTGACGGCTTTATTGCCGTTCCCGATGGTCCGGGGTTGGGCTGCGATATCGATGAGGAATTCGTCGCCCGCTTCCCCAGCGGCGGCAATGTCTCGGTGCCACAGGCCGCCGGTGCCTACAATCCCGGAACCGATAACGAGCATGTCTACGTGCAGGCGCGCGTGGCGCGCCGCAGCTATTTCAATCGCTAGAAGGACAGAATGATGAAGATCGACCGCATGCGGGTTTTCATGACCCGCGATAAGGACCGTCCGCGCGTGATCGTCGCGCTCGATACCGATGACGGGCTGACCGGCTGGGGCGAATGCTACAATCACGGCCCCGACAAGGCGCTGCCGCCGCTGCTCGATTATCTCTATGGATTTCTCTCCGGCCAGGATCCGACGCGCGTCGAATATCTGGTCAACTTGCTGATCCAGCAGAGCCGCTTCCCGCCGGGCGCACTCGGCCTTGCGGCGATCTCGGCGCTCGATCACTGCCTGTGGGATCTGGCGGCCAAGGCGGCGAACGTGCCGGTTTACAAGCTGCTCGGCGGCGAGGTGCGTGACCGCATCAAGGTCTATGCCGGGGTCTATACCGCGCCCGATGCGCCGGCCGCCCGTGAGGAATTCGACCGCCTGAAGGAAGAATGGGGTTTCACCGCCTTCAAGCTCAGCCCCTGGCGGATCGATATGCACGCGCATCGCTGGGGCAATGTCGTGAAAGCCTCTGCGGATTATTTCCGCTCGCTTCGCGAGGCGGTCAATGACGAATACGAGATCGCCTTCGATGCGCATGCCAAGATTTTCGAGCCGATCGCTGCCCGCCAGCTCGGCAATGCGCTGGCGCCCTACGACCCGCTGTTTTTCGAGGAGCCGCTGCGCCCGGAGAATATCGAGGCCTGGGGTGACTTGAAACAGGGTCTCAACTGCACGCTTGCGACCGGCGAGTCCCTCTACAACAGAAACGAATTCCTGCGTCTGCTGCAGGTCAAGGGCGCCGATCTCATCCAGCCGGATATCTGCGTTGTCGGCGGCATCAGCGAGATGCGCCGCATCGCCACGCTCGCCGAAGCTTTCTTCGTCGGCGTCGCGCCACACAATCCTATGGGGCCGCTGGCAACCGCGGTCAATGTGCATTTCTCGGCCGCCGCGCAGAATTTCCGCATCCTCGAATACCGGCTGCCGAAGGGCCAGGCCTATGTTTATGGCGGCCTCGATGTTGAGAAACGCCAGGGAGAGACCCGCTACGTCGTCGATCCCTATCTGCCGAAGGACGGCTATCTCGAGCTACGTCCCGACCGGCCCGGCTGGGGCGTCGAAATGGACGAGAAGGCGATGGAAGAAGAAGGTTACATCCACTGGCAACGGCGGGTGCCGAAGCGGCCTGACGGCTCTTACGCCTTCGCTTGAAGAGGTCGCTCAAGAAACTCGAAAACTGGCCGCTGCCGCATGGAGCGGCCAGGTTCTTTATGCTCTAAGCATCTTTCGGCAACACCGAGCGAACCCTTGCGATGAAGATATGGAAGTCCTGCATGAACTTGCGAAGGAAATCCGCCGTAGCCTCGTTCGTGACCTCGCCGTCATCGGTGATCAGCCCCGGTGTGAACTGGATGTAGGCTTCCGGGGCATTCATCTGGGGCGAGTTGCAGAAACTGAGCACGCTGCGCAAATTCTGCTGGGCGACTGCGGTGCCGATCGCGCCCGGCGAGGTGCCGATGACCGCTGACGGCTTGCGTGTGAACGAGTTGGTGCCGTAGGGGCGACTTGCCCAGTCGATGGCGTTTTTCAGTCCGCCGGGTATGGATCGATTGTATTCGGGCGTGACGAACAACACGGCGTCGACGGCCGCGATTGCCGCCTTGAATGCTTTGCCGGCCGGAGGATAGTCGGCGTCATAGTCGTAGCTGTAGAGCGGCAGATCCGTGAAGGTTATCTCCGACATTTCAAGTTCCGGCGGGGCGAGCCGCACCAGCGCCTTGGCGAGCTTGCGGTTGATCGAGCCCTTGGCGAGGCTGCCGATGAGATAACCGACTTTATGCGTGGTCATGGCGTTCTCCAATATTGCGCATGATAAAGGACCATCATACGCAGGAAGCATGGAAGGGGTCTCTTGTTCCTTGAGCGCAGGTATTAATCGTCGACGAAAGTGACCGTCTCGGCGAGGGGCGCGCGGCCCGTCCGGGCAAAACTGACTGCGGGATCCTCGTATCCGATCGACATGCCGCAGAACAGGATGAGCTCGTCCGGCGGTGACAGCGCTTCCGCAACCGTTTCGCGAACCTGTGACCATGCCATTTGCGGGCAACTGTGCAGTCCTTCGGCGCGCAGCAGCAGCATGACGGTCTGCAGATACATGCCGACGTCGGCCCATTGGGGTGGGCCCAGGTCACGGTCGATGTAGCAGAACAGGGCGGCGGGCGCGCCGAAGCAGTTCCAGTTGGCGATTGCTGCCCGCTGGCGCGCCTCCCAGTCCTCGCGGCTAATGCCGAGCGAACTGTAGCGCTCCCTGCCGAAGGCAGATCGGCGCTCTCCGTACGGGGACTTGAGCATAGGCGGATACATCTCGTACTGCCGCTTGTCCCAGGGGTCGCCGTGGGCCACGCGCTCGATGGCGGATGTCTTGAGCTCGGCCAGCGACGCGCCGGTCATCACGTAAGTGTTCCACGGCTGGATGTTCGATCCTGACGGCGACCAAGCCGCGGCGGACAGCACGCGCTCGAGTGTCTCCTTCGCCACAGGCTTGTCTTTGAATCCACGCACCGACCGTCGGCTTGTGACTGCCTCATAGACGTCCATGATCGCCTTCTCCTGACCCTTCCGTTGCTGATGTGGTCCATTATCTCCATTCGCAATGGAGGCATAACCACACCCTGGTCTAGGAGGCGTACATCAAACGTTCATCAGGGATTAAGCGGCAAGAACAACATGGTCATTTCGTCAGCTGCCCGGCTCGGACGCGTTCTCCCGGGGAGTGACGGCGCGATCCGAAGATATCGGCGAGCGTGTCGAGCATTGTCCTCGCCGTGTCGGATTGAAGGGAATAATAGATCGTCTGGGCAGCCCTTCGCGTCTGCACTAGTCCGTGTTCTCGAAGAATTGCCAGATGCTGGGAAGTCGAAGATTGGCTCAATCCCACTTCATCGGCTAGGACGGTCACCGACACTTCTCCCACGGTCAACAGATGCAGAATGTGGAGCCGTTTGGCGTTCCCCATGGCCGACAAGAAGGTTGCTTCGATGTCGAAGGCGCTGGCTTCTGGGGAAGGCGTGGTTGACGATCGATTGTTCAGGCGGGATCTCCTTATGGAATCAAACCGGATATGAGATCATATCCTTGAGCTTAATTTAGAGATAACGCATGGGTGCGAAGCCGACAGCCATTGTCGGCTTCGCGTCGTCTTTTTCAACGCGAATCGGATACGGCGCGCATTAAATGGACAGGAAGCTCGCGTGCGTGGCCGGTATTCTTCGTCATTGGAAAGCGTCAGGTAAAAAAGCTAACGCGAGCCGGCCTGCCGCATTTGTGCCGGCAGCGTTTCCCAGGCCCGGATCAGTTCACCGATCGAGGCAGCCTCCATCTTGTGCATCACATTGCTTCGATGCAGCTTGACCGTCACTTCGCTGATGCCGAGATCGAAGGCGATCTGCTTGTTAAGGCGTCCGCGTGCCACTTCGTGCAGAACTTCGCGCTCGCGCTGTGTCAACGTCTCCAGGCGTTTGACATTGCGCTTGGCGATTGCGGCTTCGGCCCGTCGTTCGGCATCCATCGCAATGGCCGCAGTGACGGCGTCGAGCAGCGTTTGATCCCGCACCGGTTTTGTGAGAAAATCCACAGCACCGGCCTTCATTGCCTGGACGGTCATCGGAATGTCGCCGTGGCCGGTCAGAAAAATGATCGGCTTGGAAATGCCGTTCTCGGCCAGATGGCTTTGCAGGTGAAGGCCGCTTGCCCCCGGCATGCGCACATCGAGGATCAGGCAGCCGGGGTTTTCCAATATGTCGGCGTCAAGCAATTCTCGGGTCGAGGCAAAACAGACCGGCTGAAAACCCGCCGACAAGATCAGCTCGGACAAGGCCTCGCGTACCGATGCGTCGTCATCGACGATAATGACGAGCGGCTGGTCCTCTTGATATCTGCACTGCAATGATAACGGCGCCGATCTCCGCAGCAACGGCTGGTCAACTCTCATGTCACCCCCCATCTCTCGATTGACGTAAAGCATTGGCGATTGCCGTCAGCAGGGCCTGCGCATCGAAGGGCTTGCGGAAGAATCCGCCGCCTCCCTGAGCGCGGCCTTGATCGGCGATCTCGTGGCGGCCCGTGATCAGGAACACCGGCAACTCGGGACGCGATTTTCTCACCAGGTCACGAAGCTCGAAGCCGTCGATGCCAGGCATTCCAATATCGGTGATGAGCAGGTCGAGGTCGGACAGCCCGCTGACGAGCAGCGAGCCCGCCGACGGGAAACCGCGGGCCACGTAACCGGCCGATTCCAAAAGGTCGCCCATCGATTCCAGCAGTCTTGGATCGTCATCGACAATTGCGACGACATGTCTTGTCTCGTTCATGTTCAATTCCCCCCCACCCGGCGCGAGTGGGTAATCGGTATTTCCAGTTTCTCTGCAATCCGCACGAGATCGGCGAGCGAGGCCGCCGCCATTTTCTGCATCACATTTCTTCGATGGATCTGCAGGGTGACTTCGCTGATCCCGAGTTCGGCTGCCGCCTGCTTGTTGAGAAGACCGCTGACCACGAGCGGCAGCACCTCGCGCTCGCGCGGCGTCAGGTCGAGATAGTGTCTTTTCAACATGTCGAGCTCGGCGCGTCCCGATCGCTTTTTCCGATCCTCGGCAAGTGCCGCATGGATTGCCTTCAAGAGGTCAGCGTCACTGAACGGTTTGGTCAGAAAATCCACTGCGCCATGCTTGATCGCGCGCACCGAGGAGGGAATGTCGCCATGCCCGGTAATGAAGACGATCGGCGGATGGTCCCTGTCGGCGATCTGCCTCTGCAGATCGAGGCCGTTGATGTCGGGGAGCTCGATATCGAGGATGAGGCAGGCGGGCACATCGGGCTTGTCTGCCCTCACATAGTCCCCGGCCGATTCAAAGGCAACGGCGCGCATGCCGTGCGAGTCCAGCAGCTCGCCGAGCGCTTCGCGGATGCGTTCATCGTCGTCGACGATGAAGACGATGTGGTCATCGGCCGTCATGACGCCGCCTTCGTTTCTATCGGCAAGGTGAAGATCAACGTTGCTCCGCGCGGGTTGTTCTTCTCTGCCCACAATCGTCCGCCATGCAGCTCGACGATCGAGCGGCAGATCGCCAGACCCATACCCATGCCGTGTTCCTTGGTCGTGAAGAACGGCTCGAACATCTTCTCGGGAAACTCGACCCCCTGGCCGCGATCGCTGATTTCGGTCTGGATGGCATTGCCCACATGGTGCACGCGCATCTCGATCACCTTGTCGCCGGCAATGGCGTCCATCGCCTCGATGCCGTTGCGGATGAGATTGATCAGAACCTGCTGGATCTGGATGCGATCGACGGCGATGAGCGGAAGGTTGCCATCGACCGCGACCTCTATCCGGGCGCGCCGGCGCACCGCTTCGTCCGCCATCAGGTTGCGCGCCTCGCTGATGACTCCCGAAATCGCCGTATGAACCCTTCTGTCTGCCGATTGTTTGAACAGGGCGCGTATACGGCTAACGACCTCCGCCGCCGAGTTGGCATCGCGGATGATGCGTTCGACGGTCCTCTGCGCCCGCTCCATATTCGGAGGATCGGCCATCAGCCAGCGCTGGCAGGCATGCGAGTTTGCGACGACCGCGGCGAGCGGCTGGTTCACCTCATGAGCGATGGAGGCCGAAAGCTCGGCAAGGCTCGCCACTTGGCTCGCCCGCGCAAGGCCCTCTCGCGCTTGACGCAGATCTTCCTCCGCCCGAACTTCTCCGTCGATATCGAGGCAGATGACATTCCACTGGACGATGACGCCCTCGGCATTGCGCATCGGCGCAGCGCGTGTTTCGACCCAGCGATATTCGCCGTCGAACCGCCGCAAACGATGCCGGCGCGCATAGGGCTCGCCGGTGCGCAATGAATGGGCATAGTCCAATTTAACGCTCGCCACGTCGTCGGGATGAACGCCGGCGTCGAGCGTGCCTTCCAACCTCGTCTTTCCCGTGCCGTCCAGTTCTTCCAGCTTATAACCGAGGAAGTGGCGCAGCTGAGGGTTGCGGTATACCGGTTCTCCGTCGGGCGCCGCGCAATCGATCATTGCCGGCAGGGTTTCGACGATCTGCCAGAGCGAACGCTCCCTCTCGCGCAGCTCCTCCTCGATGCGCAATTGATCGTCGATGTCATGCGTCAGGCCGTACCATTGAATGATCCGCCCGTTCTCGTCCCTCAGCGGCTCGGCGCTGCCTCTGACCCAGCGATAGACGCCATCTACGCGCCGCAGGCGATACTGCTTGGAGAAGCGTTCGCCGGTGGCGATGGAATGGTGGAGTGCTTCGGTAAGGCCGGCGGCATCCTCAGGATGGACGGCGGCCTGGATGAGGGCTGCAAGCCGGCTGACACCGGGCGTGTCCATATCGACAATGTCGAGACCGAGAAAATCGATCAGGCGCTGGTTGAAGAAGGTCGGTGTGCCGTCCGGATCAAGGCGCCAGAGCAGGCTCGGAACCATGTCCACCAGTTGCGAGAGCTCGCGCTCGCGCTCGCGCAACGCATCCTGCGCACGCATCTCATCGTCGATATCGACCGAAATGACGTACCATTGCGTGATCGTGCCGTTCTGGTCTCGCAGCGGCTCGGCGCGCCCGTCGACCCAGCGATAGGCTCCGTCGAAGCGGCGCATGCGGTATTTGATCGAGAAGGGATCGCCGCTGACGAGAGAGCGGTGAACCGTCTGAAGCAGCCTCGGCGCATCATCGGGATGAACCAGGGTATGAATGACGACCGACAGCCGGCTCACGCCCGGCTGATCCATGTCGCCGACGTCGAGGCCGAAGAAGTCGATCAGGCGCTTGTTGAAGAAGACGGGCTCGCCTGTCGGTGTCAGCCGTCTGATCTGGGCCGGGACCATGTCCACGAGCTGCGACAGCTCGCGCTCGCGCTCGCGCAGGGCCTCCAGCGCCCGCACCTCTTCGTCGATATCGAGAGAAACGCCGTACCACTGCACGACCTTTCCATCGTCGTCACGCCGCGGCTCCACCCTGCACTCGGCCCAGCGGTAGACGCCGTCCTGTTCGCGCCAGCGAAACCGCATCGCGGTGCCGCCGCCGGTTTCGAAGCAGTTCCGCAGCGTGCGCTGAACGTCGGGTGCATCCACGGGATGGATCAACCGCTGCAGCAGATCTTCGATGCTCGGCTCGCCGACAGCGTCGAAATCGGCAATGACGGTGCGAAAATGATCCTGGTAGCGCTTGTTGAAGTAGATCGAGCCGCCGGTGGGCTCGACGCTCCACACGCGGACCGGAACGGCATCGATCATCTGTTGAAGCTGCCGTTCGCTTTGCCGGAGCGCCTCTTCGGCATGGACCTGATCGTCGATGTCGTGGCAAAGCCCATACCACTGGAGGACATTGCCCATCTGATCTCGCAGCGGCTCGGCGCGGCTCGACATCCAACGATAAACGCCGTCGGCCCGGCGCAGCCGATAGCGCGTGGCGAAGGTCTCGCCGGTGACGAGGCAATGGCTGAGCGCTGCTCTGAACTCGGCTGCATCGTCGGGATGAACGATGGCCAGAAGTACTGCTTCCAGTCGGCTCATATCCGGCCTATCGGAGTCGCTCACGTCAAGGCCGAGGAAATCGACCATGCGCTTGTTGAAGAAGGTCGGCTCGCCCTCGGGCGTCAGTCGCCAGACGTGGCTCGGCACCATGTCGACGAGCTGTGAGAGCTCGCGTTCCCGTTCGCGCAATGCCTCCACGCTTTGGCGCAGCGAAAGCGCTGCCAGTTGATGCTGGCGGGATATGGCGGCGACAATGAGCGCTGAAAGCGCCGAGATGGCCAGAAAAAGCTGCAGCATGATCTGCTTGTGTTTCTGGGCCTCCGGATCGCCGGCGAATTGGCTGGCGCCCGTTATCGTGAAGATTGCCGTTATCAGCGCCAGCAGCACCAGCGACACCGCCGCGCCCTTGAACTCGAAGCGGACCGCGGCCCATAGAAGCGGCGGCATGATAATATAAGCGAAGGGAAGGTAGCCGCTCAGCGAAAGAGCGGCAACGGCGAGGAAGATAAGCCCGAGAACGCAGGCTTCCATCCACTGTGTGGTCGAAAGTTGCGGTCTGCCCCGCCAGTTGTGGAGCACGACCAGCACCAGCGGCGCCACGATGAGGACGCCGGTAGCATCGCCGATCCACCACAGAGGCCATGCCGTCACGAAGGATTGCGACAGGATGCTGAACCAGGCAAGTGTAGCACTTCCCACAGTCGCGCTGACGATCGGGGCAACCCCGGCGCCCAGCGCGACGAAAGCAAGGACTTCCTGCAGGCTTTCCAGGCGCACCGGCCGTGTCAGGACGCGGTTCACGAGCCAGGCTCCCACCAGCGCTTCCAGCGCGTTGCCGACATAAATCAGGAAGGCGGCGACTGGTGGGCTGTGAAACCAAAGGACATTGCTGAACATCTCCGCCAGGCAGCCGCCCAGCACCCACCACGGCCAGCTGCAGCCGGAGCTAAGAATAAGCGTCGCGATGAAAAGTCCGCTCGCCGGCCAGATGGAAATGCCGGTTCCAGGCACGATCGCAAGAGATTGAGCAAAGCCGCAGGCAAGCACATAAGCCGCAACAAAAAAGCCCAGATGCAAAAGCTTGGGACGGTGCGACCAGACGCTCATCATTAGCTGCTCCTGCCGGACGGAAATAACGGGGGGCCGTCAGCATTTGCGGTGGTTGTTTTTGATTTTGGGGCCGGCGAGCTCATGTTCGAACCGTAATCCTGCCCCACCACAACCGCAACTCATGGAAACCCATGCATTGCGCGGGCATGTAGCCGGCTTTTAGAGCGAAGAGGGATGCGGGAGTCCGCTTTATCAGATGGCGCACCCTATACCGGAGGCTGGCTCCCCTATGCTCAAAGGCCAGGACGCCGGACCTCAGGCATGATGGAAGGTCTCTAACTTTACGGTCATTGTCGGCCCAACCGCCGGCATTGGGCAGAGATTAGAGAGGATGCCGATATGAAAATCATGGTAGCGGGAGCAAGCGGCGTTGTCGGAACGCAGCTCACGGCGAAGTTGCACCGGGCGGACCACGATGTCACGGCCGCATCCTTATCGCTTGGCGTCGATACGGTGACGGGCAGGGGCCTCGAAGCGGCGATGGCGGGAAACGAAATCGTCATCGACGTCACCAATGCCGCATCATTCGGCGACAGTTCGGCGTTCGATTTCTTCAGAACATCGACGAAGAACCTGCTCGCCGCTGCGGCCGGAGCCAACGTCAGGCATTATCTCGCTCTCTCCATCGTCGGCACGCCCTACCTCGTGGAAAGCGATTATTTCCGCGCCAAAATGGTGCAGGAAAATCTCATCCGTGCTTCTGGCCGACCCTATACGATCCTCCGCTCGACGCAGTTTTACGAATTCATCAACGGATTGATCGATATCGGTGCCGATGGCGACGTCCTTCGGTTGCCGCCGGCGGCGATGAGGCCGGTCGCGGCCGGTGACGTAGCCGCGTTTCTGATGGAACTGGCAGAGGGAACTCCCGTCGGCGATATTGTCGAGATCGGCGGCCCGGAACAGTTCGGCATCGACGAAATCGCGCGGATATATCTCGCCGCGAACGAAGACCAACGGCCGGTGACGACCGATCCAGCTGTTTGCTATCTCGACGTCGAATTGACCGGCGATGTACTGCTTCCCGGTGCTGGTGCCCGCACGGCGAGCCAGACCCTCTCCGACTGGCTCTTCCAATCGATGGCCGCCTAACGGCTGGCTTGAGGTAATACCCTTCGAAAGGAGAGTATTACAAAGGTACCAGAATGGCCACGACCGTTACCGCGAAGGGGCAGGTAACCATTCCGAAGCCGGTCCGGGACATGCTCGGCATCGTAGGCAATAGTCACGTTGGCCCTTTCCGTCTCCGTCCGCAGCGTCGCAAAAATATTATGAATTTCATGTGCGTAATGAAAGTGAAGGCCTTGCTTGTCCGAACCTGGGGCGGGCGCGAATCACCCGCAGTTTGATCTGCGAAACTGCCGGGTTTCCGATACCGTCTCGCATGCCTCGGCGTGTGGTTTGGTTAAGCGTTTGTAATTCGGTCACGAATCGCGGCATATAGTAACTGCGCAACTGAAGCGCTTTCGTTCAAAATTGCGCAGTTACTTGGGAAATCGAACATGCAGCCGAGTCTTGCTCTTCAAGACGATCAAGAGCATCTCCCGTCGCTTCTGGCAACAGATGCGAAGGAGTTGTCCTATCAACTTCAGCAGCATCAGGCGAAAATCTTTCCGCCGCTTTCCCAGAAGACGATCAGGACCTTCTCGCCTGCGGAAGCCGCAGCCTTCATCGGCATTGGTGAAGGTTATCTCAGGCAGGTCGCTGCGGATGGCCACGGGCCCGATCCGCTCGCAAACGGGCGTCGGCTTTACAGCGCAATCGACATGGACCGGATCCGCCGAGTTCTCGACGAGCGAAACGGAACGCCGAAATATGTGCCGGCCCGCAGGCCAGGCGAAAAGCTCCAGATCGTCTCCGTCATGAATTTCAAGGGCGGCTCTGGCAAGACCACCACGGCGGCACATCTGGCGCAGTTCATGGCACTCCGCGGCTATCGCGTGCTTGCCGTCGATCTCGATCCGCAGGCGTCCTTGTCCGCCTTGTTCGGCCATCAGCCGGAGTTCGACGTCGGTGAAGGCGAGACGATTTACGGGGCGATCCGATACGAGGCACCACGCCCGATCGCCGATATCGTGCGCGCAACCTACACGCCCAATCTGCATCTCATTCCGGGAAATCTCGAATTGATGGAATTCGAGCACGAGACGCCGAAGGCAATGGCGTCGGGGACGGCGGAGACGATGTTCTTCGCCCGTATCGGCGAGGTGTTGACGGAAATAGAAAGCCTTTATGATGTCGTCGTCATCGACTGCCCGCCACAGCTGGGATTCCTGACGATGTCGGCGCTCTGCGCCGCAACTTCCGTTTTGATCACGGTCCACCCGCAGATGCTCGACGTCATGTCGATGTCGCAGTTCCTGACGATGACGAGCGAGCTAATGTCGGTCGTCGAGAAGGCCGGCGGGCGCACCAGCTACGACTGGATGCGCTATCTGGTGACGCGGTTCGAGCCGAATGACGGACCGCAGAGCCAGATGACCGGCTTCATGCGGGCGATCTTCGGCAATCGCATGCTGCATAACGCCATGGTGAAGTCGACGGCCGTCGCCGACGCCGGCGTCACCAAGCAGACCCTCTATGAGGTCGAGCGGTCGCAATTCACGCGCGGAACCTATGACCGGGCGCTGGAGTCGCTGAACCTCGTGAATGGTGAGATCGAAGCGCATATTCGCTCCACCTGGGGAAGGAGATAGAAATGGCGCGCAAGAATCTCATCGAAATCTCCGCTCCGAGCCCGGCAAGGGTGGAATCGATTGCGCCACGCGACAATCGTCCGATCGCTGGCTTCGTGCCGCAGGAGCGTGTCGGCGCGCCGGTCGGCGGCATTACCAAGACGCTCGGCAACATCACCGAGAAAATGGAACGGGCGAGCGAGCTGGAACGGCAGCTTGCGGCGGGCCAGACGATCGTCGAGCTTGATCCCGGCCTGATCGAGGCCTCCTTCGTCAGCGACCGCCTGGCGATCGACGCGGCCGAGCTGGCCGAGCTTGTCGAGCAAATCCGCGAACATGGGCAGCAGGTTCCGATCCTGGTGCGTCCGCATCCCGAGACAAAGGGGCGCTATCAGGTTGCCTACGGCCATCGCCGTCTGGCAGCCGCCAAAGAGATCGGCATCCGTGTGCGCGCGGTGGTTCGCGATCTCACCGACGGCCAGCTGGTCGTCAGCCAGGGACAGGAAAACAGCGCCCGGACCAATCTTTCCTATATCGAGCGCGCGCTCTTCGCGTGGCGGCTCGAGGAACGCGGCTTCGGACGCGACACTATCATGGCCGCTCTCAGCGTGGATAAGGCGGCGCTGTCGAGAATGCTGATCGTCATGCGGCAGGTGCCCTTGGAGCTGATAAACGCCATTGGCGCTGCACCCGATATCGGTCGCCGGCGGTGGCTGGAGCTCGGAGAGGGGCTCGAAGGCGCCGATATCGGCAAGATCATCGCCGAGTTGTCCGCGGACGACGCGCGTAAAATTTCGAGCGACGAGCGGTTTCACCAGGCATTCGCTTTGGCGACGAAGAAGACGGCGGCGCCAAGGCCGGCGGCGGTCAAATCCGAAGTCAGCGGCGTGCCTGTGATGATCAAGAAGACAGCATCCGGCGCTACTTTCGTCTTCGACGGCAAGATCGCGCCCGGTTTCGATCAATTCGTCCAGGAAAGGCTGCAAGGCCTGTTCCAGGAGTTCAAAAAGCACAGAGGAGCGTAGCGCGCAAAAGAAAAAGGCCCCCAACGACGCCGTCGTGGAAGCCCTTCTCAGATCTTAAGCACATCGAGAATCGCATTTCCACGAATCACAGTCAAGCGTCTTAGGCACCAAATTGGTGGATGGTTTTCTTTTGCCTGAACGAAGGTGAAGGCAAATGGAGAGTGGATATGTGACGACGCCCTTCGGGCGGCGGCCGATGTCGCTTGGCATGCTGGCAAGTCAGCAATTGGCCGGGACCATCGAGCCGGGGATGAAGCGCAGCAAGTGGAAATTGTTCAGGGCAATCTGCGAGGCGCGGCCGGCGCTCGGCGTAACCGATCGGGCGCTGACGGTGCTCGACGCGTTGCTGACCTTTTATCCCGACGATGAAATCTCCGAGGAGAAGGGCCTGATCGTCTTTCCCTCGAATGCGCAACTGTCGCTGCGTGCCCGCGGCATGACGCCGGCGACGCTGCGGCGCCATCTTGCCGTGCTGGTCGAGGCCGGTCTGATCCTGCGCAAGGATAGCCCGAATGGAAAGCGCTATGCCCGCCGCGACAGGGCAGGGGCCATCGGCGAGGCCTTCGGCTTCAGCGTCGCGCCACTTCTTGCCCGCGCAGTCGAAATTGAGAATCTCGCGGCCCAAACGATCGCCGACCGGGAATTGCTCCGAGCGATGAGGGAGCGCCTGACGGTCTGCCGGCGCGATATCTCCAAGCTGATTTCGACGGCCATCGACGAAGCCGTTCCCGGTGACTGGGAGCAGATGACGATGATGTTTCGCGACCTTGTTGCCAGGATTCCGCGGATGGCGAGCATCGACGAACTGGCCGCGCTGCTCGACGAGATGGGACTGCTGCGCGAGGAAGCCGTCAACCTGCTGGAAAACCACATCAAAAGAAAAAAAATAGACGCCAATGAGTCTCAAATTGAGCGCCACAAACAGAATTCAAACCCCGACTCCATTTATGAACCTGAACCAAGCTTCGGACCGAAGCAGGGCGAAAAGGCAGTGACAACCAGAGACAGGATGGCTGAGCCGCCGGATGCGCAAAGGCTGAAGCAGCCGAGGCTACCCGCCGGAAGGGATAGCGGGACGCCGAGTGCCACTCCGGCCGCCGGCCACAGCCTGCAATCCTTCCCGCTCGGCCTTGTCCTGCAGGCCTGCCCCGCCATTCTTGACTACGGTCCCGACGGAACGATCGGAAATTGGCGCGACCTGATGTCGGCCGCCGTCGTCGTGCGCTCAATGCTCGGCGTCAGCCCCTCGGCTTATGAGGAAGCCTGCGCCGGCATGGGGCCGGAGAATGCCGCCACGGTGATCGCCTGCATCCTGGAACGGGGAGGCCACATCAACTCGCCCGGCGGTTATCTCCGCGATCTCACCCGCAGGACCGAGAGAGGTGAATTTGCGATCGGCCCGATGCTGATGGCGCTCGTCAGGGCCAATGGCGGGGTAAGGCGAAATGCCGGCTAATGGACTTCGGCGACAACGCAGTCGGTTGGCCCGTCCGGCAACCTTTACTCTAATTGCCGGCTTGTTCGCGGATCTGGTGCGAGAGGTGCCGCGCGCGTTGCCATCTCCCGCCGAAGCGGAGTTCCGCATCTGTCAGCGCGGGGCCGCAGTGCTTTCTCGCAGGATCAGCTCGACCGGCCATAATTCGTGGATCTCGTCGGCGGCGCGCCCCGCAATAAGCTGCAGCGTCAGCTCGGCGCAACGTGTGCCCGCAGCACGCATGGAAGATCGCGTTGTCGAGAGTGACGGCACCATATTTTCGGCCGTGAGATAAGGGAAGACGTCGTCATGGGCGATGACGGAGACGTCCCGCCCGACCGTCATCCCAAGCGAGCGGATGGCGCGGTAAACGCCGAGCGCCGTCATCGTGGAACCGGCGACGATGGCGGTCGGCGCGTTCGCTCTCTCAAGGAAGGAGCGGGCATGGCGAAAGCCGCTCTCGTCGGAGAATTTATCGCAGACCATCATGTTGGGATCGGCGATGAGCCCGCGCTCCTGATGGGCAATCCGAAAACCCTTTTCGCGGTGGATCGAATAGGTTTTGCCCCTGAGGCCGTTGATCATGGCGATGCGGCGGTGCCCGAGATCGAGCAGGTGTTCGGTGGACCTGCGCACGGCACCTTCATTATCGATGTCGAGCCAAGCATGAAGGTGCTCGGTCTCCGAGCGGCCGTGAACCAGGAAAGGCACGCCGAGGCTGTTCAGCATCTCGATCCGAGGGTCCTGGGGGCGTGGCGAATGAATGATCACTGCATCCACCCGGCGGCTTTCGACCAGGCGTCGATAGGCCTGGATCTCGTCGTCATCATTGTGTGCGGTGATGGGTGTGATGAGGATATCCGTATCGGCCGTTTCCAGGCGCTGCGCCATTCCCGACACGAATTCAGCGAAATGAATTTCTCCCGAACGTC
Organism: Rhizobium mulingense; assembly: GCF_029194105.1. NCBI lineage: Bacteria > Pseudomonadati > Pseudomonadota > Alphaproteobacteria > Hyphomicrobiales > Rhizobiaceae > Rhizobium > Rhizobium mulingense. Next base: position 4,983 of record NZ_JARFVE010000013.1, on the reverse strand, counting down.
CCATCATCACGCCTATCGCTCCGGCTCGTCCGGTCTTCAGGCGCACGGCATTGATGTCGGGACGATAGCCGAGCCGCATTGCTTCGCTTGCAACCCGGGCGCGCGTGGCTTCGCTCACCTCCGGGTAGCCGCTGAGCGCACGGCTGACCGTCGTCGGAGAAAGCCCAAGCTGCTTTGCGAATTCACGAAGTTTCATCGTTGTCTTCTTTATCTGGGCAATCAATGGACGATGTGTTGGCGGTACGCAACGGGCAAATATCCAATTTAAGTATGATTGAAACCGATTTCAAATTTGGCGGTTAGAGGCATCGCGTGCAAAGGCCATAAGTTATCTTTTAAAGTGTATATGGTGTTAGAAGTTGCGCAAGCTGCAACTGAAAAGCGTTCAATTGGCGTATTGACGCGGCCAAGGCCTTCTGCAATGTTCTGCGAGCCAAATCGATTTCAATTTCTGGGAGGAGATCATGAAACAGTTTACATTAGGTGTTTCCGCGCTGGCAGTCGCCATCGCAGTCGCCGGCCCGATCCGTGCCGCCGAGATTTCGTTTGCCGCCAACACGACGGGGAAAAACGTCGAATTCCTCAACAAGCAACTCGCAATTTTCGAGAAGGAGACCGGCAATCAGGTCAAGCTCGTCACGATGCCGTCCTCGAGCAGCGAGCAGTTCTCTCAATATCGCCTGTGGCTCGCCGCTGGAAACAAGGACATCGACGTCTATCAGACCGACGTCATCTGGGCGCCGCAGCTTGCCGATCAGTTCATCGATCTCAAGGAGGCCACCAAGGATGTGGCCGGCCAGTTTTTCCCGTCGATCATTGCCTCGCAGACGGTGAATGGCCGGCTGGTGGCGCTGCCGTTGTTTACCGACGCGCCGGCGCTGTTTTACCGAAAGGACCTGCTGGAGAAATACGGCAAGCAGCCGCCGAAGACCTGGGACGAGATGGCCGCAACCGCCAAAGAGGTTCAGGAAAAGGAACGCCAGGTCGGACAGAAGGACCTCTGGGGCTACGTCTTCCAGGGCAACTCCTATGAAGGGCTGACCTGCAACGCGCTGGAATGGGTGAAGTCGTCGGGCGGCGGCCAGATCGTCGAGCCGGATGGGACGATCTCGATCAACAACGAGAAGGCGGCAGCAGCGCTTGACCGCGCCAAGAGCTGGATTGGCACGATCTCACCGCCCGGCGTGCTCGCCTATCAGGAAGAGGAATCGCGCGGCGTCTGGCAGACCGGCAACGCCGTCTTCATGCGTAACTGGCCCTATGCCTATTCCCTCGGCAATGGTGCCGACAGCGCCGTGAAGGGCAAATTCGACGTCATGACGCTGCCGGTCGCGGCGGCCGGCGACAAGCCTTCCTCGACGCTTGGCGGCTGGAACCTTGCGGTTTCGAAATATTCCGAAAAGCAGGACGCGGCCATCGCGCTCGTAAAATTCATGGCATCGAAAGAGGTTCAGAAGGCGCGTGCCGTCGAGCTGTCCAATCTGCCGACATTGACCGACCTTTATGACGACAAGGATGTTGCCGCCGCACAGCCCTTCATGCCGAACTGGAAACCGATCTTCCAGGACGCGGTGCCGCGTCCTTCGGCGACGGCCAAGGTGAAGTACAACGAGGTGTCTTCGAAGTTCTGGACGGCCGTGCACAACACGCTGTCCGGCAGCGGCTCAGCTGCCGAGAACCTCGAGCTTCTCGAAGCCGACCTGACGACCCTCAAGGGCGACGCCTGGTAAGGTTTTCCGACCGGCGGCCCTCAGGCCGCCGGTCCAGTCTTCGGACGAGCGAACGGGGATAGGCGTTTCATGACCGAAATCGTAGTTCCGCAAGCAGTTGAACCAAGGGTTTCCATTCTCAGAGCCTCTACGGAGCTGCGATCCGAGCGCATTCGATCGGCCTGGCTGTTTCTGGCGCCGACGCTGCTGATCCTGGCAATCGTCGCCGGATGGCCGCTGTTCAGAACGATCTATTTCAGTTTTACGAATGCGTCGCTCAACGATCTCGGCAATGCTCGGTTCGTCGGCTTTGACAACTATCTGTCGTGGGTGACGCTGAAGAGCGGAAGGACCGTCTTTCGCGGGCTGCTTGCCGATCCGGTGTGGTGGAAGGCGGTCTGGAACACCGCCAAATTCACCGTCCTTTCTGTGGTGATCGAGACCGTGCTCGGATTGATCGTCGCGCTCGTGCTAAACGCACGGTTCGTCGGGCGCGGCATTGTTCGAGCCGCAATCCTCATTCCCTGGGCGATCCCAACGATCGTCTCGGCCAAAATTTGGGCCTGGATGCTCAATGACCAGTTCGGCATTCTGAACGACATCCTGCTCGGCTTCGGCCTTATCGGCGAGAAGATCGCCTGGACCGCCAATCCGGAGACGGCGATGATCGCCGTGCTGATCGTCGACGTCTGGAAGACGACGCCCTTCATGGCGCTTCTGATCCTTGCCGGACTGCAGATGGTTCCGGGCGATATCTACGAGGCCGCCAGGATCGACGGCATCAACCCGGTCAAGGTTTTCTGGCGCCTGACTCTGCCGCTGATCCGCCCCGCCATCATGGTTGCCGTGATCTTCCGGATGCTGGACGCGATGCGCATCTTCGATCTGATCTATGTGCTGACGCCGAACAATGCTCAGACGAAGACCATGTCGGTCATGGCGCGCGAGAACCTGTTCGACTTCGACAAGTTCGCCTACGGCGCGACCGCCTCGACGGTGCTTTTCCTGATCATTGCCTCCGTCACCATCCTTTATATCTGGCTCGGCCGCGTCAGGCTCGGCGGGGAGGAACGCTGATGCTGCTGTCGATCACCAAGAATACGCTCTTCTACCTGCTCGTCACGATCATCGTCGTCATTGCGGTCTTTCCGTTTTACTATGCGATCCTCACGAGCCTGAAGACTGGCACGGCCCTTTTCCAGGTCGATTACTGGCCGACCTCGATCTCGTTCGGCAACTATACATCCGTGATGGGCCAGGGCGGTTTCGTCCGTAGCCTCGCGAATTCCGCAATGATCGCCTGTGTCGTGGTTTCAGCGTCGCTGTTGCTTTCGATCACCGCGTCCTTCGCTCTGGCTCGGGTGCATTTCCGCGGGCGGGCGCTGTTGATGCTGACCATCCTCTCAGTGTCGATGTTTCCCCAGATTGCCGTCCTTGCCGGCCTCTTCGAGCTCATTCGCTGGATCGGCATCTTCAATACGCCCTTCGCGCTGATTTTTTCCTACATGATCTTCACGCTGCCGTTCACCGTCTGGGTGCTGACGACCTTCATGCGTGAATTACCGATCGAGATCGAGGAGGCGGCGATCGTCGATGGCGCCTCGCCATGGGTCATCGTCACCCAGGTTTTCATGCCGCTGATGTGGCCGGCGTTGGTGACAACAGGGCTGCTCGCCTTCATTACCGCGTGGAACGAGTTCCTTTTTGCGCTGACCTTCACGTCGTCGGATACACAGCGTACCGTTCCGGTCGCCATCGCCCTGCTTTCGGGCAACAGCGAATTCGAGATCCCCTGGGGCAACATCATGGCGGCGTCGGTGATCGTCACCGTGCCGGTTGTGGTGCTTGTTTTGATATTCCAGCGCCGGATCATTTCCGGGCTGACCGCCGGCGGCGTCAAGGGTTGAGGGAGTAAGACATGGAAGAGATCCAACTGGAGAATATCCGTAAGAGCTTCGGCGCCTTCGAGGTCATCAAGGGCGTAACGATGGACATCCGCCGCGGCGAGTTCATGGTGTTCGTGGGGCCGTCGGGATGCGGCAAGTCCACGCTGCTCCGGCTTATCTCCGGCCTCGAGGACATCACCTCAGGGACGCTTTCCTTCGATAGCGAGACGGTGAACCGCCACGCGCCGTCGAAGCGAGGGATCGCCATGGTGTTCCAGTCATACGCGCTCTACCCGCATATGACGGTGTTCGACAATATGGCTTTCGGCATGAAGCTTTCCGGGAGCAACAGAGATGAATGCCGCGAGCGCGTGGAGCAGGCGGCCGGCATGCTGCAGCTCTCAGCCTACTTGGACCGCCTACCGCGACAGCTTTCCGGTGGCCAGCGTCAGCGCGTCGCGATCGGCCGGGCGATCGTCCGCAATCCGAAAGTCTTTCTCTTTGACGAGCCGCTGTCCAACCTCGATGCGGCGCTGCGCGTGGCGACGAGGCTGGAAATCGCCAAGCTTCATCGCAGCATGCACAATACGACGATGATTTATGTGACGCATGATCAGGTCGAGGCCATGACGCTCGCCGATCGGATTTGCGTGTTGAGGGACGGCGTCGTCGAGCAGATCGGCACGCCGCTGGAGCTTTACGAAAGCCCGAATTCGCTCTTCGTGGCCGGCTTCATCGGCTCGCCGAAAATGAACTTTCTGTCGGGCGAACTGGCCCAGCCCTATGGCAGCCATACGATAGGAGTGCGCGCCGAGCATATTCGTATCACGGCCGAGTCGCCGGTTTGGAGCGGCACTGTCGTCCACTCGGAAATCCTCGGCTCCGATAGCTTCGTCTATGTGGACATCGGAACGGACGAGCCGCTCATCGTGCGGGAGGCCGGGGTTTCCCGCCACGAGCCGGGTCAGACGCTTGGCCTTGCCCCGCTTGGCGGCCACGTCCACCGCTTCGATCGTTCGGGTCGGGCGCTCGAGCGTCAATCCATGCAGGCTGCCTGACCTTCCCAGGATCGATGTTCCTCCCAAGACTCGATCCGTTTTATGACAAGGAGAGAATGACATGACCATTCGCACCATTGTGTGGGGTGAAAATATTCATGAGAATACCAATGCAATCGTCCGCGGCATCTATCCCGAGGGCATGCACACGGCGATCGCCAATGCGCTGAATGCCGATCCCGCCATCTCGGCGACGACGGCGACGCTGCAGGAACCGGAACATGGTCTCAGCGAAGCCCGGCTTGCCGAAACTGATGTGCTGACCTGGTGGGGCCACAAGGATCACGGTGCGGTCTCCGACGTCGTCGTCGAACGCGTCGCCAAGCGCGT
>NZ_JARFVE010000012.1:0-229660 GCF_029194105.1 Rhizobium mulingense | reverse complement strand
TTCGCCAACGGAGTTATCCGCGACAGAGCAGCGGTTCAGAATGCAATAACTTCAATCTGGTCGAACGGCCAGACAGATGGCCAGATCACCAAGCTGAAACTCATCAAGCGCCAGATGTACGGGCGCGGGAAACTCGATTTGCTTGAGGCACGTATCGGGGGAGCACCCTGATGTCATCGACATTGCGTCAGACCCAAAATTGGACGCCGATAAGGGGTGAATTTTTGGGTGCCGATTGACATCCTGGCAATTCAAATCCTTCACCAAGTTCGATGCCAAGGTGCGATAAAACAGAGGCCGGTCGCTGTTGGCGACCGGTCTAAGAAAATGCTCTCTTCGAACGTGAAGGCGAGCCGCCAAGTCGGCTAAGGCATCGGCATCAGGGGCGCTGGTCCCGTCCTGTGTGGCACGTGAATTTAGTGAGCACCGCCACATTTCCATTTCACGGAATGAAGACGCGGTCGATCGTTGTCGGATGGTACAGTAGCTGACCAACGTCGGCTCAAGGATTTGCTTCAAACGATTCCCCATGCCCGAAACCTCCCCCTGCCCGTCATCTCCCTGAGGCCAAGCTCCAAAACAATCCGCCGCGCCGCCTGCGGCGTGACCTCGAGCGTGTTCGCCACTATTTTTGCCGACACCAGCGGTTTCCCGATCACCAGCTTGACGAGCTCCGGAAGTTTAGACGAGGTTCGGCGTCCATCCAGTTTTCGGTCCATCATTGTTTTCGCCAACACCAGCCGGTCGTGCTCTTTCATGCCGAGCTCGGCGGCCGCAATCAGGCCCTGGGCGATCCCAGCAGTCGGGTCTCGCGATCGCGGGCGCGACGCCGATCGACGGGAATGGTTTTGAGGCCGAGGTTGATGGCGACCAGATGGGCAGCGCCAGGACGCGCCGCTCATTGTTTTCCCGTCGAACGCACAGCTGTCGTTGCGGGCCCATGGCATGGCGGGGTCCACCCTTCGACGGCATCTTGCGGCGCGAGAACTGCGATGTCGGCGGGCTTGTCCAGCAGCGAAAGCAGCCGAAGCAGCGCATCACGAAGCTCGACCGTCATCGGATTGATCGACAGCCCGATCTGCTCGCCGTCGCTCTCCCGCTTGGGCGGCATGGCAGCGGCCAGCTCTGCCAGCAAGGCGGGATCGAGTGTCAATGAGACGGCAACATAGGGGCGATGCTGGCCGGCGTCCAACACCTGGCCCATCAGCGGCAGATCGAGGGCGCTGATCAGATATTGCGAGCTGTCGTAGCTCAGAATGCTGTCGTTGAAGGCGACGCGTTTGGAACCCTGAAGAATGAAGCAGACCATCGACCGATAAAGGCAACGCGTCTCACCGGTCGGGCGATCGCCGACCAGCAGCTCGACGCGCGGAATCGGCGTGAGCAGCGTGTCAGGCTTGGCGTGGCGCAAGGCGATCTCAAGATGCTGTTCGAAGACTTCGGTCATTGCGGCACTATGTCAGTACCTTTGGCACCGGGCATGCCAGTTGAGACAATTGGGCAAATGTTGATCCGATCAGGCGCGTTTAGGTGAAGGCTTGTCGCTACCTTGCAGAGGCAGGCGGCGCTCATCGTGAGCGATTTGCCGCTCGCCATTATTCTCTCTGAAAGGCAGAACATGACTGACAGAATCGCTCTCATCACCGGCGCCAGCCGCGGTCTCGGTCGCGCCATGGCGCTTCACCTCGCCGACCGTGGCGTCGGCATCATCGGCACCTACCGCACCGGCGCGGCCGAAGCCGATACGTTGAGGCACGAAATCGAAGCGAAGGGTGGCAAGGCCGTCATGATCCCGCTCGACGTGACCGACACGCAGGGCTTTCCACTCTTTGTCGAAGCTGTGGCCACGGCGCTGGACGATACTTTCGGCCGTCAGCAGTTCGACTATCTCGTCAACAACGCCGGCATCGGCGTATTCGCCAATTTCGCGGAGACGACGGAAGAACAGTTCGACGCTCTGGTCGCGACACATCTGCGCGGTCCGATCTTCCTCACCCAAAAGCTCTTGCCGCTGATCGAGGACGGCGGCCGTATCCTCAATGTCTCCTCCGGTTTCGTCCGATTCACCCTGCCCGGCTATAGCGTCTACGCGGCAATGAAGGCGGCGACCGAGGTCCTGACGCGCTTCATGGCCGTCGAACTGGGTGAGCGCAGGATCCGGGTGAATGCCATCGCCCCCGGCGCGATCGCGACTGATTTTGGCGGCGGCGCGGTGCGCGATAACGAGGCGGTCAAGGCCTTCGTCGCGCAGGGTATCGCACTCGGCCGCGTCGGTCTGCCGGACGATATCGGCAGCGCGGTTGCCGCAATCCTCTCCGACGACATGAGTTGGGCGAACGGCACCTGTTTCGATATCTCGGGTGGCCAGATGCTGTAACTGCTGCCATGGCTGCGCAAGGAAGGCGTGGAGCTTTCTTACGTGCCAAGGCATTTTGCCGGGCGAAAGGAGAGGGTCTCCACGCCGATCACGCAGCGTGGCAAACCAAGTCCGACGCCAGCACGCGGGGATAGGCGACATGCCGCCAAGGCGAGGCCGTCGACCGTCACCTCGCTGTCGGCGACACCTTGGAAGCAGGGATGGCCTCATTTCGCCCTTATGGCTAATGGCGGGCCGGTCGGTGATCCGGCGAGGTTGCGGGGTTTGCTTCGGATCGAAACACCACCACGGCAAAGAGCGCCATCGCTGCAATTGTGAGGATTGATCCGAGTGCTGCCATGAGTTCGCCGAACGGATAGCCGAGGAGTACGCCGGCGAGGCCGGGCGCGAGGACGAGCAACCCGGCGACGGTGAAGGCAAGGTGGGCACGGGCAAGCGTGCCGCCTGCAGCATCAGGTCGTTGGGCGTAAAATAGCCCTGCGAGGAACATGCCCACCCAACCAATAAGGTTCACGTGGGCATGAACAGGCGCGAGAACGTGATCGTGGGATGCCGCCATGTAGACGCCGAGCGTCATGCCGACCAGCCCGCAACTCGCGCCGAGTCTGAGAAAAATACGCGAAAGCATTTGTTTCACCATTGAAAAAGAGGGGCAAGCGGGCTTCCGGTTGTTGCTGCACTCAATTATATGTTCAGGATTTCGATGCCATGCCGCTGGCAGGCGGCCATCACAGTCTCGATCTCTTCGTTCGAGGGCGGGCCGGCGGGCGGAACCTCCGTGTGGCCGAGGTCGCGGAAAAATCGGCTCATGGCGTTTTCGACGATCGACAGCATCTGTGCAGGCAGGGTGCCGGTATTGACGTAATTGTGCGGCTGGTAGGAGCGTAGCGTGAGAACGTCGCCTGCATGTGCGACAATCTGGGTAGGCGGCGCCGCATCAAAGAGCGTGAAGGTGATTTCGCCGCTCACAACACGGAATATCTCTATCGATTGATGTTTATGCGGCGGCGTTCCGGAACCGGGAGGCACTGTCACCTCAAGGACGCTCAAGCCCATTTCGGGAACTTCGCCCATAAACTGCACCTTGTCGCGGATAACCCACAGGGCTTCCGCGCTTTCTTGCGTCTTGTATGCCATGCCCATGTCACTCTCCATTTGAATAGGTTTAACTCGATTGCTTATTCGGTCACTGGGCGTCGGGCTTTGCGGCTTTCAAAATGACCTGCATTGCCCATGACGCCGCCTCTCCGGCCTCCTGACCGGTTAGGCCGGCGTAGTCTTTGAGGATTTCCCATGCCCCTGCGCTGTACAGGAGGTGGAAAAGAGCCTCGGCCCTCTTCCCGTTTTCTGAAGCCGGCTCCATCTCGGCGGCGGTAAAGCACTGCTTGAATGCCTTCCGGCGTGCCGCAATCCTACGCATACGCATTGCGTATCCCGCCGGAGTGTGAATGCTTGCGCGTATGACGCCCTGGTTTTTGTCGAACTGCTGAAACATATCGATCGGCGCGTGAACGAGTTCGTCGAGCGTTGATGGCAAAGTCTGCGCGTTCATGCCTTCATTGATGAAAATCCAGAATGCGTCGAACAAGGCTTCCTTCGTTGCGAAATGCCGGAAAACCGTCCGCCTCTCGACGCCTGCGGATTTGGCAACGTCATCCATCGAGATGTCGCCGAATGGATTGACGTTCAGGAGATCCAGCGTCGCGCGCAGAATCCTCTCGCGCGTCTCGAGCGCCTGCTGTTCTCTCAGCGGAGAGGAATATTTTCGTGTATCAGCCGATCCTGACATTATGTCTCTCTTGATGTATTCATGTCATTATTAGTGACATTATTTTGGATGCGGGTCAATGCCTTTCTCGCGGGCTCATGACTCCGCGCTTGCTAAAGTGGCTTTCCCGCGACCGATATCGTTGAAAGTGAAGGATTATTTCCATGGCATCAGGGTTACGCTCAAGGTCCGAGCCCCGGCCATAAACCGATGGGAAAATTATTGTCCCATGGCTCTAATCCTCGGGCCACGAAGGCATCCGCTGCGCGGCGCGTCTCACAATATCAGCGACCGCATTCCTGCCGAAAGCCAGCAATTCACCAATAACTGCGCTCTTCGGCGATCAGGGCAGTTTCGCCCTCAACCCGTACAGGTTCCTACCAGACGAGACCGCGGGCCGCGACCTCCTCGACGCGGGTCACGACCCCGCCCCGATGAAACACCATCGTATCGAACAGGTTGGACACCACGCAGGTGTGGTTCGGGATGATGAAGAGCTTCTCGCCGATCTGCGGCCGAGGGCCGGTGCAATTCGAAAGATCGATCACCCCGTGTTCTTCCGAAAGGCTGGTGATCCGCGCCTCGGGATAGCCGACGATCAGGCCGTAATCGCTGAAGCCCTGGAGGTCCGAGGTCAGCGCTTTCGAGCCGGCGTCGATGACGGCGCGGTCGGCGGTCGGGCGGGAGACGACCGTTGCCAGCACGTGCATGGCGCAATCGTCCTCGCTGCAATGGCCCATGCGCACCATCTGGCGGTCGTTGTAGATATAGGTGCCGGCGCGGTGTTCGGTGGCGGAGGGGACGAGATGCGCCTCGAACAGGCTCGGCGTTCCGCCATTGCTGACGATCGGGCAGGTGATGCCGTCGGATTTCAGGCGGTCCAGCGTCTCGGCGATGAAGGCTTCGACGGCGGCGGCCGATTGCGGCTTCGGATAGGTGACGATGCCGCCGAAGGTGAGGCCGTCGGCAGCAGTGATGCGCCTGGCGAGCGAGGCCGCCTCTTCCGGCGTCTGCACGCCGCAGCGGCCGCCGCCGGTATCGCATTCGACAAGCACCGTCAGCGGCTTGTGGCCGGAAAAATGCGCTGCCAGCCCATCGATCGTCACTTCGCTGTCGGCGACGACCTTGAGATCAGAAATGCGCTCGTTCAGCCTGGCCAGGCGCTCGAGTTTCTGCTGTCCAAGGATGTTGAAGGTGATCAGGATGTCGTTGAAGCCGGCTTCGGCGAAGACTTCCGCCTCCGTGACCTTCTGGCAGTTGATGCCCCTGGCGCCGGCGGCGACCTGGGCGACGGCGAGTGCCGGTATCTTGTGCGTCTTGATGTGCGGGCGGAAGTTCAGCCCGTGCTCATCCATATAGGATTGAACGCGGGCGATATTGGCAGCCAGCCGGTCTTCGTCGATCACGGGGCGCGGCGTCGAGAGATCGGCGATCCGGTCTCCGGCCTTGGCGACGACGGCAAAGCTGCGATCAGGCATTCAGGCGGCTCCGCGTTTTAACCCATGTGGATCGGCCACGATCGGCCATATCGTCTTCGGCGCCCGCCGGTACGGCGTCGTCGCCGGATTATTGGGATAGGGCGTTCCGGCAGAGCAGTAAAGGATTTCCGCGGCGATCTTCGAAAAGGAGGCGAAGAAATGATTGGTGGATTTGATCACCAGGATCTTCTGCTTGGTCGGATCGATGCCCATCACCGAAAACAGGCTCGGATCGAAGCTCTGGGCGCGCGTCGAATTGAGGATGATATCGATGCCGCCGAGCACGATATGGGCGGCATCGCCGAAGGGCGCCAGGCTCTCGCCGAACTGCATCTCGGCATTCCTCACCAGCCTGACGACCTTGACCGTGCCATCGATCGGGTTGCCGGTGCCGGGCGCCGATTTGGCGCCGAAGCGCAGCGGAATTTCCGCCCCCTCGCCTGCCGCAAAACAGATCTGCACCGCCATTGGATCCCAGATGGTGCCGATAACAGCACTGGTGACGCCGCGGGCCATCAGCTCGGCGAGGATGACGGTCGCATCGCCCGCCGTGCCGCCGCCCGGATTGTCCCAGACATCGGCAATGACGACGGGCCATGCGGTGGCGGCCATGGCGCGGGACACCGCTTCCTTTTCGTCGATCTGCGGCACCATGAAGGTGCCGCGCTTGGAAAAGAGTTCGAGGCCGAGCTCGCGCGCCAGGGCGGCGCCCTTCTCCGGCTTGTTGTCGGTGACGACGAGCAGCTTCGTTCCCATTTCGGGCACGTCGCCGACCATGAAGCCGTGGATCACCGAGATCGACAGGATCTCGGGGTCATCCTTCTCGATCCGCATGATCTTGTCGACGAAGGAGCGCATCGGCTCGCGCGAGGTCGGGAAAACGTCGATCATCCGGCAGTCGAACACCGACATGCGGGGCTCGACCCGGCCTTCCAGCGTGTCGACGGCGATGCGCCAGAGATCCTCGGCGCGGTCGACGAAATCCGTGTGCGGAAATTCCTTGAAATAGACGGCGAAATTAAGCGCGGCGACACGTTTTGCGGTGAGATGGCTGTGCGGATCGAGCCCGGCGCAGATGAGGACATCGGGCCCGACGATGTCGCGCATGCGGGATAGAAGATCGCCTTCCGTATCCTCATAGCCGGCTGCCACCATGGCGCCGTGCAGGCCCATGACGACGGCGTCGACAGGCATGGCCGCGCGGAGCTGGTCGAGGATTTCGTCGCGCAGTTCCTCATAGGTCGTGCGGTTGACGAGGCCGGCCGGATCGGCCCAGGTGGCGGTGCCCTCAATCAGTTCCCAGCCCTTTTCTCTGGCGACGGGCCGGCCGACGGTGATCGGCGCGGTGCAGAGCGTCGGTGTATCAGGATGCTGGCCGGGCGGGGCATAAAGCGAGGCTTCGAATGCGCGACGATCGACGCAGATCGGGGAGAAGGTGTTGGTCTCGGTCGCCAGTGCTGCCGTGAATATGCGCAAGAAAGTGGCCTTCGTGTTGCAGGCCCCGCGTCACCCCATCGGGTTCGGCAGGTAGCCGGTGAAACCTGAGATCTTCCAGCGTCCCTCGTGCCGCCGGCAATAATAGAGCGTCTGCCATTGCAGGATATCGCGGGTGCCGTCGGCCTTGGTGATGCCGCCGTCGAACTTCTTGCGGACCAGTGCCGTCTCGCCTTCGATCTCGATGTCTTCGAGCGTCGTGGTGGTGAAGATCGCCGTGCGCGGATCTTCCGCGAAACTCTGCCCGGCGAAATCTCTCGCCTGCCGCAGCCACTCCTCGCGATAGGCCGCGAGCGTCGGGAAGGTGAGCCGCCACTTGTCGGGGTTCACCTCCTTGCGGCCGTCGATGCCGATGAAGCCTTCTTCGACGAAATCATGCTCGACCATCGCCCAGTCGGCGGCGAGAAAAGCATCGATATCGCGCGAAACGAGCATTTCCCAGATCGCGTGCCGGGCGCTGTCGGAGGGGAAAGGGTTTTGAAAAGGATCGCGCATGTGTGCCCCGGATTGAAATTCTTTTCATAAATCGCGTTTTTCACTGGTCAAATTCCGCTTTCTATGGTCATTTGTCAACGTATCAAGAAAATAATTTGCAAGGACTTCAGCATGCCCATCAAACGCTATGGCACGGTTCAAACGGGCGCCGGCGGCAAGACGCTGCCATTCGCGCATGCGGTCGAAGCCGATGGCTGGCTCTATGTTTCCGGCCAGGTTGCGATGGAAGACGGCGAAATCATCGACGGCAACATCATCGCCCAGACCCATAAGACGATCGCCAATGTGCTGGAGATTCTCGAGGAGGCCGGCTATGGCGTCGAGGATGTGGTGCGCGTCGGCGTCTGGCTCGATGATCCGCGCGACTTCTGGACCTTCAACAAGATCTATCAGGAGTATTTCGGCGACCATCCGCCCGCACGCGCCTGTGTGCAATCGTCGATGATGGTCGATTGCAAGGTTGAGATCGATTGCGTGGCCTATAAGAAGAAGGACGCATAGCGAAAAATCGGTGGGAGTCGGTTTGGATATCTTTTCGACATTGCAGGAAGATAAGAGCCGGCTTTCTCCTTCGGAGAACCGCATCGCCGAAATCATCGTCAATGATTTCGAGTTTGCGGTGAATGCCTCGATCATCGAGCTCGCCGAACGCGCCGAGGTTTCGCCGCCGACCGTTACCCGCTTCTGCCGCCGGCTCGGCTGCGAGAGCTTTTCCGATTTCAAGGTGCAGCTCGCCCGCACCGCCCATATCGGCGTGCGCTATCTGAAGCCGGAATCGAAAAGCACTGAACCGGCCGATGTCGCCCAGGATATCATCACCAAGGCGCAGAACGCGCTGTTTCTGCTGCACCGCTCGCTCGATCTGGCGGCGATCGAAGCGGCCGTTGCCCATATCGCCAAGGCCGACATGATCTATGCCTTCGGCTCGGGCGGCAATTCGTCGATGATTGCTGACGAGCTGCAGAACCGCCTCTTCCGTCTCGGGCTTCGCATCACCGCCAGCTCCGATCACAGCATGCAGCTGATGATGGCGGCGGCGGCCCGGCCGGGCGACGTGCTGATCGGTTCGTCCTTCTCCGGCCGCAATCTGGAGCTGGTGCGGGCCTTCGAGCTTGCCCGTCAGAACAAGGTGAAGACCATCGCGCTGACCCAGACGGACAGCCCGGTTGCCAAGGCCGCCGAAATTGTCGTGCCGATCGACCTTCCCGAGGGCAATAATATCTACCGTCCGACCTCGACGCGCATCGCCTATATCGCGACGGTCGATATTCTCTCGAGCCTGGTCGCCTATGCCGTTCAGCCGAAGGCGACGACCACGCTGCGGCGCATCAAGCAGCAGCTCGTCATCCACCGCGACGGCGACGACCGGCAATTGCTTGGAGACTGAAACCCATGAGCGGGAGTGCGGGAAAATGACCCAATCGGCAGCGATCGTCACGGGGGCGGCGGGCGATATCGGTGCGGCGATCGCCGCACGCCTTGCCGAAGATCACGACGTCGTGCTGCTCGCCGATATCGATGCTGCGGCTGCGGCCGCCGTCGCTTCCAAGCTCGGGCCGGCCGGCCGTTTCGTGGCCGTCGGCTGCGATGTGACCAGCGAGACGAGCATATCAGAACTGGCAAAACGCGCCGCTAATGCCGGGCTGGTTCGAACCCTCGTCAACAATGCCGGTGCGGCGCGGGCGACCAGCCTGCATGATACGACGCCGGGGATCTGGCGGGCGGACAATGCGCTCAATCTCGAAGCCGCTTTCCTGTGCTTCCGCGCCTTCGAACCGATGCTGAAGGCCTCCAAAGGGTCTGTCGTCAATATCGCCTCGGTCAATGGCATGCATGTCTTCGGGCACCCGGCCTATAGCGCGGCCAAGGCCGGCCTGCTGCATTTCACCCGGCTCGTCGCGGTGGAATACGGCAAGTTCGGCATCCGCTCGAATGCCGTCGCCCCCGGCACGGTGAAGACGCAGGCCTGGGAGGCACGCGCCGCCGCCAATCCCAATGTTTTCGAGGAGGCGCGCCGCTGGTATCCGCTGCAGCGCGTCGTCGATCCTCGCGATGTCGCCAATGCCGTTGGCTTCCTGGCCGGTCCGCTCGCCGCCGCAATTACCGGGGTCTGCCTGCCCGTCGATTGCGGTCTCACGGCTGGCCAGGCCGAGCTGGCGCGAACCTTCTCCCAATCGGAGCATTATTGATCAGCCGCTCCGATCTCCGAGCCGACAAGACAGCATAGCCTGACCTTCAGGGCTGCCCGTTGCGGCCGAGCCTGCGAATTTCCCTGACGATTGATGATCCGATGAGTCGCTTCTTTCCCGACGTCTTCCGCAATCCGGCGATCCGCGCCAGCATGATTGCCATTTTCACCTTCGGCATGGCGGGGGCGATGACCGCGCCCTATCGTTCAATCGTCGGCATTCGCGAACTGGGGCTGAGCGACGGGCTCTATTCCTTCCTCGCCTTTGCCTCGGCAGCGGTGAATGTGGTGATCAGCGTCCTGCTCGGCAATCTTGCCGACCGGCTCGGCGAATACCGTTCGGCAATGATGGGCGCCTGTCTGTTCGGCATCGTCGGCTACGGCATGGTCTATGCCTTTCCGAGCCCGGCGACCTTCATCGTCAGCGCGCTGCTGCCGCTGCCGATCTACGGGGCGCTGAACCCGCTGCTGTTTGCCAATGCGCGCGCGGCGATGCACGGCATGAGCCGCAGCAACATGATGACGGCCAACTCCGGCGTGCGCGCGATGATCTCGCTCTCCTGGGTGCTGATTCCCGGTATAACGGGTCTTGTCCTCTCCGGCGCGTCGAGCATGCTGCCGGCCTATCTCTTCGCCAGCCTCTCCTGTGTGCTGTGCCAGGGCATCATCCTCTTTGCTCTTCCGAAGCGCGCCGGAGCGATGATGGCGGAGGTTCGCCGTCTCACCTATTTCGAAGCGCTCCGCCAGGTGGTGTCGCCGCGGGTTTCGGCGCATATCGCAGGTGTCGCCCTGATCACCAGCACGCTGCATCTGAATGATGCGCTTCTGCCGTTGATCGCCACGGGCGCGGCGCATGGCCGGCTTAGCGATGTCGGCATTCTCGTCGGCATCGTCGCAGCGCTGGAGATCATCTTCATCATCGTCTGGTCACGGATCGCCCGGAAGACCGGCCAGATGACGGCGCTGGCCGCCGGCACCATCATCTACGCGCTATTTCTCGGCCTGCTCGGCTTTGCCTCCGTTCCATGGCATCTCTATGCGCTGACCCTGCTTGCCGGCATCGGTGCTGCGGCGATCATCAGCATTCCGATCACCTACCTGCAGGATCTCATTGGCGACCGGCCAGGGCTCGGCAGCGCGCTGATCTCCGTCAATGTCTTTGTGGGTACGGGCATCGGTGCGCTGGTCTTCGCCGCCGGCACCTGGGCGACCGGCTATTCCGGAACCGCCATTCTGAGCGCAGTCACCGGCCTGTCTGGGATCACGATCCTCGGCCTGCTGCAGCGGCGCAATGCCGTTGCGCCCGCCGACGCCGAGGTTCAATAGGGGGCACGAAGAATGTGGCTTTCATCGCCACCCGTCTTGTGACAAGGGTGGTGAGGCTTATCCTTTGAAGGCGACATGAAGGCGATTTCCGGCACGAATCTCGAGCAGGCCAAGTCTCACAATCGGCGCGTGGTAATCGAGTTGATCCGCACGCACGGTTCTCTGTCGCGAGCGTCGATCGCCCGCATGACGGCGCTGACGCCGCAGACGGTGTCGAATATCGTTGAGGAGCTGGAGAGGTCGCATCTGCTCGTCGCCGCCGAGGCGCAGAAGGTGGCGCGCGGCCAGCCGATCATTCCCTATTCCATCAATCCGGCCGGCGCCTATTCGATCGGCCTCGAGCTTGGCCGCCAGCAGGCGAGCGGCGTGCTGACCGATCTCTCCGGCGCCGTCTGCGCGCGCATCGAGCGCCAGGTCGAACACCCCGATCCGCAGCAGGCGATGCCGGTCCTCCAGTCGATCGTCGAGCATCTCAAACAGGCCTTCGCCTTCGACCACGAGCGGCTGCTCGGCGTCGGCATCGCCCTGCCCGGCCGCTATGCCGAGGGCGGCACCACCTCGCTCAGCCCCCAGAGCCTGCCCGGCTGGCAGGGATTCCCCGTCGGCCCTGAGCTGGAGCAGCGGCTCAATGTGCCGGTGCTGGTCGAGAACGACGCGACGGCCGCGGCGATCGGCGAGCGCCTGCACGGCGTCGCCCGCGGCCTCGCGAGCTTCGTCTATCTGTTTCTGGCCGCCGGCGGCGGCATCGGCGCCGGCATGTTCCTCGATGGCCATCTCTACAAGGGCAGCCGCCACAATGCCGGCGAGATCGGCCATATCATCGTCGAGCCGCATGGCAGGCTCTGCAGCTGCGGCAAACGCGGCTGCCTCGATCGTTATGTCTCGCCATCGGTCGCCTACGAATTCATGGGCATCGCCGATGCAGGGGAGCTTTCGCCCGACGCGCTCGACGCGCTGATCGACAGGGGCAGCGACGGTCTGGATGCCTGGCTCGACCAGGCCGTCCAGCCGCTGCGCCAGACCGTCGATTTCCTCGAACTCGCCTTCGATCCTCAGACGATCGTGCTCGGCGGCAGCCTACCGACATCGCTGATGCGCCGGCTTGCCGAACGGCTCGAGCCGCTGCACGATCCGATCGATCCCGGCCGGCAGCGAACGGTTCCCCGCGTCATGATCGGCATGACCGGCAAGGATACCGCCATCCTCGGCGCGGCCGCCCTGCCGATCTTTTCCGAAACCAATCCGCGCTTCGACGTGCTGCAGAAGCCGGTCGGTTAACGGCCAGGGGATGGTTTCGTTCAGTGAAAGTATTTCTGAAGAAAAATCATGTAGAGTATCATCGGAGAAGAGGCGATCGTGATTATTATGTGCAATTTACGCCTCAGAGATAGATATTCTGCGGCAATCTCGGGCGGGCAATCGGGATGACCATAGGCGATTCCCGTGAAAATAGTTCGGGCGTGGTAAGTTATATTCCCTATCCGGGCAGCGCGTGCCGCGAGCATTTCGTTACGCACATAAAAGTATGCGATCAGCACGCAGATGATGACAACATCAATTCCCAGCGTGACGCGGATCGCAAAGTTGATTTCGCCGTGCGTCATTCCTTGCCCTAGCCGTTGGAAAAATCGCCCACATATACTCGCAGCATCTCGCGATTTTTTCCTCGCGCAAGTGGAATGAGCGTTCTCCTCTGCTTCCCCTTCTACGACATTGAAGGTGGTTAACGGATCGTAAGACTCAAGTGTCCTCCGAGCTCCTTTGAAGCGTTTCCGTGGCTTGGGCGATGGCCTCGTCCAGGCGGTTTCGGAAAGCCCTGAGATCCGCGGGAATACGACGGTCGAAGACGTCGCGATCCATCTGAAAGACCGCGACGCTGCCCGTCCTTCAGCTGCGTGCCGGCAAGCTCGCATCTGGTTGCGGCGACCGCCGTGCGAGAGGGCGCGCAAAGATGATCACGTTCCCGAGAAGCGTCAGCGCCAGGCCGATCAGGCCGAGACCGGTCCAGTGGTAGCCCTCGAACACCGTCGACAGCGACAGGGCGACGATCGGGAACAGCACGGTGGCGTAGGCTGCGCGTGAGGAGCCGATGCGCGACACCAGCATCAGGTAGGTGGTGAAACCGATCACCGATCCGATGGTCGAGAGATAGAGCAGCGCGGCAAGATAGGTGATGCCTGATGGTGCCACGACCGGCGTCCGCGTCACGGCAATCAGGACGAGGAGGATGATCGCGCCATAGGTCATTCCCCAGGCATTGGCGGTCAGCGGCGAGATGCCGGCCGCGCTGTTGCGGCGCGATGCCATGTTGCCGAGCGAGAAGAACAGCGTGCCGAGCGCTGCGAGCCCGATCCCTTTCAACGTGCCCATGTCGAAATCGACGACAACCTCCTCTCCGAACAGCAGCAGGAGGCCGGTTGCGCCGAGCGCCGCTGCGAAGAGCGTGCGGCCGGTAATGCGGTCGCCGAAGAAGAGGCGCGCATTGACGGCGTTGTAGATCGTTGCGAGCGAGAAGATCACAGAGATCAGCCCTGAAGGAACAAAGGCGGCAGCGTTGTAGAAACAGATGAAATTGAGGCTGAACAGGCAGAGCGCTTGCGCCAGGATGAAGGGTTGATCGCGCAAGGCAGGGACCTCGAGCCGGCGCATGGCAGCCAGGATGGCGACGAGGATCACGGCGGCAAGCGCAAATCGGTAAAAGACCGAGACCAGGACCGGCACGGGACCGACCTGCATCGCAATGGCGATCCAGGTCGTCCCCCATATCAGGACGGTCGCGATGAAAAGAACGGCATTTGCCATGGAGGTATCCTTGTTTTCTCCACCAATAGGCAAACCGTGAACGGGTCTCTTGCAGATTCTTGCTATGAAATCGATGTCCCCGCACTTCCCCCTCGCCATATCAGGGGTCCCCCCGTATTATTCTGAACGCGTGGCCAGCTGTGGGAAAGATGAGTGAAAGATAGCCGCCTCTCGGTTTTCAGGTTTTTGTCCGCATCTCCCAATGCGCGGATGTCACAGTCGATCGATCTGGGTTTCGGGCGATCGGCTGCCATCTGGAGCAATGCGCATGACCGGATGAGCTATGAGCGGCCGGACGGTCATACGTTCAGTCTTTATCTCAGCGGTGGCGCCGGAACGCGTCGGCTGGATGGCGGCCCCGACGCGCGCGGCCGTCCTGGTGTGCTGTGCATCATGCCGCAGGGGCACTCGTCCGAATGGGAAATCACCGACTTCTTCGAATTCGTCCATCTGTATGTTCCCGACGATCAGATGCGCCGGATGTTTGCCGAGACGTTTGACCGCGATGCGCGGCTCATGGCTCTTCCCGAAGTGACCTTCGACGATGCACCGGTCCTGGCTGACAGGCTTCGGCAGATGACGGAAGCGATGTTGGCGGGCGTTCATCTGCTGGCCGAAGAAGCGATGACCCAGGCGATCAACGATCTCTTCGTTGATCCGCGTTATGGAGGCATGCGTGCCCGCGCGATCAGCGGCGGACTCGCGCCGCATGTGCGGCGCCGAACTCTGGACTATATCGAGGCCCATCTCGGCGAGACGATCCGCTTGCAGGATCTGGCTGATATCGGGCAGCTCAGCGCCTTTCATTTTCAGCGGATGTTCCGCGCAAGCTTTGGTGTGTCGCCGCATAGCTGGGTGGCGCACCGTCGTGTCGAGCGCGCCAAATCGATGCTATCGGGCATGGAGCCGATCGCGCAGATCGCTTCGGCCTGCGGCTTCAGCAGCCAGAGCCACATGACCCGGGCCTTCAAGCTGGGCACCGGCGTCACACCCTCTGCCTACCGGCAGCGGCAGTGAAGGCCGGCCTTACGATTGTTGCAGCCCGTAAAGCAGCGGCATCAGCCCTGCGAGTGCCTTGAAGCGGTCCCATGACCTGGCGGACGGCTTCGTCCAGCCGGTTTCGGCAAGCCCGGAGATGCGCGGGAAAACAAGGCGGTCGAATACAGCGCGATCCGTCATCGGTTCCGACCAGATGCAGGCCTGGATGCCGAGCAGCTTCTGCTTCTGGCCCGCCGACCAGCCACCGACCGGATCGAACTTATAGAGCTTTTCCGCATCGGAATTCCCCGCCCAGCTGGCGCCCGGCTCGTCCCAATTGGGCCTCAGGGCCATATCGAGGTAATAGACCTGCCCGGGGCAGACGACCATTTGATAGCCGCGTTCGGCAAGCTCGGCCGAGACCTCGACATTGCGCCAGCTGCAGAGATAGCTCTTCTCCTTGTCGATGACATCGCCATGCGCCGCCTCCTCCCAGCCGCCGGTGATGCAGCCCTTGCTCGCCAGGAAACGCTGCACGCGCTCCAGGAACTCCGCCTGCAGGATTCCCGCGCCGGAGCCGTGGATATCGTCGGCGCCATGCGTGTTGGTGACGACGTTCAGCCGCTTGGCATGGGCATCGGCAACCGCATCGCCGGCGACATCACGCAGGCGCGCGAGTGCTGCCGGCGAGCCGGACCATGCGCCGAGGGGCACTTCGTCGGCGCCGAGATGGATGACCTTGAACGGGAAGAGCTCGATCAGTTCGGAAAGAATGGTCTCGACGATCTCGTAGGTCTGCTCGCGGACCGGGTTGATGCAATTGTCAGGAAAGCCCTGGACCGAGTAGTAGCTGCCTTTCTCGGCCGGATCGCGCAGCTCCGGTATCGCCTGCTGCATGGCGTAGCAATGGCCGGGCATGTCTATCTCGGGCACGATTTCGATGCCGAAGCTCTTCGCCTGGGCGACGATCTCGCGGATGACAGCCTTGGTGTAGTAGCCGCCCGTTCGGGCCGGGCTTGAGCCCAGCAGCGGCGGCACGGCAAGGCCGTGGCCGCGCCAAGCGCCGATCTCGGTCAGGGCGGGATAGGCGTCGATCTCGACACGCCAGGCTTCGTCGTCGGAAAGGTGCCAGTGGAAGCGGTTGAGCTTGTTCCAGGCAAGCACCGCCAGCAGCTTCTTGACCTCGGCGGCGCCATAGAACTGGCGGGCGACGTCGAGATGCAGGCCGCGCCAGCCCATCGCCGGCTCGTCGACGATCTCGCCGGATGCGGGAAACTGGAAGACGCCGGGATGCAGCCTGGCGCCGCGCCAGATCTGCCCGAGCGTGACGAGCCCGTAGAGAAAGCCGGTGCGGCCGCTCGCCTCAATGGTCAGCCTCTCCTCGTCGAAGCTCAGCCGATAGGCTTCGGGACCGAAGCCGGCGGCATCCTTCAGGATGACCGGTACTGCGCCTTCCGCCTCGCTGCGCACGATGCCTTCGACGGCAAAGAGATGGTCGACCAGCGCAGCGAAGCCTTTTTCCGCCGCCTCCCCTTCGGCGCTCTGCGCCTGCGGCGCAAAGCCGGCCGGCAGCGGACGGCGGGAGGAGACCGCGACATGGTTCGGCCAGGGGATGACCGAT
Organism: Rhizobium mulingense; assembly: GCF_029194105.1. Classification (NCBI taxonomy): domain Bacteria; kingdom Pseudomonadati; phylum Pseudomonadota; class Alphaproteobacteria; order Hyphomicrobiales; family Rhizobiaceae; genus Rhizobium; species Rhizobium mulingense. The sequence goes on along the minus strand of NZ_JARFVE010000012.1, from coordinate 213,133 downwards.
ATCTGAACGGGTGCGTTGACCGGAACGGGATAGATCTCGGCGCCGCGCTTCAGGGCTGCGTTGCTAACCGAAGAGCGCGTCGGCTCGATGCCGAGCACAATGGTGCTGCCATCGGAAAGCGCAAGATAGGCGCTTGTCGCGCCATCCGTCCAGTGGCGGAACTGCCAGCTCAGCGCAAAGACGGACACTGTCCAGGTTTCGCCCGCGCCGAGAACGAAACCAGCCGGTGGCTGGAATTCGGTGAAATTGGAGAGCCGCTTCGAGACGGTCGCGCCTTCGACGCGTCCGGCCGGATCGACGCGGCCCGGGCCGCTGACGCAGAGGGAAAAACTCGAAAGCGGTTCGCTGCCGAGGTTCTTGAGGCGCAGGACGTAGGAGAATTCCTGGCCGTCGGCGGGCGGGTTCCAAAGGGTTTCAAGCCGCAGGGCGTGCGGACGCGGTGTCGACATGGGACTCTTTCCTCGAGGAAAAACAGGCTTTTGAGCATTCCGGCGCGGGCGCCGGGATTGGCATGGCAGTGAAGTCAATCAAATTGATTTAATATTGATAGTCGGATTTTTGCCGGGGTCAATCGACGGGGCGGATTTTCTGTGGTGGCTCCGGGCCAAGCCGCGTGCCCGCGGGCCAGCCCCTGCCGCTCCCTCGGTTCTGCGGGTTGAGCCAAGATACTCAATCTGCCGATTGACAGCTCGATCGTTTCGATCGCAAACATGACAGCTTGGATGCCGCGGCCGGTGGGATCGTCGCATGTCGGTTGAAGTTGAAGCTGCTCGTCCGGATCGAACGCCCGCCATCGTCTGGCTCGGCTTCCTAGCGATGTGCGTCGGCATGTTCATGGCCATCCTCGACGTCCAGGTGGTGGCGACGTCGCTGCCGACCATCCAGTCGGCGCTCGAGATCGATCCGGATCAGATGAGCTGGATACAGACGGCCTATCTCATCGCCGAAGTGATCGCGATCCCGCTCACCGGGCTCTTGACGCGGCTCCTGACGATGCGATGGCTGTTCGTTGCCGCCATCACCCTGTTCGTGATTGCGTCGGCGGGCTGTGCCGCCAGCGGCAGTTTTGGCACGCTGGTCGCCTGGCGGGTGCTGCAGGGTTTTTCCGGGGGGACGCTGATCCCCTCGGTGTTTTCGGCCGTGTTCATCCTGTTCCCGAACAAGCGGCAGGCGCTTGCGACGACGATCGCCGGCGTGCTGGCGGTGCTGGCGCCGACCATCGGGCCGATCGTCGGCGGATGGCTGACCGAAACCTATTCCTGGCACTGGCTGTTCCTGATCAACATCCTTCCGGGCATTGCCTCGGCAGTGCTGGCGGCCCGCTTTCTGCCGCGGCAGGCGGCCGACTCGTCCGAACTCCGGCATCTCGACGCCGTGTCGCTTGTCCTGATGGCGGCGGCGTTGACGAGCCTGGAACTCAGCCTGAAAGAGGCGCCGACCAGCGGCTGGACTTCGGCCTATGTGCTGAGCCTGCTGGCGGTCTGTCTTGTGTCGGGAGGCGCCTTCATCGGCCGGACACTACGCCGGCGCCGGCCGATCGTCGATCTCGGCAATTTCGCCGATCGCAACTTTCTCGTCGGCTCGGTCCTGAGTTTCGTGCTTGGCATCGGCCTTTTCGGCTCGGTCTACCTCATGCCGGTCTTTCTCGCTTTCGTCAGGGGCCACGATGCGCTCGAAATCGGCATGACGATGCTGGTCACCGGCATTGCGCAGCTGATCACCGCGCCGGTCGCCGTCGCGCTGGAGAAGCGCATGGATGCGCGGCTGCTCTCGGCTGTCGGTTTCGCCATGTTTGCGATCGGGGTCGGCATGAGCGCCTTTCAGGACCCGCGTTCGGACTACGACGCGATGTTCTGGCCGCAGGTCGTGCGCGGCGTCGCCATCATGTTCTGCCTGCTGCCGCCGACGCGGCTGGCGCTCGGCACGCTGCCGGCCGATCGCATTCCCGATGCCAGCGGGCTTTTCAATCTGATGCGCAATCTCGGCGGCGCGATCGGCATCGCCCTGATCGACACCATCATCTACACGCGCTCGGAACCGCTGGGACAAGGTCTATGGGCGCGCCTTCAGGCCGGCGACATCGGCGCGGCAGCTTTCGTCGGCGCACCGCTTCAGGCCATATCGGGACATAATGGCAGTTTCGATGCCGATACCACCGCGTTGCTCGATCCGCTGATCCAGACGGCGGCAATCGTTCAGGCCATCGATGAAGCCTGGATGGTCGTCGCCATCCTGACCGGCTGCGCGCTGCTGTGCGTGCCCTTCGCCAGGCGGCCGGCGCCGGGGTGAAGATCGTCACGACCGCTTGCCGATCTGCCGGCCACCGGTAAGATTTCTCTCGATTTGCGCCATCCTCTGATTCCCCTCTGACATCAATCGACGAGACCTCAATGGCCCCCAACCGGACGCACAGCTTGCAAATGCCACGACGCGAAGAGCTTGGCCTCTTTGCGATCAGCAACGGTTCCGGCCTGACGATATCGGTGCTGCCGAACGGGACGCTGTTTGCCATCGACTATGCCGACGACAAGGGATCGGTGCAGGTCAACCAGATCCAGGGCTCGCCGCTCATCGGCGGCATCGGCCGCCTTTATCTGCGCGTCGGCGGCGCCCGTCCCGATGTCGTCGAGATCGTCGGGCCGCGTGCCAAAGGCAGTTTCGCCTATGATGCGACGAGCTTCTCCTGGAGCGGCAAGACAGGCGATATTGCTTACGACGTCCGCCTCGCGCTTCACTCTTCCGAAACGGCATGGTTCTGGCGTGCCTCGATCCGGCATCTGATGGATGGCACGCTGCCGGCGGATCTGGTGCTGATCCAAGATGTCGGCCTCGGCGACCGCGGCTTTCTGATGAACAGCGAGGCCTATGCCTCGCAATATGTCGATCACCACATTGCCGACCACAAGGCCTATGGCTGCGTCGTGATCAACCGGCAAAATCTCAAACAGTCGGGCGGCCGCAATCCCTGGCTCGCGCAAGGCTGCCTCGACGGGGCTGTCGCCTATGCCACCGATGCGATCCAGCTGGTGCAGGCAAAGAGCCGGCTCGACGACCTGCTGGTCGGCGCCTTCGGCACGCCGCTGCCGAGCGAACGGCGCCAGCAGGAGACCGCCTGCCCTGCCGTTCAATCGAGATCGCTGTCGGTCACACCAGATGGCGCGACGGCGACGTTCTTTGCCCTGTTCGCCGCCGATCATCCCGAGGCGTCGAGCGATGCCGATCTTTCGCGGCTCGACGGCATCGAGCTGCCGGACGATGCTGTAGCTCGTCCGGAAGCGGCAGCGCCGGTTCGCAGCCTGCTCCAGGACGCTCCTCTGCTGGAAGTCGAGACGCTGGATAAGGCGATCGGCCGGCTGTATCCCGAGCGGAGCCTGGAAGAGCGTGGCCACGGAAAGCTGCTTTCCTTTTTCGTGCCGGACGGTGCTCTCAACCGCCACGTCGTGCTGCGCGACAAGGAGCTCGTCGTCGCGCGGCGCCACGGCGCGATCGTCCGAAGCGGCCAGAACATGTTGCTTGACGATGCCACGCTTGCCGCCACCTGCTGGATGCAGGGCATTTTTGCTGCGCAGCTGACGATCGGCAACACCTCCTTCCACAAGCTCTTTTCCGTCTCGCGCGATCCCTACAATCTGACGCGCGCCAGCGGACTGCGCATCATGGCGGATGTCGGCGCGGGCTGGCAGCTTCTGGCGGTGCCGTCGGCTTTCGAGATGGGTTTGAGCGACTGCCGCTGGATCTATCAATGCCCGGAGCACACGATCATCGTGACGGCCGTCGCCTCCGGCGAGGATGCGGCGATGCAATGGAGCGTTTCCGTCGAGGGCAAGCCGTGCCGCTTCCTGGTCTTCGGTCATGTCGTGCTCGGCGAGCGCGAATATGACGCCGGCGGGCAGATCGACTTCGACCCCTCGCGCAAGCGCGTCTCCTTCCGGCCCGACCCCGCCTGGCTCTGGGGCGGGCGTTACCCCGATGCCGCCTATTGGCTGGTGAGTTCGACGCCCGATGCCATCGACGAGATCGGCGGCGACGAGCTGCTCTATACCGACGGCCTTGCGCGCAACGGCGCTTTCGTGGCGCTGCGCTCCCGGCCGACCCAGGCCCTCTCCTTCGCCGTCGTCGGTTCGATGACCGATGCGGACGACGCCGAGCGGCTGGCGCAACGGTATGAGGCCGGTGTTAGCGAGGAAGCCATGCTCGCCCCGGCATCGACATTCTGGCGCAACGCCGTGCGCGGCATGCGGATTGCCAGCGCTTCGCCCGATCTTGCCGCCCAGGCGACCCTCCTGCCCTGGCTTGCACATGACGCCATCGTGCATCTGAGCGTGCCGCATGGATTGGAGCAATATACGGCTGCTGCCTGGGGCACGCGCGACGCCTGCCAGGGGCCGATCGAATTCCTGCTCGCCTATGAGCATGACCGCGAGGCCAGGCAAGTGCTGAAAACGGTCTTCAGCGAACAGTACCTTGATAAAGGCGACTGGCCGCAATGGTTCATGCTGGAGCCCTATGCCAACATCCGGGCGGGCGACTGCCACGGCGATATCATCATCTGGCCGTTGAAGGCGCTGTGCGACTATATCGAAGCGACCGGCGATCTCGCCATTCTCGACGAGAAAGTGTCCTGGCGCGATGAAAAGACCATGCAGAAGGCGCCCGGGGCCGACACCATTGCCGTCCATGTCGAGAAGCTGCTCGATACCGTCCGCGAACGCTTCATCCCGGGAACCCATCTGATCCGTTATGGCGAGGGCGACTGGAACGATTCGCTGCAGCCCGCCGATCCGCATCTGCGCGACTGGATGGTCAGCAGTTGGACCGTCGCCCTGCTCTACGAGCAGATCGTTCGTTATTCCGCCATCCTGCGCCGCCTCGGTCACAAGGGCAAGGCCAAGGCGCTGAGCAAGATCGCAATGGCGATGCGCCGGGATTTCAATCGCCATCTCGTGCGTGACGGCGTCGTTGCCGGCTACGGCATCTTCGATCCCGCCCATGACGGCGTTGAATTGCTGCTGCATCCAAGCGACACGCGCACCGACCTGTCCTTCTCGCTGATCGCGATGACGCAGGCGATGCTCGGCAAGCTGTTCACGCCGGCGCAGAGGCGCGATCATATGCGGCTGATCGAGGAGCATCTGCTTTTCCCCGACGGCGTGCGGCTGATGGAAAAACCAGCGACCTACGCCGGTGGGCCTGAAACGCTGTTCCGCCGGGCCGAATCCTCCTCCTTCTTCGGCCGCGAGATCGGGCTGATGTATGTGCATGCGCATCTGCGTTATTGCGAGACGCTTGCCATCGATGCTGCGGCCGACGCGCTCTGGACGGCGATCGCCATCGTCAATCCGATCGCCGTCACGACGGCCTTGCCGCATGCTTCGCTGCGCCAGCGCAATACCTATTTCAGCAGCAGCGACGCGGCCTTCCATGACCGCTATCAGGCGGCAGATGATTGGGGGCGCGTCAAGGCCGGAAACGTCGCCGTCGATGGCGGATGGCGCATCTATTCAAGCGGCCCCGGCCTCTACACCAGGAGCTTCGTCGAAAATATCATAGGTTTCAAACGGCGGTTCGGCCGGCGCCGGCGCAAACCGCTGCTGCCGGCGGCGCATGCCGCCCTCGATCTGCAGACGGATCACGCTGCCTGGCGGCGGTTAATGAAGCCGAAGCCGCAGATTTGAAATTCAGGTCGGGTTGGTCGCGTCGCGCAGCTCTTCGAAGCGCGCCGCACTCTTCGACAGGTGGCTGCGGATCGCGCGACGCGCGGCCGCTTCGTTGCCATCGCGGATCGCCCCGAAGATGGCGTGGTGTTCCCTGCGCATGCGGGCGGCATGGCGCTGGCGCTCCAAGCCCGTCATCTTGTCGAGACGCGCCCATTGGCGCGGCACCATAATATCGCCGAACGTGTCGAAGAGGCGGCTGTAATAGGAATTCTGCGTCGCGACCAGGATCGACCTGTGGAAGGCGTAATCCTCCTGCGCGCCGTAGCCGCCCTTCTCCAGCGCCTTGTCGAGGGCGTCGAGGCGGTCCTGCATGCGCTCGATGTCCTCCGACGTACGCCGCAGCGCGGCAAGACCGGCGGCTTCATATTCGACCCCGATGCGCAGCTCCAGCACACGCAGAACCTCATCGATCGACTGCAGATCGTTGGGGATGATCGAGAAGGATCGCGGGTTGGGATCGTTCGAAACGAAGGCCCCCAGGCCCTGATGCGTGGTGATCAGGCCTTTGGCACGCAGCGTGGCGAGCGCCTCGCGCACGATGGTCCGGCTGACGCCGGTCGCCGCCATGATCGCCTGTTCGGTCGGCAGCCGCTGGCCCGGCTTCAGGTCGCCGGATTCGATCTGCGCCATCAGCGTATCGGCAAGGCCGCTGCGCAGGTTCGGCGGCTGGCGAATGGTGGTGAAGAGCGCGTTGTCCTTGTCCGTCATCCCGATCGAAATCCTGCCTGTCGAGGTGGCTCCGCCGACCGCTGTCCCTTTGCTAACGCATGCCGACGGGAAAGGCAAAACGACGTGCGGCTTGGCGGCTCAATATCGGTCACACGGTGACGCGGATCACCGCGCCAGCCAGCCGCCATCGACGGGCAGCACCGTCCCATGCACATAGTCGGATGCCGACGATGCCAGGAAGACGGCCGCACCGCCGAGTTCATCGGGCTTCCCCCAGCGCCCGGCCGGAATGCGGGCGAGGATGGCGGCATTGCGATCCGGATCCTCGCGCAGCGCCGTCGTATTGTTGGTGACGAAATAACCCGGCGCGATGGCGTTGACGTTGACGCCCTTGCCGGCCCATTCGCAGGCAAGCAGCTTGGTCAGGCCGGCAAGGCCGCTTTTCGAGGCGGTATAGGAGGGGATGCGGATGCCGCCCTGGAAGGACAGCAGCGAGGCGATGTTGATGATCTTGCCCCTGCCCTTGTCGACCATGTGACGGCCGGCCGCCTGCGACAGGAAGAAGGCCGTCTTCAGGTTGACGTCGATCACCGCGTCCCAGTCTTCCTCGGTGAAGTCGAGCGCATCGGCGCGGCGGATGATGCCGGCATTGTTGACGAGAATGTCGAGGTCGCCGAAGGTCTGGATGGCCTCGGCGACGATCCCCTTGACCGGTTCGATGGTGCCGAGATCGGCCTTGATGACATGGAAGCGGCTGCCCGCTTCCTTCACCAATGCTTCGGTTTCGTCCATCGAGGAGCGCCCGACGGCGACGATCGAAGCACCGGCCGCAGCCAGCGCGGCCGCGATGGCCTGGCCGATCCCGGTATTGGCACCGGTGACGACAGCCGTCTTGCCGGAAAGATCGAAGGGATTGGCCACGGCGCTCACCTCAGATCCGCAATGGCGATGTGGTCCATGTCGGTGAAGCTCTTGTTGTCGCCGGCCATCGCCCAGATGAAGCTGTAATTCTTGGTGCCGGCGCCTGAATGGATCGACCAGGGTGGCGAGATGACCGCTTGCTCGTTGGCGACAAGCATATGCCGGGTCTGCTGCGGCTCGCCCATGAAGTGGAAGACGCGCTGCTCGGCTTCGAGATCGAAATAGAGATAGGCTTCCATGCGCCGGTCATGTGTATGGGCCGGCATGGTGTTCCAGACGCTGCCCGGCTCGATCATGGTGAAGCCCAAAGTGAGCTGGCAGGATTGGCAGACCTCAGGGTGGATGAACTGGTAGATCGACCGCTTGTTGGCCGTCGCGGCTTCGCCCGGCGACAGGTGGCGGGCCTTTTCGCGGGTGAGCAGCACGGTCGGATGCGTCTGATGGGCCGGCGTCGAGACCAGATAGAACTTGGCCGGATTGTCGGCATCCACGCTTTCGAACCTGACGTCCTTGGCGCCCTTGCCGGCATAGAGGCAATCATATTTGGCAAGATCGTAGCTGGTGCCGTCGACGATGATGCGGCCGGCGCCGCCGATATTCAGGGCGCCGAGTTCGCGCTCGGCAAGGAAGGTTTCCTGTCCGATCGCCGTCGGCGCCGTCAGCGTCAGCCCGGCGCCGAGCGGAGTGGCGCCGCCGATGACCATGCGGTCGTAATGGGAATAGGTCAGCCGGATCTCGCCGCCTTCGAAGACGGTTTCCACCAGAAAGTGACGCCGCAGTGTTTCGGTGTCGTAACCGCGCACGGCCTCGGGATGGGAGGCGTGCCTCACGTCGATCTGCATGTCAATTTTCCTTCAGCTTCATTGTCGTCAGGCGGTACCGCTATTGCGGAAAGCGGGTCATATCGGACGTTTTCCGCCGCGGTGGTATCCGTCTGGTTACATAGTTGTACGACAAGTTCGGTGTCAACAGCTTTGTCCGCGCTTGCCTTAAAGACAGGGGAGGCGGCAGGAGCATTCAAGCAGAGTTGAGAACCAACAGGAGAATTTGCCTGGGATTGATGACGACATCCCCATCGCAAGCGGCCGCTCTCGGCGCGGTCCGGTGGCCAAAACGAAAAAGCCTGCCGCGGGAGGAGGTGCGGCAGGCTTTTCGAAAAGAACCGAACGACAGCTGGGAGGAAAAGTGCTGTCATTCCCGCAGGCGACCTTGGGAGGAGAATGGGCGCCTGCATATCGAAGGGATGCGGGAGGAGATGCATCCCTTCGATGGAAATAATCATACTTATTTTATGCCCAGTTGATAGGCATTTCTTTGCAAGGCAGCCATGCATTATGCGAAATGCTCATGGCTCGCGACGCAAAAGCAAAGCGCCCGCTCGGAAGAAGCAGGCGCTGGGCAAGGCTCGAAGAGAGTCGTCTGTCAGGCCGTTAGCGGCCGATGGCCGCACGGGCGATGGAGCGGATTTCGCCGCGGCCGATGCCGAGGTCGTCCAGTTCGCGCGTGGTCATACGGCCCAGTTCAGCGACCGTCTGACGGTACTTGCGCCAATTGTTGAAAGAGCGTGCTACGTTCATGATGATCCCCTTTCCGTGGGCTTTCGAAGCCTAGCTGCCAGTCCTTGGCGCTTCGTTCGCTTCGATGAGCCGTATATAATATGAGCCCCGTGATTGTTGCAGCGCCAATGCATCACTGCACCTATGCGGCTCTTGCATGGGTCGCGTCGGGAGGGTTTTGTTCAGGATCCGAACCGCTTCGCGGTCAGAGTTTGAAACGATCGAAGGCCGTCAGCCGCACGGTCGGCGGATCCGCCTCTCTCCATCGGTAGATTTCCGAGCGCAGATAGGAGAGTTCGTCACCGAGCTCGTCTTCGCCGACTTCGATCCACCAGGACTTCAGGCGGCCGTCGCTTCCGTCAGACCAGCGATAGCCCCTCGCCTTCAGATGGTCCTTCATTTCGAACGGGCTGTGTTCGGCGAAGATCCGGATGCGCGAGCGGTGGCTGGCCCGGTACAGTTCGGCAAACGGGCTTTCACCCTCACCTTGCTGCCGGTCGAGGATTTCCAGGAGCGCGTGGCAGTCGTCCACCGCGCGATGGCCGTCATGGAAATAACCGGCCTGGCCGACGAGATAGCCGAGCTTGGTGCCCTCGAAGCCGCGCGCGCTCCAGTCGATTTCCGACACCGAACATGCCCAGGCCTTGCCGGTGAAAAGCGTCGAGAAGGCCTCGCAGAACGGCCGGTCGAAACCGGCATTGTGGGCGATGATCAGATCGGCCGGTTCGATCAGATCGCTGAGCGACCTGATGTCGATCACCTGTCCTTCGACCATCGCATCGGTGATCCCCGTCAGCCGGGTGACTTCGGGCGGGATCGGCCGCGACGGCTGCTGCAGGCCGCCATAGATGCCGACGATATCGCCGACCGTGCCGTTGTCGGCGAATGTGAAGGCGACGGCGCCGATTTCGATGATTTCGTCGCTGCGATGGTTGAGACCGGTCGTCTCCGTGTCGAGAACGACGCCGAGCCGCGGATATTCCGGCCGCCTGACAGGGGCAATCGGCCGGGCGGTCAGTTTCCTGAGGATGCGATAGTTGCCGCTTTCTTCAAGTGCGCGCGCCATGTCTTCATCGGAACGGGCGTCCGGCTGCGACGGCGGCCGGCGCGAAGGAGCGCGCGCCTTGGCGACCGCCGGCGATGGCCTGGCAAACATGTCGAGTTGCGAATCTCTCTGCACGCTCATCGGACCTGTATGTCACGCGAAGGCGGTTTAATCCATGGCGCGGCGCGCTATCCCCAGCCCTTGTCTTTTATCGAGATGAAAGTTTAGCTGAGCCCGAGCAGCCAAAGGAGAAGACATGTCCGGTGATAATGGCAAAGGCGCCGACGAAGACGTCGTCATCATCGGCGGTGGCGCAGCCGGCATTGCCGCCGCTCGGCGCTTCCAGGCGATTCGTCCGGATCTTTCGATTCTCCTGCTGGAAGCCGGCGACCGTCTCGGCGGCAGGGCCTGGACGGTGGGATTGCCGGGCGCAGCCGACGTCGCGCTTGATCTCGGCTGCGGCTGGCTGCATGGGGCGCGGACCAATGCCTGGACGGCGATTGCCGAGAAGGTGGGGTTGACGGTCGATCGCACGCCGGCGCCCTGGAACGGCGGGCGGCGGCTTCAGCGGGATGGCGTCGACATCCATGCCGCGCAGGAGGCGATCGGCGGCTATTTCGAACGCCTCGACAGCCATGAAGGCGATGATGCGGATCTGGCGGCTGTGCTCGAACCAGGCAATGCCTGGAACGGCCAGATCCGGGCAATCGGCACCTATATCACCGGCGCCGAGTTGGAACTCTCATCGATCGTCGACTACACCAGATACGATCCGGGGCCGGGCCCGGACTGGCGGGTGCGCGAGGGCTACGGAACATTGATCTCGCTCTACGGGGGGCCGGTTCCGGTAAGGCTTGGAGTCGAAGTCGGGAGCATCGATCACCGTCACGCCGGCCGGGTCGGCATCGAGACGAACCAAGGCGTGCTGAGCGTCCGCGCCGTGCTGGTCACCGTTTCGACGAATGTGCTTGCCGCCGAAAAGATCGCCTTCGACCCGCCCTTGCCTGATAAAACGCAGGCGGCCGCCCGTTTACCGCTCGGGCTGGCCGACAAGCTCTTCCTCGGACTTGCCCATCCGGAGGCGCTGCCGGCTGATACCCATATGCTCGGCTCCATCAGCAGCGGTGCAACAGGCACCTATCAGCTCCGCCCTCTCGGCGCTCCTGTTGTCGAAGCCTATTTCGCCGGCGATCTGGCGCACCATCTGGAGCGGGAGGGAAAAGAGGCCGCCTTTGCCTTCGCCGCCGATGAATTGGCCGGGCAATTCGGCGCGGACATCCGCAAGGAGTTGTCGCTGGCGGCGATCTCCGCCTGGGCCGCCACCCCCCATATCGGCGGGTCCTATTCCTATGCCGAGCCCGGCGCCTCCGATCAGCGGGCGGTCCTCGCAGCACCACATGAGGGGCGAATATTCTTTGCAGGCGAAGCCTGTTCGCGCTCGCGTTACTCGACGGCGCACGGTGCCTATGAGACCGGTGTCGCAGCCGCGGACCTGATCGCCGCCTCGTTCTCGAAGAATCCGTAATCGTCGCCGGCTGCGCGGCAGGCGGGAATATGTTTTCCCACTTGTGGCACGGGCGGGATTGGTTATGCTGCCCTCGCCCCTGCGCTGGATGAGCCCAGGGCGCCATACGTCATCCGGCGGCAGAGGCCGCCTCAAGCTCGATATTGTCATTAGATTGCGGAAGCCGCGGCTTCTGCCCCGGCGATTTTGCGCGTCGGCTACGGGTATCCGCATGAGGAGGAATAAATGGATTATCGCAAGCTCGGTCCCAGCGGGGCCGTCGTCACCGCCTACTGCCTGGGCACCATGACCTTCGGCGCGGAGGCCGACGAAGCGGCCTCGCACAAGCTGCTCGACGATTATTTCGCCTGGGGCGGCAATTTCATCGATACAGCCGATGTCTACAGCGCCGGCAAGTCGGAAGAGATCATCGGCCGCTGGCTGAAGGCGCGCCCGACCGAGGCCCGCCAGGCGATCGTCGCCACCAAGGGCCGGTTTCCGATGGGCAACGGACCCAACGATATCGGCCTGTCGCGCCGGCATCTCGGCCAGGCGCTCGATGATTCGCTGCGCCGCCTCGGCATCGAACAGATCGATCTCTACCAGATGCATGCCTGGGACGCGCTGACGCCGATCGAAGAGACGCTGCGTTTCCTCGACGATGCGGTTTCCTCTGGCAAGATCGGCTATTACGGCTTCTCCAACTATGTCGGCTGGCACATCGCCAAGGCGTCGGAGATCGCCAAGGCGCGCGGTTATACGCGTCCGGTGACGCTGCAGCCGCAATACAGCCTGCTGGCGCGCGACATCGAGCTGGAGATCGTTGCCGCCTGCCAGGATGCCGGCATGGGCCTGTTGCCGTGGTCGCCGCTCGGCGGCGGCTGGCTGACGGGCAAGTACAAGCGTGATCAGATGCCGACCGGCGCCACACGCCTCGGCGAGAACCCCAATCGCGGCAGTGAATCCTATGCGCCGCGCAATGCCCAGGAACGCACCTGGGCGATCGTCGGCACGGTCGAAGAGATCGCCAAGGCCCGCGGCGTCAGCATGGCGCAGGTGGCGCTCGCCTGGACGGCGGCGCAGCCGGCCGTCACCTCGGTCATTCTCGGCGCCCGCACGCCCGAACAGCTCGCCGACAATCTCGGCGCCATGAAGGTCGAGCTATCCAACGACGAGATGGCGAAGCTCAACGAGGTCAGCGCGCCTCAGCCCTTCGACTACCCCTACGGCAAAGGCGGTATCAACCAGCGCCACCGCAAGATGGAAGGCGGCCGCTGAGCTTCGGTCTATAAGCAACAAGCTGTCAAAGATCTGCAGCCACCAACGAAAAAAGCCGCCATGTTTTTTCATGGCGGCTTTCTGCTTGGGAGGCGATTTAGGCCGGAAGCTGGAAGATCACGTTGGCGATCAGGACGATCGCCAGGCCGCCGGCGAGTGCCAGATAGGGCAGCATACCGGCTTTCTTGGCGCCGAGATCCCGGCCGACTAGTCCGAGATCCTCCATTGCGCCTGCCGGAAACTTGCCGCCGTCGCGCACATAGTGGCGATAGGCGAAGACCGGCAGGATTAGGGCGGCGAAGATGAAGCCGACCCAGAGTGCGTTGGAATAACCCCAGACCTTGGCGCCGGCGCCGAGGAACAGTGCGTTGACGAAGGCGAGCACGGTGTTGAGGCCGATCAGCCAGGTCGGCGCCTTCCAGGGGCGTTCGATGTGGCCGGAATCCATCCGATGGATCCAGCCGGAATTGAGGTTCAGGAAGTTGAAGATGATGTAGCCGACATTCGAGACGGCAAGCACGAAGAAGTAACCGCCGGTATCCGAGGCAATGGCCAGAAGGAAGAGGTTGAAGGCGAAATCGGTCCACATCGCCCGCGTCGGGGCGCCGTTTTCGTTGACGTGGTCGAGATATTTCGGCAGCCAGCCGTCCTTCGAGCCTTGGTAGAGCGTGCGCGAGGAACCGGCCATCGCCGTCATGATGGCGAGGAAAAGCGCCATGATCATCAGCACGACGAGCAGTTGGGTGACGACGCGGCCAGCGCCGATCAGGCCGCCAAGCGCTTCGGCAACGCCGGTGCCGTCGACGATGCCGGGCGCGAGCATGCCCGCATGGCCGAGAACGCCCTGGAATGCGAAGGGCACGAGGAAGAAGAAGAGACAACAGGCAAGGCCGGAATAGAAGATCGCCTTGAAAGTGTCGGTCTTCGGATTCTTGAGTTCGCGGGTGTAGCAGACGGCGGTCTCGAAGCCGTAGGTCGACCAGGCGGCGATATAGAGGCCGCCGAGGAAGAGCGTCCAGCCGCCGTTGCTCCAGGTACCGTCGGCGCCGGAATAAGCGGCCGTCGGCGGCACGAGGCCGGTGACGTTGGCTGCAAGGATATGGCCGCTGACGATCGGGTAAAGGCCGATGATGAGCAGCGGCACCAGCACGATGATTGCCAGCCACTTCTGCACGCTTGCCGTCTCGGAGATGCCGCGATGCTGGATCGCGAAGATGATCAGCATCAGGATGCCGCCTATGAAGAAGGTGGCGTTGACATTGGCGGTGGCAAGAAAGGGAATGCTGAAGCTGACGAGCGACCAGCTGCGGATCCACGGTGTCAGCGCAGCGACGCCGTCGGTGCTCAACAACGCTTTGACGGCGTCATCCGGTGTCGTGCCGGCATGGGCCGCAATATATTCGGCGACGCGGGGGCTATCGGCCGTGATGGACGCGGCATGCGCGGAGATCCAGTCGAGGACTATCTGCGAATCTGCCGCCGGGATGGGGAAGAAGGCATTGAGGATATAACCGGCGGCGATGGCGCAGCCGAGCGATAGCACGGGCGACCAGGCAAACCAGTTGCACCAGACGGACAGCGGCGCGATGAACTTCGAATAACGCAGCCATGCTGTAGCGCCATAGACCGAGGCGCCGCCGGATTTGTTGGCGAACATGCCGGCGATTTCGGCATAGGTGAAGGATTGCAGGAAACCCATCGCCATCGAAATAATCCAGACGAGGAAGGCCAGCTTGCCCGTCGTGCCTGCGATGCCGCCAATGGAGAAGAGAACGAGCGGCGGCACGCCCGCGGCCACCCAGAATGCGCCCTTCCAGTCGAGCGCACGTATAAGCTTACCTTCGGTGCCGGATGCGATTCCGACCTCCACAACATCTGTCATCGGTGAAATTCCCCATTCGATTGTTCCGGACGTATCTCTGTACGTCTCCCTGAACGTGTCTCCCTGACAGTCTCAAGCCCGCTCGGATGATTATGGTGATCCGCGCTCCCGACGGATTCTCCGAGTTGAACTATTGATGCATAGTGAAGATATTTTCTTTTTAGTCAATATCACTTTACTTTCCACAGGCATTTTGTAACCTGTATGGGCGTATGCCGAAGGGCATGCCGATCCCCCGAGGGTAGAATGCGAGAACTTCATCCTGTTGTGCCGGGCCCACGAACGGTCGCTCCGAGCCTTGTGCGTTATCCCGGCACCCCTGCCCTGCCGGAGGGGACGGAGCGCTACAGGGCAAGGGGCGGCGGATCGGTCGTCGTGCGTGTCGAGCCGGGAGATTGCGTCAGCGTTATCGACAGCGAGGGCGGACAGGTTTGCGAGATCTCCTTTGTCGATGAAAAAGGCCGCTTCCTGGCAACGGGCCTCGGAACGGCATTCGGCAATTCAGCCGAGGATTTGAAGGCCATTCTTCAAGAAGACGATGAGAGTGCTGCCCGTACGCGAGCAGCACTTCAGCGGCGCGGCGCCGATCTTGCGGCGGCTGGAGCGCTCAGCATCTTCGGGGCGGGATCGAGCGCGGGCAGCCGGGCGGAATTCACGATTTCCATGAAGGGACTGCTGATCGTCGCAGCACCCGCCGGCGCCATGTCGCCGGAGGCGCAGGACACGGCGACGCCGATCGAGATCCGGATCAAGCGAAGCCTGCTGATCCGCGACTATGCCGCCGCCCTGCCGGAACCGGCGGCCGATCCGATCGAGGATATCCGCATCCGGGCGGCGAGCGCCGCCGCCTATTTCGTCCGCGCCGGCGAATTCATCCAGATCATCGATGTCTATGGGCGCCAGTGCACCGATTTCCAGGCCTTTGCCGCCCGCAAGGTCGACAAGGGCCTCGATCTCGCGCTCGATTCGACCGTCACCCGCACGCTGCTCGGCCGCAGCTATCCCACGCCCGGCCTGCCGTCCAAGGCTTTCGACCGCGACTTCGAGCCGCTGGTCGAGATCGTCCAGGATACCGTCGGCCGACACGATGCTTTCGCAACTGCCTGCAATTCACGCTATTACGACGACATGGGTTATCCCGGCCACGTCAACTGCACGGATAATTTTAATGCGGCGCTGGCGCCTTACGGCATTGCCGGGCGCAAGGGCTGGGAAGCGCTGAATTATTTCTACAACACCAATATCGACCACAACAACCAGCTTTATCTCGACGAACCCTGGTCGCGCCCCGGCGATTACGTGCTGATGCGGGCGCTGACCGATCTCGTCTGCGTCTCCTCGTCCTGCCCTGACGATATCGATGCGGCCAACGGCTGGAATCCGACGGATATCCATGTGCGCACCTTTTCCGGAAAAGAGAAATTCTCACGAGCGCTAGCCTATCGAATGACCCCAGATGCCGACGCAGAACTGACGCGCGAAACCGCCTTCCATCCCCGCCTCTCCGCCTTGACGCGGGACTATGCTGAATATCGCGGCTACTGGCTTCCGAACCGCTTTTCCAGCGACGGGCCGATCGAGGAATACTGGGCCTGCCGCGAGCGCGCCGCGATCATCGATCTCTCGCCCTTGCGAAAGTTCGAAGTGACGGGGCCGGATGCCGAGGAGCTCTTGCAATATTGCCTGACGCGCGACGTGCGCAAACTTTCGACCGGCCAGGTCGTCTATTCCGCCATGTGCTATGAAAATGGCGGCATGATCGACGACGGCACACTCTTCAGGCTCGGCGACAAGAACTTCCGCTGGATCGGCGGCGATGATTTCAGCGGCATTTGGCTGCGTCAACAGGCCGAGAAGAAGGGTTTCAAGGCCTGGGTCCGATCATCTACCGATCAGCTGCACAATATCGCCCTGCAAGGCCCCAGGAGCCGGGATATCCTGAAGGAGATCATCTGGACGGCGCCGCGCCAGCCCGAGATCGGCGAGCTCGAATGGTTTCGCTTCACCGTCGCTCGCATCGGCGGCTTCGAGGGCGCGCCGGTGGTGATCTCGCGCACGGGCTATACCGGCGAGCTCGGCTACGAGATCTTCTGCCATCCGAAGGATGCATTGACGGTGTTCGACGCCGTCTGGGAGGCAGGACAGCCGCATGGCCTGAAGCCGATGGGGCTGGAGGCGCTCGACATGGTCCGCATCGAGGCGGGCCTGATCTTCGCCCATCACGAATTCACCGACCAGACGGATCCGTTCGAGGCCGGTATCGGCTTCACGGTGCCGCTGAAATCCAAGCAGGACGATTTCATCGGCCGCGAGGCGCTGATCCGGCGCAAGGAGCACCCGCGCCTTTTGCTCGTCGGCCTCGACATCCAGGCCAACGAGGCGGTCGGCCATGGCGATTGCATCCATATCGGCCGGGCCCAGGTCGGCGTCGTCACCAGCGCCACGCGCTCGCCTGTTCTCGGCAAGATGATCGCGCTCGCCCGCGTCGACGTGATGCATGCAAGCCCGGGCACTGAAGTCGAGATCGGCAAGCTGGATGGCCACCAGAAGCGCCTGCCGGCGACCATCGTGCCACTTTCCCATTACGACCCGCAGAAGACGCGGCCGCGCTCGTAAAGCGCATCGCAAGCTTTTAGATTCGTTCCCTACGCCCAGGTCGTTGTTTTTACGCATGTCGCGGTCGCAAGCCGCTGCACAGCTTTTCGCGACAGGCTTAAAATGGGATGATTTATACCGGATTGGCACAAAATCCTGAAACCTGTTCTGAATTGAAGAGTTGGAACAGGATAATGTCGTTCGAAAAGCGCAGCTTTTCGCCGTCATGCTCTAAGCAGCGTATGAAACGCGGAACGGATATGACAGAGACACTCAGCAAGGCACGCAAGCAGGCGGAGATCGCCTTCGGAAAGGCACAGTCGGAGTTCATGGCGCGAAGCCGTGCGGTGGAGGTGGTCGATCCAACCGTGCGCGCCCGCGAGGAAAAGACGTTGAGGTTACGCCAAGCGCGTGAGGCCAAGGAGTTGCAGGATCGCTTGGCCGCAGCCACCGTCCTGCCGAGAAGCGAAAAAGAATATCTGACGCTGGATCGGATGATTTTCTGCCTGGATTGGCCTAATATCGTCCAGGTTTGTGTCAAACAGTCAGGAAACAGGTTTGAAAAACAGCAGAAACAACGAGCTTGCCGATCGTCGCGGCGCAGCTGCCGAAGCCAAGGCGGCTCTTCTCAATGCCTATCGCAGCGCCAAGGAAGTGGCCGAACCCACTCGGCTCGCAAAGCAGGCAGAGCGTCAGGCCATAGCGGCGGCCAGGGAAGAACGGCGCGCTGAGCGGGAACGGGTAAAGCTTGAGGAGCAGGCGCGGGCTCAAGCCGCGGAAGCAGAACGTCAGGCTGCTGCCGAGGCCGTGGCCCGGGCCGATGTCGACGCGCGCGAAGCGGCGGACAAAGACCGGATCGCTCGCGTGATTGCGGATGAAGCCGCGCGAAAGGCCGCACGCGACCTCCGTTACGCCAATCGAAAAGCCAGAAAGTCGTAATTGCCGGCGCTGCCTGTCACAACGGCAGCGCCGTCTTTCAAGCAGCCTGTACGGCTGCATTCAGCGGGATTTCCACGTCGATTTCTAGGGTCGAGACGAATTCGTTGCGGTCGATCGTCACCTGCACCTTGTCGTGGTCGAGCTGCACGTGCTTGGCGATCACTGCAAGGATTTCCTCGCGCAGCAGAGAGACCAGGTCCGAGCCCGTCGAAGAGCGCTCATGGGCGAGAAGCACCTGCAGGCGTTCGCGCGCGGCAGGGGCGGTTCTCTGCTTGTTGAAAAGACGGAAAATATTCATGCTGCCCTCCGTCCGAAGAGTTTACCGAAGATATTCCGCTTTTCCTCAGGGATCGCCATTGGCAATGTCTCGCCGGCGAGCCGGCGGGCGGCATCGAAATAAGCCATAGCAGCCGGGCTGCGGCTCTCGGCCAGCGTTACCGGCGCACCGATATTGGATGCGCGCAGGACGTCCATGCTTTCCGGCACAATGCCGAGGAGCGGGATCGAAAGGATCTCCAGGACGTCGTCGACCTTCAACATGTCGCCGCGTTCGGCGCGGTTGGCGTCGTAGCGGGTCAGCAGCAGGTGCTTTTCCATCCGCTCGCCGCGTTCGGCCTTGGCGGTCTTGGCGTCGAGCAGGCCGATGATGCGGTCGGAATCGCGCACCGACGAGACTTCCGGGTTGGTGACGACGACGGCAACGTCGGCATGGCGCATGGCAAGTGTCGCGCCGCGCTCGATCCCGGCAGGGCTGTCGCAGATGATCCAGTCGAAATAGCGCTTCAGGTCGTTGATGACGCGCTCGACGCCCTCGGCCGTCAGATTGTCCTTGTCGCGAGTTTGGGAGGCCGGCAGCAGGAACAGCGTCTCCAGCCGCTTGTCGCGGATCAGCGCCTGGGTGAGCTTCGCGTCACCCTGGATGACGTTGATCAGGTCGTAGACGACCCTCCGCTCTGCGCCCATCACGAGGTCGAGATTGCGCAAGCCGACGTCGAAATCGACGACGACGACCTTTTCATTGCGTTGCGCCAGGGCCGCTCCCAAAGCGGCGGTCGAGGTCGTCTTTCCGACCCCGCCCTTGCCTGACGTGACGACGATCACTTTCCCCATTTCTCTCTCCTTTGCCGTGGCCGCAGCCGGGTCAGATCAGTTTTTCCGCCATGATCGCGTCCTCTTCGAGCCAGAGCTGGACAGCCTGTCCACGAAGATTGGGGGCCATGTCTTCCGCCATTTTGTAGATGCCGTCGATTGCGACGAGCTCAGCCTCGAGCTTGCGGCAAAAGATCCGTGCCGATGCGTTGCCGATGGAGCCGGCCATGGCCCGGCCGCGCAACGCGCCGTAGATATGGACGGAGCCGCCGGCAATCACCTCGGCGCCCGAGGCGACCGAGCCAACGATGGTGACGTCGCCTTCCGGGAAGATCACCGACTGTCCCGAGCGCACCGGTTCCCTGATGACGATGGATTGCGTTGTCGCTACCGGGCGGGTGTCGGGCGCTGCCGGCTTGGCCACCGGATCGGCAGGTTCATTCGGCTGAACCTCGATGTCGGAGGCGGAGCGGCCGCCTTTCAGCGCCGGAGGCATGCCCGCGCCGAGAATCGACGGCCGGGCGCCCTCGATTCCCATAATGCTGACATTGCGCTTAGCAAGTTCGGCGATGAGGTCCTTCAGCTGCGGCCGGTCGATTTGCAGGTCCGTCAGATCGAGCACGACAGGCCGTCCGAGGAAGAAGCCGGCCGAACGGGCAGCCAGATCGTCCAGTCTGGTCAGCCAATCATCGATCGGCAGATCTGGGGACAGCATGACCGCCAGGAAAGAGCGGCCCTTGATGCGGATAGAGCGAGCGTCTGTTAGCACTTTGGTCATCTATGTGAAGAAATCGTTGACCATGTCTACCGCCGGTATGGTTAACAAAAGGTTAACGCGGCCTGAACATTACATGCAACGACAGGAGGTTTTTCGTGGGCGGGATCATGCCAAGTGATTGGAATTGCGGCGCGATTATAAGATGCTCGGCACAGTTAACCGGACGGCTTTCATCGCGAGCCGCAAATTCAACCGTCGCCTGGGTAACGCTCAGCCTTGCGCCTTGCGTTGGGCGTCGGAAATGGCGCGTGCGGCCTCTTCCGAGGAGTTGGCGAGCGTGCGCATCTCGGCGGCAAGCACTGCAAAGCCTGACCCAGCCGTGCCGGCACGGGCCGCCTCGATGCCGGCATTGACGGCGAGCAGCTTCAGGTAGCGCAGCGATTGCAGGATCTCGTTGGTCTTCGAGGCGGTGACGCGCATGTCGGCGGTCTGTTCGTCGATTCGCTGATAGAGCGATTCGATATTGATGATGCTGCCCTCGAGATAGAGAAGTTCACCCTTCTCGTCCCAGATTCCGCCACCGGTCTCGGTCACCCAAATGAGATGGCCCCTGGCGTGGCGGATGCGGTATTCCATCGTCCAGTCCGTCCGCCCCTCGAGTGCCCGCCCCACCACATCGTCCATCAAAGGCACGTCTTCCTCGTACATGATCGAGGTGAAAGTCCGTGTCTTGTTGCCGATGATTTCGTCGACGGGGTAACCGAAGATCCGCTCGATGCCGTTGGTCATCTCAAGCATCGTGTAGTTTTCGTCGGCGCGGCAGCGGTAAAGAAAACCGCTCATGCGCCCGAGAATGCTTGTTTGAAAATCCATGATGGCCTCGCTCGAAAGGAGGAGTTGCGAATTGGATTACGCACTTCACTTTAAAAGTTGGAAGGCCGCAGCGAACGGCTCTCTTCCTGCCATGCGGTGCCGTAGCACTTTGAATTTGCCGCATATCGGTTCGGATCTCATAAATTATGCGGCATCCCGCCATCAGTTGCGCAGATATTCCTCCATGGAATCGTCGAGCGCCTCGACCCACGGTGTATGATGCGTCGGCGACATGTTGCCGGTCATCAGCGACCGGTAGGCATGATCGCGGAAGCCCATGATGTTGTGGGCCTTGTGATGTTCCCATTCCATGAAGGTCCGGTTGGTGCCTTCGATGTCGAAGGAGGGATAATCGGTCTCGGCGAGCAGTTCCTTCACGTAATCGCCCTGATACCAGATCATTTGCTCGGCATCTTCGAGCGTCTCCTCGCGCGCCCTCCACATGTCGAAATTCGCCTTCAGTTCCTCTTCCGGCGGCAGGGTGATGCGGCCCATCATCACGTCGCGTGCCCACCAGGCCTGAACGTCGAACATGTTGAAAGTATAGAACTGGTCCTGCATGCCGATATAGAAAAGCTGCGGGTTCTTGTCGAAGATCACCCCCTTGTAGAGGCTGTCAGCCCACAGGCGGTTGGCCGTCTTCAGCCGGAGATCGTCGGGCAGGAAGGGGAAATGGTGCTGGTATCCGGTGCAGAGGATCAGGGCATCGACTTCCTTGCTCGACCCGTCGAGGAAATGCGCCGTGCGGTTTTCGAGCTTGGTCAGCAGCGGCCGTTCTTCGAAATTCTCCGGCCATTTGAAGCCCATCGGCTTTGAACGGTAGCTCGTCGTCACCGATTTCGCGCCGTATTTCCAGCACTGCGAACCGATGTCTTCGGCCGAATAGCTGCGGCCGACGATCAGGATGTCCTTGCCCTTGAACTCGAGGGCGTCGCGGAAATCGTGAGCGTGCAGCACACGGCCGTTGAAGGTCTTCACGCCCTCAAAATAAGGCACGTTCGGCGTCGAGAAATGGCCGGTCGCAACGACGATATAGTCGAATTCCTCGTCATACATCCGGTCTTCGATGCGGTTATGCGCCGTTACCGTGAATTTCTTCGAGGCCTCATCGAAGCGGACCATGCGCACCGGTGTGCTGAAGCGCACCCAGTGGCGGACATTCGCCTTCTCGACGCGGCCCTTGATATAATCCCAGAGCACGGCGCGCGGCGGATAGGAGGCAATCGGTTTGCCGAAATGCTCCTCGAAGGAATAGTCGGCGAATTCAAGGCATTCCTTCGGGCCGTTCGACCAGAGATAGCGATACATGCTGCCATGGACCGGTTCGCCATATTCGTCGAGGCCGGTGCGCCAGGTATAGTTCCAGAGCCCGCCCCAGTCCGACTGCTTTTCGAAGCAGACGATCTCCGGGATTTCGGCGCCCTTCTGGGCGGCCGATTGAAAGGCGCGCAGCTGCGCCAGCCCGGAAGGACCGGCACCGATGACGGCTACTCTTGTCATGAAGCATTCCCCTCTTGATTAAATGGCATCGTTCCCCGGATAACTCCTCGACCTGAAATCGAAGACGGATAATCCAGAAATTCAACGTATTACGGTAATTCTCTCAGTCCGGATAAATACCCGGGCTGGTCGGAGCCCCGTCGTCGTATCTGGAAAGCCAGTCGATTGTCGTCTCGCGGTAACGGGTGAGTCCCTTGTAGTCGATGAGCTCCGGCGGCAGCGTCTTCAGCACCCGCGGGAAGCGCCGCGCCCATTTCGGCACGGTGACGAGTTCTTCCATGTTCATCAGGTAGCAGCGGATGACGAAGAGGATGGCGTTGGAGCGCGGCAGGCGCCAGAGGCTTTGCAGCTCAACCCGCAGATGCACCTTCTCGCCGACATTCTCCGGCGTCACCGTCGTGCGGTCGGGCCCCCATTTGTGATAATTCTCCGGGCTGGTGTCGAGCCGCGGATTGATCGTCATCGTCCAGTTGAAGCGCCGTGTCGGCTTGCCCTGCTGCAGGTTCAGAAGGAATTTCAGCGCCCGGTCGAAGATGCCGATCTGATGGGCCAGCGGCACCGGCCCGTGCCATTCCATGAAGTTCATGCCGATGTCGAAATCGAGCGACCAGTCGGCCTGTGTTGTCACCATGCCGGCATCCATCCACAGATTGCCGTCGCGCTGATCGACGATGCAGAAATCGCCCTGGGCCTGGCGGGTGATATATTCGAAGGGCTCATAGGGCAGCGTCGAGGTATCGCCGAAGGTGAAGCTGTCGTCGACGCCGAGCGGCCGGTTGATCCAGCGCCACTGGTCGCCGTTGCGGATCAGCGTGAAATGGTCGGGGTAGCCCGCCGCTTGCTCTTCCATCAAAAGCTCGAGCGTATCCCATTGCGCGCTCATCATGTGCGGCAGCGCCTGGTAGCGCAGCGGATCTTCCTTCAGCACCAGGGCCCGATCCTGCATCTCGGCGACGTAATGCTCGTCGACATCGATCAGGTTTTCGTAGACGGTTCCCGCCCGGCCGCGCACATGCGGTTCCATGTTGACCGAATACATGTATTCGTCGCGGTCGAAGGGAAACGGGAAACGACGGATATTCCCAGGGCTGTTCCGGTAGCTGAAATCGTCCCGGAATGTTTCTTGCTTGAAGGCGATTGCCATGTCCGGTCTCCTTTTTCGATGCCGTCAGAGATCAAGATGCAGCGTGTTTCCCTCGAAGCGGGAAACACAGATCATCACCTTGCTGCCGGATGCCTTTTCTTCGCTTGTCAGATAGACGTCGTTGTGCAGCAGTTTGCCCTCGCAGACGGCGACCGCCGTTTCGCATTGACCGCAGGCGCCGCCGCGACAGAGGAAGGGGGCGTCGACGCCGGCCGCCTCGATCGCCTCCAGCATGCTTTCGTGATGGCCGACCTTCACGGTCTTGCCGGAGCGTAGAAGCTCAATCGTGAATGGCTTCCCGGGCAGAGAGGAAAGAAACCGTTCCGAATGCAGGTTCTGCTCCGGCCAGCCGGCATCGAGCCCCGCATTCATCACGCCGTCGATCATGCCGGAGGGGCCGCAGACATAAAGATGCGTGCCGAGCGGCTGGCAGTCGAGCAGGCGTGTCAGCGGGATGGCGCCGCCTTCGGCGTCGCAATAGAGCTTGATGCGATGCGGACCGTAGCGCTCCAGGAGTTCCCGCCAGTAGGCGCCGCGGTCGCGCGTTCGGATGGCATAATGCAGCTCGAAGGCGGCGCCCTCGCGGGAAAACTGCTCCATCATCGCAATGAAAGGGGTAATGCCAATGCCGCCGGCGATCAGAAGATGCTTGCGCCCGCGCCAGTCGGGCTGGAAGAGGTTGACGGGATAGCTGACCTTCAGCTCGTCGCCTTCGCTGACCTTCTCATGCATGAAGGTGGAGCCGCCGCGCGAATCCTCGACATGCAGCACGCTGATTTCGTAGGCCGCGCAGTCGTGCGGGGGAGACATCAGCGAATAGGCGTTGCGGCGCATATGGCCGCAATCGTTCATCGAGACGACAATATGGGCGCCGCCGGAAAAATAGGGCATCGGCCCGCCATCCAAACGCTCGAAGCGGAAACGCTTGACGCGCTCAGCGATCGGGGTGATCCGCGCTACGCGCACGGGAATTTCAGTGCCGCCGCTCAAAGGAACAACTCCTTTGGCTGAGGCGCGCTGCCGGGCTCTTCCGCGTCGATGTTGACGCCCTGGAATGCGGCGAGTCGCCGCGAATAGTGATCGCGGACGAGAAGCGTCAGCCCGCAATGGCTGCAGGCGAAGGGGCTGGTGGTGACGTCGTCCGTGATGCCCTTGCAATGGACGCATTGCACCCGCCTGGCCAGCGAGCCGCGATGCTCGGTGATGATGGAGGGGTGGTCCATGCCGTAGTCAAGCGCCACGAGCATCGCCTGGCCGATGAAGCCCTCCGTGCCGGAGATATAAAGCCGAGTGCCCATATGGGCCGTGGCGAGGGATCCCTTCAACCGGAAGAGCAGCGTTGCGATCGTCGGCGCCGTGAAGAACATGTCGGCGCCGAGCCGGCGCAGCGTCTCGTCGAGGCCGGACCCTTGAGAACCGCGGGCGACATAGAGGATCTCGCTGCGGGAAAGAGCCGTTTCGTCAAGCGCCGGCTGCTGATCGAGGAGAGCCTTGGCGCCCTCCCCTTCGAGTGCGAAAATGTGCCGCCGGGCGCGCGGCTGGATGGTCAGGCCCTTATAGACTGGTCGGCTCTTGATGCCCGCGACGAGCATTGGCGTGCTCCTTAACCTACGGCCGTCCGCTTCTTCTTTTCCGGATCGTCGAAGGGAAGCGTATGGGCGGTGGCGGCTGCCTTGACGATCTTGCCGCGGACTTCGAGTTTTGTCCCGTGCACCGCCTTGTCAACATCGAGGCGGGCGATCGCCATGGATTTCCTCGTCAGTGAGGAATAGCTCGGGCAGGTGATGACTCCGACCTTCTTGTCGCCGGCAAAGACCTCGTCGCCGAGATTGGCCGGTCGGTCGGCGTCGATCAGCATGCCGAAGATCTTGAAGCGCTCCTTGCCCTTGAGACGGGCATGTTCCTCGGCGCCGCGGAAGCCCGTCTTGCCGGGGCTGACGGTGAAGTCGAGGCCGAGTTCCCAGAGACTGTCGCCGGGCGGCTGATCGGCGAAGGGATACATTTGCGAATTGTCGTAGGGGTAGAACAGAAGGTAGCTTTCGACGCGCAGCATGTCGAGGACCGAGAAGCAGCAGGGGATGATGCCCATCTCCTTGCCTTCCCAGACGATCCTGTCCCAGACCATAACGGCGTCCTGGCCGCGCACGAAGATCTCGTAGCCGCGCTCGCCGGTATAGCCGGTGCGCGAGATCATCACGGGCGCGCCGAACAGCGTCGTCTGCATGTGGTGGAAATATTTGAGGTCGCGGATGCCGGGCACATATTTGGCGAGGTAATCGACCGCCAGCGGACCCTGCAGCGACAGGTCGTGCAGGTCGTCGTCGAAGAGCACCGCGCAATTGCGGCCCGCCGCCTGTTTGACGACTTCCTCGTGGCCGGAGCCGGAGCCATGCACGAGCATCCAGGAATTCGGGCCGGTGCGATAGACGATGCAATCGTCGGTGAACTGGCCGCGGTCGTTCAGCATGGTCGCGTAGACCGAGCGGCCGGGATAGATCTTCGTCAGGTCGCGGGTGGTGATGTAGTCGAGGACGGCGATGGCGTGCGGGCCGACCAGGTGCACCTTCTTCAGCCCCGAGACGTCCATGATGCCGGCCTTGGTGCGGACCGCGACATGCTCTTCCGACATGTCCTTCTCGTAGGTCCAAGCGGTTCCCATGCCGCTCCAGTCTTCGAGCTTCGATCCCAGAGCGCGATGCCGATCCGCCAAGGCGGAGAAACGCCATGATAGAGCCATTTCCGTTCCCTCTTATTTCCTCTACGGAATATTTATTTCCTGACTATATAAATCTTTCGCGCCATGGCAAGCCCGCCAGGCGGCATTCCACTCAAAACTTCGGCGGCGTCTGCCCTACGGCCCGGTGGGCGGCGATGACCGTATTGGCCATCAGCATGGCGATGGTCGTCGGCCCGACCCCGCCGGGAACCGGGGTGATGGTGCTGGCAACCTTGGAGACCTCGGCGAAGGCGACGTCGCCGACCAGCCGGGTCTTGCCCACGCCCTTCTCAGGAGCCGGTATGCGGTTAATGCCGACATCGATGACCGTCGCACCCGGCTTGACCCAATCGGCCTTGACCATCTCCGGCCGGCCGACGGCGGTCACCAGAATATCGGCATTGCGGCAGACCTCGGCGAGGTTCTTGGTTCTCGAATGGGCCATTGTCACCGTCGCATTGGCGTTGAGCAACAATTGCGCCATCGGCTTGCCGAACAGGTTGGAGCGGCCGATGACGACGGCATTGAGGCCCGAGAGATCCTCGCCATGGGTGCGGCGGACGAAGACCATTGCGCCGGCCGGCGTGCAGGAGACCAGTCCGGTCTTCAGGTCGCCGGTGGCGAGCTTGCCGGCGTTGACGACGCTCAAGCCATCGACATCCTTTTCCGGCAGGATCGACTGGATGATCGGCTCGCTGGCGAGCGGCTTCGGCAGGGGCAGCTGCACCAGGATGCCGTGGATGGTCGGATACGAGCGCTGCCAGCTCCTCCTGCCTGGTCTCGGCCGGCAGCGTGTGCTGGACGGACTTGAAACCGCATTCCTTGGCCATGCGGCCCTTGGAGCCGACATAGGCGTGGCTTGCCGGATCGTCGCCGACGATGATGACGGCCAGGCCGGTGGTGACGCCGCTTACCTTTTCCAGCGCCGCCGTCGCACTCTTGACCGTCTGAATGACTGATGCAGCTACGTTCTTGCCGTCGATGACCTCGGCCATCTCTCACCCCATGCGTTCGGAGGCGTAGCTTCCGGGGCTTGCCGGGAAGACGACGGTTCGGTTGCCGTTGATGAAGGTGCGGTGATGGATATGGGCGTGAATGGCCCGCGCCAGCACCTGGCTTTCGACGTCGCGGCCGATCGAGACATAGTCGTCGGCACTCTGGGCGTGGGTGATGCGGGCCGTGTCCTGCTCGATGATCGGGCCTTCGTCGAGGTCGGCGGTGACGTAATGGGCGGTCGCGCCGATCAGTTTGACGCCGCGCTCATAGGCCTGCTTGTAAGGGTTGGCGCCCTTGAAGGAGGGCAGGAAGGAATGGTGGATGTTGATGATCTTGCCCGACATCTGCTTGCAGAGCTGGTCGGAGAGAACCTGCATGTAGCGGGCCAGCACGATCAGCTCGGTGCCGGTCTGGTTGACGAGCTCGACCAGCTGGGCTTCGGCCTGCGGCTTGTTCTCCTTGGTCACCTTGATGTGGTGGAAGGGGATGTCGTGATTGACGACGACCTTCTGGTAATCGAAATGGTTGGAGACGACGCCGACGATCTCGATCGGCAGCGCGCCGATCTTCCAGCGGTAGAGCAGGTCGTTGAGACAATGGCCGAAGCGCGACACCATCAGCAGCACCTTCATGCGGCTTTCGCTGTCGTGGAAATCATAGTCCATCTCGAAGGGTGCGGCGACGGCGGAAAAATCGGCGCTGATCTCGGGGCCGGACAGACCTTCTTCCGAAATGAAGCTGACGCGCATGAAGAACTTGCCGGTATCGAGATCGTCGAACTGCGAGCTGTCGACGATGTTGCAGCCCTTCTCGGCCAGATAGCTCGAAATCGCCGCAACGATGCCGCGCGTCGATTTGCAGGATACCGTAAGTACGAGGCTCTTCATGCTGTCTCTTCCTTCGCCCTTTCAGGTGCAAGAGTCCGGTCATGCCGAGCTTTCCAACCCGGCATGGCGAAGACATCGGTCCGGCTGCTCAGATATCGAGCGTGCTATCGCGTTCCCACTGGGTGAAATGCGAGCAGTAGGCATTCCATTCCAGGTGCTTGAGCTTGAGATAGGCGGAGGAAAACTCAGCCCCGATTGCCGCCTTCAAGCCTTCGTCGGCATCAAAGGCGCGCAGCGCATCCAGCAGGTTGAGCGGCAGGCGCGGCGCGTCCTCCACCAAGTGCCCCTCGGCATACATATCGATATCGTAGTGCTGGCCGGGGTCTGCCTGGCTGCGGATGCCATCGAGGCCGGCCGCGATGATGATCGCCTGCAAGAGGTATGGATTGACCGCGCCGTCCGGCAGGCGTAGCTCGAACCGTCCCGGCCCCGGCACGCGCACCATATGAGTGCGGTTGTTGCCCGTCCACGTCACGGTGTTTGGCGACCAGGTGGCGCCCGATGTGGTGCGCGGCGCGTTGATGCGCTTGTAGGAATTGACCGTTGGATTGGTGATCGCGGCCAGCGCGGAGGCGTGCTTCATGATGCCGCCGAGAAAGGTTTTCCCCTGAGCCGAGAGCCCAAAAGCCATTTCCCTGTCCGCGAAGGCGTTTACCCTGCCGTCGACGTCCCAGACCGAGATGTGCGCATGGCAACCGTTTCCGGTCAGGCCCTTGAAGGGCTTCGGCATGAAGGTAGCGCGAAGGCCGTGCTTTTCGGCGACCGACTTGACCATGAACTTGAAGAAAGAGTGCTTATCCGCAGTCTTCAGGACATCGTCATATTCCCAGTTCATCTCGAACTGGCCGTTCGCATCCTCGTGATCGTTCTGATAGGGCTTCCAGCCGAGCTCCAGCATGTAGTCGCAGATCTCGGCGATCACATCATACCGACGCATCACGGCCTGCTGGTCGTAGCAAGGCTTCTCGGCGGTATCGAACTGGTCTGAAATCACCGAACCATCAGAAGAGATGAGAAAGAATTCGGGCTCCACGCCGGTCTTCACCCGGAGCCCTTCCTTCGCAGCTTCAGCCACCAGTCTTTTCAGCACCACACGCGGCGCCTGTTCGACAGGCCGATCGTCCATGACGCAGTCGGCGGCGACCCATGCGACGTCTTTCTTCCAGGGCAATTGGATGACTGACAAAGGATCGGGAACCGCAAACAAATCCGGATGGGCCGGCGTCAGATCGAGCCACGTTGCAAAACCTGCAAAGCCGGCGCCATCTTTCTGCATATCTGCAATGGCTTCGGCGGGGACTAGCTTGGCGCGTTGGCCGCCGAACAGGTCGGTGTAGCTGATCATGAAATATTTGATGCCCTTGTCTCTGGCAAAAGCAGCAAGGTCCAGTGTCATTCTCGTTCCCCTTTGGATTTCCTGGAGACACCTTGGTTATGGATATGGAACGGCCGGGACGTTGCCCGGCCGGTAGAAATCAAAAGCCCCCTTTGCCGGGGATCCAGTTGGTGCCGGCCAGCGGCACTTGCGCCATGGCCGATGCCTCGATCGTCAGTGCGACGAGGTCTTCCGGCTCGAGGTTGTGCAGATGGTTCTTGCCGCAGGCCCGCGCGATCGTCTGCGCCTCGAGCGTCATCACCTTGAGGTAGTTGGCAAGGCGGCGGCCGGCCGCAACCGGGTCGAGGCGCTTTGCGAGCTCCGGATCCTGGGTGGTGATCCCGGCCGGATCCTTGCCTTCATGCCAGTCGTCATAGGCGCCGGCTGTCGTGCCGAGTTTCTGATATTCCTCTTCCCAGTGCGGATCGTTGTCGCCGATGGCGACAAGTGCCGCCGTGCCGATCGCGACTGCATCGGCGCCGAGCGCCAGCGCCTTGGCGACGTCGGCGCCGGAACGGATGCCGCCCGAAACGATCAGCTGCACCTTCCGATGCATGCCGAGTTCCTGCAGCGCTTGGACGGCCGGGCGAATGCAGGCAAGTGTCGGCATGCCGACATTCTCGATGAAGACGTCCTGGGTGGCCGCGGTGCCGCCCTGCATGCCGTCGAGCACGACGACGTCGGCGCCGGCCTTCACGGCAAGGGCGGTATCGTAATAGGGACGCGCGCCGCCGATCTTGACGTAGATCGGCTTTTCCCAATCGGTGATCTCGCGCAGCTCCATGATCTTGATTTCAAGATCGTCGGGGCCGGTCCAGTCGGGATGGCGGCAGGCCGAGCGCTGGTCGATACCCTTCGGCAGGTTGCGCATATCGGCGACGCGGTCGGAGATTTTCTGGCCGAGCAGCATGCCGCCGCCGCCGGGCTTGGCGCCCTGGCCGACCACGACTTCGATTGCGTCGGCGCGGCGCAGGTCCTTCGGGTTCATGCCGTAGCGCGACGGCAGATATTGGTAGACCAGCGTCTGCGAATGGCCGCGCTCCTCGTCCGTCATGCCGCCGTCGCCTGTCGTGGTCGAGGTGCCTGATATCGTCGCGCCGCGGCCGAGCGCTTCCTTGGCATTGCCGGAAAGCGCGCCGAAGCTCATGCCGGCAATGGTGATCGGCGTCTTGAGCGTGATCGGCTTCTTGGCGAAACGCGAGCCGAGCACCACCGTCGTGTCGCACTTCTCGCGATAGCCTTCGAGCGGATAGCGCGAGATCGAAGCGCCGAGAAACAAGAGGTCGTCGAAATGCGGAACCTTGCGCTTGGTGCCGGCGCCGCGGATGTCATAGATCCCGGTCGCCGCCGCGCGGCGGATTTCGGCGAGCGTATAGTCGTCGAAGGTCGCGGACTTGCGTGGCGGGGTATAGGGGTTGTGATAGCTCATGAGTGTCCCTCGCCTCAATACGCGTCGGCGTTGTCGATGTTGAAATTGTAGAGCTTGCGGGCCGAGCCGTAGCGCTTGAATTCTTCGGCCCTGACGTCCGTCACCCCTGCCTGCTTGAGCAACTCGGCAAGCTTGTCCAGATGCTCCGGCCGCATCTCTTTCTCGATGCAATCGGAGCCGAGGCTCTTCACCTCACCGCGGACGAACAGCTTGGCTTCGTAGAGCGAATCCCCCAGCGCATCGCCGGCGTCGCCGAGCACGACGAGATGGCCGGACTGGCCCATGAAAGCCGACATATGGCCGATGCTGCCGTGAACGACGATGTCGATGCCCTTCATCGAAATGCCGCAGCGCGACGCCGCGTTGCCCTTGATGACGAGCAGGCCGCCCCGGCCGGTGGCGCCGGCATACTGGCTGGCGTCGCCTTCGATGACGACGGTGCCGGACATCATGTTTTCGGCAACGCCCGGACCAGCGGACCCATGAACCGTAACCCTCCCGCCGTCATTCATGCCGGCGCAGTAATACCCGACCGATCCTCTGACGGCGACCGTGACGGGGCGATCGATGCCGACGGCGACGGCATGGCTGCCGCGCGGGTTGATGACTTCGAATTCAGTGTCGTTAGCGCCTTCGGAAAGGGCGTGCAGCGCGCTGTTCAACTCGCGAAGCGGGGTGTTGGAAAGGTCGAATATGGGCATTGAATCCTCGTTGGAATCCTCGTTTGTCTGGGAGACGGTTTCAGCCGCCTCCTGCTGTCAGGCGCCCCTCAGGCGGCCTTGTCGTGATCCCAGAAATAAACGGTCGCCGGCTCCGGCTCCCAGACACGGGCATTCTCGATGCCGGGAAGGTTGACCAGCGCGCGGTATTCCGAGCCGAAGGCGACATATTGGTCGGTCTCGGCCATGACGGCGGGCTTGCAGGCGATCGGGTCGCGCACCACGCCGAAGCCGGACTTGGTGCCGACGACGAAGGTGAAGAAACCGTCGAGATCGTCGAGGGCGCCGGTCAGCGCCTCGCCGAGATCTTTACCCTTGGCCATTTCGGCAGTCAGATAGGCGGCGGCGACTTCGGAATCGTTCTGCGTTTCGAAGGTCATGCCTTCGCGGATG
The DNA here is from genome assembly GCF_029194105.1 of Rhizobium mulingense. NCBI lineage: Bacteria > Pseudomonadati > Pseudomonadota > Alphaproteobacteria > Hyphomicrobiales > Rhizobiaceae > Rhizobium > Rhizobium mulingense. The sequence continues at coordinate 181,188 of NZ_JARFVE010000012.1, read as the reverse complement.
AGTTGGCGGCGCAGATTGTTGTGGTTGGACAGCGAGCCGTTGTGCACCAGGCATTGGTCGACGCCGGTCGAGAACGGATGGGCGCCGAGCGTGGTGACCGCGGATTCCGTCGCCATGCGGGTATGGCCGATGCCGTGGGTGCCGCTCATGGCACGGACGTCGAACCGTTTCACGACGTCCTTTGGAAGGCCGATTTCCTTGTAGATTTCGACGCTTTCGCCGGAGCCCATGAGGCGGACAGCCGGGCGGATCCGTTCGAGCGCCTCGCGTACTGCTCCAAGCTTGGAGGCATCAAGCTCAATGACCGCATGCGTGCTCTTGATCCACACATGGGCCTTGATGCCGGCTTTCTCGAGATCAACGGCGAGGCCTTCAAAGTCCGCCTCTGGATTGCTGGACTGGATAGTGATTTTCGCCTTGCCCTCTGCGGAGCCGCCATAGATCGCGATACCGGCCGAGTCCGGTCCGCGATCGGTCATGGTGATCAGCATATCCGAGAGCAGGTTTCCCAGCTGAGGCTCAAGGCTCTTGTCCTTGAGGAACAATCCAACAATGCCGCACATAGCCTGTGCCTCCTTTCATGTTGAGAAAGGACTAGCAGGTCTGCCTGAGGACTTCAACTGGCAGGAATAAACTTTTCTTCTGAGGCAAGTCAGCCACGCGAATTCTGCTGGGGATAGCTGATGATCGAGAGGTACCTGCTGGGCAGTTTTACCAGTTGCTCCGGCCCATGCGGCGCATCGGCGTCGAAGAACAGGCTGTCGCCCGGCTGCATCTGGAAAAGCTGGTCGCCGTGGCGGTAGATGACCTCGCCTTCGAGCATGTATAGAAACTCCATGCCCTCATGCTGGAAGGTCGGGAAAACATCCGAATCGGCCGTCAGTGTGATCAGGTAGGGCTCGACGATGACGCCGCTGGTGTTGTTGTCGATATGGCCGAGCAGGTTATATTGGTGGCCGGCCCGCGTGCCGCGCCGTTCCAGCTCGACGCCCTGCCCCGCCTTGACGAAGACGGCATTGCGCGGCTCTTCGTAGCGGCGAAAAAAGGCCGTCAGCGGAACGCCGAGCGCCCGCGACAGCGATTGCAGGGTCGTCAGCGAAGGCGAGATGTTGCCGTTCTCGATCTTCGAGAGCATGCCGAGCGAAATGCCGGTGGCGGCCGCGAGATCAGTGACCGTGATGCCGAGTTTCTTGCGGTAGGCCCGCACCTCATGGCCGATCGCCATTTCGAGGTTGTTCTCTTTCGGTTCCCGGACAGCGTGCGGATCCTGCGAAAAAGGAGCGCGTCCGCCATGCGCCGGTTCCGGTTGCTTTTCCGCTTCATGGTTGGATTTCATCGTTTTTCCGCTGCCGCCTTCTCTTTTGTATGAAGGCAATCCTATCGTGGTAGTGAAATATCCTCAACCTTGAAGAAAACTCAATCCCGCCGCGCCTCACTGGGAGCCATGCCATAGGCGGTGCGGAACATGCGGGAAAAATGGCTCAAACTGGAAAACCCAGTGGCGACCGCGATTTCCGAGATGGAAAGCGGGCTCTGCTTCAGCAGGCGATGGGCATGCTGAAGCCTGATCCTATGATATTGGTCGAGAAAGGTCGTGCCGAGCTGGCCTGAAAAAAGCCGATCAAGGTGACGGGGAGTGACACCGGCGATACGCGCCATGGCGGCGCGGTCGAGCGGCATCTCGATCGTCTCTTCCATCCGCTCGAGAACAGTGAGCAGGCCGGGGTGGTGGACGCCGTAGCGTTCGGCAAGCGAGGCGCGCTGCGGGGCTGCCGGCTCGTTGACCTCCGTGTGAAGATACCAGTCGCTGACGCGGCGGGCAAAATCCGGTCCCATCCGTTCGGCGATCAGCACATGCATCATGTCGAGCGGGGCGATGCCGCCGCCGCAGGTGATGCGGTTGCCGTCGATCATGAAGCGCGCCTGGCGCGGTGTGAGATCCGGGAAGGCCTCGAGAAGGGCGGCCGCATGCTCCCAGTGGATGGTGAAGTCGCGGCCCTCAAGCAGACCGGCGGCCGCCATCAGATAGGGACCACCGGAAATGCCGCCGATCCGCACACCCTCGCGTGATAGCTGCCTGAGGCAGGCAAGCACGCCGGGATAACGCCAGTCCCGCGGCGAGCCGCCGGCGCAGACGAAGGCGGTGCCGGGCCCGGAGCCCCGGGCAGGAAGAGGTTCGGCGGGCACACTGACGCCCGAGGAAGAGAGCGCCGGCGCGCCATCCGGGGAGAAGATCGACAGACGATAGATCTCGCGGCCAGCCAGAAGGTTTGCCGCGCGTAACGGCTCGGTCGCCGAGGCATAGGACATCAGCGCGAATCCCGGGATCAGGATGAAACCGATCTCCTGAACGTTTCGATTATCGGAGGAGGACATGTCTCTTTTCTAACCATTCAAGTCCCTATCGCGCAAGTCGATCCCGGCCTTTCTGGCATCATGCGCCCGTTCTTTTCGGATTGACCCATGCGCTATTCCGCTCTTTCGATTTTCCTCAACGGCCTTCGCGGCAACAAAGCCTGGACGCCCGCCTGGCGTGACCCGGCGCCGAAGCCGCATTACGATGTCGTCATCGTCGGCGGTGGCGGGCATGGCCTTGCCACTGCCTATTACCTCGCCAAGGAATTCGGCGTCACCAATGTCGCCGTGCTCGAAAAGGGCTATCTTGGCTCCGGCAATATCGGCCGGAACACCACGATCATCCGCTCAAACTACCTGCTTGCCGGCAATAATCCCTTCTACGAACTGTCGATGAAGCTCTGGGAAGGGTTGGAGCAGGACTTCAACTTCAATGCCATGGTCTCCCAGCGCGGCGTGCTCAACCTCTTCCATTCCGATGCGCAGCGCGACGCCTATACGCGCCGCGGCAACGCCATGCGGCTGCACGGCGTCGACGCCGAGCTTCTCGACCGGCAGGCGGTGCGTAAGAGGCTGCCCTTCCTCGATTTCGACAATGCGCGTTTCCCCGTCATGGGCGGGTTGTTCCACCCGCGCGGCGGCACGGTGCGCCACGATGCCGTCGCCTGGGGTTATGCGCGCGGCGCCGACAGCCGCGGCGTCGACATCATCACCCAGTGCGAGGTCACCGGCATCCGCACTGAAAACGGTCAGGTCACCGGCGTCGAGACCAGCAGGGGCTTCATCGGCTGCGGCAAGCTGGCGCTGGCGGCGGCCGGCAATTCCACCACCGTTGCCGATATGGCCGGCCTTCGCCTGCCGATCGACAGCCATGTGCTGCAGGCCTTCGTCTCCGAAGGGCTGAAACCCTTCATTGATAATGTCGTCACCTTCGGCGCCGGACATTTTTATGTGTCCCAATCGGACAAGGGCGGCCTTGTCTTCGGTGGCGATATCGACGGCTATAATTCCTATGCCCAGCGCGGCAATCTGGCGACCGTCGAGCATGTCGCCGAAGCTGGCGTGGCGATGATCCCTTCGCTGTCGCGGGTGCGTTTCCTGCGTTCCTGGGGCGGGGTCATGGACATGAGCATGGACGGCTCGCCGATCATCGACCGCACCCATATCGACAATCTCTATCTCAACGCCGGCTGGTGTTACGGCGGCTTCAAAGCAACGCCCGCCTCCGGCTTCTGCTACGCCCATCTGATCGCCCGCAACACGCCGCATCAGACGGCCCGCGCCTTCCGGCTCGACCGTTTCGCCCGCGGCTATCCGATCGACGAAAAGGGCGTCGGCGCCCAGCCCAATCTGCACTGAGGACACTCAACATGGCGAGCCTGATTTCCTGTCCTCATTGCGGCGCCCGGCCGAAGGAGGAATTCTCGATCCGCGGCGATGCGAGCCTTGTCAGGCCGGCGCCGGATGCCGGTGCGGATGCCTGGTTCAAATATGTCTATCTGCGCGACAATCCGCGCGGCCGCCACAGCGAATATTGGCACCATTCCGCCGGTTGCCGCCGCTGGCTGATCGTCGAACGCGATACCGCCACCCATAAGGTCCATCGCGTCAGGGATGCCGCCCTTTCAAAGCTCGGCGGAGAACCGGCATGACGAGCTTCCGTCTTTCCTCCGGCGGTCGCATCGACCGCGCCATGACACTCGGCTTCAGTTTCGACGGCAATGCGCTGGAAGGCCATCCGGGCGATACGCTCGCCTCCGCGCTGCTTGCCAATGGCATCCAGTTCGTCGGCCGCAGCTTCAAATATCACCGCCCACGCGGCATCCTGACGGCGGGTGCGGCCGAACCGAACGCGCTGGTGACGACAGGCAGCGGCGGGCGCACCGAACCGAATACGCGCGCGACCATGATCGAGCTCTACGAGGGGCTGACGGCAAAAAGCCAGAACCGCTGGCCCTCGCTCGACTTCGATATCGGCGCCGTCAACGGCCTGCTCTCGCCCTTCCTCGGCGCCGGTTTCTACTACAAGACCTTCATGTGGCCTGCGGCGTTCTGGGAAAAACTCTACGAGCCGGTGATCCGCAAGGCGGCGGGCCTCGGCAGAGCCGGCTATGAGGCTGATCCCGATATTTACGAGAAATGCTGGGCGCATTGCGACCTGCTGGTGATCGGCGCCGGCTCCGCCGGCCTTGCCGCGGCGCTCACCGCCGGCCGCGCCGGCGCCCGCGTCATCCTCGCCGACGAAGGCGCCGAACTCGGGGGCAGCCTGCTGTCCGAGAGCGGCACGATCGAGGGCAAGCCGGCCGACACCTTCGTCGGCGAGCTGCTGACCGAACTCGAGGGGCTGGAAAATGTCCGCCGCCTGCCGCGCACGACCGTCTTCGGCTGGTACGACGACAATGTCTTCGGCGCCGTCGAACGTGTGCAGAAGCATATGGCGCTGCCCGATCCGGCCCGCCCGGTCGAACGCTTGTGGCGCATCGTCGCGCGCCAGGCGATCCTGGCGACAGGAGCCGAGGAGCGGCCGCTCGTCTTCGGCGGCAACGATATTCCCGGCGTGATGATGGCGGGCGCCATGCGCAGCTATCTCAACCGGCAGGCGGTGGCGCCGGGCACAAGTACGGTGATCTTCACCACCAACGATGCCGGTTACCGCACCGCCGCCGACCTCGAAGCCGCCGGCCTCGCCGTTGCGGCGATCGTCGACAGCCGGGCGGAGACGGCCGAAAGCTGGCAGGGCCGCGCCCAGGTGCTGACGGGCGCCCGGGTGATCGATGCGTTCGGCGGCAAGCGCCTGCGTGGCGTCAACATCCAGAGCGAAGACGGCATTCGCCGCATCGAAGCCGATGCACTTGCCATGTCGGGGGGCTGGAGCCCGATCATCCATCTTGCCTGCCATCGCGGCGGTAAACCCCAATGGTCGCACGAGGCCGCGGCGTTTCTGGCGCCGGCTGCGCAGGATGGTCTTGCCGTTGCCGGCTCGGCTGCCGGCCTCGCGCAGATTGCAGCCTGCCTCGGCGATGGCGCGGAAAAGGCTGCCGCCGCATTGAAGGCAATCGGCTTTGCAGCGGAACCGGCCTTTGCCTCAGCCACCGAGACGGCTCAGCGCACGAAGCCGCTCTGGTCGGTCAAAGGGTCGAAGGGCAAGGCTTTCGTCGATTACCAGAACGACGTGCATCTCAAGGACCTTGGCCTTGCCGTTCGCGAAGGTTACGGCCATGTCGAGCTTGCCAAGCGTTATACCACCAGCGGCATGGCGACCGACCAGGGCAAGCTTTCCAACATCAACGCCATCGGCATCCTTGCCGAGGCACGCGGCGTTTCGCCCGCCGAAGTGGGAACGACGACCTTCCGGCCTTTCTATACGCCGGTCTCTTTCGGCGCTCTGACCGGGCCGTCGCGCGGCAAAGATTTCCAGCCGGCGCACAAATCGCCGTTGCACGGCTGGGCGAAAAAGAATGGCGCGGTCTTCGTCGAAACCGGCCTCTGGTATCGCTCCGCGTGGTTCCCGCGCGCCGGCGAAATGACGTGGCGCGAAAGCGTCGACCGCGAAGTGCTGAACATCCGGAAAAATGCCGGTCTCTGCGACGTCTCGACCCTCGGCAAGATCGAAATCTTCGGCCGCGACGCCGCGGCCTTCCTCGACCGGGTCTATTGCAACGGCTTTGCCAAGCTTGCCGTCGGCAAGGCGCGCTACGGCATCATGCTGCGCGAGGACGGCTTCATCTATGACGACGGCACCACCAGCCGCTTCAGCGACGAGCATTTCTTCATGACGACGACGACGGCGCTTGCCGCCGGCGTGCTGACCCATCTCGAATTCTGCGCCCAGGCGCTCTGGCCGGAGCTCGACGTCTGCTTCGCCTCCTCGACCGATCAATGGGCGCAGATGGCCGTTGCCGGGCCGAAGTCCCGCACCATCCTCGCCGAGATCGTCGATGAGGACATCTCCGACGCGGCCTTCCCCTTCATGAGCGCCCGCAAGGTTTCGCTGTTCGACGGCCATCTCGAAGGCCGGCTCTTCCGCATCTCCTTCTCCGGCGAACTCGCCTACGAGCTTGCCGTGCCGGCCGGCTACGGCGAGAGCGTTGCCGACGCCATCATGGCAGCCGGGGAAGAACACGGCATCTGCGCCTATGGCGCCGAAGCGCTCGGCGTCTTGCGCATCGAAAAGGGCCACGTCACCCATGCCGAGATTAACGGCACGGTCACCCCAGGCGATCTCGGTTTCGGCCGCATGGTTTCCTCCACCAAGCCGGATTTCATCGGCATGGCGATGCTCGCCCGTGAGGGCCTGCAAGATCCCGAGCGTCCGCGTCTGATCGGCGTCAAGCCGCTCAATCCGGCAAGCACCTTCCGCACCGGTTCGCATATTCTTGCCGAGGGCGCTGCGGCGACGCTCGAAAACGATCAGGGCTACGTCACGTCAAGCGCCTTTTCGCCGACGCTCGGCCATAAGATCGGCCTGGCGCTCGTCAAGCGCGGGCCGGAGCGCGTCGGGGAGAAGGTGACAGTCTGGAACGGGCTGCACAATGAATACATCGAGGCGGTGCTCTGCCATCCCGTCTTTGTCGACCCTGAAAACGAGAAGCTCCATGCCTGATCTTCCCCTGCACCGGCCGGTTCTCGCCGGCGCCAGATATAGCGGCATGGCAGGATCCGGCCTCCGGCTGGAAGCCTTGCCGGAAGGCCATCTGCTGCACGTGCTCGGCGCGATCGAGCCGGCCGCACTTGCCGGCGAACTGGCAAAAGTAGGCCTTGTCAAGAGTTCGATCCGTCAGGCCGGCTTCCGCCAATGGTTCGTCGCCGGCGACGAACCGCTTGCGCTGGCCGGTCTTGACGCTCTTGCGGCAGCACTTGCCGGTAAAGCCTTCGTCACGGACCAGAGCCACGGGCGCGTCCGCATCGGAATCTCCGGCCCGTCTTCGCGCGTGCTTCTATCAAAGGGCACTGCCGTCGATCTCGATCCCGCCGTTTTTGCGAGAGGCAGTTCGGCGATGACGATGGTCGGCCATATCTCCGTGCAGATCGCCCGCACCGGCGATGACAGCTTCGAACTCACGGTCCTGCGCAGCTTCGCCGAAAGCCTCTGGGACGAACTCTCTCATATGGCGGCGAGCGCCGAAAGAGGATAGCCGGCAAAGGCCATCCTCCCTGTCATCGCGCCAAGTGGTTGCCCCATGAGTGAAAGCGACGATTGGCGTTCACGTCCGAGACCGAGATTGCCGGCGAATACGCCCTCATCCGGTCCCGCTGACCGGCCAAAGACGCCCCGCTCCACGGGGGGCGTCTACCTCTGCTAATCCGTGTCAGCTTGCCGGATTGCGCGCCGTGACGATCCACGCCGCGCCGTCGATCATTATCGACCGCTCGCCGGGGCGGTCCGCGAAGGCGGCACGAACCGCGGCCGAGGCGCGGGCGCGGATGTCGTCTGACTGATCAGCGAGCGCGCGCGACAGCGGGCCGACCTCGAGTGTCATCTTCACCGCGTCGTCGATCGCCGCGTCCCGCCCTCGCCGAACGGGATGGAAGCATCGAAGGGCGCGATAGCGATATCGGTGAAGCCAGCCGCCGTCAGGATACGCGCCACCCGCCCCCGGTCGCCAAACGAGAACGGGCCGGGCACTTCGGGATCGGGCGGCGCCATCGGCGGGAGGATGCCCTTGATCGCGCCCATCGGCAAGCGCACCCAATCGTTCTCGGCCATGCCGCGCCAGCAGACGAAAGCGACCCGCCCGCCCGGCTTGAGCGCACGGCGCATATGCGCGAACGCCCCTGTCGGATCGTCAAAGAACATCACTCCGAAGCGCGAGAACAGGATGTCGAACGCGCCCCCGGGCAACTCGGTGCTGCTGGCGTCGGCCACCTGGAACAGGACCGGCGTGTCCTGCGGCGCTAAAGCGCGCGCTCTGCCGATCAGCGGTTCGGATATGTCCACGCCCAGCACTTGGCCTCCCGCGCCGACGCGGGCGGCCAGATCCAGACTAGACGCCCCCGCGCCGCAGCCGACGTCCAGCACGCGTTCGCCCGTAGCGGGCGCGGCGGCTTCGATCGCGGCCTGTCCGAAGACTGCCATCATGGCATCGAGCCGGGCCTGGTAAGCGACCCAGCGCTCCCCGCTTTGGCCATTCCAGTCGGCTACCTGATAAACATTTCTCTCTGCCATGCCATATCCTGTTCTGATCCGTTCTTAACTGGGTTATCCGCCCGCTTGGCCGCTGCCACCGTGCGCGGCGATGAACATGGCGACAGCCGACCGGCAATAGGCTTCGATTTCGTTGTCGTCCTCTGCTCGCGCCTCATCGAAGCGTGCGATAATCAGGAGATCGGATCCTTTGAAAAGCGCGGCAAACAAGCGGGCGGACCGAAGAGGATCGGGCACGTTCAGAACCGCCTTCGCGTGCAACTGACGCAACAGGACCTCGATTTGGGCGATGATATGGGCGGGGCCGGCTTCGTAATGGAGCTTGCTCAACGACTTTTGGCTCGTGACGTCGGCCATGACCATGGCTTCGACACTGCGCACGTCCGATCTCAACAGCGTACGAAGCAGGGATGATCCCACCGCCATGAGCTGATCTTCAACCGAACCGTCGACGCCTTCAAAAAGGGCCTGTGGTAAAAACTGATGGCAGCGGGCCGTAAAGGCCGCCCCGAACAGCGCCTCCTTGTTCTCGAAGTGCTTGTAGATGCTGAGCTTGGATATCTTGGCTCGCTGGGCGACCTTGTCCAAGGTCGTCGCGTGAAAACCCAATTCCGCAAAGAGTTCGCTCGCCGCGTCGACAATCGTTTGGCCAAGCGCCTCATTGGCGGGCCGGCCGCGCCGGACTTGACTAATTTCGGTCACGACAATTCCAATCCTTGACAGTATCTTTATTCTTGAATTACGATACTACGTAGTGTCCGAAATTCCAAGAGTGGATTTTATCGTGTCCTCCAAATCAAATTTCCTTTGGCCGCCCAACGATATCGAATGCGTATCGCCGGACAAACCTGCGCGCCAGGCTGAGCTCGCCCCCCTCCATCCCCAACACGGAGCTTATCACCATGGATGACGTTATCATCATCGGCGGCAGCTTTGCCGGTCTCGCTGGCGCCTTGCAGCTCGGCCGTGCCCGCCGCAAGGTCACCGTTCTCGATACCGGCCTGCCGCGCAACCGCTTCGCTGGCCACTCGCATGGCTTGCTCGGCCACGATCACAAGCCGCCGCTGGACATCCTGGCCGAGGCGCGGCAGCAGCTGGCCCGCTATCCCACCGTCAAGCTGGTCAATGCCCGGGCCGACAGCATCTCCGGCGCCATCGACAATTTCTCCGTCCTCAGTGGCGATGGCGAAAGCCTTGGGGCGCGCCGCCTGATCCTGAGCTATGGCGTTGCCGACCAGATGCCTGAGGTTCCGGGCTTTGCCGAAAGCTGGGGCACATCCATCGTGCCCTGCCCCTATTGCGATGGCTTTGAAGTCGCTGACCAGCATTGGGGCCTCGTCTGGTCCGGCCCGCCGTCGCACAACTATGTCAGGCTGTACCACGACTGGACCGCAACGTTGACGGTCTTCGCCGATGGTCACGACATTGCACCCGATATCCGGGCCGATCTGGCGCGCCGCAACATACCTGTCGTCGACGGCCGGATCATCGAGATCGCCCATCACCGGGGCCATATCACCACCGTCAATCTCGATAGCGGCCGCAATGCCGGCGTCGACATCCTGTTCGCGCATCCGCGCAACAAGCCATCCGCAAGCCTGCATGAATCACTAGGCCTCGCCATGGTCAATACGCCGTTGGGCATCGCACTCAAGGTCGACGAGCGCCGCGAAACCAGCATACCCGGCATCTACGCCGCCGGCGATCTTGCAAACCCAGCCATGGCCTCGGTCACCACGGCAATATCGCAGGGCGCGACGGCGGGTATCTCCGCCCAGCAGTCGATGCTGGTTTGAGAGGAGAGAATCCCTTCTCCGGCTGCCGCCATCGGTTCGGCCGGTGGCGGCGCTGGCTCCTCAGCCTCGAAATGTATAGTTGTTGATCGAAGCAGGCTTCATCTCGATGGAAAAGCCCGGCAGGGTCGGCGGCATATAGGCGGCGTCCTCGATCCGGCAGGGGTCGAGGAAATGTTCGTGCAGGTGATCGACATATTCGATGACGCGGCCTTCCTTGGTGCCTGATACCGCAACATAGTCGATCATCGACAGATGCTGCACATATTCGCAGAGGCCGACGCCGCCGGCATGCGGCCAGACCGGAAGGCCGAACTTGGCGGCGATCAGCAGGACGGAGAGAACCTCGTTCAGCCCGCCCATGCGGCAGGAATCGATCTGGACGATATCGATCGCGCCTTCGGCGATAAATTGCTTGAACATGATGCGATTCTGGCACATCTCGCCGGTTGCGACCTTCACCGGGCTGATTGCCTGGCGGATCTTGCGGTGGCCGGCGACATCGTCGGGGCTTGTGGGTTCCTCGATGAAGAAGGGCTTGGCGAAAGCAAGCGCCTTGACCCAGTCGATCGCCTGGCCGACATCCCAGACCTGGTTGGCGTCGATCATCAGGTAACGATAGGGACCGATCACTTCGCGGGCGATCCTCAGACGGCGGATATCGTCTTCCAGATCGCGGCCGACCTTCATCTTGATATGGTTGAAGCCGGCGTCGATCGCCTCCCGGCAGAGGCGGCGCAGTTTCTCGTCCTCATAACCGAGCCAGCCGGCCGAGGTCGTATAGCAGGCGTAACCCTCCTTTTCGAGAGTGGCGATACGTTCCGCCTTGCCGGTTTCTGCCTTCTTCAGAATAGCGATCGCTTCATCGCGCGTCAGGACGTCGGTGAGGTAACGGTAATCGACGATATTCGCGATTTCTTCCGGCGACATTTCGGCGACGAGCCGCCAGACGGGTTTTTTGGCCTGCTTGGCGAGCAGATCCCAGACGGCGTTGACGACCGCGCCGGTCGCCAGGTGAATGGCGCCCTTTTCCGGGCCGATCCAGCGCAGCTGGCTGTCGCTCGTCAGATGCCGCCAGAATTTGCCGGGATGGGCGAGCACCTCGTCGAGATCGACGCCGACCACGAGGTGGCGCATCGCTTCGATCGCCATGCAGCAAATATCGTTGCCGCGGCCGATGGTGAAGGTCAGGCCGTGGCCGGCAAGATCAGGCGCATCCGTGTCGAGAATGACATAGGCGGCCGAATAGTCCGGATCGGGGTTCATCGCGTCGGATCCGTCGAGGCTTTGCGAAGTAGGAAAGCGGAGATCGAAGACGCGAAGGTCGGTGATGCGGCTCATATTGTTCCTCCCAAATACGATAGCCGGATCGGCCGGCAGCCTGCCGGCTCCTCATCGGCTGAAGCGCGTTGCGATCTTTCCGATTCGCTCCTCGCGCTTTAGGTCTTTGTTTTACCCATGCCGTCATCGAAAACCGCTGCACAGTTTTGCGCGACATGCGCCGGGTCAGATCGTCCAGCCGCCGTCGATGGCGATCGCCTGCCCCGAAGTATAGGTAGCGCCGGCGAGATAGACGGCGAGATCTGCGATCTCCTCCGGCGAACCGAGCCTGCCCATCGGCTGGCGGGCAATGAAGGCGGCGCGGGCCGCATCGTAGTCGCCGCCGGCACGCATGCGGTCCTGCAGCGATGGGCTTTCCACCGTGCCGGGGCAGATGGCGTTGCAGCGGATGCCTTCGGCGACATAATCGGCGGCGACGGATTTGGTCAGGCCTATGACGGCGGCCTTGGTGACGCCATAGGCGAAGCGGTTCGGCACGCCCTTGATGCTGGAAGCCACCGAGGCCATGTTGATGATCGCCCCGTCCTTGCGCTCCAGCATGCCGGGCAGCACGGCCCGGATGGTGCGGATCATCGCCTTGACGTTGAGATCGAGGGCAAATTCGAAATCGGAATCCTTCATCTCCAGGATCGAGCCCGCATGGACGAAGCCGGCGCAGTTGAACAGCACGTCAACCGCGCCGATCTCGGCGACGAGGGCCTTGACCGCATCCTCCTCGAGCACGTTCAGCTTGTGGGTCGAAACGCCGGTTTCCGCAGCCAGCGTCGCCAGCGCCTCGGTGTTGATGTCGGTGGCGTGGACCTTGGCGCCGATCGCGGCAAAGGCTGCCGCCGTCGCCCGGCCAATGCCCTGGCCGGCGGCGGTGATGAGAACGGTCTTGCCGGAAAGTCTGTTTGTCATGTCACGGGCCTTTTCTGGAATTGTCTGCGCTGGCGGTGCGTACGGTCATATCTTGGCGAAGGCCGGGCTGAGATGGAATAGCTTGTCTATCAGCGCCTGCCATTTTCCTTCTTTGCGGATTGCGGCCCGCCTGCGGCAAAACACGATGCCGGCTTCCCTGTCGTTCCCGCCGATCCGCTGTCTTCAACAATGATTTGTCTGTTTATAGACAAACAGACGATTGGCCAAGGGTCAAGCGCGAAGTTTTGCTTTTCCGGCTGCGGTTCTGCGTATATGCAGAATTATATTCACAGGAGGATGAAATGGAGCCCGACGAGTCAGACCGCTACCGCGCTCCGGCCCTCGACAAGGGCCTCGACATCCTGGAACTGCTTGCCGGCGTCGACAGCGGCCTCACCCAGGCGGAAATCGCCAAGCGGCTCGACCGCAGCCCCAACGAATTCTATCGCATGCTCGACCGGCTGGTCCGTCGCGGCTACGTCACCCGGCTGGACGGCGATCGTTATTCGCTGACGCTGAAGCTCTTCGGACTTGCCCAACTGCATGCGCCGGTGCGCCGGCTCGCCTCCTACGCCACGCCGCTGATGCGCGATCTCGCCCAGCGCGCGCGTCAGGCCAATCACCTGGCCGTCTTCGATCGCGGCGCCGCCGTTGTCATCGCCCAGCAGGAGGCCCCGGATTATTGGGGATTCTCGATCCGCATCGGCGCCCATATCAGTCTCTTCGACACCGGTTCGGGGCATGTGCTGCTTGCCTTCCGCAGTGCTGAGGAGCGGGAGATGATGATATCGGAACATGTGCGCAATCGCGCCGATATCGAACTCGGCGCCGAGTTCTATGATCGCCTCGATCAGATCCGCGAGCGCGGCTATGAGATGATGGCGAGCGCACAGACCTCGGGCGTCTACAATCTGTCGGCGCCGGTGCTCGGGCCCGATCGGCGCTGCATTGCTGCCCTCACCTGTCCATTCATCGCGCTCGTCAATGCGCCGTCGGCGCCCGACATCACTCAGACGATCATGCTGCTGCAGAAGACCGCCGCCGAACTCTCACAGCTTGCCGGCTCCGACGTCAGCATGCCGGCCTGAACTGTCGAATTTCTATTTGAACAATCCATTCACCAGGGATAGCTTGCCGCAAGCCAGCCTTGGAGGAACCCGTGTTCATCGACACCCATCTGCATGTTATCGATCGGTCGGCGCTGCCTTATCCCTGGCTCTCCGGCGTGCCGGCGCTCGACCAGGATTTTCTCTACGAGACCTATGCAGCCGAAGCGCGCCGCTGCGGCATCACCACGGCGCTGCATATGGAAGTCGATGTCGATCCGGCCGCCATGCAGGCCGAGACCGACTACATCGCCGCTATCGCCCAAAAGCCCGGCAGCCTGATTGCCGGCGCCATCGTCTCCTGCCGGCCGGAAGATCAGGGCTTTGCCGCTTATCTCGAGCGGCAGAAATCCGATCCCTTCGTCAAAGGATTTCGTCGCGTGCTGCATGTCGTGGCCGACGACGTCTCGGAAGGTACGCTGTTTCGCGAAAACATAAGGCGCGTTGGCGGCAGCGGCCTGACCTTCGACCTCTGCACATTGCCGCATCAGGCAGGACGCGTCGCCGCCCTCGTCGACCTTGCGCCGGATGTGCAGTTCGTGCTCGACCATTGCGGCGTGCCCGATATCCGCTCGGACGCCTTCCAGCCGTGGAAGGCCGGCATATCAGAGATCGCCCGGCGGCCGAACGTCATCTGCAAGGTTTCGGGCGTTGTCGCCTATGCCGATGCCGCGACGTGGACGGCGCAGACGCTGCGGCCCTACATCGAACATGTCATCGCAAGTTTCGGCTGGGACCGTGTCGTCTGGGGCAGCGACTGGCCGGTCTGCACGCTCGGTGGCGGCCTTTCCACCTGGGTCGCTGCGACCCACGCCGCGCTCTCCGGCAGCAGCGAGGCGGAACGTTCGAAGCTGCTCTTCGCCAATGCCCAACGGATCTGGTCACTCTGACGCGGCTTCTGCCGGGATCAAGGGGGCGGCATTATCCTGCCCGTGGAGGATGGCCGCGCGGGCATAGTCTATCAAAGCCGCATGGTTGGCTTCCAGCGAGCCCGCGTGCAGGAACAGGCAATGATGGCACATCGCGGCGTTGCCATGCGCCAAGGCATAGGCTGGATCGAGTTCGGCGGCGCATTCGAGCAGCCGCCAATAAAAAGCCGGCACGCGTGCGGGTGACTGTTCTCCACCTAGGCACGAACAATATTTCGAGAACGTGCCAAGCTCGCTGCATCCGGCCCTCCGGATCCCATCGCGCTTGCCGACCCTTCGAAGCCGCTACGACACGGATCAGATATCCGCTCTGACGACAAGGGCACAGGCTCGATCGAAACTTTGCGCTTGCGACGGCATAACTGCCAAATCGCAATCGACTTAAGGCTAATTAATTCAAAATATTGCAGCCTCTTTTGCGCAGCTTCTCAGGCGCGGGGCGTGGTAATCCCGGATCATGCCGGCGGTTGGCATCAAGGGTAGGCTGCCCTCTTTCCCGTAGCGACGCCACGTCCCAAAATCAGGTGACGTGTCGTCCAAAAGTACTACTTTGGCATGCTTTTTGCTCCTGCTAATATGAAGCGTGGTGATGTTTCGGTTTGGGACGACTTACAGCGGGGCAATTGCTAGCTTTATGTAACTCAGGTAAAAGTTGTCAGACACGGATATGGCGAATAACCTCATCTCCGTGTCCTCAGGAGGGAAAACAAAATGAAAGAAGAACCGCACGCAGTGGATGTTCATGTCGGGAAGACCATCCGCATACAGCGTCTGCTGCGGAAAGTTTCGCAGACGGAATTGGGCGATCGCGTCGGCGTGACATTCCAGCAGATCCAAAAATACGAAAAAGGCTCCAACCGCGTTTCCGCCAGCATGCTGGTCGAAATCGCCGGTGCGCTGAAGGTCGACGTCAGGACGTTCTTCGACGACCTGTCCACTCCTGATACGGCCAACGACAACCCCGCTCCCAGCGAGGAATTCGTTATTTCGCGCGAGGGCGTCCTTCTCAACGCCGCGTTCTTCTCGATCAAGAACGAAGCGCTTCGCAAGAAGATCCTGAAGCTCGTCCAGGCAATCGCCCACACCGAACAGATGGACGGTGAAGCGGCCGAATAGGCCGGATCTTCTTCACGCGTTCCGAACGGACTGCATGAAGGTCAATGGCGATCGATCAGGATCAGATTCTCGCTGGCGTCCTTCATTGCGATCTTGGCCTTGCTGCCGAGCAGTTTCTCGAGGTTGACGTCTAGCTCCCTGTCCGGATCTATGCCGTCCCAATCGATGACGACCTGCAGCAGCGCCATGTTCGTCAGGTGCATCAGATTACGCAGCTGAAGCTTTTCAGCCTCCTCCTTGGCCGCCGACAGCAGCCGGAAGATCCTTGCGTATTCACTGCCTGTACCTTCGTTATGTTGTTCAAACATTGTCCGCCCCTTTGGCCGTGGAGGCCTCAGATTCCATCACCACTGCATCTTTTCGCCATGACCGTTATACAAGCGTTACAGGCGTCACATTACGCGTGACTTCGGCGTGCAAAAGCTCCCAGTGAGAGGTCGCGGCAAAGTGCCAGTCACGGTTGATGGGCACGAATTCGTCGCGGCGCAGCCATTCCAGCACCAGCCGCGCGTCGTCCCGCTTGCGTTCGACCCGGTTCTTGCGCAGGGCGGCGAGCAGATGGTCGCGGCGCGGCTTGCGGAAATGGCACTCGTCCACCACCCTCGCATAGGTGCGCTCGGAGAAATGCAGGAAGCGGCCGGAGAGCAGCAGTTTCTTGCGCTCGCCCGACGAAATCTCTCCGCCGACATGAAGCGCGTTGATCGTCGGTTCGAAATCGACCCAAGGCACCGAAAGCGGCAGCCAGCCGAGCGCCTGCGGCGCATGCACCAGCGCTACTGCCTCATCGTCGAGCAGCCGCCCGGACAGGTAATCTTCAAAGATCGAGCCGAGCCCGACCATGCCGAAAGGAGCGCATTCGGCGGCCCGCAATGCGCCCATGCTGGCGCCGCCGGCAACGGCGACATCCTGTTCGAGCGCGTAGAGAATCTCCTTGTGCCAGACCGACGGCAGATCGCCGAAATAGCCGTCGACGAGGCCGATCGCGGTGGCCCCATCCTCCACCGCTTTGAGAATGTCGCCGCAGACGGCAGGCGGCCGGAAATCGATGCAGGGAGACATGTTTCTTGCTGCGGCAAGACCGCCACCAAGGCTCGGACCGACGAACAGAACCTTCATGATTGGGCTCCCCTCATGGTGTTGACGGCGCGCAGGCCGAGTTGGATGTACTGACCTGAAATATCGACCTCCAGGCCCGGCACGATTACCCTGACGACGGAGACCGGCAGAGCCTGATAATGCGGAAACGGCACGACGACGATCTGCTCGATGCCGGTTGCCGTCAGCCGGTCGGCAATATGGCCGATGGTCTCCTGGATGGTTGCGGGACGGCGATGGCGGGGCTGGAAGGAGCGCATTCGGCTATCGCCGTCCCAGAGTTCGACCACCTGCTGCATCGCCGCACTCTTGTCGAGCCGCTGATAGATGCGCGGCGAGAAATCGTCGCGGCTGCCGGCGATCGCCGTCAGCCGGCTCTGCGCCGCCTCGGTGATGGCACGCAGCGCGGCACGCACTGGGTCGGGGTGGCAACCGCAGCCGCCGCAGAGATGGGCCCAGCGCGCATCGACGCGGTCGGACAGATTGCCCGGCATGATGACGCCTAAAAAGGCCGGGATACCGATATCCGTGGTCATGTCGAGCAGCAGCAGACGCATGCCGGCGCGCGAAATCCGGTCGGTCATGACATCGATAACCGCATCGCCGAAGGAGGCGGGATCGATGCGGCTCTCCTTGAGGCGCTGCGGCGATTTCAGCTGGGTCAGGGCCCAGGCGTCGCGCTCCACCAGCTCGCAAAGCCCATGCAGGACCGCTTCGGACGGCGTGTTGCCGGAGGCCAGCCCGTCGCTCGACTGCTCAAAGCCCGACGGCCGCTCGCCGCGATGGTCGAGGCCGACGAGCCACCAGGGGACAACGACGCTGCTGCCGGAGAGGATGTCGAGGCCCGAGCACCAGGGGATAGGGCCGCCGCCGATGTCATCGGGCGCGCAACGCGCAACATTGTCGAGATCGATCATGGCGGCGCCTTCCGCCCGCATGCTCTCGACGGTCGCCTGTGTCAGGTCGGCTGGCGCAATTTCCGCGATCCGAGTCTCGATCGCCTCCATGGCGGCTGATGCCATAGCGGCATCATTGTCGATACCTTTGCCCTGGAAGACCGAAAGCGTATGGCTGTTCGGTCTCGTCGCGAAGGCGACGGGGATGTTCAGCACATCGAGGGCGGTCAACAGGCCGACGCGCGTGATGCCGAATTCGCGCAGATGCGGCCTGATGGCGGCCAATGTCTGCGCGGGCGTGACCGCTCGGTCATGATAGTCGCTGATGCCGGCCGATGATCGTTCGAGGTCACCGGCTAGCGCTTCAAGGTCGGCGAAGGCGGACATACCGATCTTGTTCCTATCGGAACCTCAGCGCATGCGTCAGACTCTCAAGCGCGTTGGCGGAAACATTCAGCTGGTCCTGCTTCAGGGCTGCTTTGGCGGCTGTGGAAAAGCGCAGGGACTGTGTCTGACCTGCGTTGGTTTCAGCGTTCGTCTGCATGTTCATCTCCTATTGGCTGGACAGCGCGTTGCTGCCGTTAACCATCGGAGAGAAACATTGTCCGCGTCATTTAAGCGTTACAGGCTTCGTTAAAAGGCCGTGCAATTAAGGAAGACCGGCTAATTGTAGGCCTTTTATCAACGGTTCCGTAAAGGCGGGATCGCGATCGGGGACGAAATGACGAATATCTTCGCTGCGGAAATCGGGGAAGTTTTCCAGCACCACGCGTGCGTAGTTTCCCGCCTTACCCCTATCGCCTGCCATGGCATGGGAGGCGGCGAGCAGGCGAGCGGTCGCCTGTTTGGCCTTTACCGGCTCCAGCGCTTTGATTGCCTTTTCGTATTCTTCGCGCATGAAGTGGATGCCGCCGAGGTTCCAGTAATAGTAGTCCGGCGGCAGCGGGTTGAGCCTGAATGCGGCGCGGCTGAGCTCCAGTGAGCGATCGAAATCGCCGTCATGGGAAAGGGCATCGGCATAATCGGCGAGGATGTCGGCATCGTTGGGATTGAGATCCTGAGCCTGCTGGAAATATTCTAGGCTTTCGTCGAAACGGCGGCGGTACAGCGCCACGAAGCCGAGTTCGCGGTAGGCCCGGCCGCTGTTCGGGTCGGATTGCTGGGCGAGCCGCGCGGCCCCATTCGCCTCGTCGAGCAGATCAGTGTCCTGCATGCCGCGGATCAGCCATTCCATGCCCAGCGCGCGCGACACGCCGGCATGAGCGGCCGAGAAATTCTCGTAGCGATTGAGCGATGATTTGAACCATTTGCGCGCCTGACGCAGATGCTGCAGGTCGGTCTGGGCGATCAGCCGCTTGCCTTCCAGATAGAGACGGTAGGCGGATGGCGGCGCATCGCCGATCGGCATCACCAGTTCGTGGCGCTCGATCGTGTCGGCGAGCGATGAAACAATCCGCCGTGTTAGATGCGCGAAGGATTCGCTGATCTTCTGCATGACCAGCGGCAGTTCCAGCGCCCAGATCACCTCCGACGTCGTCGTTCGCGTCAGCCGGCAGGTCGCATAAACATCCTCGTCGCGGCCCTGGATGGTGACGTAGACCGCATAGTCGAAGCTGAGGTCGAGGGGGCCGGGGACGGCGCGCGCCGGATCGACCGAGCGGCTGAGGATCTCGAGGCTCGTATGGGCTGCGATCACCTTGAAGCCGCGCTGCTGGCTGAGGCCGATGGTGACGTCTTCGAGAAGGGCCCGGCCGACGCGCTCCATCAGCGGATCGGTAAAAATACTTTCAGGCGGCAGGATGATGATCCGCGGCTGGCCGAGCGGGTCGGCGAAGCCGCCGAGCGCGGAAGACGGGCGCTCGCCCGCGGCCTGTGCTGCCGGGACCAGGCCGAGTTCGCGTGCAAGCGCGCTGGTGCTTTCCTCCGGCTCGGTATCGAAGTCGTCCTTCAGCTGGCTCTTGCACTTCAGATAGGCCTGACGGGCCGCGGCCGGATCGTTCATCCTGACATAGAGGCGCATCAGGGCGCGATAGGCCGTCTCGCTGGCGGGGTCGAGTTCCAGCAGACGCCGGGCAAAGGCGACCTGCTCTTCCTCCGATCTGTCTTCGCCAGCTTCGACCAGCCGGGTGAGATGGGCGGCGCGCAATTCGTCAATACGCTGGCGTTCGAAGGTCAGCCAGTCCTCGGCCCCCTGCGTCGGCGATTTGGCGCCTTCGAGCAGTTCGCCACTCAGGATGTCGCCGTCTTCAGCGGCGAGCGGCCCTTTCTGCTTCAGCAAATGAACGTCGACTTCCCAGCCATCGGCAAGCCCGATATGGGTTCGGGTCGTCGCCAGTAGCGGCGGAAGGCCGGCGGGAATGCTCTGCTCGATGCGCGCCAGGAGTTGGCGCAGGCTGCCTGCGCGCTTTTCCGGCAATTCCGATTGCCAGAGCTGGCGTCTGACGGTTTCGCGGTCGAGCTCGAGATCGGCTTCGGCGGCGAGCATGGCGAGGAGAAAATAAGACTTCTCCGGCAAGGGGAGTTCCCTCCCCGCTGCCAGCAGTCGCGGCCTCCCGAGCAGGCAAAGCCTGTTCGTCGACATCTGTCCGGATGTCCGTTGCATCCCGCTTCTCACCCCTGAAAGCCAGGCGCGCATGCGCACCCGCCGGTCAACCGTATGTTAGAGCTATACGATGTTAGAGCTATATGCGGTCCGCGCATAGCGGCTTTGCTATGGAAAAGCGGATTTTTCGTCGAATATCTGCATTTTTTCGCGTTGGCCGACAGGAAATGCTTGCCAACACTTTCCAGGCGATACGAATTGCCTTCCATTATTTCAGCCGGGCGAGGCTCGATGGCCGGCAATTTCAGCAGGCAGAGTTGAGGATCTCACAGCATCTGCGCAACCCGTTTCGGGCTTGTTTCCGTCGCGGCCGCCTCGATGAAATCGAGGCCGATATCCAGCACCGGCGCACTGTGCGTCAGCCAGCCGACGGAAATAAAGTCGACACCGGCGGCTGCGATTGCGGCGGCTGTTGCCGGCGTCACCCGGCCGGATGCCTCGGTGATCGCCCGACCGGCGACGATGGCGACGGCCTCGCGCAGCTGATCCGGCGTCATATTGTCGAGCAGGACGGCATCGACGCCTGTTTCCATCGCTTCATGCAGCTGATCGAGCCTGTCCACTTCGACCTCGACCTTCACGAGATGGCCGACGTCGGCCCGGGCCCGGCGGATCGCCTCGGCAACGCCGCCGGCGATCGCCACGTGATTGTCCTTGATCAGCACCGCGTCATAAAGGGCGAAACGGTGGTTCATGCCGCCGCCGGCCCGCACCGCATATTTCTCCAGCGCCCTCAGCCCCGGCGTCGTCTTGCGCGTGCAGGCAACAGAAGCTTTGCTGCCGCTGATGGCGGCGGCAATCTCGGCCGTCACGGTGGCGATGCCGGAGAGATGGCCGAGGAAATTCAGCGCGGTTCGCTCGGCGGTGAGCAGGCCGCGCGACGGACCTTCTATGGTGGCGATTACGTCGCCTGGTTTGACCGCGTCGCCATCCTCGACATGGCGTCGCAGGACGATCTCGGGATCGACGAGCGTGAAAGCGAGTTCGGCCGCGTCGAGACCGGCGATCACGCCCGGCTGACGGGCGGCCATCACCACTGTCGAGCGGTGATCCTTGGGGATGACAGATGCCGAAGTGATGTCGCCGGCGAGGCCGAGATCTTCGAGCAGGGCCGCCCGCACCAGCGGCTCGACGATCAGGCGCGGAAGGGGAACGAGGCTCATCTCAGGCACTCCTGGCAAGGGCATAGGGCGGTGTTGCGCGGGCGATCTCCAACGCCTGGGAAAGGCGCATCCGGCGACGCTGCGCATCGGCGAGCTTCAGCGGAAAATCAGTGCGGGCATGGGCGCCGCGCGATTCCATCCGCAGGCCGGCGAAGACGGCGATCAACAGCGCAACGATGGCCGGATCGGCGGCAGGGCCGTCACTTTCGGCAAGCGGCAGCAGAGCGGCGGTCGCGTCCTGCACGGCATCCCGATTGCGCAGCACGCCGAGATGGCGCGAGACGATCGGCCGGACAAGCGATGCGTCGGGCGAAACCGGCAGCCTTTCGGATTGGAAAGGACTGCCGGTGCGTGCCGCCATGTCCGCTATGTCGCGCGCCGCCCGCATGCCCATCACCGCCGCTTCCAGCAGTGAATTGCTGGCCAGCCGGTTTGCGCCGTGCAGGCCGGTCGAGGCTGCTTCCCCGGCAACCCAGAGGCCGGGAACCGAGCTGCGGCCGTTGGCATCGGTCGCGACCCCGCCCATGTGGTAGTGAACGGCCGGGCGCACCGGAATGAGGTCTTTCGCCGGGTCGATTCCGGCTTCGCCGCAAAGGGCTGCGATAACAGGGAAGCGTGCGGCGAACCGGCTGCCGAGCGCGTCGCGAGCGTCGAGGAAGACCCTGCCGCCGCGGGCGATCTCGGCGCTGATGGCGCGCGCCACCACATCGCGCGGCGCAAGCTCGGCGCCGGGGATGCGGGCCATGAACCGTTCGCCGCGTTCGTTGACGAGGAGGGCCCCCTCGCCGCGCACCGCCTCGCTGACCAGCGCTAGGGGCCTGCGGCGTGAATCGAGCGCCGTCGGATGGAACTGGACGAATTCCATGTCGGCGAGATCGGCACCTGCCCGTGCCGCGAGCGCGATCCCCTGGCCGAAATTGCCGAGCGGATTGGTGGTCGCATCATAAAGACCGCCGATGCC
The DNA here is from genome assembly GCF_029194105.1 of Rhizobium mulingense. Lineage (NCBI taxonomy): Bacteria > Pseudomonadati > Pseudomonadota > Alphaproteobacteria > Hyphomicrobiales > Rhizobiaceae > Rhizobium > Rhizobium mulingense. Next base: position 158,786 of record NZ_JARFVE010000012.1, on the reverse strand, counting down.
GCCGGTGGCGAGCACCACCTTTCCGGTCGGCAGGATGGCGGCTCCACCCGCGGTCGCGCAGAGCAGGCCGGCGACCTCGTCGCCGTCCATCAGAATCCGCCGCGCTTCGAAGCCTTCGAGCACGGATATGGTGGGCGTCTGCGCCACGGCCCGCACCAGGGCGGCGATGATTGCCGCACCCGATCCGTCGCCTTCGGCATGGACGATGCGGCGGCGTTTATGGGCCGCCTCCAGTCCGAGCGAGAACTCTCCCGCCGCATTGCGGTCGAAGCGCACGCCGGCCTGTTCCAGCGCTGCAATTGCCGACGGCGCCCCGGCAATGATGCCGGCCGCGACGGGCCGATCGCAGAGCCCGTCGCCGGCCGCAAGCGTATCGGCCAGGTGCAGCGCCGCGCTGTCGTCGGCGCCGATGGCGGCGGCGATGCCGCCTTGCGCCCAGGCGCTCGAGGTCTGCGTGCCGAGGGCAGCGCGGGTAACGATGACGGAGGGTTCCGGCGCCAGCGTCAGCGCGGTCATCAGCCCAGCCAGGCCGCTGCCGACAATGACGGTGCGCCCGGCAAGATGATCGAGACGTTCGCTCATATCGCCAGCATCCTTTCGACGGCGCGCCGCGCCGCTGCGGCGATTGCCGGATCGACCGTCACTTCATGGCGGTTTTCCTCAAGCGCCGCGCGGATATTGGCGAGCGTGATCCGCTTCATATGCGGGCAGAGATTGCAGGGACGAATGAACTCGACGTCGGGATGGTGCACGGCGACGTTGTCGCTCATCGAGCATTCTGTCAGCAGCACCACGCGCGCCGGCTTCTGCCTGCCGACATATTCCGACATGACAGCGGTTGACCCGGCGAAATCGGCCTCCGCCACCACGTCGGGCGGGCATTCCGGATGGGCGAGAACCGTCACGCCGGGATGATTTTCACGCAGCTGGCGGACATCGTCAGCGGTGAAGAGTTCGTGCACTTCGCAATGTCCATGCCAGGCGATGATCTCGACGTCGGTCTCGCGGGCGACGTTGCGGGCGAGATATTCGTCGGGGATCATCAGCACCTTCGGCACGCCGAGCGACTCCACCACCTGTTTGGCATTGCCCGAAGTGCAGCAGATGTCGGAGGCGGCCTTCACCGCGGCCGAGGTATTGACATAGGTGATGACGGGGACGCCGGGATGGGCCTGGCGCAGCAGCGCGATATCCTCAGGCGTGATCGAATCTGCCAGTGAACAGCCAGCGCCGAGATCGGGGATCAGTACCGTTTTTTCAGGATTGAGAAGCTTGGCGGTCTCGGCCATGAAATGCACGCCGGCCAGCACAATGACATCGGCATCGACCTCGACCGCCTTGCGGGCGAGCGCCAGGCTGTCGCCGACGATGTCCGCCACACCGTGAAAGATCTCGGGTGTCTGGTAGTTGTGGGCGAGAATGACGGCATTGCGGCGGCGCTTGAGAGCGAGGATAGCGTTGACGTCGTCCTCGAACGACATCCATTCGGCTTTGGGAATGACGCGGCTGACGCGGTTGTAGAGCGATGATGCGGAAACTGGGTGATTCATGACCGGCTCCTAATTATGCTCCATTTGAGCATATCATGGACAATGACATATTCTCGCTGTGAGCATATGTCAATTGCGGGAGAGCGGTAATTTCGTTCCTGCGAGCGCCCGTTCTTCGAGCACCGTGTGGCGGAAGCGGAAGAGCTTGGCCGGCCGGCCGCCGGTTTCGCTTTCCGTTCGGCCGGTTTCCTCGACCAATTCCTGCTGTTCGATGAGGCGGCGGAAATTCTGCTTGTGCAGCGTCAGCCCCGCCAGGGCCTCGATCGTGCGCTGCAGCTGCAGAAGCGTAAAACTGTCCGGCATCAGTTCGAAGACGACGGGGCGGTATTTGATTTTGGCGCGCAGCCTGGCGATCCCGGTCGCCAGAATGCGGCGGTGATCGGAAAACATCGCTCGCCCAAGATTGGCTTCCACCCCGCATCCGGCTTCGGCCACAAGTCCGGCTTCATACAGCAGTTCGTAGCGCTGCAAGGCCAGATCCTCGTTCCAGCCGCCGCCGTCGAGGCCGAAGGTGAAGTCGGCGCGCCGATGGCGAAGGTCGCGCCGGGCCGGATCGGCATCCGCCCAGGTTTTGAGGCGTGCCACGATCTCGTCCAGCACGGCCGGCCGGCCCTGCCGATGGTCTTCCCAGGGAAAATAGGCGTACCAGCCGTGCCATCCCGGCCGGCCGGCGCCCGCCTGCTCGTTGACGAGGCCGAGATAGCTGATCGAGATCGTCCGCCCGCCCAGAATCTCGTTGTTCCGGTCTCTGTCGGCGAAGGTATAGAGTTGCTCGAGATAGCCGACCGGATGCTCCGTCTGCTCCTGCACCCATTCGCGCAGGCCCGATTGCAGGGTTCGATGGCCCATCTCGAACGGACCCGACGGCAGCGCGTTGCCGGACCGGATGGTCATGACGCGCGGCTCGTCCCCCGTCACCGCGACGAGCACTGCAATCAGTTCCGCATGCGCAAAGCCGATCGTCACAGGGGACCGAATACTCCGTTCCGAATGATTCGAACGAATCATTCCTGCCATAGGCGGTGACGGAAGCCAATCGAACTTTCCCCTTCTCTCGCCACGAGAAGTGTAGCCGTCGGGTGAGCGTCAGCGTTTGCCCGTCTCGCCAGCCAGTCGGTCGAGGAAAATCTTCAGTTCGGCCTCGTCGATACCGACGCAATGACGCTTTTCCGGATAGGCGCCGGTCCTGACGTCCTCGGCGAATTCGGTGAAGGCGGCGATGCGTTCGCGTTGCAGCCGGTCATGTTCGGCGGCGAAGTTGCGGTAGACCTTGGCATGGCGCGGATAATGGTCGCGATTGGCGCCGAGCACGTCGTCGGCGAAGAGATATTGGGCGTCGCAGCCGCTGCCTGCCCCCATCGAGATCATCAGCATCGAGGTGTTGCTGCTGATGACGGCCGCGACATCCCCCGGCACGACTTCGATTTCGGCGGCGAAGGCGCCGGCCTCTTCCAGCGCCTTGGTCTGTCGCCAGATCTCGGCCGCGCTCGCCGCCGTCTTGCCGACGGCGCGGAAGCCGCCCGTCCAGGTGGCTTTCGATGGGATCAGCCCAAGATGGCCGCAGACCGGGATGCCCTCGTCGCGCAGGCGCCGGATCGTCTGCAGGCTCGCAGCGCAATAGACGGCATCGCCGCCGACCTTCAGCGCCGCGAAAGCGGCGCGCAGATAGTCTTCGGCCGAGACATGATCGCCATATTCGAGGCCCGGAATCGCAAAGGGCGTGGGGGCGATTTCGCGAAAGACCGGACCGAGCAGCGACGGTGGTACCGAGACGATGTCGATCCCGGCCCTTTCGGCGGCTTCGGCCTCCTCGAGCGAGGTGACCCGCAGCATGGTGAGCTGGCGCTTGCCCTTTTCCGCGAGCAGGTCGGCAACGGTTGCACGCTTATGTTTTTTCATCATCAATTCCTTTGAAAATATCGGGGGCTCAGGCGGCCAGAAGGGATTTCAGCTTGACGTTGCTTGATGTCAGCGCAGCCGGGTCTGGCTGGGCGCCAGCCGCGATCAACATTTCAGCAAGTCTGATGTCGCGCGCCACGGCATTGCCCGGTCCGATGCCGCTTGCGGCGATCAACCGTCCATCGGCGCCGAGGTGGAAGAGAATGAAGGCGTCTGGCCCGAGGTCGCGGCGCAGATGCAGGACCGCCCCTTCGGCGAGGCCTGCTATCTGCAGCGTCATGTCGTATTGGTCAGACCAGAACCACGGCACGGATGAAACGGCTTCGTCGCGGCCGAGCATGTTGGCTGCGGCCAGTGTGCCCTGCTCCTGGGCATTGCGCCAGGATTCAAGCCTTACCCGCCGGCCGCCATAGATTGGCAGCGGAAAGGAGCAGCAGTCGCCGGCGGCAAAGACATCAGGCGCCGAGGTCCGGAGATAGGTGTCGACGGCAATGCCGTTTTCGATCGTAAGCCCCGCCCTTTCAGCGATCTCGACATTCGGCCGCGCGCCGATGCCGACGAGGGCGAGGTCGGCCTCTACCACCTCGCCCGTCGATAGTTTGACGACGGCCTTCCCGCTTTCCTCGGTCAATCTCTCGATCGAGACGCCGCAGCGGATATCGACACCTTCGGCGCGGTGGCGTTCGGTGAGCAGATGGGCGATCTCCTCGGGCACGCCGCGTTTCAGCACTCGCTCCAGCCCCTCGATAACCGTGGCGTCGGCGCCAAGCAGGCGCGCCGTCGCGGCAAGTTCCAGCCCAATGAAGCCGCCGCCGATAATGGCGATATGCCGCCCTGGCTTCATTGAGTCGCGCAGCGCGGCAGCATCATCATGGGTGCGAAGCGAACGAATATGCGGATTGCCTTCCGGGGCGCCCGGGAGCGATCGCGCGGCCGCGCCCGTCGCCAGCAGAAGCTTGTCGTAGGAGAGCGTGGTGCCATCCGAAAGCATGACGGTCCGGGAGGCAGGATCGAAATCCCTGGCTTCAAGACCGGTTAGCAGCCGGATGCCGCTTTCGACGTATTTTTCCGCAGCGGCGATGAATTTCGGATCGCCGGCATCGGCGGCAGCGGTCTTGGAAAGCGGCGGTCGTTCATAAGGGTGAATGGGTTCGGCGCCAACAAGCGTTAGCTCGCCGGCAAAACCTTTTTCTCGCAGAGCGAAGGCGGCGCGGGCACCGCATTCGCCCGCACCGAGGATGACGATATGAGCCACATCAGCCTCCCTCACACCGCGATGAAGACGGTGTCGCCTTCGACCTTGACCCGATAGGTCCTGAGATTGACGCAGACCGGCGCACCCTTGGCTTCGCCCGTCTTGTAGTTGAAGCGGCCGTTATGTTTCGGACATTCGATGATCTCATCCATCACCAAGCCGTCGGCGAGATGGATATGTTCATGCGTGCAGAGCCCGTCGGTCGCGAAGAACTCGTCGTCGGGGCTGCGGTAGACCGCAAAGGTGCGCCCGCCATGATCGAAGCGGATGACATCCTCTTCGTCGATCTCGTCCTTGCCGCAGACTTCGATCCAGTTTCCGCTCATCTTTAACCTCCGTCGATTGTCATTATTGCGCCGCCGGGGCGAGTTCGCTGTGGAATTCCTCGCGGTAGGGCCGCGCGGTGGCCGGCAGTTCCCGCTTCAGGAAATAATCCTCGTTGCGCAGCTGCCGCAGGAAAGCCGGAATCATCTCACGGTAGCCCGACCAGATCGATCGGTTCGGCGCCGGCAGGTCGTGCTTGATCATCGCGTGCAGCTTCGGCAGGGCGTGGTAGGGCACCATCGGGAACATGTGATGTTCGACGTGGTAATTCATGTTCCAGTAGATGAAACGGCTGATGGGGTTCATATAGACGGTGCGGCTGTTCAGTCGGTGATCGATGACGTTGTCGGCAAGCCCGCCATGCTGCAGGAGCCCGGTCAGCACATGATGCCAGGCGCCGTAGAGACGCGGCAGGCCGATCAGCATCAGCGGCAAGATCGTGCCCGTGGCGACTGCAACGGCGACGGTCGCAAGATAGATCGCCAGCCAGATGCGGGCGATGCGGATCGCTTTGGGCTGTTCCATTTCGGGAATGAAGGTTTTCTCGGCCGCGCTGATGACACCGAAGGCGTTGCGCAGCATGTCGATCATCGCATGCCAGACGTCGAGGATGCCGAAGAAATTGAGAATCAGCCGGAGGAGGTCCGGTGGCCGCATCACAGCGATTTCCGGATCGCGGCCGACGATGACGGTATCGGTGTGATGGCGCGCATGGCTCCAGCGCCAGGTCACCGGATTGCGCATGATCATGAAGCAGGCGATCTGGTAGACGACGTCGTTCATCCAGCGAGTCTTGAAAGCGGTGCCGTGACCGCATTCGTGCCAGCGGCTGTCGGAGGCCGAGCCGTAGAGCACGCCATAGGCGAGGAAGAAGGGCACGGCGATCCACGAACCCCAGAAATAGATGCCGAGCCCGGCAAGAACGGCCATGCTGCCGAGCCAGATGACCGTGTCACGGATCGCCGGCGCATCCGAGCGCTGCATCAGCGCCTTCATCTCCTTGCGCGGAATATCGGTGTGGTACCATTGCGCTGCCGCCAGCCCCGTCTCGACGGCGGTGCGGCCGCTTTCGCCGAGCAGGTCGTAGTCGCGTTTCTTTGCCTGGGTCGCCATTATCTGCCTCCCGTTGCCCTTGCCGATCAGAATAGGTTGACTTTGGCGGGCCCTCAATGCAGGCTTGATACAATCTATCAAAAGCCATCATAAGTAGCTTGCATTCGTGATCGAATCTATCAGGAACGTTCATGCGCCGTCCCACCATCTCCGATCTCGCCCGCGCCTCGGGCGTCAGTGTTGCCACCGTCGACCGGGTTCTCAACGGCCGCCACCGCGTGCGGGAGGAAACGGCGCGGCGGGTTTATGACGCGGCCCAGGCGATCGGCTACCATGCCGTCGGCCTCATCCGGCAGCGTGTCTTCGAGGATCTGCCGCAATACAGGCTGGCCTTCCTGCTGCAGAAGCCGATGCAGCCCTTCTATCAGGCCTTCGCTCGCGAAATCGAGGCAGCGGCGCGCAACGTGACCACCGCCCGCCTGCAGATCCAGATCGATTATCCCTCAGCGGCCACCCCAGCCGCCATCATCGAGAAGATCAAAGGCTTTGCCGCCCGGAACCAGGCGGTTGCCGTCGTCGGGCCGGACTATCCCGCGGTGACGACGGCGGTCGAGGAGTTGAAGGAGCGGGGCATCCCGGTGTTCTCGGTGCTCTCCGATCTCGCCACGGGCGTGCGCGACGCCTATGTCGGCGTCAACAACCGCAAGGTCGGGCGAACCGCTGCTTGGACGATCGCCCGCACGGCGCACAAACCCGGCAAGGTTGCCTGTTTCGTCGGCAGTCACCGCTTTCACGGCCATGAACTCAGGGAGATTGGCTTCCGTTCCTATTTTCGCGAGAATGCGCCGGAATTCGACGTCGTCGACACGCTGATCAATCTCGAAACCGCAGAAATCACCCACGAGGCGACGCTGACGCTTCTGCAGAAGCATTCCGACCTCGTCGGCCTCTATGTCTGCGGCGGCGGCATGGAGGGGGCGATCTCGGCATTCCGTGAAGAGGGTGTCGGCGGCCGGATCGCGCTGGTGGTCAACGAACTGACACCGGACAGCAAGGCCGGTCTCGCCGACGATATCGTCACGATGGTGATCGCAACCCCCCTGCCCGCCCTTTGCAAGGAGCTAGTGTCACTGATGCTCGGCGCCATCGGCGAGGCCGCCATTCCTGGCCAGTCCTTCCTGCCATTCGACATCTACATTTCAGAAAACATCTGAGGAGTGATGGAATTCCATCATCGCCCTCGAAATTCTTTCAGCAATGAAAGCGGGAGCAGGCGATGGCGGATGGATTGCCGCACGAATTCCGATAGAGATTCGCACGCCCATTCACAGGATTGCTCCGCCGGGATGCGGAGACGAGGAGGATATATCCGTCATGACTTCCATCCGCTTTGCCCTCAACCATATGGCCGCGCCGTCGCTTGCCATCGATGATTTCTTCGCGCTGGCAAAGTCGCTCGGCATCGGAGAGGTCGAGATCCGCAACGACCTTTCCGGCAACGCCATTCTCGACGGCACCAAACCCGAGGCGATCAAGCAAGCCGCCGAGAGCCACGGGCTGACGATCATCTCGATCAATGCGCTGCAGCGCTTCAACGAATGGAATGCAGTCCCGGCTGCCGAAGCGCAGGAACTGATCGACTATGCCAGCGCCTGCGGCGCCAAGGCGCTCGTCCTCGTTCCGAAGAACGACGGCACCGGCTGCGCCGATGGCGAAAGGCAGGCCAATCTGCGCCAGTCCCTGACGGCGTTGAAGCCGATGCTCGATAAAGCCGGCATTATCGGCCTCGTCGAGCCGCTCGGTTTCGAGATCTGCTCGCTGCGCTCGAAGACCGAGGCGGTCGAAGCGATCAAGGAACTCGGCGCGCAATCGACCTTCAAGCTCGTTCACGACACATTCCACCATCACCTTGCCGGCGAAGCCGTGACCTTCCCGGAGCTTGCCGGGCTCGTGCACATTTCCGGCGTCAGTGACCCCGCTGTTTCCGTGGCCGATATGCGCGATTCCCACCGGGTCCTCGTCGACGGCGACGACCGGCTCGACAATGCCGGGCAGATCAAGGCGCTGCTGCAGGCGGGCTACAAGGGTCCGTTCTCCTTCGAGCCCTTCGCAGCCGAAGTTCATGCCGTCAAGGACCCTGCTGCAGCGCTACGGGCCAGCATGGATTATCTCACTGCACGAGTTTGAGACTGCAAAGACCTGCGGCGCTGTCATGAAGCGTCGCCACGATTGTCGATGCGGTCGGCCGCGGGCGAGCGGCCAACCGCATCACCCTATTCGCGGCCCCTGAACCGGCGCTGATAGGCGGGGTCGTAGAGCGAGCTCTCGCGAAAATCCTCTGCCGCAAGCGATGGGCCGACGAAGATGATCGCCGTGCGTTCGATCGGCTCGGCCGCAACCTTTGCCTCGATATCGCGGAGTATTCCCCGCAGCACGCGCTCGTCCGGCCAGGAGGCCTTGACCACGATCGCGACCGGGCAGTCGGCGCCGTAGAGCGGCGTCAATTCCGCCACCACCTGCTTCAGCGCATGGATTGCCAGATGGATCGCCAGCGTGGCGCCGGTGGCGCCGAATTTCGCCAGCGTCTCGTCATTCGGCATCGGCGAGGCGCGGCCGGAAACGCGGGTGAGCACCAGGCTCTGGGCCACGGCCGGGATCGTCAGTTCGCGGCCGAGCACGGAGGCAGCGGCGGCAAAGGCCGGAACACCCGGCGTCATCGTATAGGCGATGCCGTGTTTTTGTAGCCGGCGCACCTGCTCGGCCACCGCACTCCACACCGAGAGATCGCCGGAATGCAGCCTTGCGACATCCTGCCCGGCAGTCGCGGCGGCGAGATATTCCGCCTCAATCTCGTCGAGTGACATCGGCGCGGTATCGACGATACGCGCGCCCGGCGGGCAATATTGCAGCAGGTCTGGAGAGACGATCGAACCGGCATAGAGACAGACCGGGCACCGGGCGATGAGATCGCGGCCACGCACCGTGATCAGATCCGCAGCCCCTGGCCCCGCGCCGATGAAATGCACCGTCATTCCGTCATCCTTTCGTCCAGCGCCACTGCGTCACCGGCATGGCCGGCCGCCAGCCGCTCATGCCGCCTAAGGCGCCGGCGCGCGCTATTTCGATGCGCGTGAGCGAGCCGCCGCGCTTTGCATGTTCGCAGAGCAGCACGGCTTCCATCTCCAGCGTCACGGCATTGGCGACGAGCCGCCCTCCCCGCTTCAGCGCCGCAATCGCGGCATCGATGACGCCAGCCTCGCTGCCGCCGCCGCCGAGGAAGATCGCATCCGGTTCCGGCAGGCCCACAAGCGCGCCGGGTGCTGCGCCTTCGACGACGGCGAGATGTGGCACGCCGAAGGCGGATGCGTTGCGGGCGATCCGCGCCGCCCGCTCCGGCGATTGCTCGATGGCAATCGTCTTCAGCGACTGACCGGCAAGCATCCATTCGATGCCGATCGATCCCGAACCCGCGCCGATATCCCAAAGCAGTTGACCGTGCCGCGGCGCGAGCGCCGACAGCGTCATTGCCCGGATTTCGCGTTTGGTGATTTGTCCGTCATGCTCGAACAGTTCGTCCTCGAGCCCGGCGACGAAAGGCAGAATGCGCGCGCCCTCCCCTGCCGTGACAATGAGGGCGCAGACATTGAGGGGATCGATGTCCGCAAGATCGAAATCCGCCGCGATCGCGCTTCTGCGCCGTTCCCGCGAGCCGCCCAGCGCCTCGAGAACGGTAAGCTGTGACTGACCGAAACCATCGGCGGTAAGCAGGTTTGCCAGCGCGCGAGGCCCGTTCTCGTCCGACGTCAGCACGATGATCCGCCGCCCAGGGTGCAGATGCGGCCGGATCAGGTCGATCGGCCGACCATGCAGCGAAATCGTCGCGATGTCCTGCAGCGACCAGCCAAGCCGCGAGGCGGCAAGGCTGAAGGCCGACGGCGCCGGTATGGTGCGCATCTCTTCCACCGCCAAATGGCGGGAGAGCGTTGCGCCGACGCCATGGAGAAACGGATCGCCGGAGGCGAGCACGACGACCGGCGTGCCGCGCCTTGCAAGGATGGCCTCGATCGAGCGCGCGAATGGGCTCTGCCAGGAAAACCTCTCACCTGATATCAGCTGCGCCGCAAGCGCATGATGCCGTGCGCCGCCAAAGACGGCCGGTGCGCTGGCGATCAGCCTTTTCGCCTCCTCGCCCAGCCCTTCTGGACCATCTTCCCCGATACCGATAATAGTCAGCCAGGGCTGATTGCCGGGAGGAGAGAGATCAGACATGGGACGGCCTCGCATTCTGATCCTCGGCGGCACGAGCGAGGCGCGCCTGCTGGCCGAAGCGCTCGCCGCGCGTGACGATTGCGATATTCTTCTGTCGCTGGCCGGTCGTACCGAAAAACCGGCTGCGCAGCCGGTTCCGGTTCGCATCGGTGGTTTCGGCGGCGCTGCGGCGCTGGCCGATTTCCTGAACGGGGGCGGATATGATCTGCTGATCGACGCCACGCATCCCTTCGCCGAGCGCATCTCCGCCAATGCCGCTCATGCTGCCGAGGCCACCGGCATAACCGCGATCGCTCTGCGTCGTCCTGAATGGCAGCGCCTGCCGGGCGACAATTGGCGGGACGTGCGGAGCATTCCGGCAGCCATTGAGGCGCTTGGCCCCTCCCCCCGCCATGTTTTCCTGGCAACGGGCCGGCAGGGTGCGCATTATGCCGAAGCGGCAGCGCAGCATCGCTATCTCGTTCGCAGCGTCGACCCCGTCGAGCCGCCGCTTGCGCTCGTGAATGTCGATTATATCCTCGATCGTGGTCCGTTCACGCTGGAAGGCGAATTGGCTCTGCTGAGACAGCACCATATCGATGTCATCATTGCCAAGAACAGCGGCGGCGGCGCCACCTATGCGAAGATCGAGGCAGCCCGCCTGCTCGGCATCGAGGTGATGATGGTCACGCGTGCGCAAGCGTCCATGGTCAAGACGGTCGAAACTGTCGAGGCGGCGCTGGCGGCGGTCGGTCACCTCTTCCCCTCCGCCATGAAACGCGGGGTGTAGACGAGATCCGGCTTGCCGGGCCGCGTGACGATCCGCGTTTCGGCCGAGCCGATGATGATGCAGGTCGCCATATCGGCCATCGAGGCATCAGCCTGGGACAGCGGCTGTACGGCGATACGTTCGTCCGGCCGCCCGGCCGCGCGCCCGAAAATAACCGGTGTCGTTGCCGGCAGATGCTCGCGCAACAGCTTGAAGGCCTCGCCGAGCTGCCAGGGCCGCGCCCGGCTGATCGGATTATAAAGGGCGATGACCAAGCCGGCCCTTGCCGCCAATTCGAGGCGGTTTTCTATTATACTCCAAGGTTTTAAATTGTCGGACAGCGAGATGGCGCAGAAATCGTGGCCGAGCGGTGCCCCGGCTCTTGCCGCCACCGCCAGCATCGCCGTGATGCCGGGCAGGATAGTGAGATCGACCGCGCGCCAGGCTGCTGGCCCATTCTCGATCGCCTCGCAGACAGCGGCAGCCATGGCGAAGACACCGGGGTCGCCGCCGGAGACGACGCAGACCTTGGCGCCCCCCGCTGCCATCGAAAGGGCCGCCCCTGCCCTGTCGAGCTCTTCGCGATTGTCCGAGGCGTGGCGCAGCTGATCGTGGCGGAGCTGCAGCCGGTCGAGATAGGGTCCATAACCGAAGAAATCCGTCGCCGCATCGACGGCGGCCAACGCTTCCGGCGTCATCTGTTCGGGATTGCCGGGACCGGTGCCGATCACGAAAAGCGCGCCGCTCATCGGCTGCCCTCCCAGCCCGGCACCAAGACGAGCGAAAAATACGGCGCATCGCCATCTGCCCTGTCGGCAAGCTTTGCCATGGCCGCATTCGCCATGGTGCCGCGTTCGACATAGACGGCTTCACCGAGTCGTCCGGCAGTTTCCAGCGCCCGGCGGATTTTCGGCAGATTGCGGCCGACCTTCATGATGACGGCGGCCTGCGTATCGGCCAGGCGGCGCGTCAGCTCGGCCTCGGCCATCGTACCGGGCAGTACGGAAAGCACATCATCTCCCTGGACGATCGGCATGCCGGCCAATGACCAGCAGCCCGACATGGCGCTGATGCCGGGGATCACTTCCGTCGGGTAGCGCTGGGAAAGTCTGACATGCAGGTGCATGTAGGAGCCGTAGAAGAGCGGATCGCCTTCGCTGAGCACGGCGACGGTTTGCCCGGCATCGAGATGTCCGGCGATTGCCTCGGCGGACCGGTCATAGAACAGGGTGATCAGGCTACGGTAACGCTCGTCGTTCTTGTCGATTTCGGTGGTGACGGGATAATAGAGCGGCAGCAGCGTCACGCCGGAGTTCAGCAGCGGCTCGACGATCGCCTTGCCGTTGCCGCCCCTGCCCTCTTTGGCGAAGTAAGCAATGACGTCGGCATCTTTGATGGCTCGGACGGCTTTAAGGGTCAGGAGCTCCGGGTCGCCGGGACCCGTGCCGACGCCGATCAGGCGGCCTTGCCTTGTCATAGGCCCGGCCTCGCCAGCGCATTGATGGCGGCCGCCGTCATGGCGCTGCCGCCGAGCCGGCCGCGCACGATGGCAAAGGGGACGCCATAGGAATTTTCCGCCAGCGCATCCTTCGATTCCGCCGCGCCGACAAAACCAACGGGCATGCCGAGGATGGCAGCGGGTTTCGGGGCGCCATCGCGCAAGAGTTCGAGCAGGTGGAACAGCGCCGTCGGCGCATTGCCGATCGCGACGATGCTTCCGCCGAGCCGGTCGAGCCACAGATGCATGGCGGCCGCCGAGCGCGTGTTGCCGGTCTTAACCGCAAGCTCCGGCGTGGCGGGATCGCGCAACGTGCAGATCACCTCGTTCATCGCCGGTAGCCGTGCCCTGGTAACGCCCTGAGCGACCATTTCCGCGTCGCAGAAGATCGGCGCCCCACCTTTCAGCGCTTCGCGCGCCGCGCTGACGACATCGGCGGAAAAGACAAAATCGTCCGCCGCTTCGACCAGCCCGCAGGCATGGATCATGCGCACGGCGATCTCGGCCTGATCTTCGGTGAAGCGCGAAAGATCGGCCTCGGCGCGGATGATCGCAAAGGAGCGCTCGTAGATCGCGTCGCCGCTGCGGATATAATCGTAGTCTGGCATTCCTATTCCTGTCGCAGCGCCTTCGAAAGGCCGGTTGCGCCAAGCCGTGTAAGGCAGGCGGCGGTCGATTCGCCAGCGCCTCTGTTATCTTCGATGGAGCGGGCGAGCCTCTCTATAGCGAAATCGATCCGTCCGCCAGCGATCCGTTCATCCGGCTGATCCATTGCCAACCCGTTGAGGATGAGATCGTAACCTTCAACCGTCCCGGTCAGGGTCAGCGCTTGGCGCGCATGTGCGCAGCCTTTGGCACAGCCGGAGAGATGCAGCGTCAGCGACCCGTCGAACAGGTCGGGTGCGGCAGCCAGGATGCGGCGGGCCAGCGTTCGTGTCTCGTAGAAGCCGGAGCCGCAGGCGCCGGCGCCGGCGCAGGCGGCGATATGCTCGGCTTTCTTGCCGGGTTGCGCGCTGAAGCCATATTGGGCGGCCGCGGCCTCGATCGCCGGCACTTTCTCTGCAGACAGGCCGAGGAAGAAGAAACCGCGACCCGGCGCCAGCCGGATGGCCGTTGCGCCGGAGGCCTTGGCGAGATCGAGCAGCGCGGTCAGGTCGGACGCTCTCGTCTGCCCGAATTCCGGCCGCACGCCGAGTACGGCTTTGCCATCCGCCAGCCTATGCAGGCCCGGCAGCGGCATCCTTGCCGAGCACGGCTGAGTGGATCGGACAGCGGCCACGGTAGGAAAATGTGTTTGCAGAAGCACCGGATCGATATCCCGTGCCCGACTGCCCTGCCCGAGCATTGCCAGCAGAACCAGGATTTCGCCAACGGCCGAGACGGCCGCCTCCGCAGTGCCGACCGCGACCGGCGTTGCGGTCGCACCATCGCCGTTGATGGCGACAAGCCAACGCGCTTGGGATAGCGCGAGGACACGAATATCGGCGGAAAGCGCCGACAAGCCGAAGGTTCCACCGCCGTCGATGACGATCGACAGTTTCGGCGCAAGCCGCGGCGAGGCGAGCAGTTCCTGAAGCTTGCTGCGCAGGGCCAGTTCCATTGCGGCCGGATCGCTCGCCTCCTCCGGGTCGATGCCATGCAGCGGCGAGATCTCGATCGCCGGCCCGTCAGGCACGGTGATCTCGGCGGCATCGATATCGGAAGCGAGCTGTCCGACCGTCTCGGCCCGCAGCCCGCGGATCTGCAGATTGCCGCGCGCGGTGATCTCGAGAATACCATTTCCATGCGCTGCAGCTGAGTGAGCAAGAGCGGAGAATTGCGAGAGCGTCAACGCGCCGCCGGCCGGCCGCAGCCGCACGAGCAGGCCATCACCCGTCGGCATCGGCGCGGCAAGGGCGGGGCAGGCGCCGCGCGCCCGCCTCTTCGCCGCCGCGCGATCACGGCCGTCCGTTCTGTCGATCGCCTTGGCGGTCTCTATGCCCATTCTTAATCCTCTGTCCGTGTCTTACATGATCGCGGCAGACGCGGCAAAACATGATGGAAACGGTCGGCCGGCTATTCCTCGAAATCCCGTCCCTTGCGCAGGAGATAGATATCCATGATCCAGCCATGCCGTTGCCGGGCCTCGCTCCTGAGTGTCAGGATATCGGCCGCGACATCGCCGAGCCGTCCTGATCGAACGATCTCGTCCTCTGTACCGAGATAGGCGCCCCAGAAAATCTCGGCATCTGGGTCGTCAATCTTGGCAAAAGCCTGTTCGCCGTCGAGCATGACGACCGTCGTCGACACCTGGAGCCCCTCCCGCGCCAGCCGACGTCCGGTGGTAATTTCGATCGGCTTGCCGACGAGATTGATCGGGATTTTATGGCTGGCCGCCAGGGCCTGGATGCTGGTGATGCCGGGAACGACACTGTAATCGAAATCCAGGTCGGCTTGCTGCCGCACCCGTTCGATGATGCGGATCGTGCTGTCGTAGAGACTGGGATCACCCCAGACCAGAAAGGCGCCGCTGCCATCCTCGGACAGGCCGGCGATCAATTCTGCATAGATATGGGCGATCTCGCCATGCCAGGCGTCGACGCTTTGCGCGTAGCTTCTGTCGGCCGTCTGTCGCTGCGGTACTGCGAATTCTGAGATCCGGATCCCCGGCCGTGTGATATATCGCTCGCAGATCTCGCGGCGGACCTCGGCAAGCTCTTCCTTGGCCGCGCCCTTGAGCGGCAGGAAGATCAAGTCGGCGGCGTTCATCGCATTGATTGCCTGTATGGTGACGTGCTCCGGGTTGCCCGTGCCGATGCCGATGATATGGATGTGCTTCACGCCGATACTCCGATGATATCTGCCGGTCTTGCCGAAAAAGCCGGACCACCGCAAGGGCAGGTGGGGAGTTGGCCGCGGCCAACTGGGCCGACGATGAGGCCCCGGCCCCTATTGTTGCCGCAAATCCCGAATCGTGTCGTTTTCGATACGCTTTTTGACGCTAAGTTGACAGAAAAGCGCATCGAAAAGGATTGGGTGTTTTGGACAACATTAGCGTATCGACGACAGATGTGCGGATCGAGCGGCATGCGAACCAGCTTTCGCGGCAATTGAAGCTGCTGCGCGACAAGCTGTTTCCGCCGCTTTCGCAGAAGACGCTGCGCACACTCTGGCGAAGCCGCTCAGATGATCGGCGTTTCCGACGGCTATCTTCGCCAGCTTTCGCTGGATGGCAAAGGGGCCGCAGCCGGAGCTTTCCCAGAATGGCCGGCGCTCCTATACGCTCGGCCAAATCAATGAATCCCTGGCGGCTGGCGCCGCTTCGGGGCTGGGGTCGGAGGGTAAACGCCTGCGCGGCTTCGCCCCGCATTGCCCATTGGCGCGCCCGGACTTTCCTGGGCGCGTTGCGCTACAATCGGCTTGCCGCACCTGTCTCCGATGGATCATAGTCAAGAGAACCCGAGAACGCTTTCGAAGCGTTACGGGATCGATCAGAAGGCCATCGCCAAATGGCGGAAGCGGTCCTCTGTTGCGAACCTTCCGACTGGCCCGAAAGAGCCGAGATCGACGGTGCTATCCGTCGAGGAGGAGGCCGTTATCGTCGCTTTCCGCCGCACGAATTCACTGCGAAGGACGCCCGGCCGGCGATCAGCCATCGTAAAACTACCGCCACCGAGGCGCTCGCTCGGCGTTATGAAGAAGTTCGGATGCTGTCGCAAAGGGGCCGAATAGCTGCAGCAGGCGGGCTTCCTCGATATCATTGAGATGGTGACGCTTGGCGAAATCCTTTACCGACCACACGGGTTTGGTTTCAACATTCTTGAGAGATTCAATATGCTGCATGCTTACTCAGTCCTCCTGCTACCAAGTGGATGAGTTAAACATTGCTAAATTAGAAATATATTAAATAAGACATATCGGACGCGTTGGTACGCTACCGAACACATGCCGGCGACGACAAGGTCGAAGCGGGCTTTGATGGTCTGCATCGATGCTTCGCGCAAGGCCTCCGTTCACAGGTTCATAAATACCCCTTACGCCAGATTCTGGTGTCAAAGCTGGTTAGAAGTGCGACATGCCAGTAAACAATGCCGTCCTGCTTCGACGCGTAAAACGAGGTTGCCGGCGCGCGAGAACGATCTCCGATTTTACGTGCCTCATGTCCCGAACAGATCCGGGCCGCCTGCACTTCGAGGTTCACGCATCGCAACGCCGGCGGCAAACTGACTGGCATCCTGGCCTGATGTCCGACGAAAGCGCCAAAACCGTTCGCCCGCTCATGCCCCTTTCATAACGGCACCGACGCGCTATGCTGTCATCACGATAGGAAACCAGTGCAATCCATGAGACCATCACGCCAGGGCGAGTTGCGGGAACGGATCACGATCGTTGGCGACGTCAATGCCGCCTCTTTCGTCCCGTGGATTCGCCGCCATGCCGACAAGCTTGGCCTTTCCCAGCATTTCTTTTACGCCGGCGCCGGCAGGATAGAGCTCGAGGTGGCGGGGCCTGTGGAACTGATCGACATGCTGGAAATAGGCTGTTCGCTCGGACCGATCGATGTCTGGGTCGACGAGATTCAGCGCAAAATTGTAGATCCCTCCGACACGCTGCAACCTGCTCAGGATTGATCGCATGCACTTTATTTAATCATTGTTGCCAATGCGAATCTTTTATGCAAGCTTCTGAAAACGAAGATTGCAACCTCGTCAGCAATGTATGGCCAGCGGCGCTAAAGCATTGGTAAAATTGAGGAAGTATAGGTCATGTTCTCTGATACGACCGGCTCATGGACGCCTGTCGCGCTTTCTGCCGATTTGCCGCCGGCAACTGTCATACCGGCCTGGACCCCGGCGGGAGCGAGTGCTCTCTGGCGCAGTCAGTCCGGGCGTCTATCGGCATCATCCGACCGCTGTCCGCACCGTGGCATGCGATTGTCTCATGGCTTCGTGCGGGGCGAGGCGCTCTCCTGTATCTATCACGGCTGGAGCTACTCTCCGGCGGGAGGATGCATTCGCATCCCGGCTCATCCCGACCTCGTGCCGCCGGAGACGATCCGTGTGGCCGTTCAGCAGGTCGAAGAATTGGATGGCATTATTTGGGTGGCAGTGGGCGAACCAACGGCCCGGCCGCCGCGCCTCGACCATCTCGTTCCCCTCCGTTCGCTGACGCTGGAGGCTGATGTTGCAGCGATCGAGGCGGCAGCCGGTGGAAAAGCCGATGCGGACGGGCTGATCGGCATTGCCGATTGTCCGTGGGTGCGGCTGCTGCCGACAGCGCAGATCGGGCGCACGCTCGTTCACGTCCTTGTGGAGCAGGGTCGCAATGCCGCCGATCGGCTCGTGGCGTCACGCATCGCCGAGGCCTTGCGCCGCCGGGCGGAAACAGACCGAAAGGATGTCGCATGACGGGAGCCGGCGCGATGATCGATGAATGGTACCCGGTCGGCCTCTTCAGCCAGCTCACCGAGGCGGGAAGCAAAACCGCTTTAATGGGCGAGCCCATAGAGGTGACGCGCACGCCTGACGGCGCGGCGCAAGTTAGATCGAGCAGTGGACGCGCCCTGCCCGTCCGCGTCCGCTACGGCCATGTCTGGTCTTCTCTCGGCAACCCCGCCAAGGAGCTGTTTGCCATTCCCGAGGCCGATCAACCCGGCCGCCGCTTTGTCGATGTCGGCGTCGTACGGGTACGCTGTTCGCCGCTGAGAGCGGTCGAAAACTTCCTCGACATCGCACATTTTCCCTTCGTCCATACGGATATACTCGGCGCCGAGCCGCACACGGAAGTCGAAAGTTATAAGGTCGAGATCCGCGAGGCGGAGGATGAAGTCTGGGCGACGCAGGTGAAATTCTACCAGCCACAGGCGGCAAAGTCGGCGACCGGCGGGATAACCACTGAATATATGTACCGCGTGCCGGCTCCGACCTGCTCGGTGCTGTACAAGACCTGCCCTCCCCGCCCGACGGAATGGGATGTCATTACCCTGTTCGTCCAGCCGCTTGCGGAAGATCTTTGCGACGTGTGGCCGTGGATGGCCCTCTTCGATGATGTGACGCCAATGACAGACCTCATCCATTTTCAGCAGATGATTTTCCTGCAGGATCGGTCGATCCTCGAAAACCAGATCCCGGCGCTTCTGCCGCTCGATCCCGGCATGGAAATTCCGACCCGGGCCGACATGACATCGATCGCTTACCGGCGCTGGCTGAAGCGCCATAACTATCTCTATGGCGCGCAGCTGGTCGCACAATGAAGCTCTACGACTACATCCTTTCGCCGAGCTGCTACAAGATCCGCCTGATGGCTGCGATCCTCGGCGTCAAGCTGGACATCCGGCCGGTTGACTTCCATCCGGGTGCCGAGCATCGGGGCCCTGAACTTCTGGCCCTCAATCCGGCAGGCTCCATACCGATCCTTGAGGATGGCGACCTCGTCCTGACGGAATCTTCAGCCATCCTTGCTTATCTCGCCGCCCGGAGCGGGCCGGAATGGTTGGGCGCGAGCGCGCCGCAGGAAACGGCGCGCCTGCAGCAATGGCTCTCTTTTTCACACCGGCTGACAGCCAGTCTTGGCGGCGCACGGCTGCATCAGATGCTTTTGCGCCCCGGCAATATTGAGGCCCTGCAGGCACAGGGGGTCGCTGCGCTGCGCGAGCTGGAGGCGGGCCTTTTCGAGCAGCGGCTCCGAGACATGCGGTTCCTGATATCGAACCGCGCGACCATCGCCGACATCGCCTGCTTCCCCTATGTGGCGTTGGCGCCTGATGGCGGCATATCGCTCGATCCTTATCCGAACATCCGGCTCTGGCTGCGCGCCATCCGCAGCCTTGAGGGTTTCATCGAAATGCCCGGCATCCACCGCCTGCACGAGTTGAAGCCCGATCCTCATCCGGCCGGTTTGGAGAAGTGAGATGGCCGGCTACCTCCTGAAAAACTGCGCAGCCATCATTGTCGACGAAGGCAATGGGCCAACCGTGCGCCGCAATGCGGATCTGCTGACCAGGGGTCCGGCAATCCAGGCGATCGGTGAGAACCTGCCGCAAGAGGCGCTGCCGGCCGATACGATCATCCAGGATGCATCCGGCTGGTTTGTCTATCCAGGCCTCGTCAATACCCATCACCACTTCTTTCAATGCTTCGTGCGTAACCGGGCAGATCTCGACTGGACGAAGCTCTCCGTGATCGAGTGGCTCGATCGCATCTATCCGATCTTCTCGCGGCTGAACGAGGATTGCTTCTACCATTCGTCGGTCACGGCCATGGCCGAGATGATCAAGCATGGCTGCACCACGGCCTTCGACCATCAATATTGTTTCCCCCGGCATGCCGGAAAGCGCCTGATCGATCGCCAATTCGAGGCGGCCGAACTTCTCGGCATGCGTTTCCACGCAGGACGCGGCGGCAACACACTGCCGAAGTCCGAGGGGTCGACGATCCCGGACGCCATGCTGGAAACGACGGACGAATTCATCGCCGATTGCGCCCGGCTGATCGACAGCTATCACGATGCTGGCGCCTTCAGCATGCGGCAGGTGGTCGTCGCCCCCTGCCAGCCGGTCAATTGCTATCGCGAGACCTTCGTCGAGTCGGTCGCGCTCGCCCGTGATCGCGGCGTCCAATTGCACACGCATGTCGGTGAAGGCGAAAGCCCCGTCATCGAAGCCCGGTACGGCATGCGTACAGTCGACTATTGCGCCGAACTCGGCTTTGCCGGGCCTGACACCTATTATGCTCACTGCTGGGAGTTGACACACGAGGAATTGCGCAAGCTGGCGGCAAGCGGCACGGGTGTCTCGCATTGCCCGGAGCCGGTCTATCTGGTCGGCGCCGAAGTGACGGACATTCCTGCGATGGCGGATTTCGGCCTGCGCATCGGGCTCGGTTGTGATGGTGCAGCTTCGAACGACAACTCCAACCTCATGCACTGCATCCACTCTGCCTATATGCTGCAATGCCTGACGGCATCGACGCGCGCTCATCCGGTTCCCGCGCCAGTGGATTTCCTGAACTATGCGACCACGGGCGGCGCAAGTCTGCTAGGCCGCAGCGATATCGGCCGGCTTGCTCCCGGCATGGCCGCCGACCTCTTCGCGGTCGATACGCGGCGGATGGATTATGTCGGCACGCGCCACGATCCGTTGAGCCTTATTGCCAAGGTCGGGATCGGCATGCCAACCGATCTGACCATGATCAACGGGCGCATCGTCTGGCAGGCCGGTGAATTTATCGGGCTCGAAGAGGCCAAGCTTTTCGCCGCCGCGGAAGCGGCGCTCGAGACAGTGAAATTTTGAAAACCAAAAGGGGAACTGACATGTCCAACGATCTCACCCGCAGAACACTCATGAAGAGCGCGGCGGCTGCCGGTCTCGCGACGGCTTTTGCC
Organism: Rhizobium mulingense; assembly: GCF_029194105.1. Taxonomy (NCBI): domain Bacteria; kingdom Pseudomonadati; phylum Pseudomonadota; class Alphaproteobacteria; order Hyphomicrobiales; family Rhizobiaceae; genus Rhizobium; species Rhizobium mulingense. The sequence goes on along the minus strand of NZ_JARFVE010000012.1, from coordinate 137,829 downwards.
GGCCGCTCCGTGGCTGCCGCCGACGAACCGCTCGGCATTGCCCTCGTCGTTCCCTCGCCGGTCGGCGACGTCGGCTGGGGCCATGCGCTTGCCGCCGGCATCGACCCGATCAAGGCCGCTTACGGCGACAAGGTGAAGGTCACGATCATCGAGAACATCGCCGAAGGCCCGGATGCCGACCGAATCATGAACAAGACGGTCGCCGACGGAAATCATTTCCTGATCGCCGGCTCCTTCGGCTATCAGAACGGCGCGCTGCAGATTGCCCGTCGTAACCCCAAGGTGACCGTCCTGCATGCTTCAGGCTTCCAGGTCGCGCCGAATTTCTCGCCCTTCGCCGCCAAATATTTCCAAGGAACTTATTTGCTCGGCATGGCGGCGGCGGCCGTTTCCAAGACCGGCAAGCTAGGCTCGGTTTCGGCCTTCGCGATTCCCGAGCTGATCACCTCCGTCAATGCCTTCACGCTCGGCGCACAGGCCGTCAAGCCGGATATCGAAGTGTCTGTCGTCTGGGTCAATTCCTGGTTCGATCCGGCCAAGGAGCAGGAAGCCGCCAAGGCGCTGATCTCGCAAGGCTGCGACGTGATCTTCTCGAATGCGCAGGATACGCCTTCGGTGATCTCGGCCTGCGAGGACGCCGGCATCTATGCCTTCAATCTCAATTCCTCAATGAAGAAATATGCCGAGAAGACCTATCTCGGCTGCGTCGCCACTGACTGGTCGCCGTTTTTCAAGGCGTCGGTCGACGCGCATCTTGCCGGCACCTTCAAGGGCGCCAATACCTTCCTCGGCGTCGCCGACAAGGTGGTCGAAGTCGTCGACTGGAACCCGGCCATTCCGGCCGATACGATGACCAAGATCAAGGAAATCGAGGCGAAGATCGCCGATGGCAGCTTCTCGCCATTCACCGGCCCGATTACCAAGGCTGACGGCAGTGAAGGCGTCGCTTCCGGTGCCACGCTGGCGGACGCTGAGATCGTCGCTATGAATTGGCACGTCAAGGGTGTGACGACGCCGTTGCCGAAGTAAGCCATGGAAAACCCGCTTCTGTCCCTGCGCGGCATTTCCAAAAGCTACGGTCAGGTCCATGCCAATCGGCAGATCGACCTCGACGTCGCGGCCGGCTCGATCCATGCCATCCTCGGAGAAAACGGGGCCGGCAAATCGACGCTGATGAAGCTGATCTATGGCGTCGAGCAGCCGGACAGCGGCACGGTCGCCTGGAATGGACAGCCACTCAGCCTTGCCTCTCCCGCAGAGGCAAGGCGCGCCGGCATTGGTATGGTCTTCCAGCATTTCTCGCTGTTCGAGAGTCTGACGGTCGTCGAGAATATCCGCCTGATCGTGTCCGGCAAGAAGAGCGAGCTTGCCGAGCGGGTTCGCAAGCTCGGGCGCGAGTTCAGTCTCGAGGTCGATCCTTTCGCCCATGTGCATTCGCTTTCCGTCGGCGAAAGGCAGCGGGTGGAAATCATTCGCTGCCTGATGACCAATCCGAAACTGCTGATCCTCGACGAGCCGACGTCGGTGCTGCCGCCGCAGGCGGTGGAAAAACTCTTCGAAACATTGCGCCGGCTGCGCGACGGCGGCGTATCCATCCTTTTCATCTCCCACAAGCTGGAAGAGATCCAATCGCTCTGCGATTGGGCGACGATCCTGCGCGGCGGTCGCGTGACCGGTCATGTCGATCCGTGCGAGCATGACGCCCACGAACTTGCGCGCATGATGATCGGACGCGACATGCCGGACCCCATGCCTGCTCTGCCTTTGGCCGAGGGCGAAAAGCGGTTGGAGCTTATCGGCCTCGACTACCGGGTGGATCCTTTCGCCGTACCGCTCTCCAATGTCAGCCTGACGGTGCACGCCGGTGAAATCCTCGGCATTGCCGGGATTTCAGGGAACGGCCAAAGTGAGCTCGCAGCACTGATTTCAGGCGAGACCGTCCTGCCGCGGGATCAGCGCGACCAGATCTTCATGATGGGCCGAGATGTCGGCACGCTCGACGCCGCCGCGCGCCGCCTGCTCGGCTTCGCTTTCGTCCCGGAGGACCGGCTAGGCCGCGGTGCGGTTCCCGAAATGTCGCTTGCTCTCAATAGCCTGCTGACCGCCCATCCGCTCGACCTTGTCAGGCACGGCCTGCTCGACAAGACACGGGCGAAGAGCTTTGCCAGTGAATGCATTCGCGACTATGACGTGCGCACCCCCGGCCCCGAGGCGGAAGCCGGGTCGCTTTCCGGCGGCAACCTGCAGAAGTTCATCGTCGGGCGCGAAATCATGCTGGCGCCGAAGCTTCTTTTCCTGGCCCAGCCGACCTGGGGCGTCGATATCGGTGCAGCCGCGGCAATCCGCAAGCGGCTCATCAGCCTTCGCAATGAAGGCATGGCGATCCTCGTCATTTCCGAGGAGCTCGAGGAATTGTTCGAACTCTGCGACTTCATCCAGGTCCTGCACCACGGCACGCTGAGCCCGCCGCTGGTCACGCGCGACACCAAGCCCGAAGAGATCGGCCGCTATATGATCGGAGCCCAGCTGAATCGCAAGAAAGCCCCCGCATGAGCAGAACCTTCCTCGCCCTGCCCACGCTGGTCCGCCGGGAGCGGGCATCGCTTGCCGCCACCCTTCTGGCACCGCCCATAGCCCTCATCATCACCGTCATTCTCAATCTCGGACTTTACGTCGTCATGGGCCGCGATCCGGCTGCGGTCGTCTATGCGATGCTGATCGAGCCCTTCGTCTCGTGGGCGTCGTTCTCCGAGGTGCTCCTGAAGACCGGGCCATTGCTCCTTATCGCGCAGGGGCTTGCAATTGGATTCCGCGCCAAGGTGTTCAATATCGGTGCCGAAGGACAATTCGTCCTCGGTGCGATCTTCGCCTCCGCAATTCCGATCTGGTGGCCTGGCGCAACAGGACAATGGATCTGGCCGGCAATGCTGCTGCTCGGCACGATAGGCGGCGCGTTTTGGGCGTCACTCACCGCCTTCTGGCGCGTCAGGCTCAATGCCAATGAAATCCTCGTTTCGCTGATGCTAAGCTTCGTTGCCGTGCAACTCCTCAATTATCTGCTGCTCGGCCCGTGGAAGGATCCGAACGGCTTCAACTTCCCGCAATCGGTCATGTTCCAGTATGACGCGATGGTGCCGATCCTGGTCGAGGGAACGCGCGTCAATGTCTCGCTCATTCTCGCCCTCCTCCTGTCGATTGCCGCCTGGGTCTTCATGCAGAAGAGCTTCATCGGCTACAAATTGCAGGTCGGCGGGTTGGCGCCGCGGGCGGCGAGCTACGCCGGATTCAGGGAAAGCCGGGCAATCTGGCTTTCCCTGCTGATCGGCGGCGCGGCAGCCGGTCTTGCCGGTGCGGCCGAGGTCGCCGGCCCCCTCGGTCAATTGCAGCGCTCTATTTCCACCGGATATGGCTATGCGGCAATCATCGTCGCCTATCTCGGCGGGCTGCATCCGATCGGCATCATCATCTCAGCCATCGTCATGGCGGCGCTTTACATCGGTGGTGACAACGCAATGGTCTCCGCCAATCTGCCGGTTGCCGCCGTCCGGGTTTTCCAGGGCAGCCTGCTTCTCGCCTATCTGGTCGCCATCGCCTTCACGCGCTACCGCCTTGCCTGGCGACCGGCGGCAGCCAGGAGCGCGACGTGAACGCCATCGAGTTCATCCTCGCCGGAATGCTGGCGGCTGCGACACCCTTTCTCCTCGCAGCCCTCGGGGAACTGGTCGCCGAGCGCGCCGGGGCTCTCAATCTTGGCGTCGAGGGGCTGATGGCATTCGGCGCCGTCATCGCCTTCATTATCGTCTATCACGGCGGCGGTCATTTTTTGGCTTTCCTCGCCGGCGGCCTCGGCGCCGCCCTGCTGTCGCTGATCTTTGCGGTCATCGTGTTGGGCTTCAACGCTAATCAGGTCGTCACGGGGCTCGCCATCGGGATTCTCGGGCAGGGCCTGTCGGCGCTGTTCGGCAAGAGCTACGAGAGCCTGACGGTCAGGGCTCTGCCGAAGATCGACATTCCCGGCCTTTCCGATCTTCCCGTCATCGGCGGACTGTTTGTCCAGGATATTGTCGTCTGGTTTTCGCTGGCCGCAACCATCGCGATCTGGGCGATGTTTGCCTATAGCAAGGTCGGTCTGATCATCCGCGCCATAGGGGAAAACCCGAAAGCGGCGCATGCAATCGGCTACCCGGTCATCGCCATCCGCTTCGCCGCAGTCGCATTCGGAGGCATGATGGCAGGCTTCGCGGGCGCCTATGCTGCGACGATCTACACGCCGCTCTGGGCGGACGGGATGATTGCCGGCCGCGGTTGGATTGCAATCGCGCTCGTCGTCTTCGGAACCTGGCTGACTGGCCGCATTTTTCTCGGGGCATGCCTGTTCGGCGCCGTATCGCTGATGGGGCTCGCCGCCCAGGCGACCGGGCTCGACGTCCCCTCGCAGCTGCTCGCATGCCTGCCCTATCTGGTGACGATCATCGTGCTCGGCATCATTTCGGCGGATCGCCGCCTGCTCAAGCTCAACGGCATCGCCTCGCTCGGCGAACCGTTCGAGCGATAGCATGACGCGCCGGCGCGCAACGTAATAACCGGGATTCGATCCTTCGTTCGCCATTACGACAGCTGAAGCAAAGCGAGTGGTGGTTCGGTTTCAGAGCCTCCGACGACCGGCGCATGGCCTACTCAGCTTGCGCCTGCTTCGCTTGCAAGCGGCTCGCGCTTCATTCGCCGGCAGTCGCGGCATTCAGGATCGTCCTGGCAATGTCGGCAAAACCAAGCCCCGCAGGCTGGGCGGAGATCCATTTCGGCACATGCTGCAAATGCGGAAGAACAGGAACGATATTGCGGACGCCGAAAGAATTCGGGATGAAACCAAACATCGGCGCATCGTTTCGAGAATCGCCGACGTAGCCGCAAAGTTAAAGTGTCCTATCTCTGCAAAGTGGGAATGTCACTCTCCCCGCGTCAAGCCGGCGTGTAAATTGCGGATGGCCTTGGACCGCCACGGCCGAAGAATGCTTCGCTGTTTCCCCCATCGATAAGGCCTAGGCCTGTGTCGGCGGGCTGGCGGCTGCGGTTGTTAATCCGCCATTCGCCCATTTTGCGACCATCACTTGTCTATTGGTTTTCAGTGCATTAAGTTATACAAGACATAGTTGCATCCACTCCTGCCGGCCGATAGGTCCAGGTGGCTGCAAAGCGATACCTTCGGATGCCAATATGATCTGGAACCATCGCATCACACGCATCATTGTCGGCCTGCTGCTGCTGACGCTCGTGGCTGTCGTCTCATTGCCGATGATTACCGGCTTTACGAGCCTTGATGGCACGGTCAATGCGCGGTTTGCTGTTGTTAATGCCCCAATCGACGGCACGATTGCCGAAGAACCGCTCAAGGTCGGCAGCCCGGCCAAAGCGGGACAATCCCTCGCAGAAATCAAAAATACGCGCGTCAATCGCGCAATCCTCGCGTCGCTCGAGGCAGATCGCAACACCGCACTCGACCGTGTCGCGGCACTGAAAAAGGAACGGGAGGAGCTTTCCGCGCTTCGCGAGGAATTGGCGGCCAGATTGGAAGTCTACAGACAGACCACCATTGCCAATCTCGAACGCGAAGTCGAAATCCTCAGGAAAAAAGTCGAGGTGTCGCAAGCCCAGGATCTGGTCGCGCAGGTCGACCTGGACCGTCGGATGGCACTCAACTCAAAAGGTATTCTGACGCAGAAGCTGGTTGAGGCCGCGCGTGCCGCCGGAGCTGCGACCGGCGGCGAGGTCGAAATCAGCAACCTGACCGTCGATCAATTGCAACAAAGGCTCAATGCGGTCCGCCAGGGTATCTTTGTCTTCGGCGACGGACAGAATGACGTGCCCTATTCGCGGCAGCGTGAAGACGAGGTGGTCGTTCGCATCAACGACTTGAACTCACGCATAGCGGAAAATGAGACACGAGCCGGCGAAGTCCAAAAGCAATTAGTCGAAGAGAGAAACCGCGTCAGCAGCCTTGAATCAGCAACCGCAACCGCGCCGTTCGACGGCGTTGTCTGGAGCAGGAGTATCGTCAACGGTTCCAATGTCGTGCTGAACAACGAGCTGATGCGCCTGCTCGACTGCCGGGAGCTGTTCGTGGATATCCTTGTTCCTGAAGTCAATTACGACGAGATCTATCCCGGACTTGTTGCGCAGGTGCGCTTGCTCGGCCGCAGCGATGTCTTCAAGGGCACCGTCATTTCCGTCAGAGGCAATTCGGCCACGGTCGAGGCCGATTCCTTTGCCGCCAGTTTGCCGCCGTCGACACAACGCAATGCCCGCATTCGGGTTCGCCTCGATCCATCCTTCATGAACGACGACTTTGCGAACTTCTGCCAGGTGGGGCGCACAGTGCAGGTACGGTTTTCCAAGCGCGGCATCAACGTATCCAACTGGGTTAAAAGCCTGTGGTTCAGTATCTTGTAGCGCTGGTTCCGACCTTTGTCGTTTTGGCGTTCTTTTTCCTGGGGCCGTTCAATTGGTCGCGCCATCACAGCTGGACACGGGCGGTGACTTGCGCGTTCGTCGCAGCATTTGCATTGCGATACATGTTCTGGCGCTTGACGGAGACCGTGCTTCCCTACCCCGGCGACGGTCCGAGTTTCTACTGGGTCTGGATCCTCTTTGCCGTCGAGGTTCTGGCCTGCTTCGAAGTCATTCTTTTTCTGATATTGATGAGCCGCTATGTCGACCGGAGCGCAGAGGCGGACAGGCTGGGTCGTGTTTTCTTCGCGCGCGACAAGCGTGAGCTGCCGACCGTCGATGTTTTCATTCCCACCTATAACGAGCCGCTCGACGTGCTCGAGCGAACCATCATCGGCGCCCGCTCGCTGGATTATCCCGCCGACAAGTTGAATGTATATGTGCTTGACGACCAACGCCGCGACTGGCTGAAGGCCTATTGCGAAGAAAAGAACGTCATCCATGTCACGCGCGGCGACAACAGCCACGCCAAAGCAGGCAATATGAACAATGGGCTGAAGGTCAGCTCGGGCGATTTTATTGCGATCTTCGACGCCGATTTTGTTCCCTATCGACATTTCCTTCGCCGGACGCTGCCCTTCTTTTCCGATAACAGCATCGGCATCGTTCAGACACCTCAACATTTCTTCAATGTCGATCCGGTGCAATCAAACCTGGGCCTGGAAAACATCTGGCCCGACGAGCAGCGCCTGTTCTTCGACGAGATCGCGCCCAGCCGCGACGCCTGGGATGTCAGTTTCTGCTGCGGCTCATGCTCGATCGCCCGCCGCAAGGCCATCGACGCAATAGGCGGGTTTCCGACGGAGTCGATCACTGAAGACCTGCTGACCACTCTTTCGATGCTCAACAAAGGCTACAAGACGCGCTATCTGAACGAGCGGTTATCGATGGGACTGGCCGCCGAAAACCTGACCGGTTACTTTGTGCAGCGTGAACGGTGGTGTCAGGGAGGTATTCAAACCCTTTACCTGTATAATGGCCCGCTGCACGGCCCCGGATTGACGCTGTTTCAGCGGATCATGTTCCTGCCGGCATCATGGCTGGTGCAGTATCTGGTGCGCTTCATGATCTTGCTCGTCCCCATCGTCTATCTCTGGTTCGGCCTGCTCCCGCTCTATTTCACCGACATAGCCGATTATGTCTCTCATCAGGTGCCGCTGCTGGCAGCGTATTTTCTGCTTATGCTGTGGATCACGCCGACGCGCTATCTGCCGGTGGTTTCCAGCGCCGTCGGGACCTTTGCGACATTCCGCATGCTGCCGACCGTGGTCTCCAGCTTGGTAAGACCATTTGGCAAGCCATTCAGGGTGACGCCGAAGGGCAGTGGCAACGAATTGAACCAGTTTGACCGCTACAGCTTCGCCTGGATCGCAAGCATGATCACGATCACCGTTGTTGGTCTGCTGGTCAACGTCGTGCCGGAAACGTCGCATGTACAAGGCCAGTTTTCGCCGGTCGCGGCCTGGTGGTCAGGAATTAATATCGTCGTCCTGCTCATCGCGTCGCTCATCTGCTTTGAGAAACCCCGGCGGCTGTTTCATGCTTTCAAGCTTGATGAACCTGCTGTCGTAGACGATGTCCCCGGCCAAATCGTGAGTCTGGCACTGGACAAGGCGGTCGTTGCTGTCCACAACATGGCCAGATTTCAATCCAAATCGGTGATGCTGAAACTCGCCGGCTTCGCCCCGATCAAGGCGGAGCTCGGACAGGTCACCCAACGACGAAGTAGCATCAGTCGCAGCGGCGACAAGCAAGCCTATTACCTGCACCTCTATTTCGAGCTCAGCGGCGCTGCTCGCGACAGCATGATTGTCAAACTCTACACCGGCCAATATTCGCGGGACATTCGCGATATCGACAAGGTTGCCGTCTCTCTCAATCTGTTGCTGCGGTCATTTGGGCGAACGCGCACATTGTAGCCCAGCTCATGACAGCTTTGGTGTACGAACGCTGGGGAGCCCGTCGTAAAGTGACCAATGGATCGCGATGACGTCGCCTTCCAGGCATGACAGGCCCGGGCTCGCCTCACCGCCTTTCGGCGCGGCGTCGTTCACCACTTGTCGCGGCATCCAGGATCGTCCTCGCAATGTCGGCGAACCCAAGCCCCGCAGGCTGGGCGGAGATCCATTTCGGCACATGCTGCAAATGCGGAAGGACAGGAACGATATTGCGGACGCCGAAAGAATTTGGAATGAAACCGAACATCGGCGCATCGTTTCGAGAATCGCCGACGAATGCCGTGAGCGAAGGCAATTCGGCAGGATCGACCCCGAACATGCCTGTCAGGAGGCGCTCGCTCATCGCACGTTTGTCATAAGTACCGATCCAGGTGTTTATATGGATGGAACTGATGGCGACGGTCCCGCCCATCGCCCTGATTTCGCAGGCCAGCTCTTCGACAGCGTGCGCATCGTGTCCCTGAATGTCGATCGCCACGTCGGCCAGGCGGAACACCTGATCATGGGCAATCCTGAAGGTGCCGCCTTTTTCCGAAATCAGATTTTCGATCGCCTGGAGATGCCGACGTTGATGCTCGCCTTGCATCGCGCCGTCCTCCCAGTAATCGAAGACGACCTCGCCGCTGCGGCGCGTAACGGCATAAGCGCCGCTTTCGCCGATGACCGCAGCGACAGGCCAGGCACGGACGATGTGTTCGCACCACCCAGCTGAACCGCCCGTGACCGGAACGACGGCAATGCCGGCGCGGCTGAGGTCCCAAAGGGCATTATAGGTCTGCGGCAGAAGTTTCCCCTCGGTCGTCAGCGTATCGTCGATATCGGTGAAGAGATAATGCACGTGCTGCAACTCGGCCGCGGATGGCGCCAGATTTACGAAGGTCATATCGCCTCCTCGCCGCAGGTCACCACCTCCATGCTGCTCTCAGCGAGCACGCCGGCGACGGACGCATCGGCCGGCAGCCGGTCGGTGTAAAAGCGGGTAATCTTGTTGAAGGGCGCAACGCGCACGCTCGCATGGCGCGTCCACTTGCTGACATCGGCCGCCAAAAGGCGCGTCTGCGCATTCTCCAGCAGCGCATTGGTGATCTGCGCTTCGGCGTAGCTGAAGTCCATCAGGCCGGTCAGCGGGTTCAGTGCGCCGGCGCCGACAACCGCGAAGGTCGCATAGAATTTCTCGACGAACTTGATCACGTCAGTACCCACAACGTCACGGTCGTCGTGACGCAGCAGCCCGCCGGTGAGATGGACTTCGACACTGGGAGATTCGCAAAGCGTCAAGGCGACGTGCATATTGTTGGTGATGACCCTCAGCCCCTGATGATCGCGCAAAGCCTCTGCAACGAACTGAACCGTGCTGCCGATCCCGAGAAACACCGTCGCATCCGGGCCGATATCGGCGGCGACCCGTCTGGCGATCTGTCGCTTGGCGCGTCGATTGAGTTGGGCACGGGCGTTGAGCGAGATGTTGCTGCCCTCGATTGGCACATCGACGCCACCGTGAAAGCGGCGGGCGTGCCCAAGATCGCACAGCGCATTGATATCGCGCCGGATCGTCTGGGTCGTCAGGTCGTACCGACGCGCCAGCTCGTCGATATATTGGACCCCCTCGCTTTCGATAAGCGCCAGTATTTCGCGTTGTCGGCTCGATATGACCCGCTGCGCCATCGTTATTTCCTAGGAAAGATAGACACTCGGGTCGTCTGTTATCACACCGGTCAAGCCGGCATCCCAGAAAGATGCGAGCTGTCGAGGATCGTTGCAGGTCCAGGCCCGAACCTTGATGCCGTGACGCACCGCCTCTTCGAGGAACCCGATGCTGAGAGATTTGTAACCAAGATGGACTGTCGTTGCCGGAATCGATTGGAGGATGTCTTTCCAGTCATCCGGCACCCTGCTCCACAGCATGGCGAGCTCGTAGCCGGGATTGATTTCGTGCATGCGCTTGAGTGCAGCAGCGTCAAAGCTCGATATCATGATCTCAGTTTGCGGCGCGCGCGCCCGAAGATGTTCATCAACGGTTTTCACCAGTTGCTCGAGCGATTTGTGATGCGGGTGCTGCTTGATCTCGACATTGGCATTCAGCCCCAGTTCCGCCAAGGCGGACACGGCCGCGGCAAGGGTCGGCAAGGGCTCGCCCCTGAAGCGAGGATCGAACCAGGCGCCTGCATCGATCGTCTCGAGATCGGCTGCGGTGAGGTCACCGAGATTGCCCGTCGACGAAGAGCAACGGTCGACTGAAACGTCGTGGATGACGACGGCCGTTCCGTCACCGAGCAGCGCGACATCGAACTCGACCCATTCGGCCCCCTGCTCGGCCGCCGCCCGAAAAGCGGCTATCGTGTTTTCCGGAGCGACGGACGATGCGCCCCGATGCGCCTGAACCTCGCTGCGGGAAGGTCCGGATCTTCGCTCTGATTCCTTCATTCACTCGTCTCTTTCGTCGTTTCTCGTGGCATCAGACTTACAGGAGAGCCCATGGGCGGCATCTCAGTCCGTGCGCCTTCCGGTCCTGCTGTTGAAGGGATGCATCTGATCGACGCGGGCAAAGACATCGATCCTGGCGGACTCGGCAAAGTCCGGCCGTCCCTGAACGGTCAGGACAATCGTCTGCTGGCTCTCGCCCAACCTGACATGCAGGTGGCTTTCGCCGCCGATCGGCTCCAGCAATTCGACGATCGCATTCAGGCGGATGGAAGTCCCGGCAGGCTTTTCGACGTGCAGTGCATCCGGCCGAAGCCCGACCACATCCGTTCCCGCAGGCAGGGCAAGGCGTCGCTCTGCCTCGACCGTATCGAGCACCTCGACCGGCACGAGGTTCATCGGCGGAGAGCCGATGAAGCCGGCAACGAACAGGCTCGCCGGCCGGTCGTAGACCTCGACCGGCGTCCCCACTTGCTCGACCAGCCCGCCATTCATGACGACGAGCCTGTCGGCAAGCGTCATGGCTTCGAGCTGGTCATGGGTGACGTAGATGCTGGTGGTCTTCAGGCGGCGTTGCAGCCTGCGGATTTCAACGCGCATCTGTACGCGCAGCTTGGCATCGAGATTGGACAGCGGCTCGTCAAACAGAAACGCTGCCGGCTCGCGCACGATGGCACGTCCCATCGCGACGCGTTGGCGCTGGCCTCCCGACAATTCGCGTGGCTTGCGATCGAGCAATGGTCCGATTTCGAGGATGTCGGCCGCCTCCTTGACGCGGCGGTCGATTTCCGCGCGGGCTGTGCCACGGTTTTTCAAACCATATTCCAGATTTCCGCGCACCGTCATATGCGGATAAAGCGCGTAGTTCTGGAAGACCATGGCGATGTCGCGCTCTGCCGGCTCCGCCTTGTTCACGTTGCGGCCGGCAATTTCGACTTGCCCGTCGCTGATCGACTCCAATCCGGCAACCATGCGAAGCAAGGTAGATTTGCCGCAGCCGGAAGGACCGACGAGGACGATGAACTCGCCGTCTGCAACAGCCAGATTGATGCCTTTGACGGCGGGAACGGACCCATAGCTTTTCTTGACGTCGATAATATTGATCGTGGCCATTTCATTTCTCCGTTTCGACCAGGCCTTTGACGAAAAGGCGTTGCATGGCGACGATGACGAGGACGGGCGGCAAAGCGGCCAGGATGACCGCTGCCATGACGAGATTCCATCTTGGCTCGGCATCGGCGACCGCAGCCATGCGCTGAATACCCATCACGACGGTGTAGAGGCTCTGGTCGGTGGTGACGATCAGAGGCCACAAATACTGGTTCCAGCCGAGCACGAACAGGATGATGAACAGCGCCGCGATATTGGTCACCGAGAGCGGCAGCAGGATGTCGCGGAAGAATTTCAGCGGTCCGGCGCCATCGACGCGCGCGGCCTCCATCAGTTCGTCGGGAACGGTGAGGAAAAACTGGCGGAACAAAAAGGTCGCGGTTGCCGATGCGATCAGCGGAATGATGAGCCCGCCGTAATTGTTCAGCATTCCGAGGTCGGCGACCACCTTGTAGGTCGGAACGATGCGCACCTCGACCGGCAGCATCAGGGTGATGAAGATCATCCAGAAGGCGAGCGTGCGAAAGGGAAACCGGAAATAGACGATCGCGAAGGCGGAGAGAATGGAAATGGCGATCTTACCGACCGCGACACCGACGGCCATGATCAACGAGTTGAGCAGCATCGGCCCGATCGGCGGGGCGCCGGAACTCGTCATTCCCGCCGACAGCATGGTCGAATAGTTTTCGATGAGGTGCGGTCCAGGGACCAACGGTACAACGCCGGACAGGAAGTCGTTCGGACCGTGGCTCGAGGCGATGAAGGCGATATAGACCGGGAAGACCACGATCGTGACGCCCAGGATCAGGACGAGGTGAGCCAGGACATTCAAAAAAGGACGATTTTCAACCACCTTTGACGCTCCTCAATATTGCACGCGGCGTTCGACGAAGCGGAACTGGATCGCGGTGAGAGCAATGACAATCACCATGAGTATGACCGACTGCGCCGCCGAGGAGCCCAGGTTGAGACCGATGAAGCCGTCGAAATAGACCTTGTAGACGAGAATTTCCGTGGCGCGCGCCGGTCCGCCCTGCGTCGTCGCGTGAACGATGCCGAAGGTATCGAACATCGCGTAAACGATGTTGATGACGACCAGATAGAAGGTGGTCGGCGAGATCAACGGGAACACGATCGTCCAGAAGCGCTTCACCGGCCCGGCGCCGTCGATGGCGCCGGCTTCCTGGAGCGAGCGCGGCACGGATTGCAGCGCGGCCAGGAAGAACAGAAAGTTATAGGAAATCTGTTTCCATGTGGCGGCGATGACGATCAGGACCATCGCATCGTTCGGATTGACCAGATGGTTCCAACTGACCCCCATGCTGCGAAGCATATAGGCGACGATGCCAATCGAGGGGTTGAACATAAACCACCAGAGAATGCCGGCAATCGCGGGTGCAACGGCGTAAGGCCAGATCAGCAAGGTCGAATAAAGACGGGATGCGCGCAGCACACGCATGGCCGCGGCGGCCAGAATGAGGGCGATCGTCGTGGACAAGACCGTCACCAGAACGGCAAAGACCAGGGTGTGGCCGAAGGCGTCCATATAGAGCGGGTCGGCAAAGAGCCGGCGATAATTTTGGAACCACACGAAGTTCGTTTTGAAGCCGAAGGCATCCTGGCGAAGGAACGACTGCCAGAAGGCGGTCCCGGCGGGCCACAGGAAGAAGACCACGGTTATCAGAATCTGGGGAGCAATAAGCAGATAAGGCAAGACCTTATTGGGAAAGACGGTCCGTTTGGTTTGCATGGGCCCTCACTGACTGACGGAGAGGCAGGGGCCGGCCGCGCCGACCCCTGCCCGGAGCCCTTAGTTGGCGGATTCGAAATCGCGAAGCTGCTCGTTGCCGCGCGCGACAACGGAATCAAGCGCTTCCTTCGCGGTCTTCTTGCCGCCCAGCAGTGCGGCGAATTCATCGTCGATGATGCCGCGGACCTGGACGTAATTGCCAAACCGGATACCCTTGGAATTTTCGGTCGGCGTGACCCTCGTCAACTGCTTGATGCCGACATCTGCGCCAGGATTCTTTTCATAAAATCCCTGCTCCTGGCTCAGCTTGTAGGCAGCTTCGGTGATCGGCAGGTAGCCTGAGAACTGATGCCAGTCGGCCTGAACTTCCGGCTTCTGCAGATAGGTGTAGAACTTTGCCACACCCTTATATTCTTCTTCCGGGCGGCCCTTCAGCGTCCAAAGCGTGGCGCCGCCGATGATCGAATTGAGCGGCTGCGCAATGACGTCGTCATAATAGGGAAGCGGTGCGAAGCCGACTTTGAAATTTTTGGCATTGTTGATCACGCCGGCACGGCCGGCCGACGAGTTCATGTACATCGCGCATTCCTGCGAATAGAACATCGGAGGGGCGTTATCGCCGCCGACAGGTCCGCCGAATTTAAAGAGCCCTTCATCCTGCCACTTCTTCAGGTTCCCCCAGTGGCGGATCGTCAGATCGTTGTTGAAGGTAAATTCCGCGTCCAGGCCGCCGAAGCCGTTTGCCTTGGTGGAGTAAGGCTTGTCATGCAGGGCGTTGAGATTTTCGGTCTGAATCCATGAAATCCAGGCGCTGGTGAACCCGCACTTGGCAGCGCCCGACTTGACGATCGTACGCGAATAAGACTCTACATCCGCCCAGGTTTTCGGCGGCGTCTCCGGATCAAGGCCAGCCTTCTTGAACACGTCCTTGTTGTAATACATGATCGGCGTGGAGGAGTTGAACGGCAAGGACAAGACATTGCCGCTGGTGTCCGAATAATAACCGACGACGGGCGCAATGAATTTGTTCTGATCCCAGGATTCGCCTTGATCCTTCATCAGTTGGTACACCGGATAGACGGCCCCCTGCGCTGCCATCATGGTTCCGGTGCCGACCTCGTAGACCTGCACGATCGCAGGCTGCTGATTGGCGCGGAAGGCAGCGATGGCGCCTGTCAGAGTCTCGTCATACGTGCCCTTATAGACCGGCACGATTTCATAATCGGATTGAGATGCGTTGAAGCCCTTGGCGATTTGCTCCAGCTTCGCGCCGTTCTCGCCGCCCATTGCATGCCACCACTGGATCTTCGTGGCAGCCATTGCTGGCGCAGACAACGACAGGCTGGTCAGTCCTGCGGTCAGGAAAAAAGCGATCTTATTCATGGTCACTCCCACTTTCTTTCGGTCCGCAGCCTCCCGCTCCAGACGCGCGGCAATGGTAGCAGCGGAGTTTCACATTGCAATAACGGAATGTTCAAATGAACATGTCGAATGCACGCATACTGAGCACCGAACGGCTTCTCAGTGTCACAGCATGATCGGCTTGACCGACATTCGCCGTCAGCCGCTCGAATGCCCAGATACAATGTTCAAATGAACGTCTTGTGTCAGTTGGCGCAAAAATATAGGGGACGCAGAAATTTACCGCAGCAACGAGCGCGTGCCCGCGTCAAGACAAAGCGGCCGACATACGCGAGTTCAAGAATGCAGGACGGCCCTCAAGCCTTCATCGCCGCATCCATGACCGCTTCACGGCGGGTCGGATGTGCGTGACTGACGCCAACGACCTTCAGAAAATATAAGCCACGTCTCAGACGGCTTGAACTCGGGCCTTGCGCCACGCCTGGAACCGCTCGAGCGTTTCTTTGTTGGGCGGGTAGACGCCGAGTGTCGGCTTGCCGGATTCGATCTCCAGCTTCAGGAATTCCTCCTGCTCCTCCATCGCGACTGCCTCGTCGGCAATTTCGCCGACATATTCGCGAGGAATGATGATGACGGCTTCGCAGTCGCCGAAAACGATGTCATCCGGGTAGACCGCAACGCCGCCGCAGGCAATCGGCTGGTTCATATCCGATGCATGATGGGCAACCAGATTGGCGGGCGCTGCAGGACCCAGGCAATAGGTGGGAAGCCCGAGATGGGCGATATCGGCGGTGTCGCGAACACCTCCGTCGAGCACGAGACCGGCGCAGCCGCGATAGACAAGGCGACGAGCCAGTACCGCGCCAATGCCGGCGATCTCGGCGATCGAGCGGCAGTCGAACACAAGCACGTGGCCCTCCGGTATCGTGTCGATCGCCTTGCGCTGCTGGTTTGACGGATCGGAACTATAGGTCGAACCGTCGATATCCTCGCGGGCCGGAATATAACGGACGGTGACGGCCGGACCGATCATCGGTTTTTCGGCGGCCGCGAGCGGGCGCACCCCGCGAACAGCCGTGTTCCTCAGTCCCCGCTTCAGCAGCAAACTGCTGAGACTCGCCGAATTCGTCTGCAAAAGTTTGGCGTAAACCGATGGGTCCAAAGCGGTCATGAGATCCCTCCCCTTGTTCGGCGAAAGATCTACCATATCAAAGCAATTGTTCAATAGCGGATTTATAGTTTCTTATTTGGACAATGGATTGAGCCCATTGATGGTTTTCGTCAGCGTAGCAGCCGCCTCCAGGACCTCGCGCCTGATCGACCGAGCCCGATCCGGTGTTGCCTCCCCAATGAAAGGCACGCTGACGGTGGCGATCAGACGACCTTGATCATCGAATACTGGTGCGGCGAAGGCGCGCAAGCCGAGGTTGGATTCCTGATTGTCCTCAGCGTATCCGTTGCGGCGAATTTCCACGAGTGCTTCTTTCAGCGCCTCCGGATCAGTCATCGTGTAGGGCGTCTTGGCCTCCAGCCCGCCGGAGCAGTAGGCTTCGGTTTCGCTATAGTCCGAATAGGCCAGAGCAAGCTTGCCCGCCGCTCCGACGTGCTTGCGCGAGCGCGCGCCGACCTTGATAAACAAAGCATAATCGCCGGGGCTCGAAGCGGCGAATATCGTCATCATCTCATGCCCCTCGGGCACGGCCAGCTTGAAGGATTCCATTATCCTCTCCGCCGCCGCCGCAAGAATTGGCCTTGCCGCCTCGATGAGCGTCACCCGATCGGCACCGGGCGATATCCGCCGGGCAAGCTCGACGAATTTCGGCCCCAGTTCGTAGGAGGCTCCGCCATTGACCCGCGCGACCAGGCCGTGCGCGGTCAGCGAATTCAGAATGCGGTAGACCGTGGAGCGGGGCACACGCAGCTGATCGACCAGAGCCCCAAGGGAAATGCCAGTTTTCGCATCGGCCACCGCCTCAAGCAGATGGGCCGTCTTTTCCACCACAGGAGAACCATGCTTTGGTTCATTCATGAAATTCATATTCCATTAGAGAATTAATTTTCTTGACTTGCTCGGTGTCGCCAACCATCTTGTCCACCGCAAGTGTCGTATTTGACACTACGCGCTTGCGGGAGGAAGTAAAGCCGATAGAGCGCCAAAGAGATCGCGCGCAGCCGAACGGCTGCCGTGAACTGGATGCCGGCGCGCGGCTGGGAACGGGAGGAGGCTTTCATGGCGATAAGGACTATCCACGCAATTTGCATCGGGCTGGCAATCTCCTTGGCGGCGAGTGTCGCAATGCCAGCATACGCTGCCGAGGACAAGCTGACGGTTGTGGTAACGGACGAACCGAAGTCGCTGGATCCCTGCGACACAGACCTTTCGGGAAACTCCCGCATCCTGCACAACAATATCACTGAGGCGCTCGTCAACCTCAGCCCGCAGGACGGATCGGTCGTTCCAAGCCTTGCCACCGGCTGGCGACAGGTCGATGAGCTGACCTGGGAGTTCAAGCTGCGCGAGGGCGTGACGTTCCATGACGGCAAGCCGTTCGATTCCAACGCAGTCGTCGCCGCCGTCAAGCGGGCTCAAGACCCGGCACTGGCATGCGAAGTCGGACTGGCCACCTTGAAGGGCGTCAAACTCAACGCACAGGCCGCCGATCCGACGACCGTCCTCATCAAAACCGACGTCGTCGAACCGATCCTGCCGAACAAGATGTCTGCCGTCGACATTGGTTCACCGGCGACCCCGGACGACGGCAAGACGCGCAGCCCGGCCGGAACGGGGCCTTACAAGCTGGAAGCATGGACGCCAGGCCAGTCCGTCACGCTGACGGCCTATGACGGCTATTGGGGCGATAAGCCGGCGATCAAAAACGCGACGATCATCTGGCGTGCCGAATCCGCCGTTCGTGCGGCAATGGTAGAGACCGGAGAAGCGCAGGTCGCCTATGAGATCGCGCCGCAGGACGGCACGACCGAACAGGACCAGGCCTTTCCGAACGCTGAAACTTCGCTGTTGAGGATCGATGCCCAGGTCCCACCACTGAACGACAAACGCGTGCGCGAAGCCCTCAATCTCGCCATCGACCGGGACGGCCTCGTCGGAACCATTTTCCATGGGGACGCCCAGAAGGCGATGCAGGTCGTGCCGCCTTCGGTGTTCGGCTTCAATCCCGACATTCCCGTCTGGACCTATGATCCGGAAAAGGCGAAGTCGCTGCTTGCTGCAGCCAAGGCCGATGGCGTACCGGTCGATAAGGAGATCCTCATCTACGGTCGCATCGGCATCTATCCCAACTCCTCCGAAAGCCTGGAGGCAGTTCAGGCGATGCTCGCGGATGCCGGTTTCAATGCGCGGCTTGAGATGCTCGAGACCAGCCCGTGGCTGAACCGGCTTCTGAAGCCGTGGGGTAAGGATCGCCCGCCGTCCATACTGCAGACGCAGATCGACAATGCCGAGGGAGATGCCGTCTTCACCCTGCCCAACCGCTTCACCACCGACGGCAATCAGGCGACAATCGCAGACCCCAAGCTCGATAAGCTGATCGCCGATGGTTCGAAGGCAACCGGCGACGAGCGCAAGAAGCTGTTCCAGGAAGCGTTCCCTTACATCGCCGTCGATGCGGTCAATATCGCGCCGCTCTTCCACATGGTCTCTATTGCCCGGGTCGCAAAGGACGTGAACTACACCCCCGATGTGCAGGCCGGCAACGAGATCAAGCTGAAGTCGATCAGCTATCGCTGATCGATGAGCCTAAACACTGTCGCCTGAGGAGAGCGGATGTCCCTCGCCTATTTCCTGAAACGTGCCGCCTTCGCAGCGCTCGCACTTGCGGCTCTGATGACGTCAGCCTTTTTTCTCGTGCGGCTGACGGGTGATCCCGTCAATCTCTATCTGCCTGTCGACGCCTCGGATGCGGCGCGCGAAGCCATGCGCGTCCGCCTTGGCCTCGATCGTTCCCTTCTCGCCCAGTTCTTCGATTGGGCCTGGGATATGCTCAGCCTCGATTTCGGCATGTCTCTCTGGCACCATCGTCCCGCGATGAACGTCGTGCTGGAAGCCTTGCCGAACACATTGGCGCTCGGCGCCATTGCCTTGGCGCTTGCCTTTGCCGCCGCGATCGTCGTCGGGTCGATTGCGGCAGTGAATGCCGGTGGCTGGATCGACCGGGGCATCAACCTCCTGTCGCAGTCCGCCGCCAGCGTACCCGATTTCTGGCTCGGCCTGATGGGTGTCCTTCTGTTTGCGGTCACCTTCCGAATTCTACCGACCTCAGGCTTTGGCGGTCCCGTCTACTGGGTGTTGCCGGTCGCCTGCCTGTTTGCCCGACCTTTCGGAACTCTGGTGCAGATCGTCCGCGGCTCGATGATCGAAGCGCTGAACGCGACATTCGTCCGCACTGCCCGCGCCAAGGGTGCCCGCGATGGACGCGTCACCTTCGTGCACGCGCTTCGCAACGCGCTCCTTCCGGCGGTCACGGTGACCGGCGACCTCGCCGCCCAGTTCGCCGGCGGCGGCGGTGTCGTCGAAGTGGTCTTCGGCTTTCCTGGCATCGGCAAACTGCTGATCGACGGCATCCTGAAACGCGATTTCGCGATCGTTCAGGCATCGATCTTTGCCGTCGCCGTCGTCATCTTCGTCATCAATATCCTGATCGACATGCTCTATGCCTCGATCGATCCGCGCGTGAGGGTCGAATGACCGACACATCCGCCGAGCTCCTTCCCGTCCGAGAGCGCCGCGGCAGGCGCATCCTCTGGCTCATGCGGGCGCTTTCGGGAGATCCGATGGCGGTGGCGGCAACCATCTGGCTGCTGATTGTCGTGCTTGCCGTTGTCGCTGACAGCCTTTCGCTCCTGGGTGAGAACCGCATCTCGCTCAAGGCACGCAACCTGCCGCCCTTCAACTTCGGGCAGTCCTGGAGCTTGTGGCTGGGCGCCGATGCGCTCGGACGCCCGCTCCTCGTCCGTCTCATCGAGGCGGCATCGACGACGATCGGGATCGCTCTCGTCACGGTATTGACGAGCCTGGCCGGGGGGACGCTGCTCGGCGTCGTCGCCGGCTATTTCGGCGGCTTCGTCGGCAGCCTCATCATGCGGATCTGCGACATTATCCTCGGCTTCCCGACGCTGCTGGTGGCCTTGTTCGGCCTCTATCTATTCGGCCCGAGCGTCGGAAACCTCGTGATCGTGCTCGCCGTGACCCGCATGCCGGCCTATATCCGAGTCGCACGGGCCGAAACGCTGGAGGTCCGCGAGAGGCTGTTCGTCGATGCGGCGCGCGTCTTCGGCGGCGGACCAGCCTGGATCCTGCGCACCCACATTCTCCCGAGCGTCGCACCGACAATGCTGACGCTCGCCTCCGTCAATCTTGCCATGGTCATGCTGTTCGAATCCGGGCTCAGTTATCTCGGACTTGGGATACAGCCGCCTTCGGTCAGCTGGGGCCTGATGGTCGCGCAGGGCCAGGGCTACCTGTCCTCCGCCTGGTGGCTCAGCTTCTTCCCCGGGCTTGCCGTCATGTTCACCACCATGTCCTTCAACCTTCTCGCCAACTGGTTCCGGATCGTCAATGATCCGTCACAGCACTGGCGGCTTGTCAGCCGGAGGCGCTGATGACTCTTCTCGATGTTAGGGACCTTCAGGTCAGCTTCGATACGGCTGCCGGCCGCATCCTCGCGCTCAACGGCGTTTCCTTCTCGCTTGAGCGCGGCGAGGTTCTGGCGCTTCTGGGAGAAAGCGGCTCGGGAAAGTCGGTGACCGCCTCGGCCATCATGGACCTCGTTCCCGATCCGCCTGGCGCCATCGACCGCGGCTCCATCCGCTTCGAGGGCACCGAGTTGCTGCAACTTCCGAGGAGCGAGCGGCGTGATCTGTGCGGTGACCGGATCGCCCTGATCTTCCAGGACGCGCTGGCGTCGCTCAACCCGGTCTATCCGGTCGGCTGGCAGATCGCCGAGATGTTCCGCATCCATGGGCGCAAGCCGGAGGGCGGTGTGGAAAATGCGGTGATCGACCTGCTGACGGCGATCGGTATTCCCGACTCCGAACGGCGCGCCAGGCAATATCCGCACGAGTTTTCGGGCGGCATGCGCCAGCGCATCATGATCGCCATGGCCGTGGCGCTCGAACCGGATATCATCATTGCCGACGAGCCGACAACGGCGCTCGACGTTACGATCCAGGCGCAGGTGGTCGAGCTACTCCGCACCATCCGCGGCCGCAGCAATGCCGGCATGATCTTCATCACCCATGATCTCGGCGTGGTGGCCGAGCTGGCAGACCGTGTCGCGGTCATGTATGCCGGCCGCATCGTCGAAACCGCAAGTGTTTTCGAACTCTTCGAGGATGCCCGGCATCCTTACAGCGTCGGGCTGCTTGCCTCGCAGCCGCGCATCGACACCGATGAGGACGAACTGATCCCGATCCCCGGCTCGGCCCCCAATCCTGTCGCCCTGCCGTCCGGCTGTGCCTTCAGGACACGCTGTCCGCGCGCCGAGGGCGTCTGCGCCGAGCTGGCGCCTCGTCTTGAAACCGTCGGTCCAGGCCGCCAGGCCGCCTGCCACTTCCCGGTAACGCCAGCATGACCGAGCCTCTTCTCAAAGTGCAAAATCTCTCCCGGCATTTCGGCAGTGGCGCAACGGCGGTACGCGCCGTCGATGACGTCAGCTTCGACATCGCCCATGGAGAAACGGTCGGCCTCGTCGGCGAAAGCGGATGCGGCAAGACCTCGCTGGTACGCACACTCCTGAAGCTCGGGCCGGCAACGAGCGGCAGCGTCCTGCTCGACGGCGTCGAGATCACCAGTGCAAGCGGCCGCCAGTTGCACGATCTGCGCCGAAAGATGCAGGTCATCTTCCAGGACCCCTACCAGTCGCTCAATCCGCGCCTGCGGGTCGACCGGTTAATTGCCGAACCCTGGGCGCTGCATCCCGGCGTCCTGCCCAAATCCAAATGGCGGGAGGAGACGGTCAGGCTGCTCGAATCCGTCGGATTGCGCGCCGAACATGCGGACCGCTATCCCTCCGAATTTTCGGGAGGCCAGCGTCAGCGGCTCGGCATCGCGCGCGCCCTGACCCTCGATCCGACCCTCCTCGTCTGCGACGAGCCGGTCTCGGCCCTCGACGTCTCGGTCCAGGCGCAGGTCGTCAATCTGCTCGCCAGGCTGAGGCGCGAGCGCAATCTGGCGATGCTGTTCGTCGCCCATGATCTGGCCGTCGTGCGGCATGTCTCCGACCGCGTGATGGTCATGTATCTCGGCAAAATCATTGAAACAGGGCCGAAACAGTCGATTTTCAGCGCGCCGGCCCATCCTTACACGCAGGCTCTGATGTCGGCAGTCCCGACACCGGATCCGCGGCTTGGCGGACAACGCAGCCGCATCGTTCTGAAAGGCGACCTGCCAAGCCCCGTCGATCCACCGAGCGGATGCCGGTTTCGAACGCGCTGCTGGAAGGCGACCTCGATCTGCGCGGAACAGGAGCCGGCATTGACGAACAGGACGGCAGCCCCCGGGCTGCTGACCGCCTGCCATCACGCCGATCCGGGTTTTTCCGCGAATGCCATCTGACTTCACCGGAGCGGCCAGGCTTCTCTTGCGAGGAAGCTATGTCCACGCCGGTCACCGTAGCTGCAGAGCCAAGGTAAGGAGCGCGGCGAAGACCATGAGGACGCCGTAAGGTATCTTCCGGCTTGCCCGGATTTCCTCGATGCGCATGAAAAAGGCGAGATGTGCGACGCGCAACGGTACCGGCAGCCGCAGGACCAAGAGCGTCACGACGCCGAGGACGAGGAGCAAGAACGAAAACGGCAGCATTCCGTGCCATCCGACAAAAAGGCCGATCGGGAGGAAAAGCTTGGCGTCTCCTGCGCCAAACAGCCGGAACGCCCATAGCATCACGCCGAGCATAAACATCAGCAGACCGGCCCCAATGTCGCCTCCAATTCCGCTCGAAGCAAACAACGCAGCGCCGAGATCCTCGGAGCCTAGCATCACGGCCACCGCGCGCACTGCATAAAGTGTCACGAGCGCAAGCGCGACCGCATTGGGGAGCTTCCAGGTGCGGAAATCGGTCCAGGCGGCATAGAGAAAAAGTAATACCGAAAGCGAATTAACAACAACTATCATTCCAATCATAGGATTCAACCTTTTGGGCTATGGAAATCTACCACGTAGGTCCGTTTTTACTCAGATTCGGCATATTTTCCCGGGTTTTTATGATCAGTCCTCGTGTTTTGGTCTTAACCATAAGTATAGTTCTCAATTCGAGCTGGTATAAAACAATTGACTAAATTAGAATTAACAGACTATTAATATTTCCAGTCGAAGGGGCGGTCTCAACGACAAAGCGTGCCGGGGGAATTACGGCGCACAACTTACCTGGGAGGTTAATTCTCGATGAAAGCATTTGTAAATAGCGTACGCGCTTTCGCGCGGGAAGAAGATGGCGTCGCGCTGACTGAATATCTTATTCTGCTTGGTTTGTTGGTCGGCGGAGTTGTTGCATCAGTTGTCCTGATCGGCGGTGAACTCAACACGGCATGGGCATCGTGGGCCACTTGGTTCCAAGCACAAAATCTGGAAGCGCCGCCGGCCTGATGCACCTCAGCTGCTTCCTGAGCAGCGTTTTTGAGCTGAAGAGAGGGGTTTTGTTAACCCCTTTCTTCTAAATTAGCAGCAATGAATGGATGCGCTCCGTCCAGTGTAGCGAGTAACCGCGATGCGTTCTTCAACGATTTTAAGCCTCGTTATTGCATTTGTACTCGCCGCCGCCGCAGTTTTCGGCATGCGCGCGTATCTCTCCGATCAGAAGGCCCGGCTGCTGGCGATGAACGGCGTGAAGGCCGAGGAACGGACACTTGTCGTCGCCGCCAAGCCAATGCGCTTCGGCGACCGGATCCGATCCGAAAATCTCAGGGCCATTCCGTGGCCCTCCAATGAAACACCCACGGGCTCATTCGTTAGTATCGATCTGGTCGTCGGCAATGATGCCCAGCCGCGTTATGCCATGGCCGCGATCGACCCTGGCGAGCCGGTGCTATCCTCGAAGATCACGGGTGCCGGCGAACGCGCCACGCTGTCGGCGGCGCTCGACCAGGGCATGAAGGCAGTCTCCATCCGTGTCAACGACGTGCTCGGCGTTGCCGGCTTCGTAAGACCTTCGGATCGCGTCGACGTGCTTCTGACGCGGGTCGTGCGCGGACCGGCAGGCAACGATCAGACCTTCGTCGACGTGCTGCTGCAGGGCGTCAAAGTGCTTGCAGTGGACCAGACGGCAGACGAGCGCAAGGACGAGCCGTCCGTCGTCAAGACCGTGACCTTTGAGGTCACGACTGATGAGGCCCAGCGCCTTACCCTCGGCTCCAGTATCGGCACGCTCTCGCTGGCGCTTCGCAATGTTGCCTCTTCCTCTGTCGAACAGACGCGGCCGATCACCGTCGCCGACCTCGGTGGCGGCGCGATGGCGACGGAACTGGGCAAGGATTTGGAAAAGATGTTGCCAGAACCCGAAAAACAAGTGCAGATTGTGGAACAAAAGGTTGAACCGGTGTTGCCGGTTGAGCCGAAGTGGGTGACAGTGGGTGTCTGGAACACGACGAAGCGCGAGGAGCACCGAGTCGGCCTGGTCCAGTGATGTTTATGCGGCATGCCGCAGGTGCGGCCGGCCGGAGGAAGGGGCTAAAGCAGGCATGGCGTATGGCAAGAGAAGAATCGCAAGGACGAAAAGCCTTGCGGCATTAGCGGCAGTGTTTTCGGCCTGTGTGTGTTTAGGCCCCGGATTTGCCGGCTGCGCCAACGCACAGGAAAAATCCATCTCACTCGGCAGATCGGTCCAGCACGTGACGTTGCCTCCGAACGAGACGTTGACGCTCAACACCGGCCAGCCTTTCGGGGATCTCGTCATCGGCAGCGCCGATATGATCGACGTAGTGCCGCTTTCCGACAAGTCGCTGTTCATTCGCGGCAAAAAGACCGGCGCCACCAATATCTCGGTCTATGGCGACGACAAGTCGCTTCTCGGTGTCATTGACATCCGCGTTGCCAGCGACTTCAGTGAAGTCGCCTCCGCCATTCGCTCAGCCGCGCCCTCGGCTCGGGTCAGGGTAATCAACTCCAACGATCGCATTCGCCTGACAGGCTTCGTCCGTGACGGCATCGAACTGCAGCGGGTGATGGAAATCGCCCAGTCCTATTCCGACCAGCCGGTGCTGAATCAGTTGCGCGTCAGTGACAGCCAGCAGGTGATGCTGGAGGTCCGTGTCATCGAAGCCTCGCGCCAGACGGGTCGTGACCTCGGGATCGGTTGGTCCGGGCAGGGCAACAACAACCGCATCGGCAAGGCAACCACCAGCCAGGGGATCGCCGTGGACGACGGCAGCTTGGCCCGTACCCTTCTTGACCCCAAGGGTGCGGCAACGGGTGCGCTGCCCTTCGGCCAGTTGATTGCCAAGGTGCTGGAAATCTCGGGCGGCCACATCGATGTGGTCATCAACGCCCTCGAGCAGAAGGGATTGGTGCGCCGCCTGGCTCAGCCGAACCTCATCGCCATGAGCGGCTCGACCGCCAGCTTCCATGCCGGCGGTGAAGTGCCGATCCTGAAGACGACGAACAACGGCACAACTGTCGCCACCGAGACGGACTATCGCCCCTTCGGTGTGCGACTGACCTTCAAGCCGGTGGTTCTTGATGATGGCCTCATCAACCTGGAGATCGAACCTGAGGTTTCCGAGATTGATCCGTCGATCAACGTCAACGGCAATCCGGGGTTCATCTCGCGCGCTGCCAGCACCACGGTCGCGCTCCGCGACGGCCAGAGCTTTGCCTTGGCCGGCCTGCTGCAGTCGATCAATGCTAAAGACATCCAGCAATTGCCGGGACTCGGGCAGATACCGGTCCTCGGCGCACTGTTCCGTTCGACGAGTTTCCAGAAGAAGGAATCCGATCTCGTTATCGTTGTCACGCCACACATTGTGCGCCCGGCCCGCCCGGGTGAGGACCTCTACAGTCCGCTCGATCAGACGCGCTCGTCTAACGACGTGGAGCTCTTCGCACTCGGTGTCCTGGAAGTCGACAAGGACATGCTCCGACGCTTTCGCAATGGCGTAGGCGTGACCGGGCCTTACGGTCATCGTCTCGACCTGAACCAGGGAGTCCAAGCCGTTGCTACAAAACGCTAAGCGCGTCCTTCTCGTCCTTGCAGCCGCCGGCCTCGCTTCCGGCTGCGCCGACTACTTGAACCATCGCGACTCGGTCACTTTCGGGGTCGGGAACGCCGTGGAAGCAAACAAGGCCATCCATATTGAGGACCCGTTCCCGCCGGAAGCCCAGCGAACCCAGATCGCAAGCGATGGCAAGGTCATCCGCAGGGTGGTCACTCAATATCAGAACGGCGGGCTGGGCGTTGTTCAGCCGTCGCCGGCCATGGGGGCGAATGGGGCCTCCAACGGGGCGACCGCCAGCCAGTAGCTGGCGAAAGGCATGAACGGCGGCAGCGCCGGAGGGGAAAATGCACGAAAAGGGGTCGTCACGACGATAGCGCCGTGACGGGGGGACGCCAATGCTCAGCAGGGTTGTCAGACGCTTCTGGAACGATCATCGTGGCTATGTCATCGCCTTGACGCTCATCGCCATGCCGATGCTTCTCGGCTTTTCGCTGCTGGTCATGGATGTCGGCCGCAGCAGCAACCTGCATACCGATCTCCAGAACGCGGTCGACGCGATGGCGCTGGCCGGAGCCCGTGAACTCGATGGCCGCGACGATGCCATTTCACGGGCGCAGACGGCGATCGAGAAAATCGCCAACAGCGCGGCTTTCTCCGGCGGTGGGACCGGCATGTCCCTTGGCTCGAATATCAGCGTGACCTATGACGCCGGCAACGATGCCGGAAACACCGTTACCGTGCTTTTTCTGAAGAGCATCCCGGCCGACGACGATACGCCCATCGCGGCTTCGATGGAAACGACAGAGCCCAGCGAAGCTTCCTATGCCTGGGTCATCGCCAAGCCGCAAGCGATGCAGACGATCTTTCCGATCCCGGTCGGCTTCAACCGCGATACGATCAATATTGCCGCCGACGCCGTGGCGGTATACCACGCCAGCGCCTGCGACGTGACGCCGATCTTTATCTGCAATCCGTTCGAGCCTGCTGGTAACACCAGTGAAAGCGCCAACGCAGATGCCGCTGCCGCCTTGCACACCAATTTTGCGGCCGGCAATCTCTACGGGCGACAGATCGAGCTTCACAGCACCTCATCGTCCAATCCCGGCCCCGGCAATTTCGGCTTCCTGCGGACCCCCTTGGGCAATGGTGCCTCCGTGCTGGCGGAGGCTCTTGCCACCGGCAATCCCGGCGCCTGCTACACCCAGGACAATCTCGACACGGAGACCGGCGCAGTGGCGGGGCCTGTCGAAGACGGGGTGAATACGCGCTTCGGCTTTTATGCCTCCTCGTTCAACAAGGCGAAGGGAGATTATCGATACCGTCCTGCCCGAAACGTACGCTCCGCTCGGACAACCACCAAGGGAAAGCCAGGCTGCGATACCTATACTCCGGTCATGGTCGGGGATGTTGTCGGCGATGCGACCAAGGCTTTGCCGCTCGGCTACGGAGCGGCCATGAGCTCGCTTTCCGGCGGCAAGATCAGCAGCGGCAACAACTGGAACTACACGACCTATTGGAATGTCGCGCAGGGCACGGCTGCGCCCTCGGTGAGCACGGTCCTCAGCAACTACTCCAGTTATCCCCCGCAGGCGACTGGAACACCAAGCCAGCCTTCCGCATACGACGTTTATCGTTACGAGCTTGCCAACCCATCTCTGATCAACCATGCCTCGGCGAATGGCGAAACGGGCAAACCGACAACCGGCGGCCAGTGCTATACCGGCCCGGACCTTTCGAACTATACGGCGGCTGAATATGGTGATCGCCGCGAGATCTTCTCAGCCATCGTCAACTGTGGCTATGAAGCCTCGGTCGGTCATCTGAACGGTCACAAGGCCACCCGCGCCGTCGCCTTCGCGCGCATGTTCCTGACCAAGCCGGCGATAAAGGATTCTAGCGAACGATACCTTTCCCTAGAGATGATCGACATCACCGGCAAGGGTGGTCGCGGTACGGCAGACGAATTCCTGCGGGAAGAAGCGGAGCTGGTCAGATGATGGCGCTCCGCAATTTTATCCTGCATCGGCTTTGCCCCGGCTTCTGGCG
Source organism: Rhizobium mulingense (assembly GCF_029194105.1). NCBI lineage: Bacteria > Pseudomonadati > Pseudomonadota > Alphaproteobacteria > Hyphomicrobiales > Rhizobiaceae > Rhizobium > Rhizobium mulingense. The sequence goes on along the minus strand of NZ_JARFVE010000012.1, from coordinate 109,512 downwards.
GCGTGAGGAAGGCGCAGTGCTTGCGGAAGCGCTGCTCGCGATCCCCTTTGTCACACTCTTTGCGGCTGCCATACTGGAGTTCGGCAGCATCTTCTGGCAGCGCATGCAGATCGACGCGGGCTTGCGCGATGCCGGGCGCTACCTCTCGCGATGCCGACCCGCGTCGGGAACCTATGTGCCGACATGTAGTCAGGCGACGGCGAAGACGATCGCCTTTTACGGAACGCAAACACCTGCGGCCGACGCTGAACCCCGCGTCCCCGACTGGAAGGACCCCTCCGACATCACCATCACGGCCCCCGATGCGGACGGGAACATCACCCTTTCGACTGCTCATCTCTACAAGAGCTCGCCGGTGTTCGGCTTCCTCGGGATCGATGCCATCACGATCAATTCCTCCCATGAAGAGAGATACATCGGATGGTGACCTTTAGGACAATCAAGACATTCTGGCAGGATAGCAGTGGTGTCAGCCTTGTCGAAGCGTTGCTGACCTTCCCTATCGTTATGCTGGTATTCGCCGCCTTCATCGAGTTCGGCTATGCCATGTCGCAGTGGAATCAGACGGTCAAGGCGCTGCAATATGGTGCCCGCCTGGCGGCCGTATCCGATCCGCTGACAACGAATTTCAATGCCGTTTTCCCGACCGACGCTGCCGATCCGCTCAACAACGGCAAAGCCACACCGAACGATGCCTCGATATCCTCGACCTGCGGACCGGCTCTCGCAAACTGCACGGCGGCATTGGACCGGATCGTCCTGGGAAGCGATGGCCTTTGCAACGCGGGAACTGATCCCCACCCCGGCATTTGCGATCTCAATCGGCGCATCCAACCGCAGAATCTGGTCGTCACCTACCAGCGATCGGGGCTCGGTTATTGGGGCCGCCCGGACGGGCCCGTGCTGACGATGCGACTGGAGGTGCGCGACATCACCTTCGATCTGCCGATCCTCGGCGGGCTGCTGGGGCTCAACGAGGTTACCATCCCGGCCCATCCGGTGACGATCACGACGGAAGACCTGAAGACCTGCTCAACCTGCTGATTCCTTAATTAACGCGTAGGAAAGCGAAAATGACAGCGCACATGAACATTGCCGCATCCGCCAAGATCCTGGTTCTCTCCGACGACGCGGCTGCAGCGAGCTTCATGCTCGATACGTTCGGATCGCTTTCGCGCTACGATGTCCGCCATTTCTCGCTGAAGGCGCTCGGAGAAAAGGGCCGGCTCGATCCGACGCAGTTCGACCTGATCGTTCTCGACGTCGACAACGGCGAATTGCTGCAGCAACCGGAGCTCTTGGCGTTTCGTACCAGCTACCGGGACATTCCGCTCGTCGTCGTTTCGGAAGACCTGCCGGACGACATGATGCGGCTGCTCTTCCGCCTGAACGGTAATGACTGGCTGAAGAAGCCGCTGGAGCGTCGCGCCCTCATCGACATGATTTCAACCCATGCGCCAGGCACCGGCGCCAGCGACAGCCGGGTGCATGCCGTGGTCTCAGCCGTCGGTGGCGCGGGCGCCAGCATGATCGCTTCGTCGCTCGCGCATGTGCTGGCCCAGCCGACCAAGAATTCCACGCCGCGCATTGACTTGTTTGACACGGATTTTTGTTCTGGGGCGCTCGGCTCTTATCTCAATCTTCTCAACGACTACGACCTGAAACCGGTCATCGCCAATCCTTCCCGGGTCGATCTCGAATTCATCGATCTGGTCCGAAAGCGGCATCCGGGCGGCTTTTCGCTGCTGTCCTTCAAGCAGCCATCCGTTCTTCTGGCGCCGAAGGGCCGTGAACTCGTGCTGCGTATGCTCGACGTGGCCGCCTTCGAGAGCGACCACACGATCGTCGACATCCCCTATTATGACACGCCCTGGAAATACGAGGTGCTCACTTCGGTCAACAACATCTACATCGTCACCGAAATGACGATCCCCGCGCTTTCCCAGGCCAAGGATTTGTTTACCAATCTGGTGCGGTTGCGAGGCAGTTCCGATCAGATATTCATCGTCATCAACAAATACCGCGCCAAGCTTTTCGGCCTCGGCCTGCGCCGACAACAAACGGAGAAGATATTCAAGGACATCCCGACGCATGTCATTGCGGATGACTGGGATACTTTGAGCGAGGCGGTCAACCGCGGCGTGCTGCCAGTTCAGGTGAATTCCCGGGCGCGATTCTGCGGCGCGGTCGGCAAACTTGGAGCATTGGTGCGATGAAGGCGATTGACAGTGGCCGCGTAAGGTCCTGCGTCGGCCTTATGGTTCTGGCCGTTCTGGCCGTTGCCGGGGATGCCGCGGCACGCGGGCTTGTGCCTCGAAGCCTTGGGCCGACCACAAGCACCGTGGTGACGATTGAAAAAAGCTACGCGGCTGGAACGATCGTCATCGTCAACGCGAACCGGACGCTGGATCTCGTCATCTCTGATGGACGCGCGATCCGTTACAAGATCGGCGTCGGACGAGACGGATTTCGCTGGAGCGGCACCGTCAAGGTTGGACGCAAGGCAGAGTGGCCCGACTGGCGCCCGCCTGCCGAGATGAAGGCGCGTGCGGCCGGACTTCCGGACCTGGTACCTGCCGGGCCGCTCAATCCCTTGGGTGCTCGCGGGATCTATCTCTACAAGGGCGGGACTGACACGCTCTACCGCATTCACGGAACCAACGAGCAGTCGACGGTCGGCAATTTCGCCTCATCGGGCTGTTTTCGCATGAGCAATGCCGACGTCATCGATCTCTATGAGAGGGTGAAAGTCGGTTCCACGGTCATTGTAAAATAGTAGGAGTGGGGAGCATGGCGAACGGCATCATGGGGCGTTTCTACAAGCATCAGCAGGAGCCTGAAAGCCAGGAACGTCTGGAGACGGCCGACCTGTCTCTAGTCGGCGCAATCCAAAACATGCCCGCCCAACCGGCTCCTGACAGCGCCGCGGCGAGTGGCGACGAGGCTTCGCTCGGGGCGGACATGGTTTCCGAGCGGGTGAATCTGCACCGCTACCTGCTCGATCGCATCAACCTCGGGATCCTCGACACGCTCGACAATGAGGAGATCGCCACTGAAATCCGGCCGCTGGTCAAGGACTATATCCGGAGCAACAACTTTCCGCTGAATGCGAAGGAAATCAATGATCTGATCCGCGATATCACCGACGAGATGCTGGGGCTCGGACCGATCGAGCCGCTACTGGCCGACGAGACGATCGCAGATATTCTCATCAACGGTTACAGCAGCGTCTATGTCGAGCGGAGCGGCAAGCTCGAGAGCACCGCCGTGCGGTTCAAGGACGAGGACCATCTCCTTCGGGTGATCAACAAGATCGTCTCGGCAGTCGGCCGCCGCGTCGACGAATCAACGCCGATGGTTGACGCCCGCCTCAAGGATGGCTCACGTGTCAACGTCGCCATCAGGCCGATCTCAGTCGATGGGCCGCTCGTTTCCATTCGCAAATTCACCCGCAAGCCGCTGACATTGGAGCGCCTCGTGCAATATGGCGCAATGGCCGATGCGATGCGCATCCTTCTCAGCGCCGCGGTCAAGGGCAAGGTGTCCATGGTCATTTCAGGCGGCACCGGTTCCGGCAAGACGACCTTGCTCAACGCTCTCTCGTCGCAGATTTCTCCAAAGGAGCGCCTAATCACCATCGAGGATGCGGCCGAGCTTCAACTGCAGCAGCCCCATGTCGGGCGCTTGGAAACCCGGCCGCCGACGCTCGACGGACGCAACGAGATCCGTCAACGCGAACTTTTGAAAAACGCCCTTCGCATGCGTCCGGACCGCATCATCGTCGGCGAAGTCCGCGGCGACGAGGCATTCGACATGCTGCAGGCGATGAATACCGGTCACGAGGGGTCGATGACGACTATTCACGCCAACACGCCGCGCGACGCCGTCGGCCGGCTTGAGCAGATGGTCGGCATGGCCGGTATGCCGATGTCGCAATTGAGCATTCGCTCGCAGATCTCGTCCGCCATCACCATCATCGTGCAGGTCCAGCGCCTGAGCGACGGTAGCCGCAAAGTTGTCTCGATTTCCGAGATCACTGGCATGGAGGGCGAAGTCGTGCAGATGCAGGAGATTATGAAATTCAAGAAGCTCGGCACCGACGAAGGCGGGCGGATCCATGGAGAATTCCGCGCCACCGGCATCCGGCCGCGGTTCGTCGAGGAATTTGCCGAACTCGGGATCGAGATCCCCGTGGCGATTTTTGATCCCGGTAAACCGCTGCAAACGGGACCCGTTCAATGACCCTGACTCTCGTTTACGCCGCTGTTTTCACCGCGGCCCTTGTCGTTGTCGAAGCGATCATGCGCGGCTACTTCAAGACATCCGAACGCCACCGCGCTGTGAACCATCGGCTGAGCTTGCTCGAGCTCAGCGATGATCATCGCAAGACCTATAGCGATATGCTCAAGGAGCGCGGTGTAGCCGGCAGTTGGCGGCAAACCCCCATGATGCAGCGGCTGCTGCAGTTCTACGCCCAGTCGGGGATCAAGTTCGATGCCAGGCGATTTGCTCTCTTCGCGATCGCCGGCGCACTTGTGACGTGGCTGGTCGTTCAGTTCCTCGTGCCGAGCACTCTGTTTAGAATACCTATCTTTCTCCTGATCTGCCTCCTCGTCCCAGCTCTCGTTGTTTGGCGCGCCCGGGCGCGCCGCATGAAGAAATTCGAGCTGAAGCTTCCTGAAGCGCTCGATGTCGCCAATCGCAGCTTGGCCGCCGGCCATCCGCTGCCGGCGGCGATTGCTCTGGTGGCCCGCGAGATGCCGGATCCGATCGGCACCGAATTCGGCCTCCTCTCCGATGAACTCACCTACGGCGTGACGCTGGACGATGCCCTTCTCAACCTGGCGGGCCGGGTCGGCGTCGAGGATCTGAATCTGCTTGCGATATCGTTGAGCGTCCAGGCGGGAACCGGCGGAAATCTGGTCGAGATCTTGCAGAACCTTTCGAAGACGCTGCGAGGCCGGTCGATGCTGAAGGCAAAGGTCAGGGCGATTTCTTCGGAAGGACGCATCACGGCGATCTTCATGTCGGCCTATCCCTTTCTGCTCTATGCGATGATCAAGGCTTTGTCGCCGACCTACTTCGATCCCCTCTGGGATAGCGGCTACGGAACCGCCGTGGTGAGCGTGCTCCTGGTCGTCATGGCGATCGGGAATGTCATTCTCTACAAGATGGTCAACTTCGAGTACTGAGGCGGTCATGTCGAGTGAGTATGGAATTTACCTCATCGTCTTCTTTGCGGTCCTGATCTTTACTGCAGCAGCCTCGGAACTGTTTTTTCGACAGCGCGAGGTCTCGGTTCGGGTGTCGAAGAGCTCCGCGGCAGCCCGCGAGGAGTTCCAACTCGGCGATACGACGATTGCCGATCTCGGTGAGGCGGAAAACCGCCTGATCCGTCGCTATTTCGAGATTACGCGACGTGACACGAATGTGAACTCCACCCAAAACCGATTGATCCGGGCGGGGTATTTCGCTGCCGGCGCCGTCACCACCTTCCAGGTCGTTCGCGCGGTGATCTGTATCGGCATGCTCGTCGCCGCGGTCTGGGCCGCAAACCGGATCGCGCCAGCCATGTCGCAGATGGCGGTCCTGATCATTGCCATGTTTGCTGCGGGCGCAACCTTCATTCTCGTCAACATCTATATCGACCGGCGTGGCGCCGCAAAGGAGAGGGAGTACCGCCGCCTCTTTCCCGACTTCATGGATATGCTGATCGTCTGCCTCGATGCGGGCATGAGCATCGAGGCAGCGGCGAACCGGGTTGCTCGCGAATTCGTCGACAAACAGCAGGACTTCGGCCTGCATCTGTCTATCATGATGCTCGAAGTGCGGGGCGGCCGGCGATTACGCGAAGCGCTCGCCAATCTTGCCACCCGCCTGAGGATCGACGAGGCCCGGGCCCTTTCCGTTCTGTTCCGCCAATCGGAGGAGCTCGGGACCAGCGTCACGCAGACGCTGCGGGTCTACAGCAACGAAATGCGCGACCTGCGTGTGGTTCGCGCGGAGGAAAAGGCGAACGCTCTGCCTGTCAAGATGCTGCTGCCGCTCGGCGCCTTCCTTTTTCCGGTAAGCCTCCTCATCGTTCTCGTTCCCATTATTATGCGTGTCGTCAGTCTTCTCGTCGGCATGAAACCCGGCGGTTGAGCCAAGCGAGGTCCCATGCAGTATTCGCTCGAAGACAATCGTAACGATACCATCATTTCCCTTGACCCGCGTATGCCAGCGACACCGGCAAGCGTAGAACATTCAGGGTTGGATCCGTCGTTCCTGCTCCGGCTGGCCGCAAAATGTGCGGCCGAGCAGGATACAACCACGGCATCTCATCTCGCTGAGCGCATGAAATTGCCGAAAGTGATCGTCAATATCCTGATCAAGGAACTCGTGAAACTCGCTTACCTCGAGGCTCGCGGCTTGGCTGGTGAGGATGTGAGATCCGATGTTCGATATGCGCTGTCAATGAAGGGGTTCGGATATGCCCACGCCGCGTCGCGTCAAAGCCAATATGTTGGGCCGGCGCCGGTGTCGCTGGACGCATTCTGCCGGCAAGTGGGTTTGCAGTCCATCCATTCCGAGCGCGTGACCCCGGAGCGGCTGACGGCGAGCCTTGACGGGCTGGTGCTCTCAAATACCTTGGTCGAGAAGCTCGGCCCGGCCCTGAACTCAGGGCGCTCGATCCTGCTCTACGGGCCACCCGGCAACGGAAAGACGAGCATCGCCGAGCGGACGTCGCACCTGTTTCGCCAAACCATCTGGGTGCCCTATGCCATCGAGGTCGGCGGCCATGTCATCAGTTTCTATGATGAAGCAGTGCATCACCCCGTATCGGAGGCTGACACAGAATCCCATCCGAAAGCGGATCAACGATGGATTGAATGCCGCCGTCCGGTGATCAAGACAGGCGGGGAATTGACCCTCGATCAGCTCGATCTCACTTTCAACGCGGGACCAAATGTTTACGAAGCGCCCATACATTTGAAGGCGTCCGGCGGCGTTTTCATCATCGACGACTTCGGGCGCCAGCAAGTGGCGCCGCAGGCGCTTATCAACCGCTGGATCGTCCCGCTCGAGCGCGGATACGACTTCCTGACGCTCCACACCGGCAAGAAATTCAGGGTTCCCTTTGACGAGCTGGTCGTATTTTCGACGAATATCGCACCGAAGAACCTTTCCGACGAGGCCGGCCTGCGGCGCCTCAAATACAAGATATTTGTCAACACTCCGTCGCGCGACGAATATATCAGAATTTTCAAATCATATGCGAGCGGCACGGGATTGGCTGTCTGTGAACCAGATCTGCACCTGTTCTACGATCGCAAATATAAAGACGATGTGCTAGCGTCTTGCTATCATCCGAAATATCTTTTGGATTTCGTCAGTTCTTACTGCGAGTTCAATGACATAGCGAGAATCGCGTCGCTCGATATGCTCGAACGGGCCTGGGAAGGCGTATTCACGTCGGAATGATTGCTTGGCACTGAGCACGGTGCCTGAATCGATCCAATTAACGACTTACGGGAGGAGTAAACGAATGACCAGCATCCCGAGCATCGAAGGCGAAGCAGGCGGCGCGAGACCAAGCAATACGCGAGCAATTGAGCCGAAAGCCTCCAGAAACCCGCTGCTCGTTGGTCTGCTGCTCATGCTCTTGCCTGTGAATGCTGGCGTTCTCATCTATACGGCCAAAAACTCAGCGGATGTTCGCGAGAGCCGCGAGACCGTCGCCGCGCTTAAGCGGTCGATCGATGCCCTGAGAGGACAAATGGAAAAGCAGTCGGACAAGATCGCGAGCAACGCCAAGGCCGACGAACTCGCCGCTATCCGTCAGGAAATGGAAAGCCTGCAAAAGGCGATACTTTCGACGAATGAACGGATGCGTAACGACATAAGCGGTGCACGCATGGGCTCAGCTTTGGTCCTGAGCGCACCCGGCAAGGAACCAGCACAATTTTTCGCCCCCCGTGCTGTGCCGGCGGACGCTCAAACTCCGGATAGCACCCTTGCGTCTATCCAAGCTGGGGGCATTGCGATCGATAACCTGCCGCGTTACGAACGCACACTCTCGCCGGAAGGCCAGCTCATCCTTCGGAAGGCACGGTAAACACCGAATTCAGCGAAATCTCCAAAGCAATCGGTGGACGCCGCCAGGGGGCGCCGCGCCGATGCTCGCAATGCGGCAACGGCGCTCTTAAACCGCGTCTCATCAAATTTGATTCTCCCGAACGGGTTGAGCGAGCGGCGGCAAGCGACCGTGCGTCAATTGCGGCCTGGCATGACAAGCGGATCAATCGCGATTCTGCCCCCGCCAAACACGACCAATGCCAGCGCCATCGCCGCCCATGGCAGGTGGAAATTCGCCCAGCCATCCGGGATAGTGAGCTGGATGATTGCCGTCATCACCAGCAAGCCGAGCGCCGCGAAGCGTGTCGCCAAGCCAAGGATCAACAAAATCGGCAGGATCAGTTCTCCGATCCCGGCCGCCGTCGCCATAGCCAGTGGAAACGGATAGGGGATCTCGCTGCCGAAGACATGGAATTTGAACTCCTGCTCGAACAGAAATCTCGCACCCGGCGAAAGCGTCAGGAACCCATCCCATTTTGTCAGTCCCGACTTGAAGAAGGGAATCGCGAGCGCGAAACGCAGTGCCAGCAGCGGCAGCGCTTGGGGAATCGAGGCGAGTAGGCCTTCGGCACGTGTGGTCAGGGCGGAAAGGCTTGCGCCAGGGCCATGTGAGGGGGCTGCTTCGGTCTTCATGGGACGTTTCCTTCATCCTGATGGAGGGCACTGAATGCGCCGAGACTGACAAGACCCAGCAGCGCCGTCCCGAAATCGAATTCGGGGCTGGCGGCAAATGCCGCCTCGGCGGCCACACTGAGAGTTGCGTCCTTGAACAACGACGTTGCAAAGATCGCGTCCTGCGGCGGAAGGATATGGACATCGACGGTCATCTCCGGCCGCAAAACCAACACGGTTTCCGGTAGCCAGTCGGCGACCGGCGTTACCATCTCCTGCTGATGCGCGCTCCAGATGGAGCCAATGGGATAGTCCGACTGAATCAAACCCGCCGAGGGGTGCGCAACGAGCCGCAAGTTCGCAAGCATCTCGGGCGTCGCGGCCGCGAGGACCGCGAGGTCGAGCGGCAATGCGTCCGCCGCATGGTAGGCCCGCATACAAGCGACCTCCATTCGCGCGACATCGGGCAGGTAGGCAAGTTCCCTCGCTGGTCGGAAGCTCGCAATGAAATCCGGGAAATCGCCGCCATATTCGATCATCAGCGGTGAGGCCGGCTTGTGGTCCTGGGCATAGGCCCGCGCCATGGCCATGAAGAATTCCGTGCCAACAAGGCGCTCCGTCACCGGAAAGTGCCGTGCCAGTGCTTTTGTCAGTCCGACGAAGACATTGTTGCGGTAGACGGCGAACCGCGCTGCATCGGCTCCACCGCGCGCGGTGGTGATACCGTCGGGTACCGGTTGGTCGGCGTGCAGCAATGCGCCGGCAAAGGCGTTCTGGCTGGTGGCGAAGTCCATCGTCATGCCGCCTGTATTTGCCGCCCTTTGCGGCGGAGCGCTTCGGCGGCGAGCATTTCATCCGCGCGTGCCGCCTCCACCTGCAACGTCGCGAAATCCGGGACATCGTTGTCCCATTCAATCAGCGTTGGCAGCGGCCCGCTGCGCGCAAGTGTGTATTCGTAGAGCGCGACCACATTACTCTTCACCGCCGTACCATGGGCGTCGATCAGCAAGCGGTCGCCGGCGTCATCGATGGTCTCGTCGTAGCCGGCGAGGTGGATCTCGCCGACCAACTCGACTGGGAATCGGTCGATATAGGTGGTGGCATCGAGCCGGTGATTTACCGCCGAAACCATCACGTTGTTGACGTCGAGCAGAAGACCACAGGCGGTCCGCTCCGCAATCATCGCGAGAAAGTCCACCTCATCGATCGTGCTGTCAGCAAACAGCACGTAAGTCGACGGGTTTTCGAGCAGCAACCGTCGCCCGAGCGCCTGCTGCGTTTCGTCCACATGTTCGATGACACGCGCCAAGGTTTCCGGTGTATAGGGAAGCGGCAACAAGTCGTTGAGAAACCCTGTCTCGTGCGTCGACCAGGCAAGATGTTCGGAGAAACTCTGCGGACGGTGGCGATCGATCAAGTTCCGCAGCCGCTTCAGATGCGCCTTGTCGAGCCCGCGTGCCGCGCCAATCGACAAGCCGACACCGTGCAACGAAAGCGGATAGAGTTCTGTGACGGCTTCAAGATAGCGGTGCGGCGGCCCGCCTGCACCCATGTAGTTCTCGGCATGCACCTCAAAGAAGCCGACGTCCGGCCGATTAGCCAGAATGGTCTCGTAGTGCTCGGGCTTAAGCCCGAGACCGGCGCGCGCGGGCAAGGCGGCAGCTGGGACTTTTGAAGCGGACATCGCGGTTCTCCCCGGTTTTTTCAGGCAGTGCGGAGGCCCGGTCGCCCGGGCCCCAACTTTGGGATCAACCCTTGATCGGTTCCAGCTTGCCCATGTGACCGTCGACATTCATGCTGGTGCAGGTACCGGCCGGCACGGCCTTCCAGGAATTGCCCTGGTAGTCCATCGTCGAGGTGCCGGCGCAGGTCGTGCCGGGACCTGCTGCGCAGTCGTTCTGCCCCTTGAGGGCGATGCCATAGCATTTCTCGTTGCCAACCATTTTCTCAGCCGGCAACGGTGCAGCGAAGGCAACGGATGCAAGAGCGGTGGCGAGCGAGCCGGCGAGGGTAAGGGTGAGCGTTGAACGGTTCATAGATGATCTCCTCTTGGACCTTCCGCGTGCCGGTCATCGGCCGCGTAATCCTCCATTCGATCCGGCAAGGTCTTCTGTTACGCACGGCACGAACACGAATTCGTGATCGACAAGACGTATCGGCCGCGGTCGCCGCCGTCCCCCTATCCCGCACCTTTACACTTTTATGGCCCTCGAGCACGTTCGTTGTCCCGCCGCGCTTGGCGGCATACCAGCGATCATCGTGCCGCGGGCGCTCATCCCATGTGCGGGGGATTCCGTACCCTGGAACACGTAGAGGAGTAGGCTTCTACCGAAAGCAGTCGCCTCATCGTCCGGTCTCAGCCTAGAGAATAACGTTGTGTGAGGCCGTCCATTACGTCCGTTTACGAATGGATCAATGTGTCGACGATGGCGAGCAGCCGGTCAAGCGGCTCGTGCCATGTCGTCAAGTGACGGCAGCCAATGGCTAATGCTTCATCATCATCGGAAGTGTGCTGTGCGACAACAGGTAGCGGGTGACGCGACCGAGCAGGAGATCCAGGAAGTAGCCGTGCTTGAAGGCACCGATTAGCAGACAGGTGGCGTTGGCGACTTTCGCGAAATCGAGGATCGTCTCGCCGACGGAGCGGCTGCCTGCGATCGCGATAACGTCGCCGTCAAGGCCGAGCTGCTTGAGCACTTTCCGCGCCGTAAACTGATAACTTCCGTCGGGCTTATCGTTGACGCAGAGAACGGTGACACGATCGGCTGCCGCCAGCCAACGTCTCGCCGCGACGACGGCGCGCTGCGCGTGATCGTGCGGTTTCCAGCCAATCACGACATGGCCCGTGAGATTGCCGGCATTTTGGCCGGGAGGTAGACGGCCCTCGTCATCGCCCCGTGCCATGGCAACATGGATGCCCGCGACGCGTTTCCACGATGCTTCCATCGCTCGTGGTCCATAGAACTTCATTCTACTCGCGCGTCGCATGGCTCGCAAAGCCGCCGGCGGCGCTACGCAATCCGCTTCGGTTGAGGCGCACTGATGCAGGTCACAGCTTTCGTTGACACACGCTTCCTGCAGGTCCGCAGCATCTTCAAATGGTCTTGGTTGTCTCCCGATGGCGGTTACCATCGGATCGCTTTGCTCCTTAGTCTGCTCTGTTTTTATGCATGTCGTTGTCCCGGAACCGCTGCACGCTTCCGCGCGACTTGCATTAGCTTGATGGAAACGGCGAAATCGCCGAAGGGCTATCCCCGCTGAGGGTAATTCACGCTGTTTTTCATCAATTCGAGATTACGGGCAGTGACTTCGTTCCCGGGATCAAGCTCATAGGCTTTCAGGAAATACCGTCTGGCAGTGCGCAAGTCACCGCGTAATAGGTGAGAGTATCCGATATTGTTGTAGTAGACCGGGGTGTTGCCGATCATTCGCGAGAGCTGCTGGTAGGCGCGGTCGGACGTGTCGAAGCGGGCAACCATGTCGGCCGACGCTGCCAAGCCTAGCCAAGCGGCCGGATCCTCCGGAAAAACGTCAACCGCTCGCTTGTAAATAGCGTAGGATTTTCCATAGTTCTTTTCCTGAAACTGCAGTTTCCCGTTGGTTATCAACTCGTCGTTCTTGTAGAAGGCGACGGCCGAGTCATCCTCAAGGGTCTTTGCACTATCGCCATAGGCAGCAAGACCATCGACGCCCGATGACTGGCAACCAGCCAAAACTGCTCCGGTCGCTATCAAAAACGCTATGCATTTAGTTCCAGCTCTGATCTGCAACATTCAACTTGATCCCCCATCAGACATTCTTACCTGAGATTCGGATGCGCTCACCGAAAATCATCGTAAAAAAAAGCTAACAACTCCAGAATTTGAGCAAATAGTCGCAAAAAAACGACAGATGCGGTCTTCGCCGGAACGCGCAAAGGTGATACACGCCAACTATCCAAAGTTGGTATCATGTGCCAAGTGATTCTCAGAGTAGAAAATTAATCAACGTCGCCTACCCTTTTCGCCGGGTCAGAGGATGGTACGCCGTATGCCGATCGCTATTTTCACGCTAATGCGACTTGGGCCATCGCTGGCTTACGCGACAGCATCGATCTTCGTTCTAAGCATGCTGCTCTTGGAAAGCTACCCCTCAAGCGTCTCCGCCTGGTGGCTGCATATGACAATTCTTCCTGTCATGCGCGAGCCGATCTATCTGCTTTTGGCGGTACCCGGCATTGGAATTTGGAGCGCTATGGTCCTGCTGATGCTTGCATCGATTTTCGGGATTCGAGTGGCCTTGCAGCCGCAAAGACACCACCGGTCAGGATTCATCCATGCCCATATCGCGCTGATCGCGACCGGTCTGACCATGGGGCGGGCAGCAGTTGCGCAGGCCGGCCTTTCGGATTTTACGCTGCCTCAACTTCAGCGGGGCGACTGGTCGTTCCTGCCGCTATCCTACTCACCGCTCGCGACCTTCCTTTTTATATCCGTGTTTGCGGCTTGCATCGGTTGTCATTTAAGAGTCATCAAGCGCACACTATCCGCGTGATAGAAAGGATCGAGCCGCCCCGGCTCAATAAATCGGTAGAGTCTCGGCGTTCTCACTGGTTCGTGAACATGAGACGCCCTCTTTCTTTTTCTTTGTAATGTCCGACATATATTAAATATCATGTACGTTCCGCAGATTGTCACGCGGGGATTAAGGTGTTGGCGATGGCAACCGCCAATCTTCACTTTGTTGTTTTTGCTGCTCTCAGCTTGGGCCTTCATCGCACCGTCGGCGTCTGACCGCGCTTCTGTCGTTCTCAAAGTGAACGGCGCCATTGGGCCCGCGATCGCTGACTACGTAAAACGAGGCATTCAGCGTGCTGGCGAACGTGGCGCGGTCTTGATCATTCTGCAAATGGACACACCAGGTGGCCTTGACAGCTCCATGCGGGAAATCATTCGCGCGATCCTTGCCTCGCCGGTGCCTGTCGCGAGCTTCGTCGCGCCAAGCGGGGCACGGGCTGCCAGCGCCGGCACTTATATTCTCTACGCAAGCCACATTGCGGTGATGGCGCCCGGGACCAATTTAGGTGCGGCGACACCAATCGCGCTCGGCGTAAAGCCTTTCGGCGGTGATGAGGAACCCGAAAAGAAGCCGAGCGAACCTAGCGGCAAGCAGGCAGAAGCACCAAGCAATGCCCACGAAGCAAAAGCCGTTAACGACGCAGTCGCTTATATTCGCGGGCTTGCGGAATTGCGCAATCGCAACGCCGACTGGGCAGAGCGTGCTGTCCGCGAAGCTGCGAGCCTTTCATCCACTGCGGCAGTGCGCGAACATGCCATCGATTTCACCGCAGTTGATATCAACGATCTCCTTGCAAAAGCACAAGGGCACATGGTGCGGGTCGGCCAAACGGACGTGCGGCTCGATACCACCGGTTTGGCCGTGCAGGAATTCGAGCCTGACTGGCGCACGCGGCTGCTTTCCGTCATTACCGATCCGAACATCGCAATCATCCTGATGATGGTCGGCATCTATGGCCTGATCTTCGAATTTCTCGCACCCGGGACAATGCTTCCTGGCACAATCGGCGGCATCTGCCTCCTGCTTGGTCTCTATGCCCTGGCATTGCTGCCGGTGAGTTTTGCCGGCCTTGGGCTTATTTTCCTCGGCGTAGGATTGACGGTGGCTGAGGCGCATTCGCCAAGCTTCGGCGCATTTGGCATTGGCGGCGGGATAGCCGTGATCCTGGGAGCAACCATTTTGTTCGATCCCGATATACCCGGCCTGGAAGTGTCACGCCCCCTACTGGGCGCAATTGCATTTGCGACTCTTGCTTTTAGCCTTGTCGTTGCTCGCCTGGCATTCACCTCGCGCTTGCGCCGGGTTGCCACCGGTGCAGAGGAAATGATCGGCATTTCCGGCAAAGTCGAGAGTTGGACGGGGCTCACGGGGTACGTCATTGCGCATGGCGAACGCTGGAAGGCGGTTTCCGCCGAACCCCTTGTTGCTGGTGACCCTGTCCGCGTGACCGGCCGCAATGGACTGGCGCTCGAGGTCGCCAGCCGTCCAAAGGACACTTAGCGGCGCTCAGGAAGCAGGAGGAGAAGTCATGGATATGTTTGAAGATCTTGCCTTCTATTTGGTGACCATTGTCATTTTGGTCGTCATCCTCGCTTCCGCGGTCAAGATCCTGAGGGAATATGAACGCGGCGTCGTGTTCACACTCGGCCGCTTTACCGGAGTCAAGGGACCCGGCCTAATCCTGCTCATCCCCTATGTCCAGCAGATGATCCGAGTCGACTTGCGCACGCGCGTACTCGATGTCCCTAGCCAGGACGTCATCTCACATGACAATGTCTCGGTTCGTGTCAGCGCGGTGATCTATTTCAGGGTAATTGACCCCGAGAAGTCGACCATACAGGTCGAGGATTTCATGATGGCAACAAGCCAGCTTGCCCAGACGACGTTGCGCTCCGTGCTCGGCAAGCACGACCTCGATGAAATGCTGGCAGAACGTGACAGGCTTAACTTGGATATTCAGGAAATCCTTGACACTCAGACGGATGCTTGGGGAATTAAAGTAGCCACTGTCGAGATCAAACATGTGGATATCAACGAGTCGATGATCCGCGCGATTGCTCGTCAAGCGGAAGCCGAACGCGAACGCCGCGCAAAGGTAATCAATGCCGAGGGTGAACAGCAAGCTGCAGCGAAGCTACTGGAAGCGGCCGAAATTCTGGCCAAGCAGCCGGAGGCGATGCAACTTCGTTACTTGAGCACTTTGAACGTCATCGCCAACGAGAAGACTTCGACGATTTTATTTCCCTTCCCGATGGAGTTGGGCAATCTAATGGCCATTAAGCCGAAGTGATTGAACGGCACTGGCGTTGATTGATCCAGGCTTGGATGTCAACGCCGGGGCAAAATCAGGCCACGCCCCAGAGAAACAGTCGGCCACGGTTTGCTCTGAGGAAACTCCGGACTGGGTCGCCCAGGGGGTCTGGGCGCGGCGATTTTCGAGTGGGTTTCAGCGGGTCATCGGGCGCGACTTTGCTGGAGACGATAGCTGTCGCCATTCATCTGGAGGATGTTGGCGGGGTGGCTATGAACGAGCAGCGCACCGGTCGGGCGTTCGGATCCCAGTGTTTACGCGCATTCGTCGAACGAAAGATCGCTGATGATCAGGATGGCACTCCGTTCGTAGCGTTGTGAGATCAGCTCGAAGAGCAATTCGGCGCCGGTGCGGCACGAGCCCAGCTCACCGATGATAAGAAGTTGGTAGGTCTGGCGGAACGCTGCCACCCGGTGGTCTTGGAACTGCAGGTGCTGTGCACGCATACCCCCGCTGATCAGCGCACCTACGGAAACTCCGGAGTCCTTCAACAGTGCACATAGCGGTGCAACATCACTCGGCCACCCTGCACAATCTAAGAGGACTGCGGCAATTTCTGCCGCCGTGCAGGCGCCAACGACATCGTGGTCACTTACAGCAAGACGAGCCTCGAAGCCGTCACCGTGCAGAATATGCGCAAGCAAAAGATAGAGCTCGGCGTCCTGCGAGCAAACCAGAATGACAGGAGTCACGTCGATTGCCGTTTTGTTGTTCGAAAGAGCGCCACCCTCAACTCGGCGCGAACTCGCCGCCGTTGACATCGATGATGGCTCCGTTGACGAACCCAGCATCTTCCGATGCCAGGAATGCGATCACGGCAGCGACATCATCCGGATCACCAAGCCGACCGGCCGGAATGCGGGCGAGCGCGTTGATGTTGTTTTTGCTTTCCGGAGACCCAGTCAGTGGCGTTAGAATGCGACCTGGCGCCACGACATTTGATGTTATGCCATAGGGGCCGTATTGGGCAACGAGAACGCGGGATAGGCCTGAAAGGGCCGCTTTTGACGCTACATAGCTCGGGCCGGCGATCCGAGGTCTTGTGCGGCCCGCAAGGGATCCAACGAATATGACGCGCCCAAAACCTTTTTCCTTCATGGCAGGCAGAACGGCGCGACAACACAACATCGGGCCCGTCAGATTGACCGTGAGCACGTCATTCCACTCTTCAAGGGCTAGATCGGCGACGTCGATCGGTCCCTCGGGGCCTTTGGGCGATATTCCAGCGTTGCAGACGAGTATCCCAGGTGCACCCATGACATCGGCTACTTCGGCGAAAAAATATTCAATGGCCCCCGGCTCACGGAGATCGACCTGTCTCGCAATCGAGCGTTCCGGTCCGAAAGCCTCGGCAAGTGCTGCGCCGGCGGCCATGACGCTTTCCCGGCCATGGCTGAAGACGGCAACCCGATGGCCGGCTTTGAGCAGACGAAACGCGGTGGCAAGACCGATCCCGGTCGTGCCTCCGCTGATGACCGCAATACGATGGCCGCGGTCGGCGCTCATGCCGCTTGATCCATTGCAGCAAACAGCGATAGCGGCGGATGGGCGCCAGGGTCTGTCATGACCTCGATCAGCAGGGGGCCTTCTCCAGAGAGACCGCGCTCGAGGTATCTGGGAAGGTCGGCGGGATCGAAAATACGGACTGCCGGGCAGCCGCAGGCTTCGGCAATTTTCTGATGGTCGACATCTGCAAAGCTGCAGGCAGTCGTGGACCTGCCGAACTTGGCGCTTTCCGCGTCACGCTGAAAGCCTAGAATGCCATTGTTCAACACGATAATGAGAATCGGGAGCTTGCTACGCACCATCGTCTCCAGTTCCGCCCAGCTATGCGCAAAGCCGCCGTCTCCGACGATCGTAACGACAGGCTTGTCGGGGTCCGCGGCTTTCGCGCCGAGCGCAAGCGGCAGGCCCCACCCGAGACCAGCTAGGCCCCGCGGCAAGAGAAAGCGCATGCCGGGCGAAAGTCCCCGCAGCTGACCAGCGACCCACATCGAGGAATAGCTCGCATCGGCAACAACGGTCGTATCTGCCGTCATCAACTGTTGCAGCTCGAACATGATCCGCTCGGGGCGGATCGGACTGGCGTCCGATCGGGTAACGGATTGCCGTTCTGTGTCAAACGAGCGCCAGAACCCGGCGATCCGGGCAGCCAATTGGTTACGCCTCGATGTGCGGTAGGAGAGATCGCGTCCGGCGAGCTCGCTTCGAAGCGTCCGAATAGTCTCGGCAGCATCGCCCGCCAACCTGACGGCTTCGTATGTACGACCGATTTCTGCGGGATCGACATCAACGTGGATGACTGACGCAGACCGGGGGATTTGACGCCAACTATCGATCCACGCAATGCAGATGATAATTACCGCAATCACCGCCAGCAGGCGAGCGATGTTGCCGGTCAGCATGGTGACGATATTCTGCAACACGGTTTCGACGCCGGCGGCCTGGGCGAAGGCCGGCTCGACCAGGCAAGCGACAATCGCGATCGCCATGAGAGCGGAGGCGGCCATCGGGCACAGTTGGGTTTTGGATATCATTGGTTAGGCTCCGATCGATCATTTTGAAAAACGAGAACCGAGGCGCGCCGCCCGGCACTGAAAACGTCCCAAGGCAAAGCTTCGGCGGTTGTGGAGTTTTGCGTTTGAAGCGGGCGCGCCGCCTGGTCTTCCCGATGCGCGCCTGGGTCGGCCTGACGGGACGCATCCCCGATGGTCAACAAGGCAAGCCCGGGCGATAGCCGCTTTGCCTCATCGCGCACCTGGACGTCGTATCTGACCATCGCGCCGACGGAAGGATTGCCGCGGCCGTAATAGGCTTGCAGCATCACCTTCTCTGCCTGCACCGCACTCGCGCCCTCGCGCAGTGCGAGGCGGTAATACCCGTCGAGAAGCTGTGCGGTGGCCGTGAGATTGAGGCACGGATCGAAGGCATCCGAGATCGACAGCTTCAGTTTCCGAAGCTCCTCGACGCCAAGACCGCCGAGACCGAGCTGAATGTCTTGGCCGTCGGCGATAAAAGACGTGGCAAGCTCGATCCCCTCCGCCTTGGTCGTCGGCTGCGCCGCCAGCGGAGGGCCGCTGTTGATGCGAATGGCGAAAGGATGAAACCGGCTCTCGAGACTGACGACGCCGGCCAGCGTCTTCACCTCAACCATTGGCGCGCAGCTCTGCGCGATATCAACGAAGGCCGCCATCGGTCAGTACCAGACTCGCTGCGTGCCGGCGCCATCGATGGTCACATCGACGTAGCGCGGCTGCGACCGGACATTGGGGCGGACGATCGGATAGGCCATGCAACCAGTGCGGCCGTCCTCACGCTGCCACCGCGGCGATTGAACCGAATTGTTTTCGGCACTATAGCCGCTCCACCCGCTGTGGCAAAAAGCCTCGCTGACCCGCTGCAGCGATGTCGAGATGCAGGTCGCCTGTTCTCCACGCGGGCCATAGCTGCCTTCCAGCCTGTATCCTGCGTCGCAATAGTAGGGCTCGTAGCCCGGTCGCGAGCTGCGAAAGCCGGCGCCGCTGCACGTCGGGAACGAATGGCCCTCGGCAAGCTCCCGCCATAGTTTCTGGATCGGCGGCCGGCACTCGGCATACTGGGTCACGCCGCTAGGGTTCGAAAGGCAGAGGAGAACCTGGCATCCCCAATCATCCGCTCGCGCGTTGCTGTCCGAAATGAGATAGGGTGGTAACATGCAACCAATCGCAAGCAGGCCATTCAGCAGAAGGTTTTTCATGGGACAGACCCTCGGACATCACAATGCACAAGCGCACACGGGACAATTTACTCGGTAGGCGTGTGGACTTACTAATTTATATAACACAGTTAAATGACATGGCAAGAGCAATGAAGACGCAATGGCATAGCCTCGCCTTTTCAGGCCTCATTCTGCACGAGATCCTCGACCACCCGCTTGAAGATGAGACCCCACAGGCCCGGCTTAAGCAGGTCGGCATGATGACCATCATTTACAGCATGAACCAGGCTCACCAGAAGCTAACCCTTTCCAGCATAATGGAGGTTACGGCTTTGACACGCACAGGCGTCAAGGAGACGGTCGATCTTTTGGTGAAGCGAGGAATGCTGAACGAGACGATTGTGAAAAACTCGATGGGCCGTGGAACGGCACGTCAGTTCAAGATTTCGGAGGGGCTGCTGGAGAAACTGAGCTCTTTCGGAGTAAGCCGAAGCATTGAGCCAACATGATTATTTCTAGAGAGTAAAAAGCCGCTCGCCGTCGTGCTGCATGGCTGCTTGCAGACCCCGGAAAGCTTCGACGCCGGTAGCGCACGCTCGCCGACCGGCGAAGATTTGCGCTCCTCTATCCGCAGCAGAGCCGCAACAACAACGCCAATCTCTACTTCAACTGGTTTCGCGGCGATGTCACGTTGTTGGCGGATAACTGGGCGGGGATGAGCGAAGGTACCATCAGCTACAAGAACCACCGCTTTCCGCCGCAGATCATCGCCCGCGCGGTCTGGCTTCATTTCCGGTTCCCTTTGAGCCTGCGCTGGTTGAGGAGATGCTGTTGGAGCGCGGGGTTGTTGTGTCGTATGAAACGATCCGCCGATGGGGCCGCAAATTCGGTCCGACCTATGCAAAGCAACTGCGCCGCAAGAAGCCTTCGCGAGCAGACATCTGGCATCTGGGCGAAGTGGTGATTTGCATCGCCGAACGAAAGCACTGGCTGTGGCGCGCCGTCGATCAGGCCGGCTATGTTCTCGACGAGATCGTCCAGACCCGCCGCGATACCAAGGCCGCCAAGCGATTGCTGATCAGGCTGCTAAGGAAGCAAGGTCTCATGCCGAAGCGCATCGTCACCGACAAACTGCGCTTGTACGGCGCGGCAAAGCGGGAAATCACGTCAGATGTCGAACATCGACCTCACAAGGTCTCAACAACCGGGCGGAGAACCCTCACCTACCGCTGCGAAAACGAGAAAGGACGATGCAGGGATTTCGATCGGCCGGCGGCGCGCAGCGCTTCGTATCGATCTTTTCAGCAGTCAGAAATCTCTTCGTCGCACCACCTCAAAATTGCTCAGCTCTCGCCACCCACATCCATCGAATCCGCGCCATGGCGCGGTGGAAGGCCGTGACTGGCGAACGTGCCTGATTTCGCAGATCCACAGCCTCTTCGATCACTGATGAAACCACGTGACATCGCCATCGATAGAACTGTCGCAGAAAATGTCAGTGAGGTATCAACAATGACCGCGGATGGGTTCGGAAGTGAAATGAGCTCAACTATCGAAGGGACCGATTGTGGAAGCCTATTCCATAATGGAAACAAACCTTCTAATCTGCATCAAAAGGAGATTTGAAGATTGACCGTCGCAGCCGTATCACGATGCCTCACGCTTTTGGAAGTGCTGGCTGGAGAAGCAGGATCAGTCGAGTTGTCCGACCTTGCCGGACGCCTCGATATGCCGGCGAGCGCGGTCCATCGCCTGTTGACGACGCTGATTACCCACGGGTGGGTGACACAAGATGCCGCGAGTCAAAAATACGCCCTTTCTCTTCGATTGAGCGCCCTAGCGTTCCGGAATCTTGATGCACGGAATGTGCCTGACGTGGTCCAGTCCGTTTTGAATCGGTTGGCTGCGGAAACGCAAGAATATTGTCGTCTCGCAATCCTGGAAGGTCAGGATTTAGTATGGGTGGCACGTGCACAAGGTGCAACAACCGGCCTCCGATACGATCCCGACATGGGACAGGAAATCGTTCTCCACGCAACGGCGAATGGGAAGGCATGGCTTTCCACTCTGCCCGAAGAACAGGCGCTGGAAATCGTCTATTCGCGCGGCTTTACCGCTAAACGAAAGCTTGGTCCCAATTCCGCTCGATCAATCGACGAACTTAGAGTTCGGCTGAAGGAAACTCGAGAACGGGGATTCGCAACCTCTATCGAAGAGGGTGAGGCTGGTACAGCAGCGGTTGCGGTGCCGTTTCGGGCAAGTTCCGACACCGGAGCTCCGGTCGCTGGAACGATCTCCGTCGCGGGACCTCTTATGCGCATAACCGAAGATCGTTGGCCCGACTTAGTTCGTTCCCTTAAAAAGGCTGCGGAAGAACTGAGCGATATCTGGCCTCTGCGAGTTCGTCAGCGAACCATGACGCCACTGATCGTTGCAACCGGCGCAGTGCGGTAGCTGCGTCTAAAGTTACTTTGAAGCATGACCACGGCCGGTGGATCTGCAAAGATCACCGGGCTATGGCACTGCAGACCTCATCGCCCTCTCTAGAACAGCTTGTCGGCTGTCAGCCCGCCAGTAACGCAGGCTGAATAGGAGCACGCTCGCGTTTATCCTCTGCCCGGTGCCGAAGGCGCGCCCGACTCAATTTTCCACTAGATTTGAAAGCCGCTTTCGTTTTAGAAATCATTTCCAATTAATTCTGCGGAGAGAGTTTGCGATGAGCGTAACAAGATGGGAGGACGACGCCACTCTTTGGCACGGTCCAGACTATGGCTCGGAGGCTTTGAAATATCATCCGGACGTCAAGTCGGCGGCTGTCGCAGGTCGGATCATCACCTGTGTCGAGATCGTCGATTGGAGCGGCACAGGTACAAAGGACATGCTGATTTCTGCATGGGACGCCTGCTACGACGGTCGCGTCTTCTTGCGTCGCCAAATCGGCACCTATCCTGACGGCACACCTATCCTGGGTGAAGAAGAACTGCTCGAAGGCGTCCGCGGCTACGTGACCGCCGTCAAGGACGGAGATGTATTCCATCTTGTCTCCGCGTCGCGGCTGCGCAAGCAGATTTATGTGTTTCCCAACGTTGGAAGAAAAGGTGAGCCTGAATTCGGCGAACCCGTCCGCCTTGACCTCGATGCCGACTGGGTCAAGGGTAACGAATACTTTCACATGGCCCGGTTCCACGATATCGATGGTGACGGGGTGGCGGAACTCATCGTCGGTAGCGACTACTGGAACGACTATTGGCCGAACGGTCTGGAATGGAACGATGAAGGTTATCGCGGCTATGACGACGCCGGCCGTTGGCTCGGCGGTCCGCTGCGGGGCTTCCTATACGCATTCAAAAACAAAGGCACGCTCGCAGCACCCGTGCTGGAAAAGGGTCATGCCCTCATCGCCGGCGAAACGCCACTCGAGGTCTATGGGCAGCTGGCGCCTGCATTCGGCAAATTCGGGACTAAGCAGCAATACCTCATTGCAGGCGAGTTCTGGAATATCCTGCATATTGCCCGCCAGCGAGAAGACGGAACCTTCGAGCCGACCAGCCTGATCCGCGCTGTCGACGACAAGGTTCTGGAACTCGGACACTGTATCCATCTCCCCTGCGTCGTCGATTGGGATGGCGACGGTCGCGAGGACATCCTTTACGGTGCCGAGGATGGATACATCAGCTTTCTCAAGAACGTCGGCGATGGCGAAGACGGACTTCCACGTTTCGAGCAGCGCGGCCGCATCGAGACCACGAAGCCCTTGATACACGCGGGTATCCTGCCAAGCCCGGCGGCCTATGATTTCAGCGGTGACGGGCACTACGATCTTGTCGTCGGCAACAGCACAGGCGAATTGCTCTTCTACCAGAGCCGGGAACAAGACGGGATCATTTATCTCGACAAGGAAATCATGCTTAAGGGTGGCGACACGCCGATCCGGCTTGCGGCCGGATTGACTGGCTCTATCCAGGGGCCGTCGGAGAAAATGTTCGGCTATTCCTGCCCGACCCTTGCCGATTGGACCGGCAACGGCAGCATGGACATATTGGTCAGCGATGTTACTGGCCGTCATCGGCTATTCCGCAACACTGGCGAAAAAGTCCTGCCGCCACGGTTCGGCGAGGAGGAGTTCCTAACCTTCAAGGGCAAGCCCTTGAAGACAGTTTGGCGGGTTCGACCGGCGGTCGTTGATTGGCTCAAGGACAGCGACCTCCACTATGTCGCACTGGATGAGGACGGGGTCCTCAGCGATTGGAGAAAGGCGTCCGACACGGAACTGGTCGACAAACGTTTCCTCCGCTGGCAAGACGGCGAAGCCATGCGCTTCACGGTCGACGTTGGTGGTGGGCGCGGCCGTGTGAAGCTTTGCTTCTGCGATTGGGAAGGCGCTGGCCGTACCGACCTGATCTTCGGTACCCATGCCCGCGCCTGCGTGCCGCCGGATCCGAAGACCGGTGCGCCGCGCAACACGACCAAGCAGGCCGGCCTCTTCTATTCGCGCAACGTCGGGACACCGGAGGAGCCTCGTTTTGCATTGCCAGTTCCGATCAAGCATCGAGGCGTGACCATTCAGATGGCGATGCATGTCGCCTCCCCGGAAGTCGTCGATTGGGCTGGTCGCGGCGTGCTCGACATTATCGTCGGCATCGAGGACGGCAGCATTGTCTGGCTCAAGCGTGAGGAACTGTCGTGGTAAGCGGCGTCACCATTCGCGGCACGACCAGGCTGATTGGCATCATCGGCGACCCGATCATCCAGGCCAAATCGCCGGCGGCGGTCAATCCGCTCTTTGCGGCACGCGGAGCAGATATCGTATCTGTCCCGCTCCATGTACCCGCAAAGGACCTGACTACAATCTGGGCCGGTCTGAAGGCGATGCCGAACCTTGTTGGATTCGGCATTACCCTGCCCCACAAGCAGACTGCCATCGATCTGTGCGATAGCCTCGACCCGGTTGCCGCACGCGTCGGGGCTGTCAATCTCGTGCGCCGCGAGAAGGATGGCAGCTTCCGCGGCTACCAATTTGATGGCAAGGGCTTTGTGCGCGGTCTTCAGTCCAAGGGGATCACTATCGGAGGTCGTGATGCGTTCATCGTCGGAGCAGGAGGCGCTTCGGTCGCTATAGCGTTTGCACTCGTCGAGGCTGGCGCCAATAGTATCACGGTATCAAATCGGACCCTCGAGAAGGCTGAAGCGCTAGCGGAAGCGGTAAATGCCGACTTCGGAAGGAAGGTTGCCAAAGCAGGCGGGCCCAAGCCAGAAGCTGGTCAGCTCGTCATCAATGCGACTTCACTCGGCCTTCACGACACGGACGCGCTTCCGCTGGATCCGGACTTTCTGCAGCCGGGAATGACATTCGCCGAGGTCATTGCCCAGCCAGAGACCACGAGACTTCTCGCACTGGCCGCGGCAAAAGGTGTCGAAACCCATTCCGGCATGCACATGATCACCGGACAAGCCGATCTCACTGTCGACCACATCTGTGAGCTCTGGGCTTAGCTACGTTTCCCGCACCAGGCGCCATGCCTGACCGTCAGGCATGGCGTTCCCGCACGCTTCCTGCGTCGAACGCGCTCCTCCGAGGGAAACGATTCCCGGACTGAATTCCCATGACGCATCCACGATGCCTTTTCCGAGGGTTGACGAGGATTATCCATCTCCTTGATGTTGCAGTCTCAGACCTTTCTCGGGCCACCGAAGTCTGCCAACCTGACCTGTGAGCGAAAGGGTCACGACGGCATCTTGCAAGTCTTGGCCAACAAATCCGAGATTTGTGGGATAAATCTCTGGCATCCACACTTGGTCGAGCAACTCGCCTCGTGGCGACACCACCGTTATGCACCCGGTCACCAAGGTTGAAACGCAGATGTTACCGGAAGCTGCGACCTTCAGACTGTCTAGGCGCTGGAAGCCACCAAGTCCGATAATGAGCTCACCGCCGTTTGAGCTCGGAAAGGGCCGTTTATCGACCACCCCTGGCTCAGCGATAGCGTAGCTCCAAAGTCGGGCTGTCTCCATCTCGGCGACGTAAAGGGTCTTAAGGTCGGGTGACAGACCAATTCCGTTTGGTGCCAAAAGCGGAAACACTACCTTCGTTATCGAGCTGCCATCGGCTTTTCCGTAATAGACAGCCCCATGGTCCCGGTAGAACTCCCGGACCCTGCCGGTGTCGGTAAAATAAAATCCGCCGTGATTGTCGAAAACGATGTCGTTTGGGCCGCTCAGGGTTCGGCCATCGCATTGATCATACAAGGTCATGACTTCGCCGGTCGAGATATCGACCTTCTGGATCACACCGCCGCTGTACTCCGGAGCAAGGCCAACGGGACGGAGCCAACCGCCCTCCTCTGCCCAGGAAAAACCTCCATTGTTGCACACGTAGAGCGCCCCATCCGGCCCTAAAGCCATACCGTTAGGACCACCATTAGTGACCGCCACTACTTCCTGTTTTCCGCCATCCCTGATCCTAACAATCCTGCCGCGGCCAATCTCCACGACGGCTATGGAGCCGTCGGGAAGTTCGACCGGTCCTTCCGGGAAGTGAAGTCCAGTCGCGACAATCTCGATATCTGGTTTCGTCATAGGATCGGCCAAAGATGGAAGGAACCGTCGCCGTCGAAAAGTAACACAACGGTTTCGGGCGTGTTCGCAGCGTCTACACATCAGGCTGTTGCGCAACTGAAACGTCAGCTTGGCTTCAAAAGCGAGCGCCAATCAGTAGCGCGCCGCCAAATAACGGCCAGCGGACAACTAGATAGTGCTGTCGATGACCTCGGGCGCTCCCCCCTTGGCGGCCGAACGATAGCCTGCTTCAATGACGGCCAATGCTCGCTCCGCTTCGAGCAAGCCTGCAACAGGAGGGTGACCATTCTCGAGGTCCGCCCAACTGCGGCGGAGAAACACCGGGTAATACTCGTCCGTGTTATACTCGATGGTGGTCGCAGAAGCCTTCCCCTGTTCCCGCGATTTAGCATAGAACTGGTCGGCGTAACCGCGAATGTAGGATTGACGATGCGAGAGCGAAAAGGCGAAATCCCGCTGATCGTCGGCCGTGGAGGGATACAAATACCCTGTCTCGATCACGCCGATCTGTCCTGCGGCAGTTCGGCAGGTGAAGACAGCCTGTTCGTCGACGGTCACATCAGGCCGGTAGATCTGGACCTGGCCTGAGACCTCGGTGATGGGGGATTTTGTCAGATCTGAGATCAAGTCGATGAAATGAATACCGACATTCAGCATCGACCCACCTCCTGCGAGTGTCTTGTCAAGCATCCAGGCGCAGCCGTTTCGTTCATACCGATTCACCGAGCCTACGACAAACCGGAAGGAAAGATGCTGGAACCCATCTGGCATGAACCCCGCAGCCGGAGAGAGACGATCAGCCAGATCGCTTACGCGTTGAATGAAAGGCACGCTTACGAAGACGCCGTGTTTCTCGGACAGTTTGCGGATACGACGGACGTCCTCGAGACGAAGCCCGCATGGCTTCTCGATCAGAAACGGTTTGCCCTTGGCAATCAACCGCTCAGCCAGCTCGGCCATGTCGGAATGACGGCTGAATACAAGCGCGAAGTCGAAATCCTGCCCCATCAGTTCGTCGTTCGACCCATACAGCTTACAATCGAGCAATTCTGAGAAACGTGGCCCCGCGAATGCCGCGCTATCGGAGATGCCGATCACTTCGATTCCCGGATCCCTGAGAGCAGTGATGTAAAGCGGAAAATGCCAATGGCTGACGTCGAATATTGCGATCCTCATCACGACTCCATAATTGCTGGTTTATAAAGGCGAGCAGGCATGTTTAAACGCTTCGAAGGCCGCAGCGGTTTGAACCGACGATGCGTGTGATTGTCTAACTGCCGCTCAAGCCGCTCCTTGTGAAACGCCTACTGTAGTGCTATTGGAATATCGTTCCGATAAATCGAATATCGTGGTATCATGCGACTTGTCAAATCCCTTCTAGACCGTTGTTTCGACGTCATCACGCTGTTGAGCGAGAACGCCACTGGACTGTCCCTAGGCGAGATCAGTCGGCGGCTGGACGTCCCGAAGAGCGCAGCGCATCGCCTGCTCAACAGTCTGTGTGACTTAGGGTGGGCCGAACAGGATCCCGAAAACGGGTTCTACCGACTTTCACTGCGTCTAGCCGTGATGGGCCAGCGGCTGCTGGCCGGGACGCGGATCCCCGACATATGCCAACCGATTCTGGACCGTTTAGCAAGCAATACCAAGGGGCTGGGCAGGATTGCGATCCTTGATCCCGATGGTTTGACGTGGATATCCCATTCGCAAGGCATGCGTTCCGGCCTGATTTACCAGCCAGAACTGGTCGCGAAGGTGCCATTGCACACGACCGCTAACGGCAAAGCATGGCTGGCGACACTGGATCGAGAGGAAGCGTTAGCCAGGGCCGTGGCAAGTGGGCTGGGCCGAACGGACCTGGGAGGTCCGCGGGTTATTACCTCAAAACAGACGTTTTCCGCGGCTTTGGACGAGACCGAAGAACGGGGATGGGCCACTGCGATCGAGGAAGCTGAACCCGGCGTCGCCGCGGTCGCCGCGGTCATTCGCGTTGGAGGTCAGGTTGTTGGAACGGTGAGCATCGCAGGACCAATACACCGCTTTTCGCCGCTCGTACTTCCTCAATTAGCGGAACAGGTGAAGGCCACTGCCGACGAACTTTCCGAACTTTGGCCTTATCGGATCGCCTCGCCTACGTCGCAAGCGAATGCTTCAAATAGGTCGCAAGTGGTTGGAAATATTATCTAAAAACCTTCGTAGCTGACAGCGTACGTGTCGCATCGCTGACGTCTGTTGACATCTGCTTTCCTTAATGGAATAACGTTCCGATAGCGATCGGGGAGATCGCGCTAGGGGCAGGTGGCCGTTTCGGTGGCCAGTAGGAGGAAACAGTTGGCTAATGTTGAGCTGAAGTCCGTTCACAAAGCTTACGGCGCCGTACGCGTGCTTCATGGCGTATCTGTCGATATCCACGAAGGGGAATTTGTAACCCTCGTCGGACCGTCGGGTTGCGGAAAATCAACTCTGTTGCGGATGATCGCGGGCCTCGAAAATATCTCCGGCGGCGAGATCCAGATCGGCGGACGCACCGTTAACGACATACCGCCGAAGGCCAGAGACATCGCCATGGTCTTCCAGAATTATGCCCTTTATCCGCATATGACCGTTGCCGAAAACATGGGTTTCTCATTGAAGCTCAAAAAGGCTCCGCGCGAGGAACGAGAGACCCGCGTTCAACGCGCAGCTGAAATCCTCAGTCTCACGAAACTTCTTGATCGCTACCCTCGCGAACTGTCGGGCGGGCAGCGTCAACGCGTGGCGATGGGTCGGGCGATCGTTCGCGATCCGCAAGTATTCCTGTTCGATGAGCCGCTCTCGAATCTGGACGCGAAACTGCGGGTGCAAATGCGCGCTGAGATCAAGGAGCTGCATCAGCGGCTCAAAACTACGACCGTTTATGTGACCCACGATCAGGTCGAAGCGATGACTATGGCCGATAAGATCGTCGTCATGCACGATGGTTATGTCGAGCAAGTCGGTGCGCCGCTTGAGCTGTATGACTATCCCGCAAATGTCTTTGTCGCCGGCTTCATCGGATCGCCATCGATGAATTTTCTCAACGGCCGAGTGGAGGCAGGCCGGTTCGTCCTCGAGGACGGGCACAAGCTGCCTCTGCCTGCTGGCGTGGCCGATACGTCGGAGAAAGTGATCTACGGCGTACGTCCTGAGCATCTCACTCTCAATGACGATGGACTGCCTCTCACCGTCACAGTCGTCGAACCGACCGGTTCCGAGACCCAGATCATCGCTCGGCATGGCGCTCAAACCATCGTCTGCATATTCCGAGATCGAGTTCTTCCGAAAGTTGGCGAGACCATCATCGTGGCTCCGGATCTTTCGCGCGTCCACCTCTTCAGCGAAAGCACCGGCAGGCGCCTGTCCTGAGAACTTACGCTACCCACTCTGCCTGAGACGGCCACAGGGGAACAGTAATCGAATGTCGATACCACCTCTACAAGTCAGCACCAATCAAAGCGCGACGCACCTGGCGAGCGACGTCGTGGACGCCACTGACAATGCAAACCGCTTTAGTTGGGCCCCCTTTCTGTGGTTCACGCCTGCTATCGTGATCCTGTTTCTTGTGACCCTCTATCCGACGATCTTTGTGTTCTGGTTGAGCTTTCAGAAAACGAAATACTACGATCTCGTTGGCTTTGCTGGTCTCGCCAATTACGTCGAAGTTCTAAGCTCATCAGAGTTCTGGGACACGACCGTGATTTCCCTGACCTACGTCGGGGGATCTCTGGCCGGTGCCATAATCCTTGGAATGGCCTCAGCACTGGTCTTGAACCGGGCGGGCGTCACAGGTTCTGCGCTGCGGGTGTTCATCCTTTTCCCCTGGACGCTATCCATGTCAGTCGTCGGCAGCATCTGGCTCTGGCTCCTCAACCCTTCGTTCGGGCCCATACCCTACGTGATCCAGAAGCTGGGTATCGACCCCGGCCTGATGTTGGGGGATCCAGGAATGGCCTTGCCTCTCATCATCGTCGTCACAGCCTGGTGGTCGTTCCCCTATGTCATGGTGATGGCGACAGCGGCCATGCAGTCCATACCGAAAGAACTCTACGAAGCGGTAGAGATCGATGGAGGCGGCGCGTTCGTGAAGTTCCGTTACGTCACGCTCACCGAAATACTTCCCACGTTGGGCAGCACGGCGCTGACGCTTTCCATCATGTACCTGACCTTGATGACGCTGATCATTGTCATGACGGGCGGAGGACCGCTGGGATCAACCACCACCCTCAGTTTTGAGGCCTTCCGTGGAACCGTTCAGGCGGTCAACATTGGGCCGACTGCCGTCGTCTCGATCGTCGTCCTCATTATCAATGTCGCCCTTGGTGCTCTTTACACCCGGCTGACTGGCCGCGTTACCGGATAGGATTCTGATATGAGTAGCGCTCTCTCGAACCGCACAAGCGGACAGATGCCCGCGATCCTGGGATCCTTGGTCATCGGGATTATCGTTCTCGGGCCAGTTCTTTGGGCCTTTGCGACATCTTTTAAGACAGAAGTAGAAGCGGTGGTTGTGCCCCCTACCCTATGGCCCAATTCACCCACTCTGGAGAACTACACCAAGGTCTTCAAGGACCCGGCTTTCTTGACCGACCTTTGGAACTCTGTAGCCTACTCCGTCGGTGCCGTAATCATAGCTCTCCTCGTGGGGATCCCTGGAGGTTATGCCGCTGCGCGCTTTTCTTTCAAAGGTAAACGAACCTTGATGCTGGTGATACTTGGGACCTCGATGGTGCCAGGGGTCGCGTTGCTGGTTCCAACTTATTATCTGCTGGAAACGGTTGGTTTGCTCAACAGCGGCATCGTGGTGACGATCATCCTTTGCGCGCGGATTATCCCTCAGACAGTCTGGTTTATCGCAAATTTCGTCGAAGCCGTTCCGATTGAGATCGAGGATTCCGCCATGATCGATGGTGCCTCCCGGTTTCAAATTATCTGGGCTCTGATCTTGCCGCTCATCCGTCCGGGTATAGCGGCCGTGGCGACAATCGGCATTGTGACAACCTGGAATGACTATATCACGGTGGCCGTTTTTGCGCCCGAGGTCGCAAAACGAACCCTGCAGGTCGCCCTTGTCAACCAGGTTTTCGACGCCGTCGGCATTTCGTGGTCCTACATGATGGCCTTTGTGATGGTCGCATCATCACCGGTCATCCTCATGTTCGGCTTCGTTCAAAAGTGGTTCATCTCCGGTCTGACGGCCGGCGCCGTCAAAGGCTGATGACCCACCAACTTTACAGCAACTCGTTCAACCTGGGAGGAAGACGCATGCAAACCATATCGAAACGGAAATTCATCAAATCATCCGCGGCGCTGGCCATTGGCACTGCCATCTTCGCTTTCGCTTCTCCACAGGCCTTTGCCGAGAGCACGAAGATCATCTACCAGACGTTCCTGGATCCGAACAATGCAAAGGATCCCCGGTCTGCCGCCCAAACGAAGATGATTGATGCTTTTCAGGCGAAGAACCCGGACATCAAGATCGAGTTGCTTGTCGATCCGACCGGGGGAGCAGCAGCCCGCGCCATCAAGTCCGGAAGCCAGACACCGGACGTGATCCGCGTGGTCGGCTTTGCCGTTTCCGAATTCGCTGCAACCGGAAATCTTCTCCAGCTCGACGATCTGGTGAAGAAGGACGGAATTCCGGATGACGACTGGCTCCTGCCTCTGTCGAACACGAAGGTCGACGGAAAGCTTTATGCTCTCCCGCAAGACTTCCGTATTCCAATCCTCTTCTACCGCAAAAGCATGTTGGAGAAGGCAGGCGTCAAGCCCCCGACGACCTGGGGTGAAGTCTGCGCCCTAGGCGACAAATTCGCTCAGTCCGATACCATAACCTTTGCCGTACCGCTTGGAGGGACAGGCGGTCTTGGCGGTGCCCAGAGCCTCGGAGAATTCTTCCTGAGTACGATGCTGCCTGGAAACGGCGGTCAGTACTTTACCCCTGATGGTAAGATTGCCTTTTCGAAGGAGTCGTTCATCAAGGCGGCGCAAACGATCAAAGACTTCTATACGAAGTGCAAGGTGACTCCGCTTCGCAGCGCCCAGATGGGGTTCAACGAGTTGCACGACGCGCTTCGCTCTGGCAGTGCAGCAACGGCGGTGTTTGGCGTTTATCGCTACAAGACGGTCAAGCAGCAAGGTGGCGGCGACGATCTGGCGTGGGCTCCGGCTCCCGGTTATACGGCAAACGACAAACAGACGGTCTACAGCTACAATATTGCGATCAACAAGAAGACTGCCAATCCCGATGCCGCTTGGACCTTCGTGAAATTCATGGTGTCGCCGGAGGCGCAGGCGTTCGCAGCCGAGGGCGGCGAAGTGGTATCGCGCAAATCGGCATACACTTCGCCATATTTCCAAAGCGACGCCGGCAAGGACCAGAAGCAGTGGGCTGACCTGGTCGCGCAGCGCGGGCAAACTGTGACCTACACCCCTATTCTCTCGACCTATCACACCATCTTGGGCGAAGCTTTCCAGAGAATGATCCTGAAAGACGGATCGCCGGCAGACGCCTACGACGAGCTGATCGAGCGGTATGGAGCGGCACTCGCGAAGGCGCAGTAAGCCAAGCCTCCTCGTAACAAGGCTGGATGGCGGGGAGAGTCACCGCCATCCAGTTCCTTTCCGAGACGACCATCGACAGACGTCATCGGAATAGCGTCGACTAAAAATTATTGGTTTGGGCGGCCTTAATTCCTCGCTCAACGACGGCTGAAAGGCCGACGGGTGGTGCTGTGCCATGCGATCTCAGATCGTGCGCGCGAACCATGGGCCAATGCGCCACATTCAAACTGATGAAGGGCATCCGCCATGAGATATCGCAATCTTGGAAGAACCGGAGTTCAGGTCAGCGAGTACATGCTGGGCACGATGAGCTACGGATCGGATGGGAATACTGACGAGAAAGAGTGCATAGACATCCTGCACAGTGCACTCGATCGCGGCATCAACTTTATCGACACTGCTGACACTTACTCCCATGGTGAATCCGAGGAGATCGTCGGCAAAGCGATTACAGGCCGTCGAGACAAAGTGGTGCTTGCGACCAAGTTTCGTTTGGCAGCCGGTGAAGGGCGCAACGAACAAGGCGCGTCGCGCTACTGGATTATGAAACAGGTCGAGAACAGTTTGCGAAGACTGAATACCGATCACATCGATCTTTACCAAATGCATCGGCCCGACCTTCAGACCGATCTTGATGAAACACTCGGTGCCCTCGACGATCTCGTGGCCCAGGGCAAGGTTCGGTATATCGGCTGTTCGACATTGCCGAGCTGGTACCTGGCAGAAACACAATCCGTAAGCCGATTGAACAAGACGGCGCGATTCATCAATGAAAGCTCGCCCTACTCGATTTTTCAACGAGCTGTGGAGAGGGAGACCCTTCCCGCCGTTCAACATTACCGTATGGGTTTTACCGCGTGGAGCCCGCTGAATGGCGGCTGGTTAACTGGCAAGTACAAGACCGATGGCTCACCGCCGCCAGGATCCAGGGCCGAGCGCGTCAAAGGGCAGTGGGGACAACACTATCCCATCTTGCAAACCCGCTTCGACATGCAGCGCGAGGGCAATAGGCGCAAACTGGAACTGCTTCCAGAACTTGAGCGCGTTGCGACGGAGGCAGGTTTGTCCCTCATGCACATGGCTCAAGCATTCCCACTCGCGCATGCCGCTGTGACGTCTGTGATCCTCGGACCTCGCACGCTCGAGCAGTTCAAGAGCATGGAAGCGGGATTTGAGACAGTTCTCAAGTCCGCGACGCTTGACCGGATCGACGAGCTTGTTCCGCCGGGATCGCTCATCGAAGAGGCCGACCGCGGCTACGTTTCGCCGTGGCTCGCGCCAGAAGTTCGCCGTTATGCGGGGAAGGCTGCCTGAGTAAACGGCAAATACGACGGGGCTTGGGTGTCGGTTAAAAAATTCGTCCGCTTGCCAATTGACCGACGCAATCCCGACACCGCGTCTGCGACCAAGCCACGGTCGAAGAACTGTTGATTTTTAAAGACTAAGAGGGCCGATGACCGACATTGTTTTCAACCACGCCACTGTGCGCGAGAGAGCAGATATGTTGACCTTTCTTCGACTGAGCGCGGAACGAGGACTGCAGACCGTTTCCGTATGGGGAGACGAAATTGCCAAGGTCGGGGAAAATGACGCCCTCTCTGTTTTGCATGATCTCGGAATGACGGTCTCTGGATACAATCGTGTTGGGCCGTTGTCAGCGGGTTCCCTTGACCAGGCCGAAGCAGAGCTCGAGCGGGCCGCCAGATTTGAGGCTGATCATGTCTTCCTATTTACCGGAGGCTTGCGAGACAATGAAAAGGATCTGGGTTCAGCAAGGCGACGAATCGAGGATTCAATTGGCAAAGTCCTCGACAGCGCACGAAAAATTGGAGTGAAGCTGGCCATTGAGCCACTTCATCCTATGGTCACCGGCGACCGCAGCGTCATCTCCAGTTTGTCTCATGCAAACTCTCTGTGCGAAGCACTGGGCCCGGGCATCGGAGTGGTCGTCGATGTCTATCATTGCTGGTGGGACGAGCGCCTGCCAGCCGAGATCCAACGAGCGGGCGACGCAGGCTGGCTTCTTGGTTTTCACGTCAATGACTGGCTGATTCCAACGCGGCATCTCCTGACCGATCGAGGCATGATGGGAGATGGGATCATAGATCTGCGCGGCATCTACTCGATGGTCCGAAGTGCCGGATACAAGGGAGCAGTTGAGGTCGAAATCTTCTCCACCGACTGGTGGTCTCGCGACCCGGCTGAGGTGATGGATATCGCGATCGATCGCTGCCGTAGCCTGTTCAGCGAGGAGTGAACGTATGCGAGCGAGTATTCCTAACCTCGATGGCAGCTCACGTGTCTACGCTGTGTTTGGCGATCCAATCCACCAGGTCCAAACGCCGCGGCTGATTAACCCGATCTTTGCCGCCGCGAACGTTAACATTTACGCAGTGCCATTCCTGATAACCGCCGAACGTTTCCCGGCAGTGTGGGATATTTTCTCTGCCATTCCTAACCTCTGCGGTATCAGCACCACGATCCCTCATAAGGTCGCAGCGGCCAAGAGGTGTTCAACCCTCACGCCGACAGCAAAGGCAGTCGGCGCCGTCAACTGCGTGCAGCGCGGAGAGGACGGCCAGATGCACGGCGCGCTTTTTGATGGTGTCGGCTTTGTTAACGGTCTTGGCAAGGCAAAGTCCCGACTGCGCGGCGCCCGCGTGCTGATTGTCGGAGCGGGTGGAGCTGGTCGCACTATCGCGTTTGCCCTCGCTGAGGAAGGCGCTGCGAGGATCGATCTTATGGACCTTTCTGCTGAAGCAGTCGCCTTCACCGCGGCTATGGTCAACACCTTCCGGGGTGAAAAATGCGCAGTTGCGGTCGATGGATCGGCAGGATGGGACTACGATATCGTCGTCAATGCATCGCCGATCGGCGTCAAGGGAGACAGCAAATTCCCTATGCCGGCTTCCGCCATAAGGCCCGACATGCTCATCGCCGATATCGCCAGCTTAAGCGGCGAAACGGCCCTATTGCGCGCCGCCAAGGCAGCCGGTGCAACGGTGTCTGACGGCAATGACATGCTGCTGGCGCAGATCCGCCTGATGGCGGGTTTTGCGGCAGGTCTGCCAGCAGGAACCGCGCTTTGACAATCAGGAAAGAGAGAGACTCATCATGAAGATCCAAGCCCAGGGTATCGTCCCCGTCATGCTTACCCCGTTCACACCGGATAACCGGATCGATTGGGAGGGTCTTGAGCGGCTGGTTGAATGGTATATCGCCAACGGCGCCGACACCCTCTTTGCCGTCTGCCAATCGAGCGAGATGCAGAAGCTATCGCTGGAAGAGCGAGTTGAGCTTTCCAAGAGAGTTGTCTCGCTGGCTGCCGGGCGTGTCCGGGTCATTTCGTCAGGACACATTAGCGACAGTCGCGATGACCAGCGCGCCGAACTGGTGGCGATGGCCGGAACAGGGATCGATGCGCTGGTCCTGGTCAGCAACAGGCTCGACACAAGGAATGCAGGAACCGAAGCACTTCGCTCCAGCCTCGACGCCATCTTGAGCTGGCTCCCCAGCGACCTGGCCCTCGGTCTGTACGAATGCCCGGCTCCCTATCGCCGCCTCTTGAGCGATGACGAGTTCAAGCTGTGCCGCGATACCGGTCGCTTCGTAACGCTGAAGGATGTCTCCTGTGATCTTGAAACCGTTAAACGACGCGTCGCTCTCTCCGGCGATTCCGGCTTTGCGATTGTTAACGCCAATGCAGCCATCGCCTCAGCCGCTATTCGCGCTGGTTCGAAGGGCTTCTCTGGCGTCTTCACCAATATCCACCCCGACCTCTACGCTTGGCTTTACAAGCACGCTTCGGAAGACAGCGATCTGCGCCGCGAACTTGAAATCTTCCTGGCGCTCGCAGCGATGGCTGAACCGATGGGCTATCCTGGTCTGGCCAAGGTTTGGCACAAGCGCCTTGGCACCTTTGACAGCATCCATTCTCGTGTAACGGATTATGACATCGCCGAGCGGCACTGGGCAGTCATGGATCTTCTGGACCATATTCAGCAGGGGACGGAGACGTTTCGCGAGCGGATCAATCAGGCATCCTAACAAGCGGTGGCCGTCGGTTTTGCTCTTACCACGATCTTCCGCCGAGTGCGCCGTCGTCCATGGCACTGATCGGGACGAACCGGATACCTTCATCGTTCAGGCGACGCCGTTGAAATGACCAAGAGGCAGACATGACTTCTATGCTAGCCACCCGTGACGTTATTGCATTGGCTCAACAGCTATACAGCCTGCGTCATGACGGAAGCCAGGTACTCACAGTCAAGCTCGTAGCAGTGCCCGTAGCGCTTGAGGATGCGATCGACGTACAGAGCCAGTTGACGAAGCTTGAAGGAGCAGACGTCAACGCCTGGAAAGTAGCCAAATCGCCCGGCGGCGACCCCGTCGCCGCTCCGCTTCATCCCTATGTGGCTAATCCTCCCGATGTGGAAATCGCCTGGCGAAGGGGCATGAAAATCGAGGTGGAAATTACCGTTGAGCTTTGCCAGGATCTGCCTGTTCGCACGGATAGAATCTATGAGCGCGCCGACATCGAGGCCGCGATTTCCAACGCCTACCTTGGCGCTGAAATGGTTTGGAGCGGCATTTCGGAAGGCGGCACCATTTCCTTCCCCGCCTTCCTAGCAGATCGCCTAGGAAACATGGGGTACGTACGAGGGCCAGCCCTGCCCTTAACAGTCCTTCAGCCCGGCACGAACACTCCTCTCAAAGTTCGGCTCAACGGCGGAGTCGGCTTCGACGCTGCCGGACACCACCCGACGAAAGATCCGCTCACCTGGCTCTGCGACTACGCAAACAATCGATCGAGGCCTGCAACAGTGCTCACAGCAGGCTCGATCATCACGACGGGGAGCCTCTGCGGTGCAATCGACGTTTCCGGTCCGGGCGACGTGTCCATCAAGTTCGGCGAGCATGCTGTGCTGAATTTCGGGCTTAGTGAAGCCGCGAGACAAGGAGGCTGAAGCAATGCAGCTGAATCCCGTCTTCACTGTGAAAGCCTTGTCGCATACGAGCCGGTACCCCCTTCCCGATTGCCCACGCGGTCTTTCTTCGGGTTTTCCAAGCTCTGACATGAAGCTCATGCCTGAGCGCATCGGCAGAGCGACAGCTATGGCGCGTGGATCACGATCGAGGGTCTACGTGCGGCGAACACTTTTTATCAACCAAACCTGGGTTGCCGCTGTCCACGGGTAATGCCGGAGCCACGGTCAACACAGCTTCGAATCGCACCAAGCGACAGGGAGACATCAATGATCATCAACACTTTTTCCTATCTTTGGAAATCCACTGCGGTGGAGGCGATGGCTGAGCTTACCAGACATGGCTTTAAGGTATTTGAGGTTCCCGTAAGTTCCCCTCACTGCTGGCCGGACGAGATGTCGGCAAAATTGCGATCTGATGCGAAGAAGCAGCTCGACGATCATGGCGCGACCGTCAGGTCGCTGAACGCTGGCGGATACGACATCAACCTCGCCAGCCCGGCCGCAAACATGAGGCGCAAAAGCTCGGACCATATCAAAGATGTTATCCAGCTTGCAGTCGATTGGGGAGTGACGGACGTCGTGATCTCTCCAGGAACGCGCCGCCCAATGATTTCCCCCACGGTTCCTCAAGCTCTTGGCTGGCTATATGAAAGTCTCGATGTGCTTCTGCCGGTTGCGAAGCAGGCCGGCGTGCGGTTACTCATGGAGAATACCCCATATTGTTTCAGGCCAACGATTGGTGAACTCGTCGGCGTCGTCGATGAAATTAAAAGCGAAAATCTAAGTATCGTCTACGACGTCGCAAACGCGGCCTATATCGGCGAGGATCCCGTAGCCAGTCTTCGATCACATCACGCGCCCACATAGGTCTCGTGCATATCTCAGATACTGGAACGGACGTGTGGGGGCACGATCCTATCGGCACGGGGGTCGTAGATTTTGAAGGTCTGGGGCGCGCCGTCGATTCAGTTTTCAGCATCGATTGCGTCGTTCTCGAGATTATTCGCGAAGAAGAACCGCTGTTGGAAATTAACAAAGGACTGCAGGAGCTCAAGAAAAGGGGCTGGAGGATTGATTGATGAACCCGTATCGCAATCACTCTCCATGCGGGCGAATCTTCCGGGCCTTCGGTGGCTGGAATGAGCTTTGCATGCGGTAATCCACCTAAAAGAGCTGGATACCCAGTGGGGATCTACCCGCACCAGTGTGACAATGATGGACATTCACCTAGTTACGGCAACATCTCGCTCAGCATGTGGGCTGAAATTTCAGAACTCGCTATATATCTAGAACTAGGTTGCGAATTGGAAGCGATTTCCATAATATTGAATTATTCAATCGGGAGAAGCGTCTATGAGAGTTTTAGTCAGTGGAGGAAGTCGCCGAATTGGCGCTGCGGTTTGCATCCGGATCGCCGAAGCCGCGGCATCAAGAGGCGAGCGAGCAAAGAATCGCCGTCTGTGGCCTTGGTTCATCCGAAGGGCAACAGGATGTCGCGCGTTCGGTGCGCGCGTTGGGAGGCGATGCTATTGAGCTATCCGGAGACCTGGCCGATGTCGATGTGGCCCCAAGGCTCGTAGAGGCGGCGGTATCGGAATTCGGTGGTCTAGACGCTCTCGTTGCCAATGCCGGCGTGGCGAGCCCCGGAAACATCTGTGATCTGACGGTTGCCGATTGGGACAAGATGTTCGCTGTCAACCTTCGCGGGCATGGCTTCTGGCCAAGTACTGCTACCCGCATTTGAAGCAGAGCCGAGGCGCAGCATGCTTCACATCGTCAATGTCGGGACAAGTCCCCCATGCGGGATCAGGTGCATACAGTCCCACCAAAGCGGCGCTAACTATGCTTGCGAAGACCCTCGCTCTAGAATGGGCGCCCGATGGCATCCGCTCAAATATAGTCTCTCCGGGAATGACCCACACTCCAATGTCTGCAAAGATGTACGCCGATCCAGCGATCAAGCGGGCAAGAGAGGATCTAATCCCACTTTCGAGGATCGGCGATCCAAGAGACATTGCTAATGCGATTGAGTTCCTGATAAGCCCACTTGCGAGTTACATTACCGGTCAAGACCTCTGCGTCGATGGCGGCTTCTCCAAATCTATTCTAAGTCACATCCCAGGGCGTCCAAGCTCAGCCCCGTAATCGCCATGTCGATCCAGCACGACGGATGTCATGCCGCCTGTATCCCATAAGTTTTGTAAATGAGGGCGGCGATGGATTTCAGGCAAATGGAAACGTGCGTTTCCATCGCGTCAGGCAGTTTCGGTCGCGCGGCCAATCGGCTTCACATCACCCAGCCTGCCATTTCGCTCCGGATATCCGGTCTGGAAGAGGAGTTGGGGGTCAAGCTTCTTGATCGGCTCAATGGCAGCATCCAGTTGACTGCGACAGGCCTGGAATTGCTCGCTTGCGCGGAGGGCGTGCTCGAGCGCGCACATTTGCAGCCATAGCTATCTCCACTTTCCGGTGAGATGGTATGCAGATGAATGACAAATGCCATAGCGCTTTTTGAGCGCCTTCGCCCCTCTCGTTTCTTTTAGTTGCTCTTGAATTTATCTGAACCGACAATCTCAATCATGTGGGATCGCCTATTTATGGAACTGCAGCGTTCCGGACACTTCGTAATTTTCTCGATGCGACCTTTATTTTTACGCGTTATTTGGCATAGAGCGCGCGCGACCGCTCGAGATGTTTCAGGATTGCCGTTTCGGCGCCGTCGACGTCATTAGCTTCGAGCCGATCAACGATCTCATCATGTTCGGCGAGCGTGAACTTTTCCTTGCCGGTCCAGATCAGCATCTCGGTATGATATTCCTTCAGCCAGGCAAGCATGGCTTCGCTGACGGCAATGTAGATCGGATTGCCTGAGATCTGGGCGATACGGGTGTGGAACTCCATATCGGCGTCGATGAACTCTTCGGCCCGTCCGAGCGAGGCGCGCTGGCGCTCGATGATTGCCCTGAGGTCTTTTATATCATTTGCCGAAGCCCGCTGCGCGGCCTCGCGGGCCATGCCGCGCTCGAAGAAGATGCGGGCGCTCTTCAGATGTTCGAGCGAATCCGCCGATTGCGACAGCATGATCTTGGCGGTGAGGTCGACCTGGCGGAAGATCGATTTTGCCGTGAGCCGCAAGACCTTCGCCCGTTCGCCGTGCGATATGCTGACGAGACCCTTGTTGGCGAGCGACTGCATGGCCTCGCGGATCGCCGGGCGGCCGACGCCGAAGCGCTCCATCAGCACCCGCTCGGAGGGCATTTCGTCGCCGGGCTGAAGCTCGCCTGAGGTGATCAATCGCTCAAGTCGATCAAACACTTCGTCGGAGAGTTTCCGGCGGACGATCTGTTCGAGGGGCTGGGTCATGAGATCTCGCTGGCTCAAAATGTCTCCTCCTAACAGTTTTCCGAACCAAGGACAAAGCTTGCGGCCGAAAATTTGCGCGTCCGAAGATTCCCCTTTGCAATGGGTGGAATACTCATTATACCACATCATAAGTTGACGCCATGACAATATACTTAGGCTACGAGGAGCAGCTGTCGGTTCATGATGATTACCCTGACCTACCGCATCGAAACGCCCGGCAGCGTCGAGGCGATGGCGGAGAAGATCGCCAGCGACCAGTCGACCGGGACCTTCGTGCCGGTTTCGGGCGAGACCGAGGAGCTGAAGGCGCGCGTCGCCGCCCGGGTGCTGGCGATCCGCCCGCTCGAGGATGGGCGTCACCCGACCTGGCCGGAGGCGGCTCACGGCACGCTGCTCCACCGCGCCGACGTCGACATCGGCTTTCCGCTTGAGGCGATCGGCACCGATCTCTCCGCGTTGATGACGATCGCGATCGGGGGCGTCTATTCGATCAAGGGCATGACCGGCATCCGCATCGTCGACATGAAGCTGCCGGACGCCTTCCGAAACGCCCATCCCGGCCCGCAGTTCGGTATTCCGGGCAGCCGCCGCCTTACCGGCGTCGAAGGCCGGCCGATCATCGGCACGATCGTCAAGCCGGCGCTCGGGCTGAGGCCGCACGAGACGGCGGAACTCGTCGGTGAGCTGATCGCATCGGGCGTCGACTTCATCAAGGACGACGAGAAACTGATGAGCCCGGCCTATTCGCCGCTCAAGGACCGCGTCGCGGCGATCATGCCGCGCATTCTCGATCATCAGCAGAAGACCGGCAAGAAGGTCATGTATGCCTTCGGCATCTCACATGCCGACCCCGACGAGATGATGCGTAACCACGACATCGTCGCTGCAGCCGGCGGCAACTGCGCCGTCGTCAATATCAACTCGATCGGCTTCGGCGGCATGAGCTTTCTGCGCAAGCGCTCGAGCCTGGTGCTGCACGCGCATCGAAACGGCTGGGACGTGCTGACGCGCGATCCGGGCGCCGGGATGGACTTCAAGGTCTACCAGCAGTTCTGGCGGCTCTTGGGCGTCGACCAGTTCCAGATCAACGGCATCAGGGTAAAATATTGGGAGCCGGACGACAGCTTCGTCTCTTCCTTCAAGGCCGTCAGCGCGCCGCTTTTCGATACTGCCGATCGCCCGCTTCCGGTCGCAGGTTCCGGCCAGTGGGGCGGGCAGGCGCCGGAGACCTATCAGCGCACCGGCCGTACCGTCGATCTCCTCTATCTCTGCGGCGGCGGCATCGTCAGCCATCCCGGCGGCCCGGCCGCCGGTGTTCGCGCCGTGCAGCAGGCCTGGCAGGCGGCGGTCGCCGACATTCCGCTCGAGGTCTACGCCAAGGATCATCCTGAATTGGCCGCCTCGATTGCAAAATTCAGCGACGGCAAGGGCGCGTGACCGATATGAACGGACGTCTCGTCAGCTATTACGGCGATGATTTTACCGGTTCGACCGACGTCATGGAGGCGCTTGCCTCGAACGGTGTCGAGACCGTGCTCTTCCTTGACCTTCCCACGCCGGAATTGCTCGCCCGCTTCAAACACTGCCGCGCGATCGGCCTGGCGGGAACAAGCCGCAGCGAAACGCCCGCATGGATGGAGGAACACCTTGCGCCGGCCTTCGACTGGCTGAATTCGCTCGGTGCTTCGATCTCCCACTACAAGGTCTGCTCGACCTTCGATTCCAGCCCCGGGATCGGCAATATCGGCAAGGCGATCGAAATCGGCCGCAGGCGTTTCGGGCAATCCATCGTGCCGGTTATCGTCGGCGCGCCGCAATTGAAGCGCTATACGGCCTTCGGCAATCTCTTCGCCGGCTATCAGGGCCGCGTCTACCGCATCGACCGCCATCCGGTGATGAGCCGCCACCCGGTCACGCCGATGGGCGAGGCGGATCTTGCGCTCCACCTGTCGAAGCAGACCTCCCTCCCCGTTCTGCTCGCCGATCTCGTCGCGATCACCGCGGCGGACGTCGACCAACGGATCGACGCACTGACATCGAATGGCAAAGGAATCCTGCTCCTCGATGTCGACTCCGAGGCAACGCAGTCGGCCGCCGGCCGGCAGATGCTGCGGGTCACCGGCCGCTCGGGAGGTTTCGTCGCCGGTTCGTCGGGGGTCGAATATGCCCTG
Source organism: Rhizobium mulingense (assembly GCF_029194105.1). Lineage (NCBI taxonomy): Bacteria > Pseudomonadati > Pseudomonadota > Alphaproteobacteria > Hyphomicrobiales > Rhizobiaceae > Rhizobium > Rhizobium mulingense. Next base: position 66,540 of record NZ_JARFVE010000012.1, on the reverse strand, counting down.
CTCAGCACCTGGCGGCAGGCCGGCATGATCGGCGAGACCGGGGCCGAATTTGCCGATATCGGCCCGGTCGATCGCCTCGCCGTCGTCTCCGGCAGCGTTTCGCCGACGACCGAGCGGCAGATCCGCACGGCTGCCGAGAACGGTTTCGACAGCATTGCGCTCGATCCGCTGGCGCTGGTTTCCAATGGCGAAGCCGCTGTGGAGGCGGCCGTGCAGGCGGGTGTCCGGAAACTGAAAGAAGGCAGGAGCGTCATCCTCTATACGGCGCTCGGCCCATCCGCGGACCGCGGCGCCGATATCGACCGGCTGCCGGGCGCCCGTCACCGGCTCGGCAGTACCCTTGGCACGATACTGCGCCGCCTTATCGAAGCGGAAGGGCTGTCTCGCGCCGTCGTTGCCGGCGGCGACACGTCGAGCCATGCGCTCCGGCAATTGAAGATCAACGCGCTGACGACGCTGTTGCCGCTTCCCCAGACACCGGGCTCCCCGCTCTGCCTCGCCCATGGCGACTATGCCGCGACCAACGGCCTGCAGATCGCGCTCAAGGGCGGCCAGGTCGGCACCGACGGCTATTTCGCGCAGATCCGTGACGGAAGGAAGAATTGAGATGGTCGTCTGGGTTGGCACCAGCTTCAAGATGAACAAGACGCTTGAGGAAGCGCTCGCCTTCGCGCGCCGCCTCGCCGATACTGACGGCGGCCGCGATGCCCCCGTGCAGCGTTTCGTCATTCCCTCCTTCACTGCGGTGCGCGAGGTCAAGCGTGTGCTGGCCGAGACCTCGGTGAAGGTCGGCGCCCAGAACATGCATTGGGAGGATGCCGGCGCGTGGACCGGCGAAATCTCGCCGCTGATGCTCAAGGATTGCCGCCTCGATCTCGTCGAGCTCGGCCACTCAGAACGGCGCGAACATTTCGGCGAAACCGACGAAACCGTCGGCCTCAAGGTTGCCGCCGCCATCCGCCACCGCCTGACGCCGCTGATCTGCATCGGCGAGACCCTGCAGGAGCGCCAGGAGGGGCGGGCCGACGCCGTGCTGCGGCGGCAGGTCGAGGCCGCCCTGAGGGGCGTCGACACCGAGGCCAGCGAGGCTCCGATCCTGCTTGCCTATGAGCCGGTCTGGGCGATCGGCGTCAACGGCATTCCGGCGACGGCTGGTTACGCCTCGGAGCGGCACGGCAAGATCGCCGAGGTGGCGAAATCAATTCTCGGCCGCCAGGTGCCGGTCCTCTATGGCGGCAGCGTCAACGCCGGCAATTGCGAGGAACTGATCTGCCAGCCCGATATCGACGGCCTGTTCATCGGCCGCTCCGCTTGGTCCGTCGAAGGCTATCTCGACATTCTCAGCCGCGTCAGTGCGGCGATCGACCGCTCATCTTCACGCCAGACGGCGAGTGAAAGGAAACTGCCATGAAGATCGCAATTGGCGCCGACAGCGCCGGCAAACCGCTCCTGGATGTCATTGCCGCCCATCTCGCCGGCAAGGCGGGCCTCGAAGTTCACGATCTCAGCCAGGCCGGCTTTTATGCCGATCTCTCCCAGCGCCTAGCTCAGACGATCGTCGATGGCGAGCATCAGCGCGGCATCCTGTTCTGCGGCACCGGCATCGGCGTGTGCATCTCCGCCAACAAGGTGCCGGGCATCCGCGCCGCCCTCACCCACGATACCTATTCGGCCGAACGGGCGGCGAAATCCAACAACGCCCAGATCATCACGATGGGCGCGCGCGTCATCGGTCCGGAACTGGCGAAATCGATCGTGGACGTCTGGCTCGCCTCCGAATTCGATCCTGAAGGCCCCTCGGCCGGCAACGTGCAGGCGATCGACAGGCTCGATGCGGAAAAACATGGGGCTTAAGCGCCTGATTGATGGTATGGTGATTGACACATCATACCAGTTTATGATCCTATTCAGAACTGACAAGGTGAGGAAAACATGACCAAGATTGCTCTCTTCGGCGCCGGCGGTAAAATGGGATACCGGCTTGCCAAAAACCTCAAGGGCTCGCGCTTTGAAGTGCGGCATGTCGAAGTGAGCGACGCTGGCAAGACGCGCTTGAAGAACGATCTCGGCCTCGATTGCGTACCGGTCGATGCCGCCCTCGACGGCGCTGAGGTGCTCATCCTCGCCGTGCCGGATACGGCGATCGGCAAGGTCGCGGCCGGCATCGTCGACAAGCTTGCGCCCGGCACCATGGTGGTGGCGCTCGATGCTGCCGCTCCCTTCGCCGGCCATCTGCCGAAGCGTGACGACCTCACCTATTTCGTCACCCATCCCTGCCATCCACCGATCTTCAATGACGAGACGGATATGCAGGCCAAGAAGGATCATTTCGGCGGTCTCTTTGCCAAGCAGCATATCGTCTCGGCGCTGATGCAGGGGCCGGACAGCGCCTACGCACTCGGCGAGGAAATCGCCAAGATCATCTGGGCGCCGGTCATGCGTTCGCACCGGGTCACCGTCGACCAGCTCGCCATGCTCGAACCCGGCCTGTCCGAGACCGTCTGCGCCTCTCTGCTCGTCGTCATGCGCCAGGCAATGGACGAATGCGTGGCGCGAGGCGTGCCGGAACAGGCCGTCCGCGACTTCCTGCTCGGCCATATGAACGTGCTCGGCGCGGTCATCTTCAAGGAAGTCGACGGCGTGTTCTCGGATGCCTGCAACAAGGCGATCGAGTTCGGCATTCCGGCGCTGATGCGCGATGACTGGAAGAAAGTCTTCGAACCGCAGGAGATCGCCGAAAGCATCCGGCGCATCACCTGAACCAGCTTGGGGAGGCAAAGCCCTCCCCCTATACCGCCCCGGGAGACGGGGCACCGCTCCGAGGAGAACGGGGCGTCATTCACCACAGGGAGGAAAGAATGAAACTGACGCGCAGACTGACACTCGCAGCCTTTGCCAGCGCATTGGCGCTCGGCACGGCAATGCCGGCCTTTGCGGCCGATCTCATCGCCATCATCACGCCGGCGCATGACAATCCCTTCTTCAAGGCCGAAGCCGTCGGCGCCGAGGCCAAGGCGAAGGAACTCGGCTACGAAACCCTCGTCATGACCCATGACGACGACGCCAACAAGCAGTCGGAAATGATCGATACGGCGATCGGGCGCGGCGCCAAGGCGATCATCCTCGACAATGCCGGCGCGGACGCCTCCGTCGCCGCCGTCAAGAAGGCCAAGGATGCCGGCATCCCCTCCTTCCTGATCGACCGCGAAATCAATGCAACCGGCGTTGCCGTCGCCCAGATCGTTTCGAACAACTATCAGGGCGCCCAGCTCGGGGCGCAGGAATTCGTCAAGCTGATGGGCGAGAAGGGCAATTACGTCGAGCTGGTGGGCAAAGAGTCCGACACTAATGCCGGCATCCGCTCGCAGGGTTATCACGACGTCATCGACGATTATCCGGAGCTGAAGTCGGTCGCCAAGCAGTCGGCCAACTGGAGCCAGACGGAAGCCTATTCGAAGATGGAAACCATCCTCCAGGCAAATCCCGATATCAAGGGCGTCATCTCAGGCAATGACACCATGGCCATGGGCGCGATCGCAGCCCTTCAGGCCGCAGGCCGCAAGGACGTGATCGTCGTCGGCTTCGACGGCTCCAACGATGTGCGCGACTCGATCAAGTCGGGCGGCATCAAGGCTACCGTGCTGCAGCCGGCTTACGCGCAGGCCCAGTTGGCGGTGGAACAGGCCGACGCCTACATCAAGAACAAGACGATGCCAAAGGAAGAGAAGCAGTTGATGGATTGCGTTCTCATCAACGCCGACAATTCCGGCAAGCTCGAGACCTTCGCCCTGACGAATTGATCAGCACCAATTGCGGAGGGTGCAGCGTTGCGCCCTCCGCAATGCATTTTGCAAGACGTCGAGGTTCACCCGCATGTTGAGAATGAAGGGCGCCCTGCTTGCCGCCGTCGTGGCGGCGGCCTTGCCCGGTTGCAAGATCATCAAGACGCCGACCGCGGAGGAGAAGGCGGCGGCCGCGGCCAAGACCGCTTTTGACCCGAATGCCAAGGTCGAGACGATCTGGCAGCCTGAGGTCGTGCCCTATTTCGAAAAGCGCGCCGGCGAGCTGAAGGACGTCATGCTACTTGCCACTTCCAATCCGGATGCTGCCGGCGAGAAATACGGCAATCCGCGCAAGCAGAGCAGTTCGCCCTGGACCTATGCGGTGAAGATCACCGGCAAGGTCGTTGCGGCCGACACGGCCTCGCGCGCGGCAACGCTTGATGTCGACGCCGATGGCGATGGCAAGGCCGATGCGAAGGTGCAGATCGGACCGGCCCTGCGCGGCACCGCACTGCGCGACACGCTGGAGTTCGTCAATTTCAACGAATTCAAAAACCAGATCGAATGGGCGCAGTTCGGCAAGGCGTTCAACGAGAAGGCCAATACCGCTTTTCTCTCCGCCGTTCCGCGCGACGGCCTCGCCGGTAAGACGGTGACAGTGATCGGCGCCTTTCCGCTGCCGAAAAGCGGCGAGCTTCCGCTCGTGACCCCTTCTGAACTGAAGGTGGGCTCATGACGGTGGCAGAGGCACAAGAGGACGATATCATCCTGCGCCTCGACGATGTGTCGAAGGTCTATTCGGGCATCGTTGCCGTCAAGCGCGCCAATCTGGAGCTGCGCCGCGGCGCGGTGAACGTTCTGGTCGGCGAAAACGGCGCCGGCAAATCGACGCTGATGAAGATCATCGCCGGCGTCGAGCGCCCGACGCTCGGCCGCATCATCCTCGACGGCAAGCCTGTCTCCTTCGACAGTCCGGCCGACGCGCAGGCCAATGGGATCGGCATGATTTTCCAGGAACTCAATCTCTTCGCCAACATGTCGGTCGCCGAAAACATTTTTGCCCGGCGCGAGATCACTCGCGGCCTGCTCGGCATCGATCACCGGGCGCAGGTCGAGAAGGCCAATGAATTTCTGCGGCGTCTCGATGCCGGCATCGAGGCCGACACTATGGTCGAGGATCTGCCGATCGGCCAGCAGCAACTCGTCGAGATCGCCAAGGCGATGTCGCTCAATGCCCGCATCCTGATCATGGACGAGCCGACCTCCGCGCTGTCGGCGGCCGAAGTCGAGATCCTGTTCAAGGTGATCGCCGAGCTGAAGGCGCAGGGCGTGGCCATCGTCTATATCTCGCACCGGCTGGAAGAGCTGATGCGCATCGGCGACTACATCACGGTGCTGCGCGACGGCCAGATCACCGGTCATGCCATGGTGCGCGACATCGATACACGCTGGATCGTGCGCTCGATGATCGGCTCGGATGCCAAGGATTTTGCGAAATCCGTTACCCATTCCATCGGCAGCGAGATGTTCCGCGCCGAAAATATCAGCCTTCCCAGACCGACCGGCGGGCTTGCTGTCAAAGATGTCTCCTTGTCGGTCAAGGCAGGCGAAATTCTCGGCATTTACGGCCTGATGGGCGCCGGGCGCAGTGAATTCTTCGAATGCGTGATCGGGCGTCATATGCATTCGAGCGGCAAGATTTTCATCGACGGCAAGGAAGTGCGAGCACGCGACACCACGCGGCGCATCCGCCGCGGCCTTGCGCTCATCCCCGAAGATCGGCAGCGCGAAGGACTGGTGCAGGTGCTTTCCATCGCCTCCAATCTGACGCTCGCAAGCCTTTCGCGTTTCACCCGGCTTTTCCATATCGACAGCGGCGCGGAGAAAAGCGCCATTCGGGAGGCGATCCGCGATCTCTCGATCAAGGCGCCGAACCCGGATTTCGAGGTCACTTCGATGTCCGGCGGCAACCAGCAGAAGGTCGTCATCGGTAAGGCCCTGATGACCAATCCGAAGGTGTTGCTGATGGACGAGCCGAGCCGCGGTATCGATGTCGGCGCCAAGGCGGACGTCTTCCGCACCATGCGGCGGCTGGCGGCAAACGGGCTCGCCGTTCTGTTTTCGACCTCCGACCTCGAAGAGGTCATGGCGCTATCCGATCGCATCGCGGTCTTGAGCAACGGCCAGTTGGTTACTGTCTTCGACCGGGACGAGGCGACGGAAGAAGCGATCATCGCGGCTTCGGCCAAGGGACACGGACATCAAGGGAAACTCGCGTCATGATGGCGGCTACGTCTACCACTCTTGCGCCGAAAGGCGCCAACGGCTCCGCGCTTCTGACGCTGATGAAGCTCAGGACCTTCATCGCGCTTTTCGCCGTCATCATCTTCTTTGCGATCTTCGCGCCGAACTTCACCTCGACGGCGAACATGATCCTGATGTCGAAGCATGTGGCGCTGAATGCGTTCCTGGCGATGGGCATGACCTTCGTCATCATCACCGGCGGTATCGACCTCTCCGTCGGTTCGATCGTCGGCCTGTGCGGCATGGTGGCCGGCGGCCTGATCCTCTACGGGATCGAACTGCCGATCGGCTACACCATCTATTTCAACCTCTTCGAGATCGTGCTGATCACGCTGTCGATCGGCCTTGTCATTGGTCTCATCAACGGTCTGTTGATCACCAAGCTCAACGTCGCGCCCTTCATCGCCACGCTCGGCACGCTCTATGTCGCCCGTGGCCTGGCGCTGCTGTCTTCTGATGGCCAGACCTTTCCGAACCTTGTCGGCCGGCCGGAATACGCCACGACCGGCTTCGACTTCTTCGGCGCGGGCCGCATTCTTGGCCTGCCGGTGTCGATCTGGATCCTGATCGTGCTGGCGCTCGCGGCCGCCTATGTCGCCCGCTCGACGCCCATCGGCCGCCACATCTTCGCCGTCGGCGGCAATGAGCGGGCGGCGCGCATGTCCGGCATCCGCGTCGATCTCGTAAAAATCTTCGTCTACATGTTCTCCGGCCTTTGCGCGGCCATCGTCGGCGTCGTCATCTCCTCGGAGCTGATGGCCGCCCATCCGGCGACCGGCGAAAGCTTCGAGCTCAACGCGATCGCCGCGGCCGTGCTCGGCGGCACCTCGATGTCGGGCGGGCGCGGAACGATCGGCGGCACGATCATCGGCGCCTTCGTCATCGGCATCCTCTCCGACGGTCTCGTCATGATGGGCGTTTCCTCCTTCTGGCAGATGGTCATCAAGGGCCTCGTCATCATCATCGCCGTGGTCGTCGACCAGGCACAGCGCCGCCTGCAGCAGCGCGTCACCCTTATGCAGATGGCAAAGGCAGGTTGACATGACCGGATTGAAAGGCGCGTTGATCGGCTGCGGCTTCTTTGCGATCAACCAGATGCATGCCTGGAACGATGTCGACGGTGCCGAGATCGTCGCCGTCTGCGACCGCGATCCGGAGCGGCTGAAGCTCGTCGGCGATCAGTTCGGCGTCGAGCGGCGCTACAGCGATGCCGAGACAATGTTTGCCGATGGCGGCTTCGATTTCGTCGATATCGCCACGACAGTTCAAAGCCACCGTGCGCTGGTGGAAATGGCTGCGAGGAATAAGATCCCCGCCATCTGCCAGAAGCCCTTCGCCAAGACGCTGGACGATGCCAAGGCGATGGTCGAGGCCTGCCGGGCCGCCGGCGTGGCGCTGATGGTGCACGAGAATTTCCGCTGGCAGACGCCGATCCAGGCGGTGCGCAAGGCGCTCGATGCCGGCGCCATCGGCACGCCCTTCTGGGGCCGCTTCTCCTTCCGCTCGGGCTATGACGTCTTTTCCGGCCAGCCTTATCTCGCCGAAGGCGAGCGCTTCATCATCGAAGATCTCGGCATCCATACGCTCGATATCGCCCGCTATATCCTCGGCGACGTCAGCGCGCTGACCGCCCGCACCAAGCGGGTCAACCCTGGGATTAAGGGTGAGGATGTCGCGACCATCCTGCTCGATCACGTAAACGGCGCGACCTCGGTCGTCGACGTCAGCTACGCCACGAAGCTTTCGAAAGAGCCCTTCCCCGAGACACTGATCGAACTCGACGGCTCCGAAGGCACGATCCGCCTCAGCCAGGGTTACGGCCTGGAGATCACCAACGGCAGGGGCACGACCGTCATGGATGTCTCGCCGAAACTGCTGTCCTGGGCCTCGCGGCCCTGGCACAATATCCAGGAAAGCGTCTATGCGATTGAGCAGCATTGGGTCGACCAGCTCAGGCGCGGCGCCGAGCATTCGACCTCGGGCGCCGACAATCTGAAGACCTTCGCCCTCGTCGAGGCCGCTTATGACAGCGCCGCGCGCGGCCAGACGATCGATGTCAGGGCGATGCTGCGATGACGACCGATGCGTTCCAGCTCTACGGCACCCGCGCTGGAGAAAAGTCGCCGGTCCGTCTGACGGCGGGAAAGTTGACGGCCGATCTCGCCGACGGCAACCTTCGCTCGATCCGTTACGACGGAACCGAAGTGCTGCGGGCGATTTCCTATCTCGTCCGCGACCGGGATTGGGGCACCTACAGTCCTGACATCGCCGACCTCAGGATCGAGCAGGGCGAGGATCGGTTCGAGGTGACTTATCGGGCTCGCTGCCAGGGCCCTGATGAGACGACGCTCGTGATCGACGTCCGCATCAGCGGCAATCAGGACAGGCTCGATTTCGAGGCCGAAGCCCAGAGCGGGACCGGCTTCGAGACCAACCGCTGCGGCTTCTGCATCCTGCATCCGATCGTCGGCGTTGCCGGTTCGCCGGCGACGGTCGAGCATGTCGACGGACAGATCGCGGCGACGCGTTTTCCTGATCTCATCGAGCCCTGGCAGCCCTTCAAGGACATGCGCGCCATCACCCATCAGGTCATGCCAGGCGTTACCGCAGAATGCCGGATGGAGGGCGACATTTTCGAGATGGAGGATCAGCGTAACTGGTCCGATGCCTCGTACAAGACCTATGTCAGGCCGCTCGCTTTGCCCTGGCCTTATCAAATCCCGGCCAATCAGCCCGCCCGGCAGAAGACGTCGCTCCTCATCAGGGATATCAGCCGCTCCGTTGCGCCTTCAGACCCGGCGCAGAGCGGAGTCATAAGGCTCGAAATCGGCGTAGGGACCGGCGCCATGCCGGATATCGGCGTGATCGTGACGCCCGAGGAGGCCGATGAGACGCTGGCGGCGGGGTCCCTCCTATCGGAGATCGCGCCCCGGGAACTGCTCTTCCATTTCGATCCAGTCGCCGGGCACGGCCTTGAGGCGCTGAAAAACTTTGCCGCGATCGCCACTCTCCATCCCGGCCGCTCGACGCTGGAGATCGCGCTTCCCTGCAAATGGTCGCCGGCAGTCGAGGCAGCCGAGATCGCGCGGCAGATGCAGATCGTAGGCCTTCGTCCGGATGCGATCCTGATCTCGCCTTCCGTCGACCGGCAGTCGACGCCGCCCGGCAGCAAATGGCCGGACTGCCCTCCGCTCGAAGAGGTCTATGCCGCGGCGCGCGCCGCCTTCCCCGGTATCCGCATCGGCGGCGGCATGCTCAGCTATTTCACCGAGCTCAATCGCAAACGTGTGCCGGCGGGCGAGATCGATTTCGTCAGCCATTGCACCAATCCGATCGTGCATGCGGCCGACGATCTCAGCGTCATGCAGACATTGGAAGCGCTGCCCTTCATCACGCGCTCCGTCCGCGCGATCTACGGCGACAAGCCGTATCGCATCGGCCCGTCCACGATCCCGATGCGGCAAAATCCCTATGGCAGCCGCACGATGGACAATACCGCCGGTGGACGCATTCCGATGGCCAACCGCGACCCTCGCCACAACGGCCGTTTCGCCGAGGCCTTCGCGCTCGGCTATGCGATCCGCGTGCTGGATGCCGGTCTCGAATGCCTGACGCTTTCGGCGCTGACCGGCCCTTTCGGATTGATCGCCGGTCCAGATGAACCGGTCGAACGAGGCGGGCGGCGGCCGCTCTTCAACACGGTGCGGACCTTGTCGGCACTGGCAGGCGCCTCCTGGCAGGAATGCATGTCGTCTTCGCCCTCCGAAGTGCTGTCTTTCGTGGCGCGGGATGCCGCTGGCGCCAAGCTCTACATGGTCAATCTCACAGGCGAAGAGCGAAGTGTGGATGGCGGCCCATTGGCCGAAGAGCTGCGGCTCGCGCCCTTCGCAACGGTCGCTTTGCCGCTGGCGGATTGACCTCTGGCCCGCCCGCCGCATCTATGCAGAGGGAGCTCGTTCTGGGGAGGATCGGCGTGAAGACGAAGAAGCTTATCAATGCGGGGACGAATGCCGTCGATGAGATGCTGCAAGGGGTTCTCGCGGCGCATCCCGAGCACCTCTATGCCGTGGACAGCATGCCGCGCGCCATCATTGCCAGAAACGGGCCGCGCAAGGGCAAGGTCGGGCTGGTGATCGGCGGCGGCTCCGGGCACGAGCCGACATTCCTCGGCTATGTCGGCAAGGGGCTCGCCGATGCCGCCGCGATCGGCAACGTCTTCGCCTCGCCGCCGCCCGATCCGATCATGGCCTGCGCCATGGCCGTCGACGGCGGCGTCGGCGTGCTATTCATGTACGGCAATTATGCCGGCGACGTCATGAACTTCGACATGGCCGCGGAAATGCTGGCGCTCGACGACATCGCGGTGCGCACCGTTCTGACCACTGACGATGTCGCGTCCGCCCCAGCCGATCAGAAGGACAGGCGGCGCGGCGTGGCGGGCAATGTCTTCATCTTCAAGGCGGTCGGCGCTGCCTGCGATCTTCTCTATTCCTTCGACGAGGCCGAGCGCGCCGCCCGCCATGCCAATGCGCGCACCTATACGATGGGCGTGGCGCTCTCGCCCTGCTCGCTGCCCCAGACCTTGAAACCGAACTTCCAGATCGGCGAGGAGGAGATGGAGATCGGCATGGGCATCCACGGCGAGCCCGGCGTGGCGCGCGGGCCGCTGAAGACGGCCGATGCGGTGACCGACGAACTGATGGACAATCTTCTCCAGGAGATGAAAGTCGAGCGGGGTGATCGTGTCGCCGTGCTCGTCAATTCGCTGGGCTCGACGCCGATGATGGAGCTCTACATAATGATGCGGCGGGTGAAGGCGCGGTGCGACGAGGCCGGCCTCGTCATCCATACTTCGCTCGTCGGCAATTACTGCACCTCGCTCGAAATGGCCGGCGCCTCGGTCACGCTCATGCATCTCGACGACGAACTCCGGCGGCTGATCGACCATCCCTGCGATTGCGCCATGTTCAGGAGGTGATCGATGGCGATCACGACCAAAGATCTGCAGCGTCTCTTTGACCTGATCGCCGAAGATATCGCGGCGCATCGCGACCATCTCTGCGAGCTGGACGGCGCGATCGGCGACGGTGATCACGGCCTTGCCATGGACGCCGGCTGTGAGGCCGCGGCCAAGGCGGTCGCTGCGCTCGATCCCGGGCAGGCGGCGCCGACGGCCGCCTTCAATGCGGCTGCAAAGGCATTCCTGAACGCGGTCGGCGCATCATCGGGCCCGCTCTATGCAACGGCCTTCATGCGTGCCGGAGCCGCGGTCAAGGACAGGCCGGACCTCCGCGACGAGGAATTCGTGCGCGCTTTCGCTGCGATGGCTGCGGGCATCCAAGAGCGCGGCAAGACCGAACCCGGCCAAAAGACCATGGTCGATGCCTGGAAGCCCGCGGCCGATGCGGCGCTCGATGCCTTGGCATCTGGAGCCTCCCTTAAGCAATGCTTCGGTCTGGCGGAGCGGGCAGCGCTCCAGGGCTGCGAGGCGACCCGGGACATGACGGCGGCAAAGGGGCGGGCATCGCGGCTGGGGGACCGGGTGATTGGCCACATCGATCCAGGCGCGGCATCAGCGGCCATAATCATCGCTTCCTTCACGAGATTTACCATCATCATGATAGATAGCTCATATATCAGTTGGCATGCAAACGTGCGATAAGGGTTCGGCTTATCAAGAGGAGGACGTCATGCTTCTCCCAATCGGCGGCGGCGCCGATCCTATCGGCGAAATTGAACGCGTCGAGTTCTGCTACAGGCGCAGTGCAAAGATGGAAACCACCTCAGAGCAGCGTGCTTCGTGGGAGCATTGATGAGCTGCGCAACGATGCGCACCCCATCGTTTTCCTTGCACGCGCTGCCCTCGTCATTGGTAAGATTGTCTGTGGTGGCGTGCGAAGGCTTTGCAATCAACGCCAGGGTTCATCTGCAACCTTTCGCCAGATGAATGTGCTGCCTAAGCCACCTCGATCAAAAGCAGAGCGAGATCCACGCTGCCGCCTTGAGCCGGTGATACAGATTGACGCGGCCCATCGGCATAGCACTAACGCGCGGGGAGTATCTCGGTGCTATTACCGCGGGCCAGATCAATTGCCGCGCTTGGGCCGGCACACGGGCAGCAGTGAAATCCAGAATTGGCGACAGGTCTCGAAACGGCATTGGCTTTCGCCTGGGAATGTGAATATTGAGCAAACAAAGTTTCTTGGAGCTTTTGATGACGCTTTCTGGCTTTCTGGCCTATTCGGGCGCGCTCGCCATCGCCGCGATCATACCAGGTCCGCAGATCGTTGCCATTATAGCGCAGGCTCTCCACTCGGGATACCGCAGGGCAGCATGGATGACTGCCGGGATGGTGATCGGCGACGTGATCTATCTTTCGTCGGCGTTGGCGGGGCTGGCCTATATCGCAGCGACCTTCACCACACTGCTAATCGTCATCAAATGGACTGGCGTCGTCTACCTATGCTGGCTCGCCTATCGATTCTGGAACGCTCCCAACTCGCTGCTGCCGCAGCATAGATCCTCCACCGCAGGCGGCGTGTTCGCCTCCGGCATTCTGGTGACCCTGGGCAATCCAAAATCGGTATTGTTCTACGTATCCCTTCTGCCGACAGTCGTGGACGTGAATGGGCTATCGAGCACGGATATCATCCTGCTGCTTGCCATGACGGCCGTGATCCTGGCAGTTGCCCAGTATCCCTTCGCACTCGCCGGCGCCCGGGCGCGAATGGCACTTACATCGCCAAGGGCGATGTCTATGATGAACCGGAGTGCTGCCTTTTGCATGGGAGGCGCAGCGGTAGCTATCGCGACACGCAGTTAGTCCTCTACAACTGGCTTGAGTCACAACGGTATCCATAGGCCACGGTCAGCGATCCTCACAGATCACCCCTGTGTAACACTTCACTTTCGATAAGCGCATTCCCTATCGGCGCATCGAACGTATTGCGGCGGAGCAAACATCGATTCCGACGTATACCGCACTGCGCCTCGCAAAGTACTTCCGCACGACGCCGGAGTTTTGGATGAACATGCAAGCCAGCTTCGACCTCAAGACAGAGGAAATAGCACTTCGTAGCGAACTCGAGCTGATCCGGGAAATCGACAGAGCAGCATAGCCGGGCCCTGCCGACGCCCGGAACAATTCCAGTCGATCCATTATGCGATCTTCCTGGCCTAAAACGTGAACTCTATGGCAAAAAGCCGGTCGTTGGCCTTGAAAGCTCTCACCGTGCCAGAACCGTTGACCCCGGTTTTTCACTCTCAATGGTGTAAGAGGTGTTTATGGAACTTCAACTGCTTCGCTTGATTCCGGTGGCTACGATCACTACGAGTGTACCAACAGCACATCATTCTCAATCTCGTTAACAATACGAGATGCCACTGCCCCGGGGGAAGATTCAGTACGCACGTCTGGCCATGGGTGCCTATGATGACGAGATCTATGTCACCCTCGTCCGCCCAGCCCGGCGCATTGCTGCGCTTCCCCCGAAGGCGTTCGAGCATATTGCGCGTCATCTGAAGCGCGTTGAGCTCCTGTTCGGCCCGCTTGCAAAATTAAAGAGGTTGCGCCACTCGCTGCAGATAGCCTCCAATGGGATGCTCGCGGCTGGGTGATCAGCACGAAAGAGGGCGACCTCCTGATACATCCGGCAGAATTGGTTTGGTTTAGGAATCGGGCGAAAGGGCTAAACAAATATACTTCGGCATAATAGCGAGGGCACTCTAGGCGGAGTTAATGTTGCAACGGCCCTAAAAGAGACACCCTCCCATCACGGGCCGACTTGCCGCGCCGGCGTTTTGCTTGACCGCGAGACCTTCACCCTTGCCGGCGCGGCGCTTTTTCAAGCATGAAACCGTGTTGCCGCAGCTTTGCTCGTCGCGAAACTGACTTAACAACATGCACCGGAACCTGAGTCGGAGGAAGATCAACCGAGATGCGACCGCTTCGATAATCCGAAGCATAGGCTCGTTGACATGAGAGGGAAGTCGGTGAAGCTTGATTGGATCTGCGATGCCTGCACCTCAGATGGTATGCGGGCAGCATCGAAGCGAGCGGTGTGCCATGGACGACACGGTCAAAGATGCGCAGAAGACCAGGAAGAACATGTTCGGGCGGAAGCGCGCTGTCGCTTCCATCGGCCAGCAGACTTCGACTGACCTTCGGTACCACGAGCCACAATCCTCCTGGAGTGACGGCGATCGCATCTTTACACGAGAGCTGATCCGGAGCAGCGACGGCGCATCAAAAGCCGTTCTGAGGGTGCAGCTTGCAGCCGAACATCCGAGTCGAACCAGCCTCGACAGACTGGCCCACGAATATCGCCTGAAAGATGAACTCGACCGGCAGTGGGCAGCCAAACCGCTGGATTTCAAAACCGAAAATGGTCGTACCATACTCGTCCTCGAAGATTGCGGCGGCGTGCCCCTTCCGCAGTTGATGGGACGGCACAGCCGTGGCATGGCCGGCGAACTCACTGTCTTTTTGCGTCTTGCCAAGAGCATTGCGGCGGCAGTCGGCAAGGCTCACGGATGCGGCCTCATTCACAGGGACATCAAGCCGGCGAATATACTGGCGGACGAGGCGGACGGGCGAGTCCGTCTCACGGGCTTCGGAGTGGCGTCGCATCTTTCTCGTGAGCGCCAGTCCGCCGAGCCCCCTGAGGTCATTGCTGGCAGCCTCGCATACATGGCGCCCGAACAGACCGGCCGCATGAACCGATCGGTGGACTCGCGTAGTGACCTCTACGCCATCGGCATCACGCTATACGAAATGATCACCGGCCAGTTGCCGTTCACTGCTTCGGAGCCGATGGAATGGGTGCACTGCCACGTTGCCAGGCGACCGGTGCCGCCGTCCGAGCGTGTAAGAGGGCTACCAGGCGTTATCTCGGCGATCGTGATGAAGCTGCTCGCCAAGAACGCAGAGGAACGCTACCAGACGGCCGCCGGGCTAGAGGCGGATCTGCGACGTGCCCTCGTCGAGAGCGAGAAGTATGGGCGGATCGCAGATTTTCCGCTCGGGACACGCGATGTGCCGGACAGACTGGTAATTCCCGAGCGGCCCTATGGCCGCGAACGCGAGATCGCCGCCCTAACCTCCGCATTCGACCGGGTCGTCGCGGGCGCTGGGCCGACGCTGGTGCTGGTTTCGGGTCATGCCGGCGTGGGCAAATCGATGGTCGTGAATGAGCTCCACCGCGCTCTCGTGCCGCCGCGTGGGGTGTTTGCCTCCGGCAAATTCGACCAGAACCAGCGTCACATCCCTTATGCGAGCGTAGCGCAGGCCCTGCAAGGCCTCGTCCGAGGGCTGCTGGGCAAGAGTGAAGCGGAACTCGTGCCCTGGCGCGCTGCTTTAACCGAAGAATTGGGCGCGAGCGGTCGCCTGATGGTAACGCTTATTCCGGAACTTGAATCTCTCATCGGGCGGCTTCCAGCGATTGCGGATTTGCCGCCTCAGGACGCCAAACGCCGCTTCCAGTTGAACATCAGGCGCCTACTGCGAGTGTTTGCAACAGCAGAACATCCGCTCACGCTGTTTCTAGACGATCTCCAATGGTTGGACGCAGCAACGCTCGATCTGCTTGAAGATTTGTGCACCCAGCAGGATATGCGTCACCTGCTGCTCATTGGCGCGTATCGCGACAACGAAGTATCGTCCACCCATCCGCTGATCCGCCGGCTGACAGCGATCCGGGAGGCCGGTGGCCAAGTGCATGAAATCGTACTGACACCGCTTAGGCTGGAAGATCTGACCCGGATGCTGGCCGACGCTCTTCATTGCGGAAGCAAGCGTGCCCAGCCGCTTGCGCGGCTAGTGCACAAGAAGAGCGGAGGCAATCCTTTCTTCGCACTCCAGTTCCTGAGCACGCTGCCGGAGGAAGGCCTGCTCGAATTCAATCGCGAACAGACGCACTGGGATTGGGATCTCGATCGCATACGAGCCAAAGGCTATACCGATAACGTCGTGGATCTTATGCTAAGCAAGCTGCGGCGCCTGCCCGATACCACGCAGGCTGCCCTGAACATGCTAGCGTGTCTCGGCAATCACGCGGCGGTTGATACCCTGGCTCTGATCCGGAGCGAAAATCACGACGCTGTTCATGCAGCCTTTTGGGCAGCGGCGCGGGCCGGACTCGTGCTGCTTGAAGAGGGGTCATCATACCGCTTCCTGCATGATCGTGTTCAGGAGGCCGCGTATGGGCTGATCCCTGAAGATGAGCGGGCGGCAGCGCATCTTTCCATTGGGCGCCTCCTGCTGATGCATACGCCGCCGCAGGCACTCGAGGATAATATTTTCGAGATTGTCGGCCAACTCAACTGCGGCGGCGCGCTCATCGCGCCCGGTGAAGAGCGCGAGCGTGTCGCGGACTTGAACCTGCTTGCCACTCGCCGCGCCAAGGCGTCGGCTGCATACGAATCGGCGCTTTCCTATGCCGGCACGGGTGCGGCTTACCTGCCGGACGATGCCTGGGAGCGCCGATACGAACTCGCTTTCGCCCTCGAACTCCACAGGGCCGAATGCGAATTCTTGACCGGCTCACCGGCGGAGGCGCAGGCCCGCCTCGCAGAACTGGCAAGCCGCGCCACCAGCCTCGCCGATCTGGCCCGCGTCACGCGCCTGCGCGTCGACCTTTTCATGAGCCTGGGTCGAAGCGATCAGGCCATCATATTCGGCCTCGACTACCTGCACCGGGTCGGCATTTCGTGGTCGTCCCACCCGACCAGGAGCCAGGTGCGCCAGGAATACGCGCGGCTTTGGCGACAACTCGGGGGCCGCCCTATCGAAGCGCTGCTTAACTCGCCCCCTATGGCGGACCCGGTCGCGCTCGCGACCATGGACGTTCTGACTTCACTTGTCACTCCGGCCCTGTTTACCAACGAGAATCTGCGCTGCCTTGTTATCGGGCGAATGGGCAACATCAGCCTCAAGCACGGCAACAGCGACACATCCCCTTATGCCTTCACTGCTGTGGGCACGGTGCTCGGGCCCTATTTCGGCAACTATGAAGCCGGTTTTCGGTTCGGCCTGCTCGGACTGGACCTGACGGAACAGCCCGGAATGGAACGCCTGAAACCACGAGTCTACCTCGCCTTCGGTAACCTTGCGAAATCGTCATCGCGTCATGTCCGCACCGGCCGTGCACTTGCGCAGCGCGTGTTCGAAACGGCACAGCAGGTCGGCGATCTCACCTACGCCGTCTTGAGCCGAAATAACCTTGTGACGTATCTTCTGGCCGCTGGCGAGCCCCTCTCGCAGGTTCAGCGCGATGCGGAAGCCGGTCTGGACTTCGCGCGTCAGGCCGGCTTCGGAGTCGCCGTCGGTTTCATCAGCGGGCAGCTCCAACTCATCCGAACACTTCGCGGGCTCACGCCAATCTTCGGATGCTTCAACGATGAAGGGTTCGACGAGCAGCAATTCGAACTTAAGACCGACGGCAAGCCGGGTAGTTGCCTGTACTGGATCCGCAAGCTACAGGCATGTGTATTTGCCGGAGATACCTCCACAGCACTTTCGGCAGCGGCGAAAGCAGAAAGCCTCCTCTGGATGACGCCCGCTATTTTCGAGCGGGCGGAATTTCATTTCTACACCGGCCTTTCTTTGGCCTCTGCTTTGCAAGGATCGACTACTGAAACAGCTCTTTATCGCAGGGCCATACGCGCTCACCGCCGGCAGCTCGACACTTGGGCCGCGCACTCTCCGGAGAATTTCGCAAGCCGCGCAACATTGCTTGGCGCAGAAATCGCCCGCTTGGGAAGCCGTGAGTTGCATGCCGAGCGCCTCTATGAACAGGCGATCCAGTTGGCGAATGCGCACACGCTCCCACACGATGAGGCGATCGCGTATGAGCGCGCTTCCGCCTTTTACCGGGCGCGCGGCTTCGATCAGATTGCTCGCCTCTATCTTCAAAACGCCCGTCGCTGTTATCTCAGGTGGGGAGCCGACGGCAAGGTGCGGCAGCTAGAAGAAGCCTATCCCCAATTGCGGGATGGACAATCGGCGCCGGCTGCAACAAGCACGATCGAGGCGCCGATCGAGCATCTCGACCTCGCCACCGTCATCAAGGTGTCGCAAGCAGTCTCCAGCGAAATCGTCGTCGACAAGCTGATCGATACGGTGCTGCGAATGGCCGTCGAGCAGGCGGGAGCCGAACGTGGCCTTCTGATCCTGTCGCGTGGCGGCGAACCGCGGATTGCCGCTGAGGCGACGATCCGCGGCGAAGCGGTCCTGATAGAGTTGCGTAATGAGGCCATCACCGGCGTGATGCCGGAATCAGTTCTCAACTACGTCATGCGTATGCGGGAAATCGTGAGCCTCGACGATGCGTCGGTTGAAAACGCCTTTGCGGCCGATCCCTATATCCGCCATCGCGCGGCTAGATCCATTCTCTGTTTGCCGCTGATCAATCACGCGAAGCTGATCGGTGCGCTGTATCTGGAAAACACCCTGGCGGGCCGTGTCTTCGCGCCGGGGCGCATTCCGGTGTTGAAGCTGATCGCCTCGCAAGCCGCCAGCACGCTCGAAATCACCGGACTTTACCGCGACCTGGCAGAACGTGAAGCGCGAATAGGCCGGCTTGTCGAAGCGAACATCATCGGAATTTTTATCCGAGATATCGGCGGTCGGATTATCGAGGCAAACGAGGCGTTCCTGCAAATGGTGGGCTACAGCCGTGACGAACTCTTGGCAGGTCAGCTGCTCGATAAAGAGCTGACACCGCCGGAATGGCGCGAGCGTGACGCCCAAGCCGAGGCCGAGCTGAGAGTGACCGGCAGCGTCCGCGCCTTTGAAAAGGTGTACCAGCGAAAGGACGGCGGTCACGTACCCGTGATGATCGGTGAGGCAAGTTTCGCGGGGGCCGGGAGCCAGGCCGTGGCCTTCGTGCTCGACCTGTCCGAGAGCAAGCGAGCAGAGGAGAGGCTGCGAGCAAGCGAAACTCGCTTTCGGACCTTCGTCGACCATGCCACCGATGCCTTTTTCCTCCATACCGACGATCTGACCGTCATAGACGTCAACCGCCAAGCCTGTGAAAGCCTCGGTTACAGCCGGGAGGAATTGATTGGCATGCACCCGCGCGACTTTGACGGAGCTATCGACGAAAAGGCGCTTGCGACATTGGTGGATCGCGTCGACGCAGGACAGCCAATGACTTTCGAAACGCTCCACCGGCGTAAGGACGGAACAACGTTTCCAGTCGAGGTTCACGTCGGAAAATTCCGACAGCAAGAGCAATGGTTTCGTCTTTCGCTGGCGCGTGACATCACCGACCGCAGGCAAGCCGAGGATGCTATTCAGCTTGCGCGAGCAGAACTTGCCCATGTAAGCAGGCTGACCACTATGGGAGAACTTGTAGCCTCCATCGCGCACGAGGTCAGACAGCCGCTCACCGGGCTAGTCGGCAGCGGCAATGCCTGCCTTCGCTATCTCGACGCAGATCCCCGTGACATCGTCTCCGCCCGTCGCGCCATCGAGCGCATGATCAGCGACGCTTTTCGCGCATCCGAGGTCATCGACCGGATTCGGGCAATGGCGAAGAAATCCCCCGAACGCAGGGACCGGCTGAACCTCAACGATATCGTGTCCGAGACGATTGCGCTGGTGTCCACGGACCTAGAACGTAGCGCGGTGTCGCTTCGTACAAACCTCTCCGACGGCTTGCCCCCGATCGTAGGGGACCAAGTGCAAATCCAGCAGGTGATCCTGAACCTTATCGTGAACGCCAACGACGCGATGGCGGCGATGCCAAAAGGAGCGCGCGAACTCATCATAAGCACTGAAAAGGCAGCACCCAATACCGTTTTAGTGGCAGTCCGCGATAGCGGCCCTATCCTCGACCTGGCGAAGATCGGCGATATATTCGAGGCATTCTACAGTACCAAACCCAAGGGTATGGGCATGGGCCTGACGATCAGTCGTTCGATCATAGAGGCTCACAAGGGCAAACTCTGGGCCACGCCAAACGAGCCCCATGGTGCCATTTTTCAGTTTACATTACCAACCGAGGAGAAATAATGGATCCATGTCCGGGGCGCCGCCTGACCGGCGCAAAATTTGGGGACATGGATGAAGGAGATTGTCTACATCATTGATGATGACGCATCTGTCCGCGAAGGCCTCGGCGATCTCCTGCGCTCGGTTGGACTTGAGGTACTGACATTCGCTTCCAGCCAGGAGTTTTTGGACAGCAAGCGCCCTGACGTACCGGGCTGCATCATTCTCGATGTAAGGCTGCCGGGGCGGAGCGGCCTGGAATTTCAGAGCATGCTCACTTCCCTTGGAATTGAGCTTCCGGTCATTTTTATCAGTGCCCACAGCGACATTCCGATCTCGGTGCGGGCGATGAAAGCCGGCGCTATCGAATTCCTGACAAAACCGCTGCGCGAGCAGGAATTGCTCGATGCCGCCTATGCCGGGATCGAGCGCGATTGCGCTCGGAGGCAGGAAGTCGCGCTCATTGCCGAGCTTCGGTCCCGCTATGATTCCTTGACGCCCCGTGAGCGCGAGATCATGAACCTGGTGGTCGCGGGCAGCGTCAACAAGCAAATCGCTGCTCAAGTGGGCCTGAGCGAGGTGACTGTCAAGGTTCATCGCGGCCACGTCATGCAGAAGATGCAGGCGAGATCTCTCGTTGACCTGGTCCGGATGGCGGACGGCCTCGGATTGTCAACGAAGCCGTCGTGGGTCAGGTAGGCTCACGTATCTAGACCAAAGTATCGGGCGTCCGCCACGGATGGATAGTCGGGGCACCAATTCGGCGAGTCGCTTATCTCATTGGGCAATACGCTCCGAAGGCCCCCGGCTTTATCCTCCAGCTGAAAAACTTGCAGAGACAGGACGGACGTTATCGCGTCGCTGGGCAAGAATCTGCGTCGGGTCCGCGCAACCCTGCCATTGGGCGGACGCGCATCATGATGACGCAACGCGAGTAACCGAAAGACCGAGGAAAGGTATCATTCATGCAAAAACAGAGATACGCCCTGCGGAAGAACCTCAACATCTACTGGACGGTAATCGATACGGTTTCAGACCGAAAAGCTCTCGTCAATGGCTTCGTTATGGACATGCTTACCGCCGATGAGGCCGAAGAATTGGTCAACACGCTGAACCGTGCAGAATCCCATGCTATCCTTGCGCCTACCAGAGGGAGCACCCCGATCGAAGACGACAGTAACTTTTCGATCGCCGTCTAGCCGACCGCTCGTCCTAAAGACTGCGACGAGAGGACGATAGAGGGCGCTGATACTCTAAAGGTGGGATCAACGCGCTGCCGAAGGGTGCGGTGCGCTTTAAGTGACGCGGTCGGGTTAACAGGTGCGCAGCTCGTCGCGCGCATGTCATGGCTTTAAACCGCCGCTCGCGCCGCTCCGATTTCCGCGTCCATGCTCAACTGCAACTGCGGCGGCGTTCGACCTGCAGTGCTACCAGCGGCACCCGGCCGAGCGAGCCGGCCAGCGTCTGCATGCGCGCCGCCTGCCAGACCGGCGTATCGCAAATTCCGGCATAGATCTTGCCGGCACGCATGAGATCGTCCATCCCCCTCATGACCTCGTGGAACTGGCCCGCCTCGCCCACGGATCCCGCCCAACATCAGCCCGGGAGTCCCGCTTCGCAGCGCCAACACAAACACAAACATCTCTAATTGTCTTCCCCTTCCGCCTGGATGCGATCCAGCACCGCTTCCGGCGCAATGTCTTTCTTTAGCTCTTCGACCTCATGGTCCGCCTCGGTCGGGACTTCAAGCTTCTTTGCAATGGCTTCGACCATGGCGATTAGGCGGGTCGTTTCGTGTTCGTTTAATAAGCTGATCTGGAGGTCTAGGTCGGCGCGGATATTGTCCTGTACAGCCATTCGGTTCTGGTTGATCAAGACAAACGTCGAGAGAAAGATCGCCTCGACCGAAGCCTCCATGGCAAGAATCACTAGAGAAGGGTCCCAGGGTGGCACCTGTGGGAGCAATCCTACATTGGCGATGATCCAGACGCCATAAAACACGATGTGAATGTAGACGAACATCATGGAACCCGCAAACTTGCTAATGAGAGCAGCTGAACGCTCCTGAGCCGACGCTGCATTTTGGCTCTGCCGGCGGCGCTGCATGATAGCTTCGATGTTGCGGGTTAAGGCAGGCGTTAATCCTTCCGCGGCCGGTGTTGTTGGGCTTTTGCGCTCCGGATGGTCGTCATTCATTGCGGTAAATCCTAGGACTTGGAGTTTGGTGGCTTCGACCTTTGCCGAAAAGGGCCGTTCTGAGGATCCGGTTCGATGACTAACTCGATCCCAGGAGCAAGGTTGCTGCGCAGCGTTCAATTCAGTCCCATGGGCACGATCCCGTTAACGGTGACCTGCACCATCCAGCACTCCCACCGAAGCATGGAAGCTGTCGCTCAAGAAAAATATAGGCGTTCGAGTCTCTCCGGATTGAAGGAAGCACAGAAAGTCAGCTGGAAGGTCGTTCAGGATTGCCGGCAGGAAAGTCTCCCGCTGAAAACCTGAAGGCTCTAGGCAAATGGACGTCCGTCCATCACTCAGGAGAGGCTGCCACGTCCGGGAAGAAGAGCCGCCCCGTTCCAACATCGCTCTTGTTCGAGGCATCGTCTTCGGTCGAAACGACGGGTGATCAAGCGTGTCCTTGGAAGAGCCAATCACCGTATCGCGATGATTGCGGCTGCCGTGTTCGTCGCCTTCCCGCAATCATCCTTCTTCACACGCTCTTCCACAGCTAGAAGCGAATGGCGAGGTCCTCAAAGCTCTGCAACAAGGCCGCCGTCGCCGAATGCGAGATCGGCGCACGTGCTTTTCACAACCTGCTTCGAATATCCGCGGGAACAGCTGGCCTACGATATCGGCGTGTCGTCGGAAGCGCTCCATCGAGAGCTGTCGCAGCGATGCCGCTCTTTGTGCACATCGGGATTGACCTTCTCATCGTTGGAAACCCCATATCGGGTCACTCAGAGGGTTTGGAGACCATCATGTGCGAATTCGAAATCCACAACATGACCTGCGGGCATCGCAGGGGCAGGTGTAGAAGGCAATCAAGACGGCGATCCGGAAGCTTCCGCCAGCATCGATCTTGCTGCCAGGACTGCGAAGAAAGACGAAGGATACAGCCCAATCAATACGCATTGAGAAAGCGGGTTATCCATCCAGCTTCAGACGGATTTGATCTCGCAAAGGACCCCAGTTTTGACCAGGTGTTCCGCGCCGAAGTCCCACACTGTCACCCGAGGGCGGCGAGTCATAGATCTGCGGCGACCGTCGATATGCTTCCTCACAGCGCGGCGAACAAAACCACGGTCCCTGTGGGGCGCCCGTCTATAGGATGAATACGGTGCATGCATCTTGCACACCGGTTCGATCCAACCCGGGTCAGCCGACGGAGCAAGCTCGATCTCATAGAGAGGGACTTCACCGGCTACGGATCTGAGGGCCACCATTCCGAAGTTTCGCACGAAGATACCTCTGGCGACAGCCGCCTCGGCAACTGATTGAGTGGCAAGCAATTGACCGGGCAAAGCCAGAGCGGCTATTCGTGCGGCGATGTTGACGGTTGATCCAAAGAGATCGCCAGCTCTACAGATGACCGGTCGATGGTCCAGCCCCGCCCGGGTGAGCGGTAGCCGTGGTCCCCTACGAAGCGCTCGACGTGGCGGAGCAGGCAGCGCGCCAGGGCTGCGAAGCGACAAGACCTATGACGGCGGCCAAGGGGCGGGCATCGCGGCTGGGGGAGCGGGTGATCGGGCACATCCATCCCGGTGCCGCTTCGGCTGCGATCATCATCGCCTCAATCGCAAAATTTGCGAGGGAGCACAATGGTTAGATAATCAATGCGACAGGGGCAA
The DNA here is from genome assembly GCF_029194105.1 of Rhizobium mulingense. NCBI lineage: Bacteria > Pseudomonadati > Pseudomonadota > Alphaproteobacteria > Hyphomicrobiales > Rhizobiaceae > Rhizobium > Rhizobium mulingense. Next base: position 42,613 of record NZ_JARFVE010000012.1, on the reverse strand, counting down.
GGCTTTACAAGAGGAGACGTAATGCTGACCCTATCCGCGAAATTGAAGACTGCGAGCATCGTCGCATTCGCCATGGTGTCTTTTGCCGCAACGCCGGTCCTTGCCCCGATGCGGTCACTAGAAGGCTGATCCAAACATGACTGACAAAGGGTGGAAACTTGCCGTATGAGGCGCCTGTCGGAACGACGTGAAGGCGCGAACGTGGCCTCGCATATGCGCTGAGGCGTGCTCACTCCAGCGCCGGGTCACTCCGCGGGGCATTGAATGGAAATCGCTACGAAGCTTACGGCAGACCTTAGCCGCCGCGCCTAAGTGTCTCGATGATGGTTCAAACCCACAGAATCATACAGGACGGTGTCGTCGAACAAGTTTTTCAGCAGCTTATTAATGTGCGACTTGGGAAGCTGCTGACAACAATTCTTCGGGACTCGGCGCCCGGCATACATTTTGGCCTCCCTCTTCGGCTTCTGTGAAACTCCAGCGCACAGTGCCTTCCCGATCGAGCAGGAACTCGCCGATAAGCGGCATGTGACCGGCGATCATAATCTGCTGGTCGGCCTCCGTCATTTCATACCGGTCCTTTTTCTCAAGAAAGTCGCCCGCCGCAGCCGGGTTCATCGGCACGGGCAACTCCCCCGGCAGATCGATCCGCATTGTCATGACCGCGTCCATTCCGAGCTTGTGCGGCCATTCGGTTTCATTCTCCGTGAGCTCGAGGATGGGTAAACCGAAGGCGCGATGCGAAGCCCCCTCCGGGTCGGATGCGCTAAGAAGGTTGGGTAGAGGATGGTAACGGAAGTAGAGCCGCGCCCGTTCGACCGGCGTCTTGACCACGGCGAGACATTCGATGCCTTTCTCCTTCAGGGCCGGGTTGAGTTGCGCCATCGCCGAGACATGACGCCGGCAGAACGGACAGTGTAGGCCTCGAAACAAACCGATCAGTAACGGGCTACGGCCTCGAAAATCATCGAGCGCGATCTTGCCTTCGCGCGAAATCGCGTCGAGTACAACATTCGGTGCCCGGTCGCCCGGCTGCAGCGGGCGGTTGACGCTACTCGTGGACATGAACAACCTCCTCGCCCCGGATCAGTCAAAAAAAGGCAGCACACCCCGCGCTTCGGTCGAGCCCGTGCTGGTCGCAAACTCCATACGCCGGGGCAAGTAGGGTTCGGCCTCTGCCATATTGCCGACGTCGAGATTGAGCCTTGCAGGCCCATCATAGCACGGAAAAACCATCTGCGGGTCGCCCGTTTCGTGAGCCATCTCGAGCGCCTCGCTATAATAATAATGGACCGCGAGTTCTGGCTTCCCAGGACGATCAACGGCAGCGCGAGATGTTCACGTTGGTCGAGCGCACGGTCGATCTCGATTGCCTTCTCGGGGGCTGGTACACCTCACACGAGAGACTCCCGAATGCTATTGCGCTGAAGGTCAGGTTCCCGACCTTGTTTTGTACGCTCAAGTCTGCGACCACTAACGTCGTCAACGGGTCGTGAGCTGCCACACATGAAAGCTTATTCTGATGGCTGCAATGGCGCGTTGTTGCCATCTCCGTCACAAGTGGCATTCTTTGAAATGGCACAACGCGTCGTGATCAAGGTGTGAGGCAAACACCGCTCTGATGTCCGTTGTCAATGCTTTAGGCGCGAGAAACCGACCGTCCAGACGAACGCTGTTCATGATGATGATCACGTATGGGTGGAGGCGGAACTGAAGGACGTCGGTGATCAAGCTCTGATGCGTTGGCTACCGCATTCCCGATTGTGCGTCCGGGGCTGTTCCGATCTTACTACGGGCGTCGGTCAATTGCCGGCCACAAAGCGTCTTACGGGTGTTCCCCTGCCGTTGCCCCGCCTCCGCCCATGCGCGAGGTGCAAGTTCGCTTCGGCGACTTATGATTTGATCGCCTGCGCCTCCCTTGCAACCGCCCACATGAAGCCGGTCAGCTCGCGGGCAATGGCGGTGCAAACCACCGTCGTTCGCTTTCCTCGAACGGCGAGCATTCGATATCGAGATGTCAGCCGGCTCTGAGCCTTCCATGCAATCTCTCGAACTTTCGATGGGGCTTGCTCCATGAGGTAGAGCTTTCTCGCGCCGACTTTTGGCGGATGCCGATAAGTCCAGGCGCTCTCGACCAGCATGTGCCGAACCCGACCGTTGCCGGCCTTGGTGATCGCACCCCGTCTGACCATCTCACCCGTTGATCGCTCACCAGGGACCAGGCCGAGATAGCCCATCAGTTGGCGAGGGCTCTCAAATCGGCTCACGTCGCCGACCTCCGTGGCGAATGTCACGGCGACGATCAGATCGACCCCTCGCAGGGTCTGCAGCGCTCGAATGACCGGCGCCAGCGACCAGGTTGGGACGAACTCCTCGATCACCTTCTCCAGTCGTTCGACGCGCTCTTTCGAGACGCGCACCGCCTCGACCATTTCCTACTGTTGCTCCTGCAGCCAGCGCAGGTATCGCATCGTCCAGCCCTTCTTGCGTGGATAGATGCGACTGTGTTTGAGCATAAAGGCACTGATCTGTTGTCGGTGAACCCGCAATGTCTCGACAGCAGCAGCTCGAGCGCGAACGAGGTCGCGCATCGCCTCATGGCCCTCATCAGGAACCCACACTGCCGTGAGCTCGCCGGCCCTCAATAGCCGGGCGAGCGCGAGGGCATCTCGACGATTGGTCTTTACTCTGTCGCCTGGCTTCCTGGGGATCAGTGATGGAGCGACCACCACACATTCATGGCCAAGCGATCGGATAAGCCGATGTAGACCGTATCCGGTCGGACCCGCCTCGTAGCAGAAATGAACTCGGTCAAACTTTGGTGCTATCCGCTGGATGATGCGGCGCATGCTGGTAACAGAGGCGTCAACCTCACCCCAAAAGCGGACCTCTCCCTCCCGGCCGGATTCAGCGACAGCAATCGCATTCTTTAATTTGGCGACATCGATTCCTATAAAAGCTTCTCTATAATCTGCCATGGCTCGTCCTCCTGTGATGAGGATCGGCTCGGCCTATCCGAGCAACCCTCGGAAGACCAGTGTAGGGCGAGCCACCTCAGGCACGAAGATGGACATACGGCGGTCCTGATCTGACCCGAAGGCTGACGTATCTGAAAACTCGCAAGCTTGGACCGTGCCAGGTTGCGAGTTGTATCTGGTGGATTCAGAACTGAGGAGGTTGGCTCGGATTACAGCCTGATGACGCCTATGGTGAAACCACCATCAACGGTGATCTCCTGCCCTGTGACGAAAGCCGCATCATCCGAAAGCAGCCAGGCTACTGCGCTTGCTACATCTTCTGACCTGCCATTTCGGCGAAGAGGCGTGTGGTTGGCTAGAGCCATGCAAAAGCTGGGTCAATGACGTCGCCCGCCATTGGCGTCAAAATGATGGCGGGTGGCCTGCTGCCCCTTTTTGGGACGCTGAGTTAAGCTAGTCCCACCTTTGTTTCAAATTCCATCGGGCTGTGATAGCCCAGTGTCGAGTGGCGACGCTTGGGGTTGTAGAAGCGTTCGATGTAGTCGAACACATCCGCCTTTGCGTCATTGCGTGTCCTACCCCCGCAGGAAAAGGTGCCGAGGCCCCCCCGCCGCCAACCCGGCCGGGGTCCATGATCGGCTTTCTGGACGCGGCCGAGCGGAAGGCTTTGAACGCCAGACAAAGAAGATAAAGGCCGCCGACAATCTTGATGGCCGTCAGCACTGAAGCATAAGCGGCAATCAATGCTGTCGGGCCGATCGCGGTCATGGAGGCCCAGAGAAACGATCCCGCCGAGATGCCGATCGCCAAGGCGATGCCTGCTTTGCGCCTAACGGCCATCGACGTGCCGATTACGGAAAGAATATTTGGACCGGGGCTAAACATCCCAAGCGCGAAGGCACCGAAGGCCAAACCGATTTCTGGCAAATGCTCCATGTGGTTTATCTCCATCCGATTTGTCGCGAGCGGTTGCAGACGGACCCCGAGCGGGTACCCATTCCGAGCTTGCGCAACAGCATTGGAGCCTTCGTGACCTTCGTCGCGATTTTCCCGAAATAACGGGCCTTTCGCCTCGAAACCTCTAATATATGCGTGCCTTTGCCGAGGCATTCCCTGACGAAGAATCGTGCAACAGCTTGTTTCACATTTGCCTTGGGGTCATAACGTCAAAGCGGTCGGGCGGATATTCTTTATTGCAGCCGAGAACGGATCGGTCTGTGGTTTCGGCGGTTTTGAACCCACTGGCCGCGATATCCTGCTCCAGTCGATTGCCGTAGCCCCCAGGCCACCAAGGTCGGGGCATCGGCAAGAAGATCATGTTTGACGTCCTTGAACGGGCTCGCCGATTCGGCGCCCCCAAGCCCATCTGCCATCTGCAGCGTATGAATCGATGATCATGTGGCACGAGGGGAAGGTTCGCGCCGATAAAGCAGCGGTTGCCGGTTGAGCAGCATGGAATCGCCGAATTCATGCGCACGGTAACCGCATGCAGTTAGAGCGGTGGAGGCACGGGCGAGGAGGCTGTCGTCGGCGAAGGCGCGCAACAGCTCGAAATGGCTTTCGCCCGGCTGGTGGACGCCAGTGAGAACCGCATCGACGACGCCGAGCGGAGTGCCACATGCGATGCGCCCCGTCGCAATACCATCTCCGGCGCGCACGCTGCCATCGGGATTGGCGGCTGCTTCAAGTGCGCGCACGACGCTCGTGCCGATCGCGATGATGCGGCTGCCCCTGAGCTGCGCCCGCGCTACCTGCGCCACGGTGCATTCAGGGATATGGTACGGCTCGTCGAAGGGAAGGCGCGAGTCGAGCGCGGGATCGCCGGTGGAAGAAATCCCCGCGGCATGCGTGAGTGTTGCAAAACCGATCTCGCGCCGACGCCAAGCGTGCAGTGTGCGCCAGTCGAGCGCGAAGGAAGCCGATGGCGACTCGAACGCGACCGGCCGGGCGGCAATTCTCGTCCAAACATCCCACAGTGCCAGCGGCTCGGGAACGTGCGCGTATTGAATCGGCCTGCCATGCTGCGCCAGTCCTGCAAACATGGCTGCTCGGGTGCCTTCGAAGCTGAGCTCGACAAGGCGAGGATGGTCGAGAACGCGCTCGACCCTGGCTTGAAGTGGGCCGAGCTGGAGGCGATCGCCTGATGACAGCGCAGGCGGCGGTAGCCGATCTTCCGTGCGGGTGCGGTGATCGCCCGAGCCGAAGACGATCGCAAGGAAGCGGACTGGAGCGGAAGGTGACAGCCAGCCGGCCAAGCGGATCTCGATTGTCTTTCCACATTGGCGATGCGTGCCGTGCAGGCTGGCAGGCAAGGTTGCGGCATCGTTGGCGACAACCAGATCGCCAGGATCGAATAGCGTCCCGAGGTTAGCCCGCGGTAGGTCGCGCATCGTGCCGTCCGCCTCCACGACGAGCAGCCTGGCCGATTGCCGATCGAGGCGATCAGCGGCGATCACGCGTGGGCTCCGGCGGTAAGTGCATCGTGACTCGGCAACGCGTCGAGCATCTTTTCGATGATCTCGGCAGCGGCCAGTTCCGGATCTTTCAAGGTCGACCGATCGGCGTCTGGTAGCGCCAGCGCGTGCAGCGGGGTGTCCATATCGCCCGGGTCGAGGGCAACAAACCTTATTCCATCTCCTTTCGACTCCGCGTCCCAAATCGCCGTCAGATGGGCAAGCGCTGCCTTGCTCGCGCCGTATGCGCCCCAGCCGGGATACGCGTTGACCGCCGCGTCACTGGAGATGTTGATCACCAGCCCGCCGCGGCCCTCGCGCGCGGAAGCGGCAAGCGCACCGAACAGGGCTTTGGTCAGCCGGAAGGCGCCGAGAACGTTGACTACGAGCGCCGCTTCCAGCTCCTCGCACTCCGTATCGGCAAGAAGCGCCAGAGGCACAGGACCGAGGCTCGATGCATTGTTGATCAGGACGTCGACCCCGCCAAGGTTGGCACTGATCTGCATCGCAATCGGATAGATGTCGTCCTTCTTGCCGATATCGGCGACAATGCCTTGCGCACCCGTCTCGGCTCCGACGCGTTCGACATTCGCGGCGGTGCGGGCGACGAAGGCAATGCTCGCACCCTTCTCTGCAAGCTGCCGCACAAGCGCCAGTCCGAGGCCGGAAGTGCCGCCGGTGATCCCTACGCGAAGTCCTTGAAGATCGATATTCGCCTGCATTGCGGTGCTCCTTCAATGGGTACGCCTAACTGCTACAAGTTCAAGTTAACTTGAAGTCAAGAGAGCTTCGTGCTTTTATTTATGCATGGATCCGATGCTGACCATCACCGACGTGTCGCGGCGCAGCGGCGTTGCCTCATCAGCTCTGCGCTTCTATGAGGAGCGTGGGTTGATCGCATCCGAGCGCGCCGGCTCGGGACATCGACGCTACCAGCGGTCTGCATTGCGGCGGATCGCTTTCATCGTCTTTGCGCAGCGGATCGGGTTGACGCTTGAGGAGATCGGCGCCGAGCTCGCCAAGCTGCCGGCCGATCGCGTACCGTCACGTCGGGATTGGTCGCGGTTGTCGAGCGTGTGGGCAAAACGTATCGACCAACGCATAGCCGAGTTACAGCGCCTGCGGTCTGGTCTTGGCGAATGCATCGGTTGCGGTTGCCTGTCGATCGACCGATGCCGCTTGGCGAACCCTTCCGACGTGGCAGGGCGCAAAGGCCCGGGGGCGAGGTATTGGCTGGGGTGAATGAGCCTCCAACGTTACGCCGAACGATCTTACGATCGTCTGCCGGTCCTTCGCGAAGGCGAGTATTCCTCGCGATGGGCGATTCCGGCTAGGGCGGAGCTAGTGACGGTGTTGACCATGAACTCGGCGGCGGAGCCAGTCAGCCCTGGCTGACTTGCGAGCTATAGCCCAAGTCAGGCTCATGCTCGGCAGTGTCGTTACAGGCGTTTTTAACTTCTGTGGTTTGACGCCGGCGCCTGGCCTTGTACCACCGCATCAATGCCGGCCGGTTCAGCGACCGACAGTATCGTTATTTGCTTGATGACGCTCGTTTGGTGGTGTGTATGTTTTACAACAAAAACGCTTATCTTTTTGATCTTCTGCTGCACGAGAATGCCGTTCTGCCGGCTGCATCAATCAATGCGGAACGCTCGGGCCAGAGCAGTCGTCCCGCCTCCCGGGCGCCGCTATGCTGAGGCTCCTGCGGCCGCCATTGTTCCGCCCTTAGCTGTTTAGTCCGGGGATTTGCTGGAGCGGATCAATGGACATTGCATGTCGGAAGAATGCTCGACGATGCGGGCTTTACTTTCGTCTGACGCATTGAGCAGGTTCGAAGACGCGTAGTTCGTGCACAGATTTGAGAATGTGATTCAGCCGTTTTCACCGGTGAACAGATTGGCTCAATGGTGCGTGCTTTCGGTATCCACCTTGAGAAGGCCGACAACTTGCTTTATATGATGCGTGATGTTTGATGCGCGATGAGGCGGATGTGAGAACGACCTTGGCAATCGACGACGATGTCCTGATCGCCGCAAAAGCGATGGCAACCCAGCAGCACCGGAGCGTCGGCGAGGTCATTTCTGAGCTCGCGCGACGTTCTCTGCGCCGACCGCCCAGCAGCAGCGAGCGCAATGGCATTCCTCTCCTGTCAGCTCGGCCGGATACGCCGCCAGTGACGCTCGAAATCGTGAACGCCTTGCGTGACGAACTGCCGTGACTTTCCTGCTCGACGTCAATGTGCTGATTGCCTTAATCGATCCGGGCCATGTAGCTCATGATGATGCGCACGAATGGTTCGCGGCAATGGCTTAGACCGCGTGGGCTACCTGCCCCATTACTGAAAATGGTGTCATCCGGATTGTCGGCAACCCCAAATATCCCAACTCTCCCGGTTCACCGTCACTTGTGATGGAGATCGTCCGCAAATTGCGGTCGCTCCCCGGTCACAGTTTTTGGCCGGACGATGTGAGCCTTGTCGGGTCAGGTGATATCGCTCCCACGAAAATCCTAACATCGGGACAGGTAACTGACACCTACCTGCTTGCGTTAGCCAAGGCGCGTGGTGGCCAGTTGGCGACATTCGATCGCAAGCTCTCAGCGGCAGCGGTTACAAGGGGCAATTCTGCCTTGCACCTGATCACCACGAGTAGATCGTGAGTTCCCGGTCGATCCTTTATGCGATCTTTGCTCTGCAAGAGAACTTGCTCATTAATTGCGCGGAACAATGACCCTGGTCTGGGCAGGTTAACATGCTGAACAAATTGCGACTTTTTAGGCGTGACTGGGTCATTGTTCGGCGCCTATGGTGGGGTCAGACACGACGCCGAGACACATACGACATCATCGACGTCAACGGGCAACGGCACCCTGCGGCCCCCACATTGGAAAAGGTCTTCTGGTATCAGCACCTGTTCCAGACGGAGCGCGGACGCGATTGCCTGTCGCATCACCGCCGGGATCTCTGCCGCAGGGTCCAAGAGTAGATCAACTGAAGCCCAAGGATGAACGAGATGACTTCCCCACTTTCGGAGTTGTATCAAGAATACATTGATTGCCTGAACACCCGGGACTGGGACAATCTGGCAAACTACGTCAGTACCGAGGTCGCCTACAATGGGGAGATCGTCGGACTTGATGCGTATCGACAGGCGCGGGAGAAAGAGGCTCGTGAGATCCCAGACTTGTACTACAAAATCGACATCCTGGTCTGCGACGACAATACGGTGGCGAGCCGCCTCGAATTTGACATCAGCCCAACCGGCGAGTTTCTCGGCCTTCCAGTCAACGGCCACCGCGTGTTGTTCTGCGAAAACGTCTTTTACCAATATAAGGGCGGCAAGATTGTCCGGGTATGGTCGGTGCTCGACAAAGCCGCGATCGAGGCTCAGCTTTCCTCCCAGTAAACCGGACAGACCGACCACGCTTTTCCTGGACGGTCCTCTTGGCATCACGAGCCAAAGTTCACATCGCGAGTTCCTTGGTGGTCGACGACCGGCGCTTCACAATCAACGTTTTCCGGCCCTGTGAAATCCTTGAATCGATGCTCTCGGTTTGCGTCTTCCCGCATGGCCATGGACCAAGCACGCGTTGCTGGGCGCCAGTCCAACGGTAAATGCTCTTCGGCGCTTCCCTGGCGGATGGCCAGAAGGTCAGCTACGAGTTGGGCCAAGACCGGAAGACGGGAAAGTCGAAGGCTGAGAACGTTAGCGTCCTGTGAAATCAAATCCCCGGTCTCGTCGAAAAGGCAAGATCGGGGCAATAGGATCGTCTTCGCCTTGAACCAGTTCGAACGTCGGCCGGCTGATGAGAAAGGAACCGAAAGCCCTGCGACTTGCAACGATCAACAGCAGACTAGTGAAAATTCCGGCTCTTGATCTTCAGCGTATCGATATGAAGATCCGGCGTGAACATATCCCTTGCCCGCACGCCCGGAGGCGCTTTTTCGCGAGAATCCGGACTCCCAGGAGAGCCATGGGCAAATTCGTCGCCGCGACCCGTCGGGGAATGGAATGCGCCATCACGCCCGGCGAGGCCCGACAGATCGCCTGACAAATCGAACAGCTGCTGGGCGACGAGGTGAACCACCTCGCCTTCTCGCTGAATCCTGCCGTTGATCGCCATCATGCTGGCGCCGAGCACCACGCGGCGCGAGCGCTCGAAGAGTGTCGGCCAGACGACGACATTGGCGATCCCGGTCTCGTCCTCGATGGTGATGAACATCACGCCCTTCGCCGAACCCGGCCGCTGACGCACCAGCACCAGGCCGGCCGCCATCAGCCATTGGCCTTCGCGTGCCGTCATCGCCTCGGCACAGGTGACGATCCGGCGCTGAGTAAGATCGGCCCGCAGGAACCTCAAAGGGTGCTCCCGGAGCGTCAGGCCGACGTGACTGTAATCCTCGATGACGTTATGACCGTCGGTCATCTGCCTGAGCTCGACGTTCGGCTCCTGCTGCTCGGCGATCGCCCGCGCCTCGCGTTCAGCGGCGGCCGTGAACAGAGGCAGCGGCTCGTCGCGCAGCGCCTTGATCGCCCAGAGCGCATCGCGTCGTTCAAGCTGCAATGACGGCAGGAACGCGTCGGCCTCGGCCAGTTCGACGAGAGCGGCGACGGGCACACCGGACCGGCGCCACATGTCATCCACCGATGCGAACGGCTCGTCGGCGCGCGCGGCGACAATGCGCGCAGCGTCGGCGGTTGCCAGTCCCCGCACCAGACGCATGCCGAGCCGCACTGCATGCCGGTCCGTGCCTTCGACCTCCTCGAGCGTGCAGTCCCAACGCGAGCGATTAATACACACCGGTCGCACCTCGACGCCGTGTTTCCTCGCATCGATAACGATTTGGGCGGGCGCATAAAATCCCATTGGCTGCGAGTTCAGCAGTGCGGCGCAAAATACATCCGGGAAATGGCATTTGATGTAATTGCTGGCATAGGCAATCAGCGCGAACGAGGCCGCATGGCTTTCGGGAAAGCCATAGGAACCGAAACCTTCAAGCTGCGAAAATGTCTTTTCAGCAAATTCCTTCGTGTAACCGTTTCGGATCATCCCGCTGACAAGCTTATCCTGGAAACGCGAGACGCCGCCGGTGAACTTGAAGGTCGCCATGGATTTCCGAAGCTGATCGGCTTCGCCGCCGGTGAACCCCGCACAGGCCATCGCGACCTTCATCGCCGACTCCTGAAACAGCGGCACGCCGAGCGTCTTGTGGAGGACCGCCTCCAGCTCGGGCGTCGGGTATTCCACCCTTTCCTTGCCTTCGCGCCGGCGCAGATAAGGATGGACCATATCGCCCTGAATCGGCCCCGGCCGCACGATCGCCACCTGGATGACCAAGTCATAGAAGGTCTTCGGTTTCATGCGAGGCAGCATCGACATCTGCGCCCGGCTCTCGATCTGGAAGGTGCCCAATGTGTCGGCCTTGCGGATCATTGCATAGGTCGCCGGATCCTCGTGCGGGATAGTCGCGAGATCGAGATCGTGGTGCTTGTGCTCGCCGATAAAGGCAAACGCCTTGGCCATGCAGGTCAGCATGCCGAGCGCCAATACATCGACCTTCATCATTTTGAGCGCCTCGACATCATCCTTGTCCCATTCGATCACCTGGCGGCCGGCCATCGCCGCCGGCTCGATCGGCACGAGATGATCCAGCCTGTCATGGGTCAGAACAAATCCACCCGGGTGCTGGCCGAGATGCCGCGGCGCTCCCATCAGCTGCTGGGCAAGCCGCAAGGTCAAGGCGAGACGACGGTCGTCCGGATTGAGGCCGAGGGCGCGCAGCTGTTGCTCGCCGACCGTTTCCGACCAGGACCAGATGCCGGAGGAAAGCGCCTTGATCAGGTCCTCGGGCAGGCCGAGCGCCTTGCCGACGTCGCGAATGGCGCCTTTGGCACGATAGCGGGTCACCGTCGAGCAGAGTGCGGCCTTGTGATGGCCGTAGGTCTTGTAGATCCATTGGATCACCTCCTCCCGCCTTTCGTGTTCGAAATCGACATCGATGTCGGGTGGCTCGTCCCGCTCCTGGCTGACGAAGCGCTCGAAGAGGAGGTCGTTGGTTTCCGGGTCGATCGAGGTGATGCCGAGCACATAGCAGACGGCCGAGTTGGCGGCCGATCCCCTGCCCTGGCAGAGAATGCCCTGGGACCGGGCAAAGCGGACGATCGAGAAGACCGTCAGGAAATAGGGGGCGTATCTCATCGTCTCGATCAGGGACAGCTCGTGGCGGATCGTCTTTTCGACATGCGCCGGCAGGCCTTCCGGATAGCGCGTCTTCACGCCTTCCCAGGTGTAGTGTTCCAGCGACTGCTGCGCCGTCATGCCCGGGATTAGCGCCTCCTCGGGATATTGATAGACGAGCTCCTCCAGACTGAACCTGCAGCGCTCGACGATTTCCATCGTGCGTGCCAGCGCCTCCGGATAGCGGGGAAACAGACGCGCGATCTCCTCCGGCGGCTTCAGATAGCGGTCCGCATGTCGCTCGCGCTCGAAGCCGACGTCGTCGATGGTGGTGCCGGTGCGAATGCAGGTGACGACATCCTGCAACTGCCGCCGGCCGGGCTCGTGAAACAGCACGTCATTGGTGACGACCGTCTTCACCCGGTGCTTTACCGCTAGGTTCGAGATTACATGCAGCCGCAGTTGATCGTTCGGACGCCGACGAAGACAGAGCGAAACATAGGCGCGGTCGCCGAAAATTTCCGCCATCTTCCTCAGCTGCACGGCGCAGGCATCGTCCGGCATATCCGGGACCAGGATGCCAATCAGACCTTCGGCATAAAGCGCCACGTCATCGAGATGCAGGATGCACTTGGCTTTGCCGCCGCGGCCCTTGCCCAAGGTCAAAAGCCGCGTCAGCCGCGAATAGGCGGCGCGGTCTGTGGGGTAGACCAGAATCGACATGCCGTCCTGGAGATCGAGCCGGCAACCGACGACGAGCCGCAGGCCGGTGGCGCGCGAGGCTTCCAGCGCCCGGACGATACCGGCCAGGCTGTTGCGGTCGACGATGCCGAGCGCCTCGATGCCCATGAGCTTGGCCGTCGCAAACAGTTCTTCCGCCGAGCTTGCGCCGCGAAGGAACGAGAAATGCGTGGTGACCTGCAGTTCGGCGTAGTGCATCAGGCAAACACCCCATGCAGAAACCACTTGCGCGATCCAGTGTCGGCATCGACGCCATCGCCGGACCGGAAGATCCAAAAACGCTCGCCGGCGTCATCCTCGACAACGAAATAGTCGCGCACCGCGATCCATTCGGAGCTGCGCTGCCACCATTCCCCGAAAATCCGCTCCGGGCCGTCGGCGCGTTTCACCCGGCGCCGCTTGCCGCGCCAGGTAAAGGAAACCGGCGGATGATCGGGCAACAGCGCAATCACCTCGATCGATTCCGGGTGTGGCAAAAGCCGCGACGGCCGTGGCCAATGGAGTGGCCAAGTGGTGCCGATCTCGTCGGCCGTCGGTGCGATCCGCTGGACGCTGCGCTCAGGGACATCGCTTGCCACCGGCGCGACACGAAAAATCCGCTGGCCGCCGCGGTTTCCGAGCACGTCGATCAGCGGCGTCACATCGGTCACCTGTTCTTCGATCAGCGAGGAGGCCGACTGCATCTCGACGAGCGGTTCGGCGATGATTGCCGCGAGGCTCAGCTTCTCGATGCCGAAGCCCGGCTCGATCTTCTCGATCCGGTCGCGGAAGAGTTTTGTCAGCCAGGCGATATCTCGGACGGGCTTGGCCGTGCCGGCCCGAAGCGACTGGATTGTGTTGTCGACGCGGTGGACGATCAGATCCGCGCGCCGCACGCCAAGTCCTTTCTTCTCGAGTTCCAGACAGAGCTGCCGCACCAGGCGGCTCACATATTTCTCGATCGTTTCGGGTGCGCCGACCGGTTCGGCAAAAGATTTTTGGACCTCGACGATGTCAGCCGGCCGGATCGGATCAATGGGTTCGGCGAGCCGGCCGAACATCTGATCGAGGCGCTGTCCGACTTCCGGGCCGAAACGCAGCGCCAGCGGCGCCCGCGGCGTCACTGCCAGATCACCGACGGTAGCGAAGCCGAGGGTTCGGAGGCTCCCGACGATCTCGGCCGGCAGCCGCAGTGAGGATAGTGGCAGACGATTGACCGCCTTGGCGGTGTCGCCGCGGGGGATGATGACCGTTTCGCGATCCTTAGACCGGGCGAGCGCATGCGCCGCACCCCATGTGTCGGCGATCGCTGCGCGCGTCGCAAGACCGCGGCCGCGGAAGCGGTTGACAAGACCCGAGAGCATCAGGTCCTCGCCGCCCTGCAGATGATCGGCGCCCTCCGTATCCATGACGATGCCGTCGGGGGGATCCATGGCGACAACAGGGGAATATTGCGACAAGGCCCATAGCGTCAGCCGTTCGAGCATCGCGCGGTCAGCCGCTGGGTCGGCGTCGACCATCATCAATCCTTGGACCAGCGCTTGCGCCTTTGCCGCAGGCATGCCCATGCGCAGACCAAGCTTGAGAGCGGCCCGATCGGCCGCCGCAATCCATCGCTTCGACCCGCTCCTGGCGATCACCACCAGCGGCGTGTCAGGACTGAGCGAAGGATCGGCGCGCCTGATCCGGTCGGTCGGCAGCGTCGGAAGAAAGACAGATACGGCCCTTGCCATCACATGCTCCGATAATGAATTCTCCTCCCTCGCCTGCCCTGACCCGCATGAGCTCCGCCAGCCAGCGCGCGCGACCGATACCCGGCACCGGAAGCGGCTCGGAGGGCAGCACCGAGATCCGCCAGCGGGTTGCCGCGGCCGTCGGCATACCAAAATCGGAGGCTTCCGTCTGGCGCCGCCAGCGGCGGATCACCAGGCCCAATGTGCCGGACTTTTCCGCCGCAAGCTGCAGCCGGCGCGATGCCGTCATCGGCAGGCGCACCAGTTCGGCGACCACGGCGCCGAGGCCGCCATAGCGCAAAGCCTCTTCGAAACTTGCGAGTACAGTCTCTTCCTTGTCGCACTCGACGAAGATGACGCGGTCGGGGTGAAGTCCGGCTTGGGCGAGTGCGGGAAAGAAGAGGTCGAAACGCGTCAGGCACCAGACCACCTTGCCGGTGGTACGAGCTGCAATGCCGCCAATAAACAGGGCCGCGGCCGCCCCGTCGATGGCACCGTTTCCGCCGCCGGCCACTTCATGCAGCGCGCCATAGGCAAGGCCGCCTCCTGGCAGCTGCGCATCGATTTCGCCAACGCCGAACGGCAGGACACTGCGACGGCGCAGGCCGGTCCCTTCCAGGCTGGCAATTTGCTCGCGCAACTCGTCGAGAACGGCGTTCGAAGTGGCGAGGGCTGTAGTCATGATCTCCTTACGGCAACTCGTTTTTGACTTGAGAAAGCGCGATGTGTTCTTTATTTGTTCTCAAACCAAAAACGAGTCAATGCACGGCAAGCGCGCTCAGGTTGAGGCGGACGAGAGCCTGACGGATTCCATGAACGGATTCAATCCGATGGCCGAACTGGGAATTTTTTCACATGGCCAGACCAGGCCGGTTGAGTGATCTGAGACTGAAGGATTATCGTGAGCCGGTTATCGAAATCAGCTGTCGGCGATGTGACCGCCATGGCGCGCTCGAGTGCAAGCTGTTGGTGAAGGCGTTCGGCGCCGATGCGAGCTTCGCTGTACTCCGCCGGCGGATGGCCATCGGTTGCGAGCGCATGCAAACGCCGGAAGGTGACAAATGCGACGCGCACTTCACATGTCTGGGGGACGTAGATGCTCCTGATGGAAGGCAGAATGACAATTGATGAAGGTCACGAGCGGCCGCGCAAGATCATCCATATAGATATGGATGCCTATTACGCGTCGGTCGAGCAGCGCGACAATCCGGACCTGCGAGGCAAGCCAATTGCCGTCGGTGGATCCGCCGCTCGCGGCGTGGTAGCGGCGGCGAGTTACGAGGCGCGCAAATTCGGCGTTCACTCAGCCATGCCGTCGGTGACCGCCAAGCGAAAGTGCCCGGACCTGATTTTCGTGCCGCCGCGCTTCGACGTCTACAAGGCGGTGTCGCAGCAAATCCGGGAAATCTTTGCGGAATACACCCCGCTGATCGAGCCGCTGTCGCTCGATGAAGCCTATCTCGATGTCACCGAGAACCTGAAAGGCATGGACATCGCCACCGAGATCGCGCTGGAGATCCGCGGCAAGATCAAAGCGGTCACCGGCCTCAACGCATCGGCCGGTATTTCCTACAACAAGTTCCTCGCCAAGATGGCGAGCGACCTCAACAAGCCCAACGGCCAGGCGGTCATCACCCCGAAGAACGGGCCGGCTTTCGTCGAAGCCCTCCCCGTCAAGAAATTCCATGGCGTGGGGCCGGCAACGGCCGAAAAGATGCACCGGCTTGGGATCGACACCGGCGCCGACCTCAAGGGGAAGACGCTGGAATTCCTGGTGGATCATTTCGGGAAGTCCGGTCCCTATTTTTACGGCATCGCCCGCGGCATCGATGAGCGCCGGGTCAAGCCGAACCGGGTGCGCAAATCCGTCGGCGCCGAGGATACCTTCTCACAAGACCTCCATGCCTACGAGCCAGCGCGCGAAGGTCTTCAGCCGCTGATCGAAAAGGTTTGGGGTTATTGCGAGGCTAATGGGATCGGCGCCAAGACGGTGACACTGAAGGTTAAATATTCCGATTTCAACCAGATCACCCGCAGCAAGACTGTTCCCACTCCTCTGGCCGCGATCGCCGACCTTGAGGAGATCGTCGGCCTGCTGCTGGCGCCGATCTTTCCGACCCGAAAGGGCATTCGCCTGCTCGGTGTCACCCTCTCCTCGCTGGAACGGCGCGCCGCTTCAACGGAGCCGCAGCTGCGGTTGGCGCTTTAGATCGCCAGGAGCGGCTGAGCGGAGGCGCCGGCGGTTGACCCGGAACGTCCCCGCCGGAAGCGGCCGCAGGATTTCCTCTCCGGCAACGGTTCCATCGAGCCACGCCATGCGTTGGTCCCGTGTCAGCACTGCCATCTGCCGGTCGTGGAAGGGCGCGATATCGGCATTCGCTTCGATGGTAAGGATGGCATAGGCTTCCGGCCAATCCTCAGCCGCCGGCCGCCAGATCCCCGCGAAATAGAACCAGTCGCCGTTGGCGAGCGAGAAGCAGAAACTCTTATAACGAAACTCCGAGGCCGGGATCAGGCAGCGGTGGGTCGGGAAGCTCCGTCCTTCCGATC
Source organism: Rhizobium mulingense (assembly GCF_029194105.1). Taxonomy (NCBI): domain Bacteria; kingdom Pseudomonadati; phylum Pseudomonadota; class Alphaproteobacteria; order Hyphomicrobiales; family Rhizobiaceae; genus Rhizobium; species Rhizobium mulingense. Next base: position 26,002 of record NZ_JARFVE010000012.1, on the reverse strand, counting down.
GGACGACGTTTGCGGCGCGCGGACCGCCATCGCGGGGACGCAGCCCCCATGGCAGCTCCACCATCTCCACATCGCCGTCATGGCGTCTTATGATGACGCGGCGCTCATCGAGCGGGGCGTCGGACTGGAAAACCTTCGCGCGCATCATAGATAGAACATATCAGGAACGATTTTTCGAAGCAACCAACCTGTCATGGGGGACGCATGTGCAATGATTATCGGCTGATGGTGGATGCTGCTTCGATTGCGAAGGACTTCGCCGATCTGAAGATCAAGATCCGCTTTGGCGAAGGCATACCGAACCTCGAAGCGCGCGAGGACATCAAGATCACCGACGTCGGCCCGATCGTCCGGACGATCGATGGAGCCGGCGATGAGGCCGAGCTCGTCCAACGGCGCTGGAGTTGGCCCGGACCGAACAAGCGGCCGGTGTATAATTTTCGGTCGGAAGGTCGGGAGTTCGCTTCCAATCGCTGCTTGATCATCGCTGATGGCTTTTACGAGTTCACCGACCCGAAGGGCCCGAAAAAGAAGCGCAAGGACAAGTGGCTGTTCACGAAGAAGGACGAGCCGATCTTCTGCATTGCCGGCATCTGGCGCGAAACACCGGAGGTCGGACAGGCTTTCACCATGCTCACGATGGAGCCGGGGCCGGACATCGCCCCTTACCACGATCGGCAGATCGTCATCCTCGAGCGCGACGAATGGGCCGACTGGCTCGATCCGGGCGTCCCCGCGAAGTCGCTGATCAAGCCGCTTCCGCCAGGGACGCTGTGGGTGGAGCAGGTTGGCTGAACCGGAATACCTCCAGCGCCACCCGAATCGGCTGTTGATCGTGAGAATGTTCAAGAATTGCTGCCAATGCGCTGACCGAACTCTTGCGCAGATTAGCAAATTGTAATTCACTCCTCGTAATCAACTCTGGGGCGAGGGGACGTCGATGATCCGGTATCTGGCAGCATGCCTTCTAGTTCTGTTCGGGTCGGCCGAGGCCCTGGCAAGCCAGGTTACCTTCGCGACCTGGAACCTCGGCTGGCACATGGATCAGGAAACGGTCCAGCAGTGGATCAGCGAGTGTTCGAAGAACTATGTCGAAGATCCCCCCACCGGCAAGTTCAAGCCGTCGCAAGAGGCGGGGTTCAAGCAGGGGTGGGACATCGACGCATTCAAGATCGAGGGATGGGATGTCAGCCGCCTCCCCGTCTGCAATGTTTACTTCGCCGGGGGAACCGTTCGCGTCAGTCTCGACGCCTACCGGAAGCGCCAGGAGCAGATCACGCACTTCATCTCAGGGTCCGTGCCCGCCGACATCATCGCCTTCCAGGAAGTCAGCGGCGAGCAGTCGGTCCGGGAAGTGCTTCCGAATGGCGGCAGCGACTTCGACTTCTGCCCCATCACGGGATACAAGGTGCAGCGCCTGGTCATCGCCTGGAAAAAAACGCTCGGTGAAAAGGTGTCCTGCGCAATCGAGGACGCGCTCAGCCTTCCCACGAACCCCGAGGACAAGCGTCCGCGCCCGGGTCTTGCGGTCACGCTCAAGGTCGATGGAAAACTGCTTCGCATCATGAACGTCCACCTCAAGTCGAGTTGCGTCTCGCCCTTCGACGGTGGAAATCTGGAGGGGACTGGAAAGGACTGCATGATCCTGCAGCAGCAAATCGACCCGCTCGAAAGTTGGATTGAGCGCGCGGCGGCCGAAGGCGCCAAGATCGTTCTCCTCGGCGATTTCAACCGCAATCTATGGCACGAACTGCGCGACCAGCGGCCGGCCAGGACCGACGCCACCGGCACCTCATCGCCGCGGCCAGCGGGCGTGCTGTCCCGGTCTCTCATAGAAGAGGTCGCCGACGGCCAGCCGGCGGACGCCAATCTTAGAATTCTCAATGAGCACTGCCAGATCAATGATGCCGGGCAGTCACTTTGCACAGAGGCGGAAATCCGCGACCTGACCACGCCGGAGACACAGCTGCTCGCATCGGAGAATTATCTCGGGTGTCGCAATCCAGTAGGCCTTGATCACATCCTCGTCGGTCCCGGCATCAACAGCGATGGTCCGGCCGAGCACCTGAGCATTGGAAACCTGGGTAGCACCAGAGCAGGCACCCCGAACGGGAAAGACCAGGTGTTGGCGATTTCGGATCATTGCCCGATGATCGCCCGGCTGACCTTTTGAGGACACTTCCTCTGGAATAGGCCACCTCGGATAGGGGCAGACTAAACGTTGCGGGCGAATGCGATCATGAATAAGCTCCCGCCGCGGCGCGTGAGCCGCTCAATTGACGAGGATGACAATGGCAAGCGGTACCGTTAAGTTTTTCAACCAAGACAAGGGTTTTGGCTTCATCACGCCCGACAATGGCGGCGCGGATGTGTTTGTCCATGTGTCGGCGGTGCAGGGCTCCGGACCTCTTGGAGACGGCCAGAAGGTCAGCTACGAACTGGGTCAAGACCGCAAGACCGGGAAGTCAAAAGCGGAAAACGTCAGACCAGCCTGAGTTTAAATCCGTTCCAAAAACCAGAAAAAATCCTGTCGCAACTCAAACTTTTGCGACCCGGTTTCGCGATAAATCGCGCAGCGGGCGCGGCTTACTGAACGCCGCGACCGCAGCACAGACACCGGCGAGCTGCAACGCAGCGCCGATCGCGTTGCAAGCTGCTTCTCACTGAGGCTCGTTCTCGTGCCATATCGTTCGATGCCGCGTTGCCAATCGGAGAGTCGCCCTTCACTGAGGACGTCCTGAATCCGGCTCCGGAAATTTTCACTTCAATATCTGACAGCACGCCCAGCCTCGCAACTCGCAAGGATCATGAGCGTTACGAGCTAAATTAGAGGTAAGCGGTGTGCTGCTCACACCTTGTCGGTAAAACTGGTTTCGACGGCAAGGTTGGTGCATTCCGATCATGAGTGAACAGAAGGTATTTCCTTTTGGCAAGCTAGAGTCCGAGGCGTGTCACCAGTTCCGCAATTAGCGGATTGGTGAAGTCGGCAACGGGATTGTCACTCTTGTCGGGCTTGCGATGATATTCTCCTGCATCAAATGCTAGGTAGATTTCGAAGAATGGCTCGGGGACTTGAATGTTGCCCGGCCCAAAGCCTGCTTGTACTGCCCCCCAGAGATCATTCATGACACCATCACAAAAGGTGTAGTCCAGTTCACCTCGGTAGTATCCTATGGCGATTTCAAGGGCAGTGACGTTGTAGAAAGCCCAGTTATCTAAAGCACCTGCCCATCGGGCCACCTCGCCATGAGAAATGCGTTCTTCCGGCTGCTTGTTAAGTGCGAATTCTAGGAAGTCGTGCATCGCTCTGGCTCTATATGCGTTTCTCTCAAAACTATGGATGAGCATGACGTCGAGCGTCAATGTCCGCCTCGTGCTCGCTATGGCTTTTCCGACGCGTTACTTTTCCTGATAATTCCACGGCAGCAGTTCCTCGATACGGCGCTGCTTGTGGCCGTTGACGATGGTAGTGAGCGTGCTGGTTAAATACGCGTACGGATCGATGGCGTTGAGTTTGCAGGTCTCAATGAGCGAGGCGATGGTCGCCCAATTCTCGGCTCCCGCGTCGTGCCCGGCGAAGAGGGCATTCTTCCTATTGAGGGCAATCGGCCTGATGGTTCGCTCGACTGTATTGTTGTCGATTTCGATGCGGCCGTCGGTCAAGAAGGCGCAGAGCCCTTCCCAATATTTGGCGATATAGGTGAGCGCTTCGCCGAGCGGCGATTTGCCAGCGACACGGGCACGATGATGCGTAAGCCAGGTCCGCATGTCAGCTATTAACGGCGCTGACCCTGCTTGCCTCCCAGCGAGGCGAGTCTCTGGAGAAAGACCGCGCAGTTCCGTTTCGATGCGATAAAGTTCGCCGATCCGCTTCACTCCTTCCTCAGCAATCGGTGCTGCGCCAGTACGGGTAATTTCGACGAGCTTTCGCCGTGCATGCGACCAACAGTAGGCGAGTGTGATATCGGGACCGACGCGATCCGGTGCGATCAGCCGGTTATATCCGGCATAGCCGTCCACCTGAAGTACGCCCGTAAATCCTTTCAATATTCGTTCGGCATGCTGCCCGCTTCGACCGGGAGCATAGGTAAAGGCCACACCCGGTGGCGCACCGCCGCCCCATGGTCGGTCGTCACGGGCCAGCGCCCAGAAGTATCCAGTTTTGGTTTTGCGACAGCCGGGATCGAGGACCGGCGCACGGGTCTCGTCCACGAACAGCTTGGTCGAGCGCTTGAGGTCGGCAATGAGGGCGTCGAAGACTGGCCGGAGTTCGAAAGCTGCCCGACCGACCCAGTCAGCGAGTGTCGAGCGGTCGAGATGGATACCCTGACGGCTCATGATCTGGGCCTGCCGATACAGGGGCAAATGATCGGCGTATTGGATACCAACACATGAGCGATGGTCGCCTCTGTCGGCAATCCGGCCTGGATCAATCGTGCCGGAGCGGGAGCCTGGGCAACGCCGTCGGTGCAGGCACGGCAGGCATATTTGGGGCGACGGGTGACGATGACGCGAAACTGCGCCGGGATGACATCCAGCCGCTCGGACGCATCCTCGCCGATGCAATGCAAGCCTCCGCCGCAGGCGCAGATTAGGCTCTCCGGTTCGATGATCTCCTCGATACGAGGAAGATAGGCGGGAAGAGCGCCACGATTGGCAGCGCGTGGTTTGGGATGCGGCTTGCCAGAGGGGCTATCCGCCTCGTCTTCGGCATGAATGGCCGCAATGGCCGTCTCCAGGTCTTCCAGCGCAAGATCGAATTGCTGGGGATCGGCATTCTCGGATTTGCGGCCGAAGGCAGCTTGCTTGAGCGGCCACGAAACCCGGCCAACGCGCTCGATCCCGGTCCCGCCCGCAGGCCCCGTGCCGGCAAGGATGGCGCGACGGACGACATCGGGGGCGTCGAAGAGGATTTGCTGTGCGACGAAGCCGCCGAGCGAGAAGCCAATCACGTCGGCAGACTTCAGTCCCAGCACCCGGATCGTGGCGATCGTGTCGGCGGCCATTTCGGCCACACTGAGGGGTGCCGTGCCGCCGGAATTGCCGACACCGCGGTAGTCGAGCGCATAGACCGGCCGAACCGACGCCAGACCCTCGACGATCCTAGGATCGAAATTGTCGAGGTTGGCGCCCCAGTGATTGAACAGCACAATCGGCACCCCAACATCAGGCCCGAGCCGGCGATAAGCGAAACGCGTGCCGGCAGCCTCAACGTGTTGGGTTGGTGTTATCTTCCAGTCCGCATTGTGCGTGTTGGTATTCATATTGCGATCCTTGTTTCGAGATATCGCGTCACTTGAGCGTGACGACGACCTTTCCCTTGGCGCGACCGGTGTCGATGTAGGCGAAGGCTTCGTTCAGCTTCTCGAACGCGAACGTACGATCCACGACTGGACGGATCGTGCCGTCTTCGATGAGTTTCGTGATCTGCTCGAGCTGTCTTCCGTCGGCGCGCATGAACAGAAATGAATAGTCGACGCCCGCGCGCCTCGCCTTGCGACGGATGGCCGAACTTAAGAGGCGCAGCACCAGCCGAAGCACCGCATTGAGGCCCTGGGCGCGTGCGAAGGCAGGATCGGGCGGACCGGAGATCGAGATCAGCTTGCCGCCGGGCTTGAGCACCTTCAGAGATTTTTCCAGCGTTGTTGAGTCGAGGCTGTTGAGGACGACATCGTAGTTCGACAGTTCTTCCTCGAACTTCTGACTGCGATAGTCGATGACGACATCCGCTCCCAGTTCCTTTAGCATCGCGGCATTGGCGGCGCTCGCCGTCGTCGCAACGATCGCGCCAAGATGTTTGGCGAGCTGGATCGCGAAGGTGCCGACCCCACCCGACCCGGCATGGATCAGCACTTTCTGTCCCGGCTTGATCTGCGCGCGCTCCACCAACGCTTGCCAGGCCGTTAGGCCAACCAGCGGGATCAACGCGGCTTCGGCCATCGACAGGTTGGCTGGTTTCGGCGCCAGATCGCTCTCCTTAACCGCTATGCGCTCGGCAAAGGCGCCGATCTGCCCGTCACGGGGACGTGCGTAGACTGCGTCACCGATTTTGAAGCGCCGTACGTTTGCACCGGTCCTTATGACGGAGCCGGCCAGGTCATGGCCGAGCACAAGCGGCGGCTTGTAGGGCAGGATCGGCCTGAACGCGCCGTCCCTGATTTTGGAGTCGAGCTGGTTGAGACCGGCTGCCTCAACCTCGATCACCACGTCGTCAGCACCGGGCGTAGGCTCCGGCATGTCGCCGTAACGCAGCGTTTGTTTTTTACCGTAGCGGTCGAGGATGAAGGCCTTCACGATGCTGCTCCTCCGGATCAGGCGTCAGTGGATACGATAGCGGTGGGATAGTCAGTATAGCCTTCCGCGCCACCGCCATAGATCGTGGCAGGGTTCATCTGGGCAAGCGGAGCTCCATTCTGCAGCCGCTCGACCAGATCGGGATTGGCGACGAAGTGATGGCCGAAGGCGATCAGATCGGCCTTGTCCTGGCTGAGGCGCAACGTCGCCAGCTGAAGGTCATAACCGTTGTTGGCGATGTAGGTGTTTTGAAAGCGCTGCTTCAGCGCGTCGAAATCGAAAGGCTTCGCATCGCGCGGCCCGCCCGTCGCGCCCTCGACCACATGGATGTAAGCGATGCCGAGACCGTCTAGGGCTTCCACCACATGATTGAACTGCAGTTGCTCGTCGCTCGACGGGATGATGCCGCTGGCCGGCGACACCGGCGAGAGGCGAACGCCCGTGCGATGTGCGCCGATCTCGCCTGCCACCGCGGCCGTCACTTCGATCAGCAGCCGGGCGCGGTTCTCGATCGAACCGCCGTAGACATCGGTGCGGATGTTGGCGGTTTCGCGCAGGAACTGGTCGAGCAGATAGCCGTTCGCGCCATGCACCTCGACCCCGTCGAAGCCGGCCTCGATCGCATTGGCGGCAGCTTTGCGGAAATCCTCGACGATACCCGGGATTTCGCCGGGCGCCAGCGCACGCGGCTCGGATACATCGGCAAAACTATTGTTCACGAAGGTCTTGGTCTCGGCGCGGATTGCTGACGGCGCAACCGGAGTTTCACCACCGTGAAGGTCCACATGGCTGACGCGGCCGACGTGCCAGAGCTGGACGAAGATGCGCCCGCCCTTGGCATGAACCGCGTCGGTCACCTTGCGCCAGCCCGCGATCTGCTCCGGCGTGTAAAGGCCGGGCGTATTCTGGTAGCCTTGGGCTTGCTGGGAGACCTGCGTTGCCTCGGTGATGATGAGTCCTGCGCTCGCGCGTTGGGCATAATAGTCCGCCGCAAACTGGCTTGGCACGAGGCCCGCGCCGGCGCGGTTGCGCGTCAGCGGCGCCATGACAATGCGGTTGGCAAGCGCGAGGCCGCCAAGGTCGTAGGGGCTGAACAGGTCTGTATCTGTCATTGTTAGTTCTTTCGTTTTTTTGATCTAGATTCATCTCGGAGGCTGGAAGCGGGCTCAGGCGTCCGCGAGATAGCGAGCGGCCGGCCGGGATTGTCCAAAACCCGGGATCATGGCCTGACGCGCCGCCTCGAATGCGTCCCATTGGCCCACATCGTGCAGCGGCGGTATGGTAACCGCCTCGCGCCGGTCGAAGCCAGAAAGCGCGGCATCCACCAGATCGTTCACTTCCATCACCGCCTGCAGTGTATCGACATCGATCCCGGCATGGTCCCAGATTTCGGTTCGGGTGGTGGCGGGCAACACCGCCTGGACATAAACTCCATGCGGTCCGAGCTGCAGGTTAAGGGCCTGCGACAGGTGAAGCGCGAAGGCCTTGGTCGCGCCATAAACGGCCATACCGAATTCCGGCGCCAGGCCGACTACCGAGCCGATATTGATGATCGAACCTTCCCCAGCTTGCGCAAGACGCGGAGCGATGGCGTGCGCCAAGCGCACCAGAGCGGTCGTGTTGAGCGTCACCAGCCGCTCGATGTCGTCCGTCGTCTGCTCCACGAAGGTCCCTGCCAGGGTGGTCCCGGCGTTGTTGACGAGGATCCCGATCCGCGCATCGTCGCTGAGCCGTGTTTCGACCACAGCGCGCTCTGCTGGATTAGCGAGGTCGGCGGCAATGATGTCGATTGCAACGCCAGTCTCAGCCCGCAGGCGTTCGGCCAGGGTCTCCATACGCGCTGTATTTCGCGCGACGAGTACCAGGTCGTGGCCGCGCTGCGCGAAGCGCTCGGCGTAGCCTGCGCCGATACCGGTAGAGGCGCCGGTAATGAGGACGGATGGTTTGGCGGTCATGGTATTGCCCTTTCGCGGCATAGAAACTATATTCATGATGATTGTCATCAATGAATCTAAATATGTTGGCTATCATCAAAATGTCAACATTGGTGGGAGAACAACGCAAATGAAAGTGAGCCCGGAGCAGAAGGCGAAGAACCGTGGCCGCATCCTGTCGGAGGCAGGACGCCTCTTCCGGCAGAAGGGTTTTGATGCCGTCAGCGTCGCAGAAGTAATGCAAGCCGCGCGGCTGACCCACGGCGGCTTTTACGGACATTTCCGGTCAAAAGATGATCTGGTCGCCCAGACCATTCTCCATGCCGTCGGCGGCCAATCAGCGACAGAGGGTATCAGCGACTGGATCGAGACCTATCTTTCTAGGCCCCATCGTGACCACCCGGATCTGGGCTGCCCCATGGCCGCTCTCGCGGGCTTCATGCGGCAACAGGCTCCAGAGGCACGCGCTTCGATGGAGCAGGTTCTCGCCGCGCAGATTGTCACTCTGACCGAGATGATGCCGGGTGTTGATCCTGTCAAACGCCGTACAGCTGCCATCGGCAGCTTGTCTGCGATGGTTGGTGCGCTCATCCTCGCCCGGGCGATTGATGATCCCACCCTGTCGGACGAGCTCTTGTCCGGGACGCGGGCGTGGATTGACGAAAAGACGCCCGACGCGCCCGACCCTGCGCAGAAAAGGCGTGTGGCATGAACATCCTTGACAGCAACCATGGCCTCGACGGTCACGACCAGTTGGCGGCCCTCATGCAGACCGGTATTCAGCCACCGATCGGTGAGACGCTGGTGTTTGCTCTTGTTGAGCTTGAGCGCGGGCGCGTGGTGTTCGAGGAACGCCATCTCACAAGGTCTTCAATCCTATCGGCTCAGTACATGGTGGTTACGCTGCAACGTTACTCGACAGCGCCTGCGGCTGTGCCGTTAATTCGAGTCTCCCGGCAGGCCAAGGCTATACGACGCTCGAATTGAAAGTGGCGTATCATCGCGCCTTGAATGAGAGCAGCGGGCAGGTCCGGGCTGAAGGAAAGATTGTGTCGCCTGGTCGACGTGTTGCTTTCTCCGAAGCGCGGCTCAGAGCAGGACCCAACTGGTGCGCCTCCAAAACCAGTGCTCGCTGCGTCGGCCGGCTCGCGGTAGGCGGGCCAGGGCATTGTGGAGAAGTAGGCCGCAAGCGCCTTCATGTCGTCGTCGGAAAGATTCTTCGCGATCCGGCCCATGAGGTCGTCGGTGCGTTCTTCATTGCGATATTCCTGCAAAGCTATCAGCAAGAGGACTCGTGCTGGCCGGCGATGATTGGCGTGTTCTTAATAGTCGGCAGACCTTTCCTCCTGTGACACATCTGGCAAAGCTTGGCCTTGTGGGAGATTGCCGCCGGGCGCAGCATTGTTCTGCGCTCCAGCCTGCAGCGGACCGAGGGCCACGAGAGCGGCGATGACGAACGGAGCGAGCGCGCTGCTGCAAGGCGTGCGAGGCCTCCAGATCGGGGCTTAAGCTGAAGAGTGATGCTGATCTAAAGAGCCGTGAGCAGCCGACGGCTCTGCCGCGAAACATTTGGCGCCCGGGGTAAGGAGGAGCCGGGCATGTCGTTTTGCATTTAAACGCACGATTCCGCATGCAATGCGGGATACACTTTTCCGACATCGGCAGAATGTGCGAATCATTATGGACGCCGCTGAAAGTCAGGTAGATGATCGGACTACAAGCTTGCCCGGCAGAGTCACCGTCTCTGGCTCAAGTTCACCCGAAATCATGCGGATAATCACTTCTACCATTTCCTGGCGTGGCTGCTCGTAGGTTGTCAGCCCAAAGGCTGAGGACCCTCCCAGCTCGTAATTATCGAATCCGACGACGGCCATATCCTTGGGCACGTTGAGGCCAAATTTTCCTCTCATCTCATCCATGGCTCCGAGCGCGAGAATGTCGTTCTCGCACATCAGGACATCGATCCTGTCTTCGGCTGACGTTCCAGCAAGGTAGTCGCGAACACCGCGTGCCCCCGCCTCGGCGCTATACTTTTCCGCGGATAAAAGCTCGATCCGGTGCACCCCCTTCTGCTCCCAGAACTCTGTAAAATGCTGGCGGCGTCTCAGGGCAGTGGAGAGAGCCGGTGCACCGGTCATGAAACCGGGGCGACGATAGCCCCGGGCATGAAGATGGTCGACGATCTCACGCAGCGCGAGCTCGGCATCGCACACGACGGCTGGAACGCCCTCGATCTGGCTGTCCCGTGCGAGCACGAACATCGGAGGGGTTCCATGACCTAGTTGCGGATCCGATAAGGTCTCATCCCGAAACGCAGTACCGAACAGGATGACTGCATCCACCTGGCGCTGGTCTGCATGCAGAAGCGCATGTACGTGGTTGAAGTGATTGTTGATGTTGATCAGCACTGCGACCAAATCAGCAGCTTGGAGCTGCTCCGTCAGCGTCTCGAGAAAGGGCAGCTTCTGCGGATTGGCGAAATCGTCGACGAACACGGCGACCTGACGTGTCGAATTGGTCGCAAGGCTGCGGGCAAGGAGATTCGGCGTGTAGTTCAAGGCGGCCGCTGATTCCAGCACACGGCGCTTGCTTTCCTCGGCGATCGAGGCACCCGGTGTGAAGGCCCTGATGACGGTCCACTTCGATACTCCGGCCGCCTCCGCCACCTGCTTCGCCGTTGCTCTTTTGCGCATGCTGCCTCCCGAAAATGGAACATATATTCCATTTTTCGATTTCGATGAAATGAATGCTTGCTTTTAACTCATTCTTGCATAATATGCACCTGCTTGCACCCGGTGGCAAACTGTTTTGCACCCGGTAGCGCGACAATTTGCACCCGGTGGAGATTGGTTTGCACCGGTAGCGCATTTCACCGCCTTGGAGTGGCGGGTATCGGAGGAGAGAAAAATGAAAGCATTTATCAAAACGCTTGCATCGTGTGCGGTTGCAGTTGGCATCGCCGCCTCGTGGTCAGTCGGCGTAAAAGCCGAAGAACAGATCAGCATCATCGCCGTGACGCATGGCCAGGCATCCGACCCCTTCTGGTCGATCGTGAAGAACGGCATGATGCAGGCTGGCAAGGACAGCAACGTCAAGGTCGACTACCGCGCACCGGAAACCTTCGACATGGTCGCGATGGGCCAGCTCATCGAAGCGGCAGCCAACCAGAACCCCGCGGGCATTGTGATCTCCGACCCTGATCCGGATGCGCTTGGCCCGGCCATTCAGAAAGCGGTCGCCGCTGGCATCCCCGTCATCTCCATGAACTCGGGCATTGCTGCTGCGGAAAAGCTCGGCATCAAGCTCCATGTCGGCCAGGACGAAACTCCGGCAGGCATCAAGGTCGGCGCGAAGCTCAAGTCGCTCGGTCTGAAGCATGTCCTGTGCGTCAACCAGGAAGTTGGTAACGCCGCACTCGACCAGCGTTGCGCAGGTACCGAGAAGGGCTTCGAAGGTGGCAAGGTCACGGTTCTGCCGACCACTGCCGATCCGGCCGAAATCGAATCCAAGATCCAGGCTGCCCTGACCTCCGATCCGTCCATCGACGTCGTCCTCGGTCTGTCCGCTCCGCTCGTCGGCGAGCGTGCTGTCGCCGTCGTTGAGAAGATGGGCAATGGCGACAAGGTTAAGGTTGCTTCCTACGACTTGTCGGCTGGCTTCCTGAAAGCTGTGTCTGAGGGCAAGGCGCTCTTCGCCGTCGACCAGCAGCCCTATCTGCAGGGCTACCTGCCTGTGACTTTCCTTGCGCTCAATGCCCGCTATGGCACGATCCCCGCTGGCAACGTCGCCTCCGGCCCGAGCTTTGTCGAGAAGGACGCAGCAGCCTCGGTTATCGAGAAATCCTCCCAGGGTATCCGCTAAGCGGACCCGAGGCGGCTCCCGCCCCTCCTGCGGGGGCCGCCATCATCGCCCGACATCCGATCCCAATACGGTCTGACCGGATACAGGTGGCGCACGACTAACTCTTCATCTTTGAGGTACGACCATGACCCTGGCCAACGAACAGAACGGGACCGCTTCCCGATCCGACGAGCGCCTGAAGAAGGTCTCGACCATGACCACGCTCGCACGTCGCCCGGAACTCGGCGCCGTGGCAGGACTGGTTCTCGTAACGATCTTCTTCTTCTTCACTGCCAACCCCGCCATGTTCACGCTCGCAGGCGTTGTCAACTTCATGGCTCCCGCAGCCCAGCTTGGAATCCTTGCGGTTGGTGCGGCGCTGCTGATGATTGGCGGCGAGTTTGACCTTTCCATTGGATCCATGGTCGCGTTCGCTGGCCTCGTCTTCGGTACCGCCCTGGTTGTCCTTCACCTGCCGCTAAGCGTCGCTATCCTGATCGCGCTCGCATTCGCTGCGGTCATTGGTGTCGTCAACGCTCAGCTCACCATGCGGACGGGCCTGCCGTCGTTCATCGTCACGCTTGCATTCCTCTTCATTCTCCGCGGTCTGACGCTCGTGGGCCTGAAGTGGGCGAGCGGCGGCGCGACCCAGCTTCGCGGCATGAAAGAAGCTGCCGCTGACAGCCCGATTGCGCCGATCTTTTCTGGCGACGCCTTCACGGGGCTGTTTTCCTGGCTCGGAAGCAACGGCATCATTGAGACCTTCCCAAGTGGTGCGCCCAGGGTCCCTGGCATTCCGGTGGAAATCCTCTGGTTCGTCTTCATTGCGTTGTTCGCAACGTGGATTCTCCTCCGCACACGGTTCGGCAACTGGATCTTCGCCTCTGGCGGCGACCCGAAGGCCGCGCGCAAGTCCGGTGTCCCCGTTGCTCGCGTGAAGACTACGCTGTTCATTGCCACCGCCATGTGCGCCACTCTCGTAGCCATTCTGACCGTCCTCGACGCAGGCTCCACAGATGCACGCCGCGGCTTCCAGAAGGAGTTCGAAGCAATCATCGCAGCGGTCATCGGCGGATGTCTCCTGACCGGAGGATATGGCTCGGCAATCGGCGCGTTCTTCGGGTCCATCGTCTTCGGCATGGTCCTGATCGGCCTGACCTACACCTCCATCGACCAGGATTGGTATCTGGTTTTCCTCGGCGGCATGCTGCTCACCGCGGTCATCTTCAACAACATCATTCGCAAGCGCGTGACGGGAGAACGCTGATGAGCAACACTCAGACGCCACTCGTCGAGGTCAGGAATCTCGTAAAGCATTTCGGATCGATCATCGCTCTCAACGGCGTTTCGCTGAGTGTCCACGCAGGGGAAGTGCTCTGCCTGCTTGGCGACAACGGTGCGGGCAAGTCGACATTGATCAACACGCTGTCCGGCGTATTCAAGCCCACGTCGGGCGACTTTCTTGTCGAAGGCAAGTCGCATTCCTTTAACGGGCCACGCGGAGCGCTCGATGCCGGGATCGCCACAGTCTACCAGGATTTGGCGATGATCCCCCTAATGTCGGTAACGCGGAACTTCTTCATGGGGCGCGAACCGCTCAAGGGTTTCGGTCCGTTCAAGTACATGGACATGGAATTCGCGGATCGCATCACCAGCCAGGAGATGAAAAAGATTGGCATTGATGTCCGCGAGCCCGGCCAGGCCGTCGGTACGCTATCCGGCGGGGAACGCCAGTGCGTGGCAATTGCCCGCGCTGTCTACTTCGGGGCGAAGGTTCTCATTCTTGACGAGCCGACTTCCGCCCTCGGAGTAGCGCAGACCTCGATGGTCCTTAAGTACATCGATCAGGTGCGCAACAAGGGGCTGGGTGTGATCTTCATCACCCATAACGTCCGTCACGCCTACGCCGTGGGCAACCGCTTCACGGCGTTGAACCGTGGCAAGACGCTCGGCACCTTCGCCAAGGACGAAATCAACCTTGATGGCCTCCAGAACCTGATGGCTGGCGGCAAGGAACTTCAGTCCCTGTCCGCGGAGCTCGGCGGGACGATCTGAACAGTCTACGAAAAGGCAAACTCGGTTCGGCGCGAAGGCGCCGGGCCATGGACATCCATACCCAGAAAATCAGGGACAACCCCAATGAGCAATTCCATTTCTTCTCCGTTTCCCCTGGCGGCGTGCGCCGAGATGCTGTGGCGTGACAGCCCGATCGAATGGCGTGCATCGCGCCTCAAGGACTTGGGCTTCGGCGTTGGCCTGTGGAACTGGCCGGAGCATGACCTTTCCAAGCTTGAAGCAACTGGCGCGACCTTTACCATCATGAACGGTTACCTAACGGGCCGTCTGACCGACGACGAGGGTGCGGATGCGCTTCTGAAGACTGCACGCGAGACTGCGCAGGTCGGCAAGCGTCTCGGCGTTCAGCGCCTCAATCTTCATGGGACCGGCCTCGGTGACCGCGGCCTGCCTGTTCAGCCGATTGAAGTCGTAACAGGTGCCATGTGGCTGAAGGCGCAGGATACGCTGCGTCGCATCGTTGACATGGCTGAGGAAGAGAACGTCATCTTCACGCTCGAGAACCTCAACCTGCCCGTTGACCATCCGGGTGTTCCATTCGGACGCGCGGAAGACACGCTCGCTCTGGTCTCCAGCATCAACCATCCGCGTCTCCGTCTTAACCTCGATCTCTACCACGCACAGATTGGCGAGGGGAACCTGATCGAGCTGTGCCGCAAATCGCTTCCGTGGATCGGCGAGATCCAGGTTGCCGACGTGCCTGGCCGCTGCGAGCCGGGTACTGGCGAAGTCAATTGGAAGGGCATCGCGAAAGCCCTGAAGAACATGGGTTACTCCGGCCCGATCGGAATGGAAGCCTGGGCTGCCGGAGATTCCGATGCCGCGCTGATCTCCTTCCGTGAAGCATTCACTCTCTAATTTCCCACACAGGATACAAGTCATGGCAAAGGTCAAAACTGTAAACATCGGTCTCATCGGCGCTGGACGCATCGGCTCCTTCCACGGCGAGAGCGTCGCCAAGAGGCTCGTGGACGCTGAACTCGTAGCAATCGCGGACCCCGCGCCGGGCGCTGCCGCAAAGCTTGCTGGCAAGCTGGGCGTCGATGCTTCCTATACTGATGTCGCTGAAATGCTGGCGCAGCCGGGTCTCGATGCCGTCATCATCGCAACGCCGGCTCGTTTCCATACCAACGTCCTCGTACAGGCGGCAGAAGCCGGAAAGGCTGTCTTCTGCGAAAAGCCGATGGCACTGACGCTTGAAGATGCCGATCGTGGCATTGCTGCTGCCAAAGCCGCTAGCGTTCCTTTGCAGGTCGGATTCAACCGCCGTTGGGACCAGGCGTTCGCCGAGGGCCGTGCGGCCATCGACGCAGGCAAGGTCGGCGCTCCGCAGCTCATCCGTTCGCTGACGCGCGATCCGGGTCCGTTCGGCGCCGATCCCGACAAGATCCCCCTTTGGACGATCTTCTACGAAACGCTGATCCACGACTTCGATACCCTTCTGTGGCTGAACCCCGGCGCGAATCCCGTGGAAGTCTTCGCCATGGCTGACGCCCTCGTTCGTCCGGATGCGCGCGACAAGGGCTTCCTCGACACCGCAGTCGTTAACATTCGCTTCGACAATGGTTCCATTGCCGTTGCGGAGGCGAACTTCTGCGCAATGTACGGCTACGACATCCGTGGCGAAGTGTTCGGCTCCGGCGGCATGGTCACGATGGGCGATGTCCGTCGTTCCAGCATGACGCTCTTCGACAAGGACGGCGTGTCGAACGACACGTGGCGTCGTGACACCGACCACTTCATGCAGGGTTACACCGCCCAGCTTGCCTCCTTCGTCAACGCTGTACGAGAAGGCAAGATTGGAGACGCACCGACTGGCATCGACGCCCGTAATGCTCTGGCAATCGCGCTTGGTGCAATCGAGTCCGTCTCGAAGAAACAACCTGTCCGCATCGGCTGATGTTGACGATGGCGGGAGCACATACCCCTCCCGCCGTCAGATCGAATTCGCGGTCGCGATTTGGTGACCGCAACCGGATGAGGGAGGAGGCGGAATAATGGTCTTGCGCATTGGGGTCATTGGAACGGGCGCGATTGGACGCGAGCACGTTCGCCGTATCAATCAGGTTCTTGCTGGCGCAAGAATTGTCGCATTGAGCGATGTCCACAGACCCTCCGCCGAGGCGGTCAAATCGTCAAGCGCACCGGATGCAATTGTCTTAGATAGAAGCGAGGAACTGCTTGGTTCCCCGCACGTGGATGCCGTCGCTGCCATTACGGCTGACGCCTGCGTTCGCGCCCAGGAGACGGATGGACAGGCTGTGCGCTTCGAACTCCCTCCACGACCGGATCTCTACAGATAACAGTCCGTCAACCTTGAAAATTGGAAACGCTCATGAACAAGAACCTGGATGTGATCACGATCGGACGCAGCTCCGGCGCTCAGGTCGGGGGCCGCCTCGAAGACATGGGGTCGTTCCGAAAATACATCGGCGGCAGTCCGACGAACATCGCCTGCGGTGCCGCCCGTCTCGGGCTGAAGAGCGCCGTCATTACCCGCGTCGGGAACGAACACATGGGGCGGTTCATCCGCGAGCAGCTTGCTCGAGAAGGCGTGGACACGCGCGGCGTGGCGACGGATCCGGAACGACTGACCGCACTTGTGCTTCTCGGCATCAGAGACGAGTCGCAGTTCCCCCTGATCTTCTATCGCGAGAATTGTGCCGACATGGCCCTGTCGGTCGATGATATCGACGAGGGCTTCATCGCCGATGCTCGTTCCGTGGTGGCAACGGGTACCCATCTTTCGCATCCTCGAACCGAGGCCGCTGTCCTCAAGGCACTCGAAGTTGCGCGCAAGACTGACGCGCAGACTGCGCTCGACATCGACTATCGGCCGAACCTTTGGGGCGTTGCGGGCCACGGCGACGGCGAGAGCCGATTCGTCGAGAGTGCCATGGTGACCGCGAAACTACAGTCGACACTGCATCTCTTCGATCTCATCGTCGGCACGGAAGAGGAATTCCATATCGCTGGCGGGTCGACGAACACGATCGAAGCCCTCAGGGCCGTCCGAAAGGTGTCGAATGCCACGCTCGTCTGCAAGAGAGGCGCGAAGGGCGCAGTCGCGATCGAAGCCGATGTTCCCGATAGTCTCGATGATGCGCAGTCCGGACCCGGCTTTCCGATTGACGTGTTCAACGTACTCGGCGCCGGGGACGGGTTCTTCTCCGGCCTGCTGAAGGGATGGCTGGACGGCGAAACCTGGCCGAAGACGCTCGAGTACGCAAATGCCTGCGGCGCGTTCGCCGTCAGTCGCCATGGTTGCACTCCTGCATATCCGAGCCTGAAGGAACTGCGGTTCTTTCTGAAACGCGGCGTGAAGCGGCCGGACCTCCGCAACGATCAGGAGCTGGAACAGATTCACTGGTCGACGAACCGCAGCGGCGACTGGCCGAGCATGCATGTCTTCGCCTTCGACCACCGCATGCAGCTCGAAGAGATGTCGGGCTACACGCTGGAGCGCGGCGGTGATTTCAAGCTTCTCTGCCTGCAGGCCGCACAGCGTGTCCAGAACGGCAGAGCCGGATATGGCATCCTGTGCGACAATCGGATCGGTCGGCGCGCACTTCATGCGGCCGTTGGCACAGGGCTGTGGGTCGGACGACCCTGCGAATGGCCCGGATCGCGTCCGCTGACGCTTGAACCAGAACTGGGCCTGGATTGCGGTGGCCTGGACGAATGGGCTCGCGACAATGTCGTCAAGGTCCTTTGCTTCTGCCATCCCTCCGACAGCGCAGAGCAGCGCGCCAATCAGGAGGAGACGGTCAAGAGGCTCTACGAGGCCTCCCGTCGCAACAGCCTGGAATTTCTATTGGAGATCATCCCATCGAAGGTTTCCGCCGTCGACGAGGACACCACCGCCACACTTATCCAGCAGTTCTACGACATCGGCGTCTATCCCGACTGGTGGAAACTCGAGCCTATGAAGACGAGAGCGGGCTGGGAAAACACAATCCGGGCGATCGAGCGCAATGACGACAACACGCGCGGGATCGTCGTTCTAGGTCTCGATGCCCCCGAAGCGGAACTCGCCGCGTCGTTCCAGGTTGCCGCGTCTTTCGAGCTTGTGAAGGGCTTCGCCGTTGGCCGGACGATCTTCGGTGACGTGGCACGCGCCTGGATGAAGGGCGATCTGTCCGACGAAGCCGCGGTCGCCGACATGGCGTCTCGTTTCGAACGCCTCTGCGGCGTCTGGGACAAGGCGCGCAGCGCCGCGAAAGGAAACTGACATGACGACCATACGATTGACCGCGGCACAGGCCATGGTTCGCTTTCTCTCCGTCCAGATGACCGAGGAGGGTGACCGCTTCATCGAGGGGGTATGGGCGATTTTCGGCCACGGCAACGTGGCGGGACTTGGCGAGGCTCTCGAAGGCATCGGCGATGCCCTTCCCACGTGGCGCGGCCAGAACGAGCAGACCATGGCCCATACCGCGATAGCCTACGCGAAGGCGAGCAAGCGCCGACGCGCCCATGCTGTCACATCGTCGATCGGACCCGGCGCGACGAACCTGGTCACGGCAGCCGCACTGGCTCACGTCAACAGGCTTCCAGTTTTGTTTATCCCCGGCGATGTCTTCGCAAATCGTCGTCCCGACCCGGTTCTCCAGCAGGTCGAGGACTTCGAGGATGGCAGCCTGTCAGCGAACGACTGCCTGCGACCCGTCAGCAAGTATTTCGACAGGATCCATCGCCCGGAGCAATTGTTGACGGCATTGCCGCGCGCGCTCCGCGTCATGACCGATCCTGCAAACTGCGGTCCCGTAACGCTCGCTTTCTGCCAGGATGTGCAGGCCGAGGCTCACGACTACCCCGCTGAGTTTTTTGAGCCGAAGGTATGGCGGATTCGTCGCCCCGAGCCGGATCGGCGTGACCTCGAGGACGTAGCGCAGCTCATCCGCGGTGCTACCAGCCCGGTCATCGTTTGTGGGGGCGGGGTGATATATTCCGAGGCCGAGAATACGCTTGCCGATTTCGCGACACGCCACGGCGTCCCGGTCGTCGAGACGCAAGCTGGTAAATCCGCTCTCGCTCAGTCACATCCGATGAACTTCGGCGCGGCGGGCGTGGATGGGTCCGCAGCGGCGAACGAACTCTGCGCCAATGCAGATCTGGTCATCGGTGTAGGCACCCGCTTCCAGGACTTCACCACGGGCTCCTGGGCACTGTTCGGCAAACCCGGGCGGAGACTTGTGTCGATCAACACCCAGCCATACGACGCCGAGAAGCACGGTGCTGTCGGCCTGATCGCGGACGCCCGGGTAGCGTTGGAGGAGCTCTCCAGCCGTCTCGGATCCCACAAGGCTTCTTCCTTCGATCCGCAATCGAGAACCTCCTGGCTGTCGAAGGTGGATGCGCACTGCGCCGCGCCGGAGAACAAGCCCGACGGTTATCTGCCGACCGATGCCCAGGTGATTGGAGCAGTGCAACGGGTATCCACCGATAAGACGATTGCTATGTGTGCCGCGGGAACGATGCCCGGTGCCCTGAAGCTCCTCTGGCAGCCTGCGCAGGGCGGATATCACATGGAGTACGGCTATTCCTGCATGGGCTATGAGCTTGCAGGTGCGCTCGGAATCAAGCTGGCGATGCCGGAGCGAGAGGTGGTCTGCTTCGTAGGCGACGGCAGCTACATGATGGCGAATTCCGAACTGGCGACGGCGGTCATGCGCCGGATCCCGTTCACCGTCGTCCTGACCGACAACAGGGGCTACGGCTGCATCAATCGACTGCAGATGCATTGCGGCGGCGAGGAATTCAACAATCTCTACAAGGACTGCAACATCGAGGCTCAGCCGGAGATCGACTTCGTAGCGCATGCCGCCTCCATGGGCGCCCATGCGGTCAAGGCGAAGAACATTGCGGATCTCGAAGTGCAAATCGCGAAAGCACGAGGCAGGGACCGTCCGACGGTAATCGTCATCGACACGGATCCGAAGCCCGGCCCCGGTGAAGCCGGCGGCGGCTTCTGGTGGGACGTGGCTGTGCCGGAAGTCGGCCGCACTGAGAAATCAGAAGCGGCTCGCTCGCAGTATCTGCGGAGTATCAGCCTGCAGAGCCTGGTGAATTGAGGAGCCCCGAATGTGCGATCTTCTACGCAAGCCTTTCGGCCGTCATGGCAAGGTACACGAAATCACTCCGCAGTCTGCGGGTTGGAGGTATGTCGGCTTCTCACTCTACAGGCTGCGTGCAGGCGAGCACGCCTCCGCGCAGACGGGAGCCAAAGAAGTCATCCTCGTCATGGTGGAAGGCAAGGCTTCGATTACCGCCGCCGGGCAGGAATGGGGCGTTCTGGGCGAGCGGATGAACGTGTTCGAGAAGACGCCGCCGCATTGCCTCTACGTTCCGAATGATCGCGAATGGAGCGCCAGGGCAGAGACGGACTGCACGATTGCCGTATGCTCCGCGCCGGGTAAGGGCGGCCAGGAAGCGCGGCGTATTGGGCCCGATGGCATCTCGCTCACAGAACGGGGCAAGGGGACGAACACCCGGTACATCAACAACATCGCGATGGAGACCGAGGACTATTGCGACAGCCTTCTCGTAACGGAGGTGTTCACTCCGCCGGGACACTGGTCGAGCTATCCATCTCATCGGCATGACGAGGATGACTTTCCGCGGATCACGTACCTCGAGGAGACCTACTATCATCGAATCAATCCAGGCGAAGGATTTGGGATCCAGCGTGTTTACACCGACGACGGCAGGCTGAACGAAACGATGGCAGTTTCCGACGGGGACGTAGTTCTGGTTCCAAGGGGACACCATCCTTGCGGAGCACCTTATGGTTTCGAAATGTACTACCTCAACGTCGGCTGGGCCCCTTCGGAAGTGGCGCTTCATTCCGGCTCCTGAAGTCGAATGGATCATGAAACGGGACGCCTGACAGCTCGCCGAGACCAACGACAATCAGGTTCGAGGACACCCCAATGCCACTCATGAAGTTCCACATCTATCGCGGTCGCAGCGCGGAGCAGATCGATACGCTGCTCGATGCCGCGCACGATGCCATGGTCAGGTCTTTCAACGTTCCGGAGCGGGATCGATACCAGATCCTCAACGAACACGAGCCGAGCCATCTCCGTGCTCTCGACACAGGACTCGATATCCCGCGGACGGACCGTTTTGTGATGGTCGAAGTCGTCTCGCGTCCACGTTCGACCGAAGAGAAGACGACCTTCTACGAGGCTCTCTGTTCGGCTCTCCAGGAGAGATGCGGAACAGCCTCCACCGACGTGATGGTGTCCTTCACGCAGAACACGGACGAGGACTGGTCCTTTGGCCGAGGCCGGGCGCAGTTTCTGGTCGGAGAGCTTTAGGCCGAGTCGTCTGTCCCTGTGGCATTGCAGATCAACAGTCAGCACAACGAAAGAGATTCAATGAGCCAGCAATCAACCCTGCCTTCGTCGAAGGCGCGACTAGCCGTGAGCCCGCTGTCGTGGGCGAATGATGTCCTCGAAGATCTCGGTGCCGATATCTCCCTTGATACATGCTTGAGCGATGCCGCGGCCAACGGTTATGCCGGCGTCGAGCTGGGAAGGAAGTTTCCGCGCGAAGCATCGGTCCTGAAGCCGCTGCTTGACAGTAACGGCCTTGCCCTCGCATCGGGATGGCACTCCGGTCAACTGGCAGAGAAGTCGGTCGATGAGGAGATGGCTTCCGTCGCTGCGCACGCAGAACTTCTGAAGGCCATGGGATGCAGTGTCCTCGTGTATGGCGAGGTCGCGATGATGACGCCCGGCTCGCCGCTCGACGAGCCGATGTCCCGCCGCCTTCTCATGCCGTCTACGCACAGGACCGGATATTCATCCCGCCTGACTGAGTTCGGAAAGCGGCTCTTCGACACATACGGCCTTAGGCTTGCCTATCACCACCACCTGATGATGGTCGCGGAGACCTTCGAAGAGATCTCCGACATCATTGGAGCGGTTGGGCCGGAAACTGGGCTTCTTCTTGACACCGGACACGCCGCAGCAGCCGGATTCGACTATGCGAGACTGATCGAGCGGTTCGGCGACCGTATCGTTCACATCCATCTGAAGGACGTTCGCAAGGCAATCCGCGCCGAGGTCCAGTCAAAGGATCTGAGTTTCAATGACGGCGTGCGAAACGGCATGTTCACGGTTCCCGGCGACGGCGTTGTAGATTTCGACCCGATTGTGCGGTTCGTGAAGGACAGTGGCTACGCCGGTTGGCTGGTTGTCGAGGCGGAACAGGATCCTGCCGTTGCGACGCCGAAGGAATACACGGCGAAGGCGTTCGAATTCATCCAGGCTAAATTCCGCGCCTAGCTTGGAAATGGCCGAAGTCGGCGCGATGACAATGAGGAGCGCATCATCATGACTGCTGCGAAGCCCACCAGTATCAGTGAGTTGAAGCAATTCATCGTCGCCACCGGGCTTCGGCTGCCGGAGCAGCAGGAGCGCGTTGCTCGCCTAGCACTAGCTCATCCGGAAATCGTCGCATTTGGAACTGCCCATTCTCTCGCCGACCGCTGCATGGTTTCCCCGTCAACGGTCGTCAGAGTGGCCAACGCGCTGGGCTTTGAGAGCTTCAAGGAGTTCCGGCAGTTTTTCCGCCAGCATGTTCGTGCGGTTGCGGGCACAGCTTGAACGCCCTCATCGATACATGCAGGGGTCAGCGCCGGCCCCAAGCGCGACAGTTTAATAAGACACAGCTAACTTACGCTTAAGTTTTAGTTAAAATGCGATTCACTGTGTTTGCAGATGATGGGCGACGTTTTCGGCAGCTGACGCGTTAAGACGCCATGCAACAGATTTACCGCCAATGGCAGCTCTCCTCCCAGAACGCGACGAGCTACCGCGCCAAATACATTCTGGCGACGGAGATCCTGAAATCCGATATGTCTTCTCGTGAAATCCGCCGAGTTGCCCGCCGTGTCGTTCGTGCGCTCGAAGCCGTCATCGATCTTCCTATCGCCGGCGCTGATGTACTGAGGACGGCGCGGGAGCACTTTGGAGCATTAACGGAACTCCTCGCAGCCATCGAACCCCAGCCAGCCGGTGATGATGCGCATTGTCCCGAGCCGCGAGGGCCGCGACAGCAAGCTGATGTAACCCTTGGCCTTGGGGGCCGGGAAGGCTCGGCTCCTGACATGGCGCCGAGCGGGTTTGAGCTGACCCAGCAAGATCGCCACGTCGGTAAGCAAAGCGTGAACAGGCTAACCCTACGACCGAACTGACCTCTCGAAAACCCTCGCCAGCCGTTGCGCGAATTTTCGGGGATCTTGTGGCCGTTCGCCGTCGAGAATGCGCGCTTGGTCGAGCAACAGGAACGTTGCGTCCTCTTGATAAGACGCATCGTCCTCGACGGCCGCGATGGCTTTAATCACGGGATGTGCCAGGTTGATTTCGA
This sequence comes from Rhizobium mulingense, assembly GCF_029194105.1. Lineage (NCBI taxonomy): Bacteria > Pseudomonadati > Pseudomonadota > Alphaproteobacteria > Hyphomicrobiales > Rhizobiaceae > Rhizobium > Rhizobium mulingense. Next base: position 2,480 of record NZ_JARFVE010000012.1, on the reverse strand, counting down.
GGATCGGTTTGGTGGCTCCTTGGAGACGACCTGCGTTTTGCAGGATCTTTTCCATCTGCCTGTCATAGCCGTCCTCCGGCGCAACCAGGCAGACCGCGCTCTCCGTCAAGCGGTCGGATGCCCGAACATCGGAGACTTGACCGGTCAGTTTTTCTCTTGCGAAGCCAATAAATGTCGCCAAACCGGCGCTGTCTTGTTCCGGCGTCGTTTGATTGTCGAGCCTTGGAAATCGTGCCAGGTCCGCAGTTCCCTGCGTGATCGATTTGAACGCCTTTCCTTCGAATTCCGGCGCGTTCACCACCCAGAAGCTGTCGACCGAGTCGGTTAGCAGCAGCACATCGATGCCTCGCGCCCGGAAACCTTCGAGCTGCGGCGACGCCTTCAGCTGGTCAAGGCTGCCACCCGCAAGATAGTAGATGGCATTCTGGCCTTCTTTGGCGTCTTTGACGTATTCGGCAAGTGAACGGTGCCCTTCCGGCGATGCCGACGTGTGAAATCGTGCAAGCGCCATCAATTGCGCGCGCCGCTCGTAATCCTCGTAAATGCCCTCCTTCAAAACGGGTCCGAAATTCTCCCAGAACTTGAGATAGGTCTCCGGGTCGCCGTCAGCCAGTTTCTCGACCGCTGTGATAACCCTATTCGGGACACCCTTGCGGATTGCCGTAAGGAGGGGGCTCTCCTGGATCATCTCGCGAGAAACGTTGAGCGGCAGATCAGCCGTGTCGATCAGCCCTCGGACGAAGCGCAGATATCTGGGCATCAGTTCCGCATCGTCGGTGATGAAGACCCGCTTGACGTAAAGCTTCATCCTTCCTTTGCGTTCCGGATCAAACATGTCGAACGGCTGCGTTCCCGGTACAAACGCCAGGGCTGTGTATTCGTGCCGCCCCTCGGCACGAAAGTGCACAGTCAGGGCCGGTTCGTCGTATTGGCCAGAGAGGCCGTGGTAGAAGTCGGTATAGTCTTCCTTGCTGACTTCGCTCTTCGATTTGGCCCACAGCGCAGTCCCGTCCGTTATCTGGACCGGCTCGCCATCGGGTTTGTCGACAATACGGATCGCGACCGGGACGTGACCGGATTGTTCTTTGACGATTCGTTCGACAGTCCACCTTGAGGTGTACGTCTTGGCATCTTCCATCAGATGCAGGACAATGCGCGTGCCGCGGGGTGGCGCTTCGACGAGGTTTGCCGCCTCGACACTATAGCTTCCCTTCCCGTCCGAGGACCATTTCCAGGCCTCCTCTGAGCCGGCGCGACGGGAAATCACATCGACATGCTCGGCGACCATAAAGCAGGAATAGAAGCCGACGCCGAACTGTCCGATCAATTGTGCGCCTTCAGCGGCCTTGTTTTCTGCGATCCGCTCCATGAACGCCCGCGTCCCCGACCTCGCGATCGTACCGAGCGCCTCAATCATCTCGTCACGCCGCATCCCGATGCCGTTGTCCTCCACGACAAGCTGCCGGCGGTCTTCGTCAAGCCGCAGCGTGATGCGGCTCTCGGGATCGGCCGCCAGCAGCGACGGCGTCTCGATCGCCTCATAGCGCAGCTTCTCGCAGGCATCGGCGCCATTCGAGATCAATTCGCGCAGGAAAACGCCCTTGTCCGAGTAAACGGAGTGGACCATCATATGCAAAAGGCGGGCAACATCGGCCTCAAAGACGTGGCTTTCAGCGGTCTGTTCGACAGTTATCGTCATGTGCTCGGATTCTCCAAAGAAATGCAATTTGCGCCGATCAATTGGCGAAACCAGGCTCAAAATTCAAGATCCGAAAACAGGTGGTCGCGGCCGAAATTTACCGTCGCGCAGTGCCATTTTCATTGCAACGATTGAATGGCCAGAACCTGTCCTGTGCGCCGATTGCATGGGATTATTGGCGTCGAAGCGCGTCACAAGCGCCTTGTTCAGGCGTCCATGAACAAGGTGACGCCAGGTCACGAGCATCCCTTTCGCTGTTCGGATGATCTACATTCCCTGTGAAATGTTCTAGCGCGATTCCGGCTGCCAAATTCTTTGGTGCGAAGACACATTGCATCAGTCCCTCGTTCCCTTGTGTGTGGCCCGAAGGTATCTGTTGTCGACGAATGCCGGGCGGTTGGGAGTATGTAATGTCGGCAGTGCCTTTCTCAAAGATTTCGACGCCGCTCAACGCGCTGTTCGCTACAATCGGTCTCTTGGTCGTTGCTACACTGACGACGCAGGGCCTTACTGGCCAGGAGAGGCTTGTCTTTGAGCTGCTACTTGCGGCAATTTGGCTGGCCTATGTCCTCCAATTGAGCGGCACATTGCTTTCACGGCGACACCGCTTGTCGGGCGGGATGACGGCCCTCGTGATCGATTTGCTCGCGGTTCTGGTTCCGGCTGCTGCATTCTTGTTCGTCGGGTCCCCTGATCGAAACCTCTATTGCGCCATCTGGCTTCTCAAACCGTTGCGCGACTCGACCTTCTTCAGGCTGCTGGCAAAGGTGGTCGCGAATGA